>NZ_JADYVO010000004.1:0-526737 GCF_020193825.1 Bradyrhizobium sp. NBAIM18
ATTGGTGCCGAACAGGCTCTGCGCCGAGGCCGGATAGTTGACCTTGAGCGACACCTGGCCGGACCCGCTCTGGCCGCTGGTGTCCGTGATCGTGTAGGTGAAGCTCGCCGCGCCGGCATAGCCAGCGCTGGGCGTGAAGGTCACGGTCTGGTTCTGCGAATTGTAGCTTACGCTGCCATTGGAAGCGTTGCTGACGCCGGTGATCGAGAAAGCCAACCCGGATGCGTTGGTGTCGTTCGCGAGCAGCGTTGCAGCCGCAATATTCAGCACCCCATTCTGGCTAACTGTGAAGCCGCTGTCCGCATTGGCTTGGGGCGAGGTTGAGCCTGAATCGTTGAAGACAACGTCCACCCAGTAATTCGCGGCCTTGATATTGGAGGCGTTGCTGGGGAAGACCGGGCTACTGCCATAGGCATAGACGCCGTTGAGGCTGTTTCCGGGGGCGGTGAGCGCGCCTTTGGTAACACCGTCATAGTCGATGAAGTAGTAGTCCGTCGAGGAATAGTGGCCGGTGTTCGTGTGATAGGAAGCAACATACGTGACACCCGCCTGCACATTGACAGGCGTTGCGAAATCAACCTGCTGCCATCCACTCGCCGTTTCGTTGCTAAACGTGGCGCTCGCAAGCAGCGTCCCGTTGGAGCTCCAGAGGTCACCGATGTGGGTGCCGGTATTATCAGACGCCTTGTAGAAACGAATGCCGGTGATTTTGCCCGACACTGCGGGGATGAATTTGACGCCGACCTCAACTGCGCCGGAATCACTGCTCGAGATCACCGCAGGCGTGTCGGTCGGACTGAAGAGCGTCAGGTTGGAAGACGGCGTGACCGTATAGGTCGTACCCGCACCAGGTGTTTCCAGATTCAGGCTGTCGTCGACCGCCCTGGTCTTGAGACGGTATGTCCCCTGCGCGCCTGTAACGAACGTATATGACCACGTGACGTTCGCCGCGCCGACATTGCTATTCGCTGGATGCCAGCTCGTTCCACCATCCGTGGAAATTTCGACGCCAGCAATCTTTCCACCCGCATCAGTGGCCGCCCCCGTCACCGTAACCGATTGCCCCTCGGCAACGCTGGCGGCGGAGAGATTGGCGATACTAGAAGTCGGCGCCGTAATGTCGGTCGACCGAATCGCGGCCGTCAGGTTCGCCTGCAGCGTCCCCGGCTGAACGCCCATGTCGGCGAAAAGGTTAACCATCGCCTGCTGGACATTAGGATCTACCGGGGTCGCTGGTCCGTCGTGGTCGCTAGCAAGCCCCCACGGCCAGTTGATCGAACCGGCCGAGAATATCAGTGCGCCGCTGACGGGATCCCGATGCAAGACCAGATTGTGGGTCGCCGTGCCTGCTCCGAACGTGTTGCCATAATCAAGCAGATACTTTCCGTCCACATTGATCGTCGAAGATGAGACGCTGATCAATCCAGCCGGGCGAAATCCGTTGTCAGGCGCAATATCCCACTCAACGCCTAACAGGCCCGGCACGAGCGAGGCTGTCTGCCCGGGTGAGGTTTGCGCGACGGTCGTATTGCGCCAGAAGCGCAATTGAGTCATGGGGTACGGTATCGTGATCGTATCGTAGCGAAACGCGTTGACCGCGAACAATGTACCGGTCAGCTGATTCGATGGAAGAGGCGCCCCGAACCGCGGGTCGGAGAAGTTTCCGGTTGCCTGTCCTGACGGATCAATCAGCGCATTTGCGTGCGTGTCCTTGTAGCTAATCAGCGTACGATTGGCTGTCCCGCTGCCGTCGATGCTAGGCGCTAACCTCGTTTTCCAAAAGATCTCGTTGGCTGTGAGAAACGCAAGGTTCACGCCGGCGTGCGCTGCGGCCTCGACGTTGGCGCGCTGAGCTTCGGTCCAATACTCGTCATGCCCCGCGTCCATAAAGACTTTATGATTGAGCAATAACGAGCCGTTCGTCGCAGCATCTATTCCAGAAATGTAAGAGACATCGTACCCGTTCTGCTCGAGCCAATAGATAGCGGCAATCTCGGCCGTGAACGGGGAGTCTCCTCCTTCAGAGAAGGTACCGGTGCCGTCACGCGTTACAAGGGGCCGATTGTAGCTGACGGCGTAGGCCGATCCATTGATTCCCGGGCCGTTCCCGAAATACAGGTTGGCCCCGCCCCAACCATTATAGGCTTGCCAGTCTTGATCACTTGTCTGCAGGACGATATCGCTGTGCGAAGCGTCATCCCTTATGATGAATGGAATCTGGAAAATTTCGGTGCCGTTGATAACGTTGGCGATGTAGACGCCCGAGGTCGCGTCGGTCGGCACGTTCCAGGAATCGGTTACGCTCCAGTTGCCTGCATCTACCAGACCGGTCGAAACATCTCTTATTGGAGCAGGTTGAACGATCGCGGCTGCGGCCTGATGTTGCAGGCTCGTGATCAGCCTGGCACCGTTGCCACCGTAGTAGCCCAGCCGGTAAACATCGACGCGGTAATTCGGGTTGCCGGTCAGGTTGTTGATCTTGAATTGGACCGTTCCCCCGACGTTGGTGCTGATTGCTGTCGCAAACCCCTGGGTCAGAGTCGAGTTGTCGCCCGGCTGGATCGCCCAAACGCTTCTCGGCGTGCCTGGCTTCTGATTTTCCAGTACAATGGGGTTCGCGGGCGGATCGGAGACGATGGTGCCTCCCTGCCCGTCGCTCTTGAACTTCCAGTTCAGGTCCATCCCCGAGAACAGCAAGGTGACATTGGCCGCACCGTTACTGAAATCGACCGTACTGATATTTGAGGTGGTATCGTAGTGGACGCTCGCCGACATCGACGATGTGAAGGTTAGATCCTTCAGGTCGATCAAATTCCCGGAAGAAAGCGATCCTCCCGGCCACGGACCTGTGATCAACCCATCGAAGTTGGCCGAATCCTCGAGGACAAGCGTGCCAGCTTCCGTCTCAAACGATACGGTTATGCCGGAGAACGATCCATCCAAGAGCTGACCCGAAACGGAACCTCCGATCTCCAGGATCGCTTGGTCGCCGATCTCGAACGACCCAGTGCCGCTGACGTCACCCTTAAAGGCGCCGGTCGCAATGCGATTGCCAAGGAACGCCGCAACTTCGACAGTCCCGTTGTTCAGCACATCGCCTTCGACGATAAACGGCGAGCCAGCCCCCAGCAAAAGCGTCGTACCTTCACCGAGGACCAGGCTCCCAATGTCAACACTGGCCGAGCTCGTGACGACATACGTTCCTGCTGCATCTAGGAAAGCGGCATCGGTGATCCCCGGAAGCCCGGCGCTCCAGTTGGTTGCGACATTCCAGGCTCCGTCAGTCGTGTGAACCCAGTGAGTGGCGGCAGCGGTGGCAGCCCATTGCGCCGTCGGCGTCGCGCTTGCCACAGATGCAGTCGCTGGCGTCAAGCCTTGACCGCTCGTCAAAGACGTCGAAGACAGCAGCGTAGACAATCGCGTGTGGGAAGGTGCGGCGAAGAGACGGGGCGGAACGCGGAGCAAGTCCGACAAATGACCCGCGCTGGCACGAGACGTCCGTTCGAAGAACCAGGCTTCACCGACGCGGACGGGCAGAGTGGACGGCTCGCTTATTGGCTGATTGACAGGCGGCGGAGCCGACAGGCCAAGCGGGTCGTAGCTAGCGAAAGCCTTCCAGAACGTTGATTCCTGCCAAGGGGCTGGAATATCTTCCCCCCAGCTGACGGGTCTAGTTCCCCAGCTGTAGACACTCGCCTTTCGAACCAGCATGACCATACCGATTAAATAATAATCGCCTCTTATATTTTAATTGTGTTTTAAACCATGGTCAATTCAATATACTTACATTTAACATTGTTTTTGATATCGGTTGAGTAGCGCTAATGCGAGGCAAACTGCGGCAGTCGCGTGATTTCGCTCAGATATTTGCCGTAGCCGCTCTTCTCCAACGGTTGAGCCAACGCTAGAAGTTGATCGCGATCAATGAAGCCAAGTCTGAACGCGACCTCCTCGAGGCACGCAATCTTCATTCCCTGCCGCTTTTCTAGGGTCTGGACGAACGTCCCTGCGTCGATGAGAGATTCGACCGTGCCGGTATCCAACCACGCAAATCCCCGCCCCATGCGTTCAACGTGGAGCGTATTGGCCGAAAGGTAACGCATCTGAAGATCGGTAATCTCGAGCTCCCCGCGCGCCGATGGCTCGACACGGCGAGCGTAGCGGACGACGCGGTTGTCGAAAAAATACAGCCCCGTGATTGCCCAGTTCGAAGCCGGCCGTTTGGGTTTCTCTTCGATCGACACGGGGCGGTCCGCTTCATCAAACGCGACCACGCCGTACCGTTCCGGGTCTCGCACGTGATAGGCAAAGACGGTTGCGCCTTCCGCGCGACCCGCCGCCCTGGCAAGCAACTCGCTCAGGCCATCGCCGAAGAAAATATTATCCCCAAGCACCATCGCCACGCGATCGCTTCCGATGAAATCGGCCCCGACAATGAACGCGTCCGCGAGACCGGCGGGTCGGGCTTGCTCCGCGTAGCTGAGCCGGATGCCCCATTGGCTTCCGTCGCCCAGCAATCGCTCGAACTGACGCCGATCCGAAGGCGTGGTGATGATCAAAATTTCGCGGATCCCTGCCAACATCAGCGTCGACAGGGGATAGTAGATCATGGGCTTGTCATAGATCGGGAGCAACTGCTTGCTGACCACTCGTGTGATCGGATAGAGGCGCGTTCCGCTGCCGCCAGCCAGCACGATTCCCTTCAGCATCGGTTTCTCCTCCGACCAGCTGGTCCAGACAAGCTTGGAGTGAATGGCGCCAAGGCGCCAGGCGAATCCCGAACACGCGTTCGGCCTTGGATGAGTCCAGGCGCGAGTTCCGAGGCCGACGCGCAGCGGTCGGAAACTCCTCAGTCGTGATCGCCTCGAGCGCCCGAATCCGCGCTCCACGACGGGAACACTCGTGGAAGATTGCCTGCGCAAAATCGTGCCAGCTTGCCTCACCTTGGCCACCGAGATGAAAGATCCCGGCGGTGGCCCTGCGGTCTTCCGTTGCTGACTGTTGTGCGATCCGGAGGACGGCTTCCGCGAGGTCGAACGCGTAAGTCGGGTTACCATGTTGGTCGCTGACAACCCTCACGACCTGCTGCGTCTCGCATAGCCGCAGCATCGTTCGGACAAAGTTGCTGCCATAGGGACTGTAAAGCCAGGAGCATCTGATCACGGTCGCGAGCGGGTGCGCTGCCAATACAGCAGCCTCCCCAGCAAGCTTGGATGCGCCGTAGACGTTCAACGGCGCCGGAATGTCGCTTTCGTCGTACGCCTCGGGTTTCGCACCGTCGAATACATAGTCGGTCGAGAGATGGATGAGCGGAATGTTCATTTGCCACGCGACATCCGCCAGCGCGGCCGCGCCATCGCGATTGATGCTGAAGGCCCTCGCCGCTTCAGATTCGGCCTGATCTACCGCCGTATAGGCGGCCGTGTTGATGATCGCAGACGGCCCGATCGACGCAATGAGCTTGTCGATACCTTCCCGGTTCTCTAGATCGAGTTCTGGGCGCCCGAGAGCCATCGCAGGCAAACCGCGCCTTGTGGCAAGATCACGAAGGCACATTGCCAGCTGACCATTCCGTCCGGCAAAGAGGATTGGTCGATCTGTCATCTCCACCTCAGTTTTGGGCGGCCAGGAGACCCAGACGCGAGCCGTCATAGACTCCGCTGCGAGCACGCTCCCACCAGGCGCGGTTCTTGAGATACCATCCGACGGTTTCGAACAGGCCGTGTTCGAAGGTTCTGATCGGTTTCCAGCCGAGCTCGCGATGTGCTTTCGATGCGTCTATTGCATAGCGGGCATCATGCCCGGGACGATCCGGCACGAACGTAATGAGAGAACGTCTGCACCCCGCGGCCGGAGATAAGCGATCCACAACGTCACAGATCCGGGTGACGACCTCCAGATTGGAGCGCTGGGCATCTCCGCCGAAATTGTACTTCTCGCCGGGCCTTCCTTCGTACAAAAGTCGTATCAAGCCCGCGGCATGATCATCGACGTGAAGCCAGTCGCGGATATTCCTTCCGTCGCCATAGACCGGCAGAGGCTTCCGGTCGATCGCATTGAGGATCGTCAGCGGGATGAGCTTTTCCGGAAACTGATACGGCCCGTAATTGTTCGAGCAGTTCGACACGATCACCGGCAGGCCGTAGGTCCGAAACCACGCGAGTGCGAGGTGGTCCGCGGCGGCCTTGCTCGCCGAATAGGGCGAGCTCGGCCTGTAGGGCGTATCCTCGCGAAATAGATCATCTGGTCCCAACGAGCCGTAGACTTCGTCTGTCGACACATGGATGAATCGGAAGTGCTTCCGCCTCGAAGCCGGTAGACGTTCGTAGTAGGCTCTGGCCGTCTCCAAGAGCGTGTAGGTGCCAACCACATTGGTATTGACGAAGGCGTCAGGTCCGTTGATGGAGCGGTCGACGTGGCTTTCGGCGGCCAGATGTATGATCGCGTCAGGCTCATAGTCGGCGAACGCAAGATCCATGGCCGCGCGATGGCAGATGTCGGATTGCAGGAACGCATAAGTCTCCAGCTTCTCGATGCTCGCGAGCGAAGCCAGATTGGCTGCATACGTCAACTTGTCTATGTTGATCACTGCGGCACCAGTCTGTAGCACCAAACGGCGACAGACCGCAGAACCGATAAAGCCCGCTCCGCCGGTCACCAAGATACGCATTCTACTCGTCTCCACTAGTCGAAAACGCAACCGAGCTGGCTGAGCGTAGGAAGTGTCTGATCCTTTGGCGACACGTGGGCTTCTGAGGGCGTCACGGGCCACTCGATTGCTAATGTTGAATCAGCCCAGTAAACACCGCCGTCATGACTTGGGGCATAGACCTGGTCGACTTTGTATAAGACGACGGTTTTGGGCTGCAGCGTACAGAAGCCGTGCGCGAACCCCTTCGGGATGAACACCTGCTCGCCGGTTTCACTATCCAGCTGTATCGCGATGTGCTTGCCGAAGCTGGGCGATGAACGCCGGAGGTCAACTGCAATATCAAGAATCGCCCCGCTCAACACCCGTATCAACTTCGCCTGGGCGAAGGGCGGCCGCTGGAAGTGCAGGCCGCGCACCGTGCCGATCCGATCCGAGCTGGACTGATTGTCTTGAACAAAGTCATGGAGAATTCCCTTCTCTGCAAACGCTGATCGCTGGAAGGTTTCAGAGAAGTAACCGCGGGCGTCGGAAAACCGATCTGTGCGAATGACTTTGACATCAGGGATCGCCAAGGATCGCAGCTCCAACATTGGGTACCCTTCTGTCCGCTCTCAATTCGATGAGGCGGGACCATAATCCCCGTCGAGATTAATCTTTCACGCTCACAATCAACCACGAAACGGTCGCACGATTTCGGCGAAAGCCGTTAGATCAGCCTGCAAGTCACGGAAAACTCACGGCATTAGCAAACGCCCCTTTGAGCAAAACGGCCACACCTGCATTTTTCATCTCCGCCTTGATTAATATATTGTCTATTTAATTTGGCAAGCAGGTTTTTATAAGGTATATAATTTCATACCATGTCGTAGATCGCTTTAAATGCCGCCTGCGGGCGGGCGGGCGCAATGTGACCAATCGTCGGACAGGTACGTGATGCTTCAGAACAATCTTCAACATGCGGATAGAATGCGGCTGCCGGCGAACGGACCGGCTCAACCCGCCCAGGCGGACGGTGGAGGGATCACCGACGTCATCAATTTCGGCATCGGGCTTCTACGGCGTCAGTATCTCGTAATCCTTGTTACCGCCGTACTCGCCACTGCGGCCAGCTTGCTCTATCTCCGTTTGGCTTCTCCAACCTATACGGCGCAGGTTCAGATCCTGTTGGCCAATCCAAGGCCTCAATTCGTCCAGCAGCAATCACTCCTCGCCGAGCCGGCTTTCGATCTCAGTCAAATCGAGACCCAGCTTCAACTCCTGAGATCAAAGGCGGCTGCGGTTGCCGTAATCGACCAGTTGAAACTGGCCGACGATCCGGACTTTAGTGCGTCCGGCCTCTCTTTGCAGGCGCTCTCGCAACGAATTTGGTCATGGGTCTCGACTGGATCGAAGAAGGATGTGCCACTCGAGACGAATGGCGAACCATCGGACACTCTCGTAGACGCGTTCCTCAGTCGGCTTTCCGCTAAACGTGTCGGGTACAGCCACGTCATTGAGATCAGTTTCAACTCGAGCAACGCAGCCCGAGCCGCGGAGATCGTCAATGCGGTAGCGAGTACCTATGTTGCAGACCAGCTCAATGCAAAATTTGACGCCAATCGCAAGGCAACGAGCTGGCTGCAGGAAAGGTTGCGCGATCTCGGCGACCAAGCCCTCGCCGCGCAGCGCGCCGTCGACGTCTACAAGGCCCAGAACAACATCGTTTCCCTGGATGGAAAGCCCATCGATGAGCAACAGATTACGGAGATCAACAACCGATTGGCCGCCGCACGTACTCAAACATCTGAGGCCACGGCCAAGCTGTCTCGCTATGAAGCTCTCCTTGCCGTCGATCCGAAAAAGCCGTCCTCGATGGATAACCTCGATGCTATCGGGGCCGACGCGCTGAACAGCCAGATCATTACGGGGCTGCGCCAGCAATATCTGGAGCTCACCAGACGTGAGGCCGAGTTGGCGGCTAGGGTCGGTCGCGACCACTTGGCGGTCGTCAATGTCCGGAACCGCGCGCGAGAGTTCCGCGTCTCAATTTTCGACGAGGTCAGGAGGCTTGCCGAGGTCAGCCGAAGCGAATTCGAGCTCGCCAAGCAGCGCCAGGAGGAGATCGAGAAACAATTATCCAAAGCCGTTTCGCAGTCTCGTTCGGTCAATTCTGCTGAGCTGACCATCAAGGACTTGGAAAGCAGAGCAAAGGGCCTACGCAGCTTGTACGAGACCTTCCTCCAGCGTTACATGGGCTCCGCACAGCAGGAGACGTTTCCCACCTCGGATACGCGGGTAGTCTTTCCTGCTTCGCCGCCGACGAGCAAGAGCAAGCCAAAGACAAGGCTGATCCTGGCGTTTGGCATTCTCGGCGGTCTCGCGCTGGGCATTGGCTTGGCGCTCCTCAGAGACCTCATGGACCGCGTCTTTCGGACCTCTTCACAGGTGGAATCCGTACTGGAGTTGCCTTGTCTATCCTTGGTCCCGTTGTTGCCAGCCCGCAAATCTCCCAAGCCACCAATCCGCCTTCAGAAAACCGATGATGATGTTCAGCGGCGGATAGCTTTGTCTCCAACCGCAATTCATCAGACGGTGGTCGGGATGCCACTATCTCGATATACGGAGGCCATTCGTTCCATCAAGCTAGCCATCGACCACAATCCGGCGAAGATCTCCTCCCAGGTCATCGGCATTACCTCTGCATTACCGAACGAGGGGAAGACCACGATTGCAGCTTCGCTCGCGCAATTGATCGGGCACACCGGCAAACGAGCTATTATCGTCGATTGCGACCTCAGGAATCCCTCACTAACGGGCATCTTTGCGCCCAAGGCGGCCTGCGGAATCATCGAAGTTGCGAACGGTAGCCGGCCGCTCGCCGACGCTATCTGGAGAGACCCGACGACCAATCTTGCATTTCTGCCCGCCGTGCGTCGGGGACCTCTGCTACACACCAGCGAAATTCTTTGCGCGGACTCGATCAGCAAACTGTTCGACCGTTTACGGGCCGAGTATGACTACGTCATCGTTGACCTTCCGCCCTTGACACCGTTGGTTGATGTTCGAGCCACTTCATCTCTGATCGACTGTTACATTCTCGTTGTTGAATGGGGCCGGACCAAGATCGATGTAGTGCAACACGCACTGCACACGGCACCAAACATTCACGAATCTCTTATTGGGGCAGTTCTCAGCAAGACCGATACCAAGGCGATGGCTCGATATGACGGTCATCGGAGCTACTATTACCATGATAGCCATTACATCCGTTATGGTCTTTCTGGCTCTTGAGGCTGTTCATAGCGGCCTACACGTTATCTGGTCTGCGGGACCAGAGGAGTGGCCACACCAGACGACGGTGGATACATGATGGTCCGGCTTGTCATATTGGCCGAGTTGGTGGCGATTGCCGCGGCGTTCGCAATGCCGGAAAGCCTTCAAGGCTGGGTGTTGATATTGTTGGCACTCGCAACAGCGGCGCTAACGGTCGCGATCTTTCTACCTCCCTCCTCCCTCGGGCTTGCTAAACTGCTCCGCCCTAGTCTCGTCGTTGTACTCGCGGCTCCGGCGCTCTGGATGGCTTTGCAGGCGGTGCCGATGCCGATTGGCAAACTCGGCAATCCCATTTGGGCTACTGCATCGGCGACCTTAAACGAGCCCCTCGCCGAAAAAATCACAGTCGACACCACGGCGACCATGTTCTCGCTCGTGCAGTATTGCGCCGTGCTTGCTGCAGCTCTCACTGCAGCAGTCATCGCGCTTGACCGACATGGCGCAGCGCGACTGCTACATATTCTGCTGTCGATAGCCACAATCGTTGCCGCCTTGTGGTTCGGCAGGGAAATAACCGGTGTGGCTGGGCCCGATGGCTCAACCGTCGCGGTGCTCGGTGTGTTGCTCTCCTGCGCAACGGCCATTCGTGCGGTCGATCAAATACTCCGACGCAGTCGGCCAGGAACAATTGCGCTAGGCCCTCTCCCTGCGTTGTCCGTCGCGACCATCGCATTGATTGTCTGTATGGCGGCGCTGCTCATTCGGGGCAACTCAACTGCACTCGTCTCGGCCCTCCTCGGCTCAGAAATCTTGATCTCGGTGTTCGCGGTTCGCAGGTGGTTCCCGGGATTGTGGGGTACCGCCGGCGTCCTTGCGACTGCCACGATTGTCTTCATTGCCACGGCTTCGGTCATTCCCTTCAGAACGAACACCGATCTGACGATCGTCCTGTCAACGAGCAGTCAGGCCGCAACAGAACGGATGCTGCAGGACGTCGCGCCGGCAGGATCCGGTGCGGGTGCTTCGACGGTACTTTTGCCGATTTACCAGGACGCTGGAGTTGGCGACACGCCGGAAAGGCCAACCGCCGCCGCCACGATCGTTATAGACATGGGGTGGGCTTTTCTCTGCGCGGTCGTGGTTGCTGCCTTGCTCTGCGCTTCTGTGCTGATCAGACGTGCTCTGTCGCGCGCTTACGATTACGTCTTCCCAGCGCTGGGCGCCGGTGCATTGGTTGCAGTGACGATACTCGCGTTCTCCGATCATGGAATTCTGGGTTTAGGAGCATCGCTTCTGGTCGCTGCGCTTTTTGGGCTGGCGTTCGGTCAAAGCCTCTCCGACGCAGGACGTGACGCCATATCGTCTAAGTCGAAAGCGACGTCTGAACAAATTGCAGATCAAGCACCTGCGCCTCGCCGAACGTTGACCCCAACGCTAGTCGCCATTTGGCCCCGCGTTAGCCTGATGGTACTTGGTATTGTGCTGATCGTGGAGGCAGCGTGGATGGCGCTTCCTGAGCGGTATCTCGGTGCAAGATCGTCTTTGCCGGCAGTTCTGTCGACTGCAGCAGCAGGGCCGAGCGAGATGTCGAAGACGACTTCCCTTGCGGCAGCGCGCAAAGATTTATTGATCCGAGGGGGATCAACATTCAACCGGGATTCAGCTCTGGCTGCCGGCGAACAAAGGACAGCTCCTCCCATGACTTCGGACGAGTTTGCCCGTGCATTGCGCTCTTCGCCACTCCGCGGCGACATTTGGCTTTTGCTCGCGGCGACGTCGAAGCACAGTTCGCCCCAGCCCAACACGGCAGCGATGCTCAGAATGTCATACTATACCGCGCCGAATGATTTGGACCTGCTTCCGTTGCGCGTATCGGTCGCACTGGCCGCAGATATCATGGTGCGGGAGCCCGACCTGCGGGAATTGATCAAACGGGACGTCAGCCTCGTCGTTAGGCATCGCCCTGCCCTCAAGCCAGCCCTTGTGACCGCGTACCGCTCAGCCTCGGCTGATGGTAAGATCTATTTCGAAGGCCTGATTTCGGAACTCGATCCGACGTTCCTTGACCAGGTGCACGCGCAGAGTTCCCAAAGGGGTTCTCGATAACCTCAAGAGCCGCGCCCTCAGCCCACGCCACGATCGCAGATCGGCGACAAAGGGGCGCACGCCATAAAATGCGCGGAACCTTGGGTTTTTGCTTGATAATTGCGATTAATTAATAAATAATTAAATATTAAATCGCAGAGCCCCCGGCACATGAATTTCGTGAACCGACATTTCCCCAATCGGGAGGTTACGGATCGCCTCAGTCCCGAACCGACGGTATCCCGCGAGCCCAAATGGCCCCTCCGTTATGACGCGGTCGAGCACGTGGTGCTCGGTGCTGATGTTGCGACTATTCTGTTTGCCAGTCTCGTCTCTACATTGCTTTACCAAGCTCAGTATGGGCAAGCCGCGGCCAACTTGGCCAACGCCCTTGGCTTAGCGCTGGTTAGCGCAGCTTGTCTCGTTTGCCTGCTGAAGACCTACGGCCTTTATCAGCCGGTTGAGCTCCTCGTCCTCCGAAACCAGATGCGCGCGGTCTGTTTAGCTTGGATGTCTTCAGTACTTTTCATCGTGGCGGTGTACGGCTTCGCAATTCGCCCGGAGACCTCTCAGCACCCAGGCCTGCTCTTCGCCGTCTTGGGCCTGAGCTTACTTTTGGGGGAACGGTGGGGAGTCAAGGCGCTTCTCGGAAGGGCCCTGAGCGGCAGGAGGTTCGCCACTACAAACATTGTTCTGATCAGCGATCAACCATTGGCGAAGAATGTGGGATTGTCCGAGACCTTGTCGATGCACGGGTATCTCGTCAAGAAACGGTTCAGCTTGCCTCCGTTAGGCTTCGGTCCTGCCTGCCGAAGGCGGCTCACGACGCGCGTCATCGACTACATCCGCACCTGCCATCTTGATCAGGTGGTGGTGGAAGCTGAACCGGAGCGATGGCCCGAACTGCGAGCCTTTGTTGCCGATCTGCGTGTTTTGCCCTTCCCGATTATATTCGTGCCCGTTGGCACGACATCCGAATTGCTTCGGCACCCCAAGCGGAGTCTTGGAAGCGCCGTTTGCGTAGAGCTCCAGCGTGGCCCCCTCACACCGCTGGAGTGCGCGATCAAGCGGACGATTGACGTTATCGGTGCGGGCCTCGCATTGGTGATGCTCGCCCCGCTGCTTGCGCTCACCGCGGTGGCGATCAAGTTAGATTCCCCGGGCCCTGTATTCTTTCGGCAGCAACGCTGTGGATTTAACGGCCGAATCTTCTTGATCCGTAAATTCCGGACCATGCGTGTGCTCGAGGACGGGCCCGTAATCCTTCAGGCCAACCGCGCCGATCGACGCGTTACCCGCGTCGGCAAATGGCTGCGCCGAATGAGCTTCGATGAATTGCCGCAACTGCTAAACGTTCTCGATGGCAGCATGTCGCTCGTGGGCCCGCGTCCTCACGCCGTGGCTCACGACAGCGAATTTGACAAGCTTGTGCGAAACTACGCGCTTCGGCACCGGGTCAGGCCAGGATTGACTGGCTGGGCTCAAGTCCATGGCTGCCGGGGCGCCACTCCCACAGCAGTCATGGTCGAAACACGTGTCCAATATGATCTCTGGTACATCGACAACTGGAGTCTTGGGTTGGATCTCGCGATCCTCCTGCGAACTCCGGTAGAGGTCTTGCGAGGGCGCAATGCCTACTAGAGCACGGATCATGCGAGTAGCGCCTCTTATTGGCCCTTACACTCCTGCCAATTACCGATTAGTCACGCACGCTGGCGAAGCTTCGGACTTGCTTCGCCAATGCGAAACTCTTCGATTCTCCGGCCAGACTTCATTGCGGCAACCAACCAGCGCGGCCGCTTACCACGTCCCGACCAGGTCTCGGCCGTCTGCGGATTCCGATATTTCGGCAGCACCCGAGGATATTTGCGTCTCGGCTTGCCGGTCGAAGACGCGCCTGCCGGGCTCGAATCCGCCAAAACAGCCATCCCGCCCCCAAGTGCCGCTAAGCGCTTTTCCAGTTCGTTCTTTTCCGCCTTGATCCGGTCAGACAGGATCCCGCTGATTTCCTCATGAAGCGACCAGAGATCGTCAAGGGACATCGCTTCTAACTCAAGTTTCTTAGCCGCCATGATCTCACCGTGTAGTTGCGCCCAACCCAATATTGCCTCTGTCGATATATTAATCAAGACAGAGAGCCCGATTACCCAGAAGAATGTTTGGAACCGAACTGGAACTGGCGCTCCAGATAACTGGGTCCACGTTAATAATCAAGCCGGGAAAATGAGCGATCCGCACAATTTAACCGCGGAAAGGAGATGCGCACATCTATTTGCTTAATCACCGCGCGGGAACTGCTCAAGCCCCATCAGAGATGGCATATGAGCCGATCCCGTCAGGGACCTGCCACGCCGCAGCATTAGATGCTGACGCGCCGGACTGCTTTTGTTAAGCCTCGGCTGGCCTACCGCCTTGCGGCCTCCCCAGAGACGCAAACGGCAGCTAATAATCCCAATATCCTTCAGCGCGCGCCGTCTGAGCTCGATTTGGAAGCTCAGGGCCCGGATATCGGACAACACGGTCGACGGATCCGCAAACCGACCGACTGAATCCTGAAGACGTTCAAGAGGATACTCGATCAAACCATGCCTCCTCTACGCATCTTCGCAAGATTCTTTGCCACCGAGATCAATCAATAAAATAATCGTCGCATTAATTATTAAATAATATATAATAGATTTATTGCACGGTCAATTTGAGCACTGATTTGGTCAAACATTCATTCGTCGCTCGGACGAAGAATGGCTGGATGACGACGGGTCAGTCGAACGGTGTCGAGAAATGCTAATGCGAAGGCAAGATCTCGAAGCCATGGATTTTGAGGAACTTTGGCTCCTTCACGAGGAGCTGACAAAGATTCTCGCCGAAAAGATCACCGCCGAAAAGCGAGAGCTAGAAAAGCGTCTTGCGCAGCTCAACCAGCCGGATCAACTCGGCGGAGCTGAAAGCGGGGCGACTGAGGCGGGAACAGGCCAGCCGCCCCGTCGCAAATACCCGAAGGTCGTGCCGAAATACTTCAATCCGCTTCAGCCAACAGAGACTTGGTCCGGACGTGGTAAGCAGCCCCGCTGGCTCGTTGCCGCCCTGCAATCGGGCCACACGCTCGAGGAGTTCAAGATCCCCGAGAACGGTGAATCGTCCGAACGGAATGCTGGTGGTCGAGAGCATTCCTAGATGCGCGAAAGTCGGACACACCGCATTGAGCTGGGAATTTCCACCGTGCGTCCCGAGCGGCGAATTCCGCCTCGAACAGGCGGCGGATCGAAAACCCGCTTGGCCAACCGACGCCTCGATCGCGAAAGCGCTGACGTTCGCTGGCCTTAGACCTTGCCCGCACGAGCTGCGGTCGTCGCGTTCAAAAGAAGTCGTAAGGTGCTAGCTCTTGGCACAGTCCACAATCCCCGTCGGTTCGCCCCTGTTGTTGTCGAGACGATAGTTGCCTCTCTGCGGTAGTTTCTGAAGTCCAGAAGGCTCATCGCCAGGAGAGGCACGCGCGTAGCCGGAAAGCGTGCTTGCATCAACTGACGCATGAACTGCAGGCGAGGAATCAGTCGGGAGCGCAATGCGTGTGGAATATCGACGCCAAGCAGCTCGGCAACGGCGATCAGCTGGGTTTCAACCGCGTTCTTCATCAAGTCGCCCGAGACACGAGAGGTAAGCTTCTCCCAATCGACAGGCTCGGCTGAATGGCTTAGGTCGCGCAATTCAACAAGGTGCCGCAGGTCGAGGTCGCCGAGCCAATAACCATAGTCTTGAAACTGATCATGGATGATCAACATCAGCGCCTGGAAGGTTGGCGTGGGGATATATACGCGTGCCCGTCCGAGCGGCGCAGGAATACAATGGTTCAGCGCATGCCCGAAGTTCTGGTAGAGGTACGCAGGACCTGGAGCTGCCTGCTGCAGGTCGATCGACCCGACATCCTGGGGGCGATTCAGATCGGCATACCATCTATGGCTTTCGGGAGGGGTCTGGTTATGGATATCGTAACCAATTCCAGATAGCGCGGCGACGGCCGTTCTGGCCTCGTCCGGCATGACCATGATATCCAGATCGGACATTATCCGAACGCCTCTTCGCGCCTCGGGCGCGGTCGCCAGTGTCGAAGCCCCCTTGAGTAGGACCGGCGTAATGCCATGACCGTTCAGCGCAACGACGGCCTCTTCGAGTTGAGCGACGAGGCGGTTATTGCGCAGCCCGTTTCGGCGGTGGATATAGCGAATATAGGCGCAGACGTCCTCCGGCAGCACCGACGCGAATTTGTCGACAAAGTCGATGAGCGCCGGCGTCGTCAGGGTCTGATTTGCGAGCCCGATGACGGAGGTCCACTCTATGTCGACAGGCGGCATGCCTCGCAAGCAATTGCAGAGGCTCCTGACCGCGCTGCTATGCCTTGCCATTGCACAGATCCACAAGCAGGCGCCGAGCCTCTCCGGCCTCGCAGTAGGTGAGTTGAAGCGATTGCGCACCCGCGACAATCCGCCTTAAAGCAAGAAAGCCAGTCTGCGACAGTCTACCATCGCCGGCGAATGCGTGCTCGATGAGCCGCTTCATCGAATCCAAACGATCTATTTCGGTTAGTTCGGTCGGACCGCTCGCGACCCGGTTCAAGAAGATGATCCAGCCTGCGGAGAAGCTTTCGTTCTGCGCATCAGGAATGGGTACGTACCGCACTCGAACGCCGTCGGAGCGGCAATGCGTCGCATCGTAGCGGTCGCCATGTAGTCGCGAGAGCAAGTCCCACGATCCTTCCTTGAGGGTGAGCGCAAACGGGACTCCGCAGATCGTTCCGTCACCGCCAACCAGCGCGACGTCATCGCCAGCGTACCGAAATCCGGCGTCCACCAGCTGCAATGTGAGGGTAGACTTTCCTGCTCCCGGATGGCCGCATAACAACAGGCCCATGCCGTCGTTCACGAGAGAAGCGGCATGAAGGGAGAACACCCAGCGAATGTTTCGAATAAGCCGCTCGGTGACGTGAGCTTTGATCGTAGGGGCTAGTGCATCGACTTCGCATCTGGAAATGCTGGAATCTTCTGCGCGCAAGAACACTTGCTCATCCAGCATCATTGCCTCGATCGCGATGTCGCCGTCGCCACCGGCACTCTGGTCCGACACACTGAATGGCGACAGCAGCCGCCTCAAGAGGTCCGGATTTGCAGCCCGGATGTCTATTCTGTGGCGACCCAGATGAGCTGAGAAGGCGCAATCGGTCGGCATTCGCCAATCGACTTCGAGCAACGCTCGATCGACCCAGACATCTACGACCTGTCGCGTGAACTGGCGTGCCGTGTGCTCGTCAATGCCTTGCGCCGCAAGCCCCCGATAAATGTCTCCAAGCGAGGAGCCTTCCCCTAACTTGCACCAGATGAATGCCCCTACTCGGTCGAGTTCAAAAATCTTCTGCCCCGCTTCGCTGAAGATCATTGGTCGACCATCCAACAGCGCGAATACTGCATCCGGAGCCGGTCTCAACACTATCTCTGCCGACGATCTTTCCAGCACGGCTTCCACCAATGTGAACCATTCTGCCTCGCCTGTACCGGCGAGGCGGCGACAGCCTCCGGGATGCGATGTTGTCGCGGCACCGGACAAGCGGACCCGCCGCCACCTGCGAGACTCAATCTAGCCCTGCGGCGCCTGCGATTTTGTTCACCCGAACACACGCCACCGGTCCGGCTCGTTTGGACATGTCAATCCGGCTGGTCATGCCGCGAGCTGACCGTCCTTGCCCCCGTCTTGAGGAGAAATGTTCAACCCCTGCTCTCCCATGAGGCTCGGCCTGGCGATCAACCGATGAGCATCCAATAGGTACCGATAAGCTTCGCGATCGGCACTCCGTTCTCTTAGAATGCGCTCCTTCTCGCCGATGCTGACCAATTCTGCGCGCATCTGAGCCAGCTGCAGCGTCTCCGAGGTGAGGTTGTACTCGTTAAGAATTAATTCCCACATTGTCTCCTCCAGCCGAAGAAACCTGGACGAGTGTACCTTACGTGATCGGCAGCAATTAACCAACGAGATTTACAGATTTTGCTTATAATCAAAATTTGTTTCATATTTGAACCCTCGGGCGAGCATTCAATACCGTGACAAAGCGCAACCACGTGCCGAACCGACTTGAGATGATGGCCTGCAGAAGCCTGCGAGAATAGGGACTGACGTTTCGGAAATGCATCGCGCCGCGCAAAAAAATAAATCAGCCGAGAGTCGTAAATCAGACCGACAAGGCGAATTTTAATTTGCACAAATAATAAAAAAGAGAATAGTTAACGGACTGCACCGAGGGGAGTGACATCAGTGATGCGGTTGGCTGATCTGTCCGTCGAGAGGAAATTGATGGTTTCGTCGCAGGGGGAACGTTCGACACGAAGTCGCGGGTATTTCGACATGACGGTTATTAGGCGCCTCCCAGAAGCGTTCGGTTGAGGTCGGACATTATTCAGAGTTGCGGCGAAAGCCCCAGCTATCCCAAGAATTCGCCAAGCAGGAATCCGGTCGGTTGGAGAAGCGTCGTCACGAGCAAGCTGCCCTTTTGCTCGAACAACGACCCCAGGTGCGATGCCCCCCAAGTCACCCGCACCGACGAGAGCGCACTCCAGCCGGCCGGCCCTTTTACTCGACAAATACGTGTTTCAGGGAGGCTCGTATGGGCATGATCATGGTCAAGTGTCCGCAATCCGGCCGCGCGATTCCGACCGGCATCAAATCCGATCGTGAGACTTTCCTGCGAAGCATCGTGTTTTTCGGCAATACTCTTTGTCCGGACTGTCGGGCCAATCACAACTGGTTTGCCCGCGAGGCCTGGGTCGAGGAGCCGATCGTCAGAACAGTAGAGGTAGCTCGTACAGCGCCAACGTGCTGATGCAAATGACGCGCGCGCTTCGGAGAGTGTGTTGATATTCCCCTTCCGATAGCGCGTTGCTGTTGCAACGCATTGCAACCATTTAGAATATTTTCGCGCATTGTCGTAAAACGAACCGACGCCCCCCGTGGCCATCGCTTAGACGTTGTTGGCACGTCGCCACAAATCCGAGCTTCCGTCACGAATTCGGCAAAGGCCTGTTTGGGGGTGTTGTAGTGAGTAGCGGGATTTCCAGCCTGGCTGTTCTGCGTGACACAAGAATCGAGCTCGTCAGCCTGCTGGCTCAATTGAGGCGGCTCCGCGAGAGAGTAAGAAGGGCGGAAGCACGGCGCTCGGGACAAAGACGACGATCAACGTCGGCATCGCGCGCCCGAGGCCGCCGAGCATGAGACATCGCACGCAAGGCATCCGCAGTTCAGGGGCAATTGTGACGACTATGCTCCCTCGAGTTGAAGGCCAGCATGGAATTGCAAGCGCTCTTCTGGATCCCCCTTAGTGTAGGACCGCTTCATCGATGCCCAACGGGCGAGGAGAACGATAACGAGCGACCGTATCGCCTCTTTCGTTCCCATTCTGTTCTAGTTGGGGATGTCTGACCGACCCGCGAGCTGGCGCATGCCCAACCCGCAACTGACAACCGTCCTCGCTAGGCACCTCCCGAGACCTGAACGTGTGCAACCTCTACTCGATGACGAAGAACGTGGACGCGATCCGCCGCTTGTTTGGCGAGCTCAACAGCAGCGTCGGCAACTTGCCGAGCATGCCAGGCATTTTCCCGGATTACCCCGCCCCCAATCGTCCGCAAAATGCCCGAGGGCGTGAGGTCATTGCGGCCAGCTCTCCGGTGAAACTCATCATTACTTAGGATGGGGAGTGAAATCTTGAAGGCAACGAGCAAGCCACACAGTGAGCTTGCGTTCACTTTCGACGGCTCTTGCACACTCGTATTCACCGCCACGGTGGGCAACCCGCCAGCGATTTGCAAATTATGGTGCGCTCGGAGGGACTCGAACCCCCACGGTGTTACCCACTGCCACCTCAAGGCAGCGCGTCTACCAGTTCCGCCACGAGCGCTAGGAGATGCCGGCCTGAGGTCGTTCGGGCGGCCGGATCAGCGGCGCCGATCTAACAAATCCATCAGGGGGATACAAGCCTGCAAAAGCCCTGAATTCCACAAGCTTGGCAGGAAAAACGCCGCCCTCCCCAGGAGATCGGCCTTATCGGATACCCAGGCCGCTACCGCTTGCCCGGTCTCGTGTGACCCGGACCGCTACCGCGTCGCCGGCGAGCGCGGCAGCATCTGCTTGACCTCGACCGCGATTCTGTTGCGGTCGACCAGCACGACCCCCGAGGCGACCGGCAGATTATTGGCGAGCACCTTGACCTCGTCGGCCTCGGTTGCGTCCAGCTCGATGATGGCGCCGCGGGAAAGACGTAATACTTGATGGATCGGCATGGTGGTCGTCCCGAGGACGACCATGAGATCCACGGTGACTTTGTCGAGAGTGGGCACTGTCAGGACCGCCGCAACTTGGGACTTGGGACTTGGGACTCTTCATTTGCTCCAGAGATGATCACCACGTTATGGTTAGCCAATGGTTAATTCCCCTGAAAGCCACCGCCAACACCTCGATTTGACGTCGTTTTCCGTCGCAGGCGGCGAAGTCGTCGAATGGCGGATTTCGGATGCCCCGGTGCCCTATCCGGAGGCCGTGGCCGCCATGGAGGCGCGTGTCGCGGCGATCGCCGCAGGCGAGGCCCCTGAACTGGTCTGGCTGCTGGAACATCCCCCGCTCTACACCTCCGGCACCTCGGGCAAGGAAAGTGACCTGCTCGATTCCCGATTCCCGACCTTCGCGACAGGGCGCGGCGGGCAGCTCACCTATCACGGACCCGGCCAGCGCGTGGCCTACGTCATGCTCGACCTCAAGCGCCGCCGGCCGGACGTGCGGGCCTATGTCGCGAGCCTGGAAGAGCTGATCCTGAAGACGCTCGCCGCCTTCAACGTCCGCGGCGAGCGGCGCGAGGACCGGGTCGGCGTCTGGGTCAGGCGGCCCGACAAGGGACCTGGACACGAAGACAAGATCGCGGCGATCGGCGTCCGCCTGAAGCGCTGGGTCTCGTTTCACGGCATCGCCATTAATGTCGAGCCGGAGCTGTCGCATTTCGCCGGCATCGTGCCCTGTGGTGTCGTAGATCCCCGTTACGGCGTCACCTCGCTGGTCGATCTCGGCCAGCTCGTGACCATGGCCGATGTCGATATCGCGCTCAGGCAGGCGTTCGAAGAGCTGTTCGGACCGACCCGCGCGCTGCTGCCGGAAGCGGCAGTCTAATACTTTTTTTGTTTGAGCCGACCACGCCGCTCTCCGCCCGTCGCGGAATCAGCTACGCTTCATTTCGGTGCCGCCCACGCCTCCCCCCTCCGCCGGGAAAGCAGACCTCATGCCGGGCGAGTTGATCATCGGCCGACTGTTCGAGCGCCAAGCATAAGGAGGGGTTGCGATCCATGCTCGCAATGGGAGGTTTTGACGATGAAACTGTCTGCGCCCATCTACCATCTGAAGCGCAAGGCTAGGCGCCTGTCCCGCGAGGCCGGCATTCCGCTCCACGACGCGCTTGACCGCATCGCTGCGACTGAGGGCTTTTCCGCCTGGAGCATGCTCGCGGCGAAAGCAGCCGCACTGAGTCCCGCGAGCAAACTGTTCCCGCAATTCCGCCCGGGCGATCTGGTGCTGGTCGGGGCGCGTCCCGGCCAGGGCAAGACTCTGATGAGCCTCGAACTTGCCGTCGAAGCCATGAAGTCCGGCCATCGCGCCGCGTTCTTCTCACTGGAGTACACCGAGCGAGATGTGTTGGACCGCCTCCGTGCGATCGGCGCGGAGCCTGCACAGTTCGGCAAGCTGTTCGAGGTGAATTGCTCCGACGGGATCAGTGCCGATTACGTCGTCAAGCAGATGGAAGCGGCGCCGCGCGGCACCTTCGTCGTGATCGACTATCTGCAGCTGATCGATCAGAGGCGGGAAAATCCCGATCTGACCGTGCAGGTGCGCGCACTGAAGTCGTTTGCGCGCGACACGGGGCTGATCGTCGTCTTCATCTCGCAAATCGACCGGTCCTACGATCCCGCAGCTAAGCCCTGCCCCGATCTCAGCGATGTCCGCCTGCCGAACCCGCTGGACCTGACGCTGTTCGACAAGACGTGCTTCATCAACAACGCCGAAGTGCAGTTCCGCGCCGCGAGCTGATGGCTTCGGGCCGCGGGTGAGATTGCTCACCCGCGGCCTCTCACATCACGCCGCCTGCAGCGAGACCTCGAGCTTGCCGGCGATGTAGCGCCGCTCCTGAGACAGGCCGCCAAAGCCGTAGGCGTCGCCCTTGACCTCGTCGACATGCAGGTAAGTCTCGGGATGCAGCGGCCCCAGAATCTCGGCCATGCGCTTGAACATGGCGGCGAGATAGGCTGCCTTCTCGTCCTTGGTGTTGGTGCCCTCGGTGACGTGGATGTCGATCCAGTAGCTCGCGAGCTTCTGCTCGGCGAGCGACTCGCCGCCGGCGAACCAGTCGCCGGCATCCACGGACTTCACAATGATGGCGGTGACCTTGGGGTCCTTGCGCAGGATCTTTGCGGTGAGCTCGGATACCGCGCTCGCGATATCGGCCTTCAGCGAGGGGGACTGGCGGGACGTGGTGTAGGACACGGTGATCAGGGCCATTGTCGTTCTCCTCGATATGCCGCGCAACTTGCGCGGCGTCGGGAAGAAACTAGACCGGCCGCTGTCATTTTGGTATCTTATCAATATTGATACCAGTGATAACAGGTCATAATGAACGCCACACTCGACATCGCCACCGTCCAGGCCTTCCTTCTGGTCGCCGACCTCCAGAGCTTTACGCGTGCCGCCGAAGCACTCGGCACGACGCAGGCCGCGGTTAGCCTGAAGCTGCAGCGGCTGGAGACCTTGCTGGACAAGCGCCTCGTCGAGCGCTCGCCGCGCGCAGTCCGCCTTACCGCCGATGGCGCCGCGTTCCTCGATCGCGCCCGCGCGCTGATCGCGGCGCACGATCTCGCATTGTCGGGCGGCGCGCCGGCCGCGCAGTCGCTCTCGCTCGGCATCTCCGATCACGCCGCAGGGCCCGAACTGGTGCCGCTACTTGAGCGCCTGCATGCGATGTCGTCGAACCTCACCCTCGCCGTCACCATCGGCTTCTCACGCGAGATGCAGGATGCCTACGATTCGGGCGAGCTCGATGCGGTAATCGTGCGCCAGGAAGGCAGCCGCCGCGGCGGCGAGAAGCTGGCTGAGGACGAGTTCGGCTGGTTCGCCGCACGCCGCTTCACGCTGCCGAAAGGGGAGCCGTTGCCGCTCGCAACGCTCGCCCCGCCCTGCGGGGTGCGCGCCGTCGCGGTGCGCGCGCTCGACAAGGCCGGCATCTCCTGGCGCGAGCGCTTCGTCGGCGGCGGCGTCACCGCGGTGGTCGCGGCCGCGCTAGCGGGGCTTGCGATCGCGCCGCTGGCGCGGCGGATCGTGCCGCCCGGGCTGATTGACATCGGCCCTGCGCACAAGCTGCCGAAGCTTGGCAGCTCGAGGGTGATGCTGCATTCGAAGGTCAGCGATCCCGCGAAACTTGCCGCGCTGCGTGCGGTGGCGGCGACATTCCGGAGCGTGGCGGCTTGAGCCCGTCTGACGCTCACAGGATCGTCTCGAACGCGCTGCGCGTCTCGTGGCGGAACACGAAGCCGCGGCTCAGCGCCTCGTTCGGCAGCACGCGCTGGCCACCGAGCAGAAGCTCGTCGGCAAAGCCGCCGCCGATCCGGCGCAGCAGGCCGCCGGGAATGCGGAACACGACGGGCCGGTGCAGGCGGCGGCCGAGCTCCTCGGTGAATTTCGCGTTGGTGACGGGGATCGGCGCCGTGGCGTTGACGGGACCCGACAGATCCGGCGTCGCCATCACATAGGCGATCAGGCGGATCAAATCGTCGCGCTCGATCCAGGACATCCATTGCCGCCTGGTGCCGAGCGGGCCGCCGAGCCCGATAGTCGTGCCGACGTCATCGCAACCTCCTCGATCCTATTTGACCTTGCCGATCGGCAGCAGGTTGGCGATCTTCTCGCCAAGCCGCATCAAGGCGACCAGCCGCGGCCGCGGCACCTTCAGCATCTGCATGAACCAGTGGTCGGCGAGCTCGGTGAACGCCAGCATCTCCTTCAGGCGCTTGGCTGCAACGGGACTGATGCCGGGATCGTCTGTGGCATCGGACACGCAGGCGCGAAGCGCCGCGATCGCCGGGTCGATCTCCCGCTCCTTGCGCCGCGCCGCGATTCTCGCGGCGATCTCCCAGATGTCGGTCTCAGCCTCGTAATGGTCGCGGCGGTCGCCCAGGATCGGCACCCGCCGGATCAGGTTCCAGGCGAGCAGCTCCTTCAGCGAGTTGGAGACGTTGGACCGTGCCATGCCGAGCGTGTCGGCGATGTCCTCGGCGGTCATCGGCGCCTCGGCAAGATAAAGCAGCCCGTGAATCTGGCTTACTGAGCGGTTCACTCCCCACTCGTCGCCCATGTCGCCCCAGTGCAGGATGAAGCGCTCGACGGCAGCGGGAAGTTTCTTTTTTCCGGATATTTCTGTCATGACAGAAATATCTGACGCAATCGCTTTGTTGTCAAGCACGAGGCCTCCGGCCCGTTACGCCTGCCTAGAAATGTCCCACAGGGCGGGAACCATCTCGCGGATGCCGCGTTTGTTCCCGTCGAGGCGGGGTCCGGGAATGGTCGAAAAGTTCAATCAGCAGAGAGACCTGTTCGAGAGCGAGCGCAGTTTCCGGCTGTTGGTTGAGGGGGTTGCCGACTACGCCCTCTACATGCTCGACCCCAACGGGATCATCACCAGCTGGAACATCGGCGGCGAACGCATCAAGGGTTACCCCCCCGAGGAGATCCTCGGCCAGCATTTTTCCCGTTTCTACACCGAGACCGACCGCGCCAACGGCAAGCCGGCGCGGGCGCTCGGCATCGCGCGGGACAAAGGCCGATACGAGGAGGAAGGCTGGCGCGTCCGCAAGGACGGCACGTTCTTCTGGGCAAGCGTCGTGATCGATCCGATCTACGAGGACGGCAGGCTGATCGGCTTCGCCAAGATCACACGCGACATCACAGAGCGCCGCAATGCCCAACTCAAGCTCGAGGCGATGCAGAAGCAGCTGGCCGAGTCGCAGAAATTCGATGCGCTCGGGCAGCTCACCGGCGGCGTCGCCCACGACTTCAACAATCTTCTGATGATCATCAGCGGCAGCCTTCACATCCTGAAGAAAGGCGCCGCCGACGATCCCAGGCTCGAGCGCGCCATCTCGGCGATTGATACCGCGACCAAGCGCGGCGCAGCGCTGACCAACCAGCTTCTCACCTTCGCGCGGCGGCAGAGCGTCAATCCGCAGGCGATCGATTTTACTGAACGCGTCGCGGCCATTCGCGAGGTGCTCGACGCTGGCGTCGGCAGCTCCGTGCGTCTCGCTTTCGAGATCCACTCCGAAACCTGGCCGATCAAGGCCGACGTCTCCGAACTCGAGACCGCACTGCTCAACCTCGTCATCAATGCGCGGGACGCGATGCCGGACGGCGGCACGGTGACGATAGGTGCGCGCAACGTCGTGCTGAACGAGGCCCCCCTCAACGGCGATTTCGTCGCAATCCACGTCCGCGATACCGGGCTCGGAATTCCTTCCGACGTTCTCGACAAGATCTTCGAGCCGTTCTTCACGACCAAGCCGATCGGAAAGGGCACCGGCCTCGGCCTTTCGCAGGTCCACGGCTTCGCTCACCAGGCCGGCGGCACGGTGAAGGTCGCGAGCGAGCTCGGCAAGGGCACGACATTCACCATCATCCTGCCGCGCGGCACAGATGTGCCGTCGCGGGAGGTACCGGAAGCGGCGTTCCGCGGCAGCGGCACGGTGCTGCTGGTCGAGGACAATCCGGACGTCGCGCTGGTCAGCATCGGTCTTCTGGAGCAGCTCGGCTACCGAGTGCGCCGTGTCGCCGATGCCGAAGCGGCATTGCGCGAGATCGAGAGCGACGGCGTCGACTTCGTGTTCTCGGACATTGTCATGCCCGGCAAGATGGACGGCCTCAGCCTCGCCCATCACCTCCGTCAGATCCGTCCCGGCCTGCCGATCCTGCTCGCCACCGGCTACAGCGAGGTCGCCGCCGGCGTGCGCGGCGATTTCCCGATCCTGCGCAAGCCCTATGAGATCCACGAGCTGAGCGAGGCGATCGCGAAATTGCCGAGGTGATGGCTTCTTCATCTCTCCTCGCTTGCGAGGAGAGCGCGATATATCTACACCGTCGGCAGCACCGAGAACGCTTCACCTGCCCTGCGCAAGTTCAGCTCATCCACGCTTGCCGTCTCACTGGTGACACTGTCGACGCGCGAGGACGGCGGGCCGTGGCGGCACAGCGCGACCATGTCGGCAACGTGCGTCGGGGCGCCAGCGAACATCGCTTCCACGCTGCCGTCGCGGCGGTTGCGGACCCAGCCTTCGAGGCCATACGCGATGGCCTGCGACTCCACCCAGGCCCGATAACCGACGCCCTGCACGCGGCCGCGGACCATGACCTGGAGAATCGCCCGGCTCATGTCTTCGATCCGAGGAAATCGGCGCTGCGCGCCTTGACCGCGGCCTCGCGCGTAACGCGCGCCATCAGCTCCGACGATGCCAGGCCCTTGAGGCTTTTTGGCGCCATGCCCTCGCGCAACGCCTTCTGTGTCTCGTAGACGGCTTGCGTCGCGGCGGCGATCGGCGCATGGCCCTGCAGCGCGATGCGCACGCGCTGGCCGGCAAGATAATCGAGCCCACTCAATTCCTCGGACGCGCCGCCGAGCACGATCGGCAGCCGCGTGGCGGAGACGATGGCCTCGAGCTCGGCGCGCGACTTGATGCCTGTGAAAAACAGCGCATCGACGCCGGCGGCCTCATAAGCCTGGGCGCGGCGCACCGTATCCTCGATCGAGGTGATCGCGGCTGCGCCGGTGCGGCCCATGATGACCAGCGAGGGATCGCTGCGGCCGCCAAGCGCCGCCTCCATCTTGCCGACGCCCTCCTCCAGCGAGATCAGCTGTGCCTTCGTCGCACCGAATGCGGCGGGCAGCAGCGTGTCCTCGATGGTGAGGCCGGCCGCGCCCGCCGTCTCCAGCTCCTGCACCGTGCGGCGCACGTTCAGCGCATTGCCATAGCCGTGATCGGCGTCGACGAGCACCGGCAGCGCCGAGGCCCGCGACATCCGCCGCATCTGCTCGGCAAGCTCGGTGAGCGTGATCAGCGTGACATCGGGATCGCCGAGCACGGCGAGCGAAGCCACCGATCCGCCGAACATGCCAAGCGGAAAGCCGAGGTCCTCGGCAATGCGGATCGAGATCGCGTCATAGACCGAGCCGGGATGGACGCACGTCCCGCCCGACAGGATCGATCGCAATTTCTCGCGGCGGGAACGAAAGGCCATGGTGCCCTCCCAATATTGCG
Organism: Bradyrhizobium sp. NBAIM18; assembly: GCF_020193825.1. NCBI lineage: Bacteria > Pseudomonadati > Pseudomonadota > Alphaproteobacteria > Hyphomicrobiales > Nitrobacteraceae > Bradyrhizobium > Bradyrhizobium sp. NBAIM18. The sequence goes on from NZ_JADYVO010000004.1 coordinate 27,361, forward strand.
ACGCAGCCGCAACGTACTCCGTCATTGCGAGCGCAGCGAAGCAATCCAGTGTCTTTCCGCAGAGGCAGTCTGGATTGCTTCGCTGCGCTCGCAATGACGGTGAGCTTGAGGCCCGGCAAGACCCCCACTCACATCTTTTATCTTACGCAAACTCCAGGATCAGCGCGTCCACCGCGAGTGTCGCGCCGGCGCTGGCGTGGATCTTCTTCACGGTTCCGTCCTGTTCGGCGCGCAGCACGTTCTGCATCTTCATGGCTTCGACCACCGCCAGGGTCTCGCCGGCCTTGACCTCCTGCCCCTCGCTCACCGCGATCGAGACGACGAGGCCCGGCATCGGGCAGAGCAGCTTCTTGCCGCTGTCGGAGGCCGTGGTCACCGGCATCAGCCGCGCGGAGGCCGCCTCGGCCTCGGTCCAGACATAGACCGGCACCTCGACGCCCTGATGCGCGAGGCGGATGCCGTTGGCGATCGGGCGGGTCTGCACGGCGACGAACTGACCGTCGATGGTGCCCTGCCAGACCGGATCGCCCGGCTTCCACGGCGACTGCAACAGATGCGTATTGCCGGCCTTGCCGTCGGCGTCGATGAAGCGGATCGCGATCGCCTCGCCTTCGCGCGCGACCTCGAGCACGATCTCTTGGCGGTCGAGCCAGACCGCGCGACGCCGCTCGCGCTGCACGACGCGGCCGCCCATCTGGCCGGAGATCTGCCGCTTGCGCGCTCCGAGCACGTGATCGATCGCGGCGCCGACCGCGGCGATGCGACGCGCGACCTCGCCCTCGGGCACACGCACCGCAAAACCCTTGGGGAATTCCTCGGCGATGAAGCCGGTCGAGAGCCGTCCCTCGCGCCAACGCGGATGATGCATCAAGGCCGACAGGAACGGGATGTTGTGGCGGATACCGTCGACATAGAACGAGTCCAGTGCAGTCGCCTGCGCCTCGATCGCCGCCGCGCGCGAGGGCGCATGGGTGACGAGCTTGGCGATCATCGGATCGTAATGGATCGAGATCTCGCCGCCCTCCTGCACGCCGGTATCGTTGCGGATGGTGATGCCGTCGCGGCTCGCTTCCGCCGGCGGACGATATTTCACCAGGCGCCCGATCGAGGGCAGGAAGTTGCGGAACGGATCTTCGGCGTAGAGGCGCGATTCCACCGCCCAGCCGGTCAGCGTGACGTCCTTCTGCGCGATGGCGAGCTTCTCGCCGCTCGCGACGCGGATCATCTGCTCGACGAGATCGATGCCGGTGACGAGCTCGGTGACGGGATGCTCGACTTGGAGGCGCGTATTCATCTCCAGGAAGTAGAAGCTCTTGTCCTGGCCTGCGACGAACTCGACCGTGCCGGCGGAATCGTAGTTCACGGCCTTGGCCAGCGCGACCGCCTGCTCGCCCATCTTGCGGCGGGTCGTCTCGTCCAGCAGCGGCGACGGCGCTTCCTCGATGACCTTCTGGTTGCGGCGCTGGATCGAGCATTCGCGCTCGCCGAGATAGATCACGTTGCCGTGCTTGTCGCCCAGCACCTGGATCTCGATGTGGCGGGGATCGACGATGAACTTTTCGACGAAGACGCGGTCGTCGCCGAACGAGGCCTTTGCCTCCGCCTTGGCGAGGTTGAAGCCCTCGGCAACCTCGGCTTTGGAATGGGCGATGCGCATGCCCTTGCCGCCGCCGCCGGCGGAGGCCTTGATCATGACGGGGTAGCCGATCTCGTCGGCGATCCGCACCGCGTGCTTGTCGTCCTCGATGACGCCGAGATAGCCCGGCACGGTCGAGACTTTTGCTTTTGCGGCGGCCTTCTTGGACTCAATCTTGTCGCCCATCGCCGCAATGGCGGCCGGATTGGGGCCGATGAAGACAATGCCGGCCGCCTCCAGCGCCCGCGGAAACGCCTCGCGCTCGGACAGGAAGCCGTAGCCGGGATGCACGGCCTCGGCGCCCGTCTTGCGGCAGGCCTCCACGATCTTCTCGATCACCAGGTAGCTCTCGGCCGCGGCCGGCGGGCCGATCAGCACCGCCTCGTCGGCCATCTCGACATGGAGGGCATCGCGGTCGGCCTCGGAATAGACCGCAACCGTCTGAATTCCCATCTTGCGGGCAGTCTTGATGACCCGGCAGGCGATTTCGCCGCGATTGGCGATCAGAATGCGTTTGAACATGCTTTTCTTGAGTCTCGACCTTGGGCGGGACCCTTCCCTGGCCGTTGGGGCCTTTGGGAGGGGCCGTGTGGCTCCCGTGGTACATCAAAATGGGCTGGAGGCAACGGTCTAAATCGGGCCGCCTTTGGCGTACCAGCGCAAGACCGAAATGGGCCCGACGCGCCCGCCGTGCGGCATCCCTAGGGCTTCCCGGCCTTGGCCGTGTCCCGGACCAGGTCATGAATGAAGCCCAACTTGCCGACCACCGCGGGCGACAGGATGAAGGGATAGAGGTCGCGCAGGCCCATGGCGCGGTTGACGCTGTTCATGGCGAAGGTGAAGGGCAGCCATGCGTTGACCAGCGCCTCGACATCCCTGGCCTCGTATGGGTTGAAGCGGATGCGCGCCGTCAGCTCCCCGTCGCGGTCGACCTTGGGACGCACCTCCATGCCGAACTCGGCGGCCATTTCGAGGGCATCGACGATGTGGAGGTAGTGCGCCCAGGTTTCGGCGAAATCCTCCCAAGGGTGGGTCGTGGCATAGGCCGAGACGTAGTTCTGCTGCCAGTCCGGCGGCGCGCCCTCGGCATAATGGCGCTGCAGGGCCTGGCCGTAATCGGCGCTATCGTCGCCGAAGACGGCGCGGCACTGGTCGAGCTTGCCGCCATCGCGCACCAGCACATCCCAGAAGTAATGTCCGACCTCGTGGCGGAAATGCCCGAGCAGCGTCCGGTACGGCTCGCCCATCTCGAGCCGGCGCCGCTCGCGCTCGATGTCGTCGGCCTCGGTCAGCGCGATCGTGATCAGGCCGTTGTCATGGCCGGTTATGACCTTCTCGCCGCTGTGCGGATCGTCGGCGAGGAAGTTGAAGATCAGGCCATGCTCGGGATTGTCCTGGCGGGTCTGGAGCGGCAGCTTCCAGCGGATCAGGGAATAGAACAGCCGGTGCTTGGCCACCTCCAGTTCGCGCCAGCCGGCGAGCTGCGCCGGATCGGAGAGATTCGGCACGGTCCCGTTGTGGCGACAGGCGCGGCAATAGCCGGTGCTATCGCCAGCGTCGGTCAGCCAGTTGCAGACGTCGTACTCGGCATTCCGGCACAGCATCCGGCTCTCGCCCTTGTCGGCAAGGATGCTCCAGGCCTCTCCGTCGGCCTCGATCGCCGACATCGTCTCCTTCTCTGGCAGGAAGGCGATCCGATGGCCGCAGCGTTCGCAGGCGCGGTTCTCGAAATAGAGGACGTTGCCGCAGGCCTGGCAGATAAAGAGCTTCAAGATTTAGCCTCGTGGGAAAGGAAAGCTTATGAGCGCGCTGGCACCTCGCGACGACGCCTCAATCCGCCGATCGTTCCAGTATTCGGAACAAATTGCCAGACCGGACGTTACCACCGCGTACTTCTCTGCGTTCAGGCGCGCGCCCCTATTTCCCGGCACCACCTGCCCTCTAAACAATGGCCATCACGCTCCGTCTGTGTGAATATCGGTCCGGCACGTGCGCACCTGCATGACAACGGCCGATGCCTTGAACGAACCCTTGCCCGAGACCATCGCCGCCGAAAGGCTGCGCCAGCACCTCGAAGACGTCGCGCGCGAGCGCGACAACGCCTATCGCGCGCTGCAGGAGCGCGAGGCCGAGCTGGCGCGCATCCAGCGCATCGGCAAGGTCGGCGGCGTCGAGGTCGATTTCCGCGAAGGCTTCAAGAACCGCCGTTCGCCCGAATATCTGATGATCCACGGCCTTCCGCCGGAAGCCGCCGAGGAGTCGCACGAGGATTGGGTCAACCGTATCCATTGCGACGACCGCGACGCCACCGTCAAGCATTTCTTCGAAGCGCTCGCCGGAGCGAGCGAAGACTACAGCGCCGAATACCGCATCATCCGCCCCAGCGACGGCGAGACCCGCTGGATCAGGGTCGTCGCAAAGATCGAGCGCGACAAGGACGGCCGCGCCATCCGGCTCGTCGGCGCTCATATCGACATGACCGATCAGGCGCTGGCGCGCGAGACGTTGCGCGAAAGCGAGGAGCGCTTCCGGCTGATCGCCGACAGCGCGCCGGTGCCGATCTGGGTCACCAAGCTCGACCGCAAGCGGTCCTTCGCCAACCAGGCCTATGTCGATTTCGTCGGCCTGCCCTACGATCAGGCCATCGACTTCGACTGGCGCAAGGTGCTGCATCCCGACGACCTGCCGCACGTGCTGCAGCAATCCGTCCAGGGTGAAGCGTCCCTCAAGCCCTTCGTGCTGGAAGCGCGCTACAAGAACGCCAGCGGCGAATGGCGCTGGCTCCGCTCGGAATCGCAGCCGCGCTGGGATGCGACCGGCAAGCATATCGGCTTCATCGGCGTCGCCCACGACGTCACCGTCGCCAAGCAGGCCGAGATCGAGCTCCGGCGGCTGAACGAGACGCTGGAAGAGCGCATCGCCGATCGCACCGCCGAGCTCGAAGCCAACGAGGCGCGGCTGCGCGCGATCCTGGAGACGAGCAATCAGTATCAGGGCCTGGTCAATCTCGAGGGCCAGCTGGTCTACGCCAACAAGACCGCGCTCGCCGGCATCAAGGCGAATTCCGTGGACGTGATCGGAAAGCCGTTCTGGGACACGCCATGGTTCACCGGCACGGACGGCATGAGTGCCGCCGTGCGCGAAGCCTTCGAGACGGTGCTCAAAGGCGAACCCGTGCGGCTGGAGATGCGCCTGCGCCTGCCTGTCGGCGAGCGCGATTTCGACTTCGGCATGCGCCCCGTGCTCGACCGCCAGGGCAACATCACCGGCGCCGTGCCCGAGGCGGTGGACATCACCGAGCGGCGCCGCGGCGAGGAAGCGCTGCGGCAATCGCAGAAGATGGAGGCGATCGGCCAGCTCACCGGTGGCGTCGCGCACGACTTCAACAATCTCCTCACCATCATCCGCTCTGCGACCGATTTCCTGCGCCGCCGCGAGCTGCCGGAGGAGCGCCGCCGACGCTACGTCGACGCCATCTCCGACACCGTCGAGCGCGCCTCCAAGCTGACCGCGCAGCTTCTGGCCTTCGCGCGCCGGCAGCCGCTGAAGCCGCAGATCTTCAACGTCGGCAGCCAGGTCGAGGGCGTGGCTCAGCTGGTCCGGCCGCTGGTCGGCGCCCGCATCGAGATCGCCGTGGAGGTTCAGGACGCCGATTGCTTCACGGTGGCCGACATCGCCCAGTTCGAGGCCGCGCTGATCAACCTCGCCATCAACGCCCGCGATGCCATGGACGGCGAAGGCCGCCTCACCATCGCCGTGCGCAAGGTGTCGGGAATCCCGAGCCTGCGCGCACAATCGGCGCGCCGCGGCGACTATGTCGCGATCTCCGTCACCGATACCGGCAGCGGCATCGCGCCGGAACATCTCGAACAGATCTTCGAGCCGTTCTTCACCACCAAGGAGGTCGGCAAGGGCACCGGCCTCGGGCTCAGCCAGGCCTTCGGCTTCGCAAAGCAGTCCGAGGGCGACATTGCGGTAACGAGCACGCAAGGTGAAGGTGCCACCTTCACCATCTACCTGCCGCAGGCGCAAAGCCCCACCACGGAGAAGGAAGCAGCGGCCCTGAGCCACGAGGCGGCCACGACCGGGCGTGGCTATCGCGTGCTCGTGGTCGAGGACGACGACGAGGTCGGCCGCTTCTCCACCGAGCTCCTGGAGGATCTCGGCTATGTCGTGCGCCGCGTCCCCAATGCCAATGCGGCGCTGGCGATCCTGGGCGAGAACGAATTTGCCGTCGACCTCGTGTTCTCCGACGTCATCATGCCCGGCATGAACGGCGTCGAGCTCGCCGGCATCATCCGCGAGCGCTATCCGGGCCTGCCCGTGGTGCTCACTTCCGGCTACAGCAACGTGCTGGCCGAGAACGCCCACCGCGGATTCGAGCTGATCCAGAAGCCGTATTCGGTGGAATCGCTCTCGCGCATCCTGCGCAAGGCGATCATGGAGAAGCTGTCGGTGGCAAGGTGAGTGTCACATTCGCGAGAAGCAGCCACAAATTCCGTCATTGCGAGCGTAGCGAAGCAATCCAGACTGTTGCCGCGCCAAGACGCTAGGGGAAGACAGCCGTTCTCGTATCGGTTATCGATGCCGAATGACTGACCGAACCTCAAGGACTGAACGTGCCGTCTGACGCCATCTGGGCCTGGAGCATCATCTTCGTCGCGACCGCCTGCGTCATCCTCCGACCGTTTCGCCTGCCCGAGGCGATCTGGGCCGCGATCGGCGCTGGCGCACTCGTGCTGTTTGGTTTGCTGCCCTGGCAGGAGGCGCTGACGGGCATCGAGAAAGGCCTCGACGTCTATCTCTTCCTGATCGGCATGATGCTGATCGCCGAGCTGGCGCGGCTCGAAGGCCTGTTCGATTATCTGGCCGCGCTCGCGGTGGAATACGCGCGCGGCTCGCCGCAGCGGCTGTTCCTGCTGATCTATCTCGTCGGCACGCTGGTGACGGTGCTGCTCTCCAACGATGCCACCGCGATCGTGCTGACGCCGGCCGTCTATGCCGCGACGCGCGCGGCCGGTGCCAAGCCGCTGCCTTATCTGTTCGTCTGCGCCTTCATCGCCAATGCCGCGAGTTTCGTCCTGCCGATCTCCAACCCCGCCAACCTCGTCGTGTTCGGCGCGCGCATGCCGCACCTGACGGAATGGCTACGCCTGTTCGCCTTGCCCTCGGCGGCGTCGATCCTGCTGACCTACATCGTGCTGCGCCTGACCCAGCACCGCGCGCTGAAGGAAGAGACGATCGCGCGCAGCGTGCCGCATCCCAAGCTCGGCCGCGGCGGCAAGCTCACCGCAATAGGCATCGTCGCGATCGGCATCGTGCTGGTCACGGCGTCAGCGCTCGACAAGCAGCTCGGCCTGCCGACCTTTATCTGCGGCGGCGTGACGGCCGCGATCGTGCTGCTGCTCAGCCGGCAATCACCCTTGCCCGTGCTGCGCGGGGTGTCCTGGAGCGTGTTGCCGCTCGTCGGCGGGCTCTTCGTCATGGTGGAGGCGTTGATCAAGACCGGCGTGATCGCGCAGCTCAACGCGTTGTTGCACCAGGCGGTAGCTCAATCGGTCCCGCAGGCGGCCTGGAGCGTGGGCATTGCCACCGCGCTCGCCGACAACATCGCCAACAATCTTCCGGTCGGCCTCGTCGCCGGCTCGGTTGCCGCCGGCGATCATCTGCCGGTGCCCGTCGTCAGCGCGATCCTGATCGGCGTCGATCTCGGCCCCAATCTGTCGGTCACCGGCTCGCTCGCCACCATCCTCTGGCTGGTCGCGCTCCGCCGCGAGAAGATCGAGGTCGGCGCCTGGCCGTTCCTCAAGCTCGGCCTGCTGGTGACGCCGCCGGCCCTGATCACGGCGTTAGCCGCCGCGATCAGATAGCGCTCATCGTCAGTCGTTCTCGTAGCCGTAGACTTCAGGCAGGATGAAGATCGCGGCAAGCAGGCCTACCAGCGGGAAGATCGCGACCATCAGCGTGGCGTTCGCCTGCCCGATCGCGGCAAACACCGTTGGGAACAGGAAGATCGCCAGGAACGACGGCAGCTTCACGAACATGTAGGCGAAGCCGCTTGCGGTGCCGCGATATCGCGGACGGGCGACCATGGTCGGGATCGTCATACAGTTCGACGCATCCCAATAATGGCCCCAGAGCATGCCGGCGGCGGCGAACGGCAGCAGGATCTTGTTGTCGGTGTAGAGCGCGAAGGCCGCGACCAGCAGCGAAACCAGCACGATGCCGAAGCCGGCGATGGCGATGCCACGATGGCCGATCTTCGGCGTCAGCAAGGGTCCGACCCAGCCCGACAGGGCGGCGAAAGAGAACAGCGCCATCGTCACCACATTGATGCCGAGCACGCTCGAGACGCCGACCATCACAAACAGCACCGGCAGATAGAACGCGAAGGTCGAGAACTCGCTCGCCTGGGCGAAACAGGCGATCCAGCCATAAAGGGTGGCGCGCCAGCGAATCGGATCCTTCCTGAGGTCAGCGAGGAATGCGCGCGTGCTGATCTTGGGAACCTCGACGTCCCGATCCGGCAGCATGTCGAGATTGTCGTTGAACATCTCGCGCGCGACCTGCTTGGCCTCGCGGTAGCGCCCCTTTTGCACCAGCCACACCGCCGTCTCCGGCACGTCGTGACGCATGATCAGGATGATCAGTGCCGGCACCGCACCGAGACCGAGCGTCACGCGCCACAGCATCTCGTGGTTCATGTCGACCAGAAGGAAGATCACGATCACGCCGATGGTGAGAACTTCACCGACGGCGAACATGAACTGCCAGCGGTTGCCCATGACCTCGCGCTCGCCCTTGGCCATGGATTCCATGATGTAGGTGTAGCCGGTCGAGATGTCGGAGCCGAGCGGAATGCCGAGTAGGAAGCGGATCACGACGAGCCAGCCGACGCTGGGTACGAAGGCCTGCGCCAGCGCCAGTACGATGAACAGCACCATCGTCACCAGGAACATCACGCGGCGGCCGATCTTGTCGGACAGCCAACCGCCGAGCAGCGCGCCGATCAGGGCACCGCCCTGCGTGCCCGCGGCGGCGAGGCCGAGCATCAGCGGATCGGGATTGTACTGCTCCTTGATGAAGATCAGCACGAAGGCGATCGAATAGAGGTCCCAGGCCTCGACCAGGATCGAGGCCATCATCAGCCAGCCGACCTTGTTGCCCTTGGGACTGTAGTTCGTGATGAGGTAGCGGACCGCGGCTTCGCTCGCGGTCGCCTGTGGCATCGCCATCGTTGACATTCTTCTTCTTCCTTTCTTCAGAACTCTCTGAAGCGCGATGAGATCAGGATCTCATCGCGCTTCAGCTTGCTGTTTTGAGCATGATCTTTTCGGAGGACCGCTGCACACTTTGCGCTAACGCGGCCCTTCCGGTCCGGATCATGCTCTACGCGCCGAGCAGCGGCTCGATGCTGCAATCGAGCAGGCGCGGATCGATCCCCGCCTCCATCCCTGAAAACATCTCGCCCATGTAGTCGATCAACGCGTCGCTCGCATTCACGGCCTCATCGACGCGGCGGTTGGCGACGGCTGCAAGAATGGCGAGATGATGATCGATCGTGCCTGACAGATCCGCCTGCCCCGGCATGAAGCGATGGTGGATGTAGCCGATGCGCCGATACAACGTGTGCAGCGGCCGCAGCGTGTGCACCAGGAACGGCTCGCCGGCGGCCTCCAGCACCAGCGCGTCGATGCGGCGGTCGAGATGATTGAATTCGTCGAGGGTGAGGCTGGCGCGGCGCTCGCGCAGCAGACGCTCGATGTGCATCGCCTGATTGCGATGCGACAGGCTGGCGCGATCGGCGGCGAGGCGGATCACGAAGCGTTCCATGTCGCGGCGTAGGGCCAGCAGCATGCGCTCGCGCGCCAGATCGATCGGCGCGATGTGCAGGCCATGACGCGGCCGGATGATGATGAGGGTGTCGGCGGAGAGACGATTGACGGCGTGATGCACCGGTGTGCGCCCGAAGCCGGTGATTTGCTGCAATTCCAGCATCGTCATGAATTGTCCGGGCTTGAGCTCGCAATGAACGAGCAGCTCCTCGATCCTCTGGTAAGCCAGCTCGAAGAAGTTGAGACGGTTGCGCCGGGAGGGCCTGCCCCCGTCGTCGTGTCTCACCACCGCGAGTGTGCGCTTGCGCCGTGCCATGCCGTCCTCTCCCGTCAGCCCGCGCTCTCGTTGCTGGGTGGCGCCTTGTTTGTGCACCCTTAAAATATGTTGTGATATATTACAAGCAAGCGTAAGACGTCGGCACGCCCTGCAACATGTTGCAGCGCAAAATGAGACGTCAGGTGCGAAGCGCCTTTCGATGGGAGGATAGTTGCCGTGAAGATCACGTCGATCGAGACATTGCGCACCGAGGAATATTCCAACGTCATCTGGGTCCGCATCCACACCGACACTGGTCTGATCGGTCTCGGCGAAACCTTCTATGGCGCCGGCGCGATCGAAGCGCAGATCCACGACACCTTTGCCGGACGCCTGCTCGGCCGCAATCCGCTGCACATCGAAGCGATCCATCGCGACATGCTGAACTTGCCGATGGCGCAGTCCTCGACCGGCGTCGAATACCGCGCGGCATCAGCGATCGACATCGCGCTGTGGGACCTTTTCGGCAAGGTCTGCGGCCAGCCGGCGCACCAGATGCTGGGCGGCCTCTGCCGCGACAAGCAGCGCATCTACAACACCTGCGCCGGCACGCAATATGTGCGCTCGACCAATATCAGCGCGGTCGCGAACTGGAATCTCGGCGCCTCCAAGGGTCCCTACGAAGATCTCGACGGCTTCATGAACCATGCCGATGCGCTCGCCGAAAGCCTGCTCGAAAGCGGCATCTCGGCGATGAAGATCTGGCCGTTCGATCCCGCCGCGCAGGAGAACAAGGGCCTCTACATCACCGCCGCACAGATGAAGCAGGCGATCGAGCCGTTCGAGAAGATCCGTAAAGCCGTCGGCGACAAGATGGAGATCATGGTCGAGCTCCATTCGCTGTGGAATCTGCCGACCGCCAAGCAGATCGCCCGTGCGCTCGAGCCCTACAAGCCGACCTGGTACGAAGACCCGATCCGGATGAACTCGCCGCAGGCGCTGGCCGAATATGCCCGCTCGACCGACGTCTGGGTCTGCGCCAGCGAGACGCTGGGCTCGCGCTTCCCCTACAAGGACATGCTCGACCGCGACGCCATGCACGTGGTGATGGCCGATCTGTGCTGGACCGGCGGTCTCACCGAAGGCCGCAAGATCGCGGCAATGGCCGAGACCTATCACCGGCCTTTTGCTCCTCATGACTGTATTGGCCCGATCGGCTTCATCGCCGCCATCCACATGTCGTTCAGCCAGCCCAACACCCTGATCCAGGAATCGGTGCGCGCCTTCTACAAAGGCTGGTACAATGAGCTCGTCACCACGATGCCCACCATCAAGGACGGCTACGTCTTCCCGATGGAAGGCCCCGGCCTGGGCGTCGACCTCCTGCCTGCCGTCTTCGAGCGCACCGATCTCACCGTGCGCCGCTCCAACGCCTGAGGAATTCTTGAGATGAGCACGTCCCTCTTCGATCTCTCCGGCCGCACCGCGCTCGTGACCGGCTCCTCCCGCGGCCTCGGTCGCGCCATTGCCGAGGGCATGGCCAAGGCCGGCGCGAAGATCATCATAAACGGCGTCGATCCCAAGCGCGTCGAGCAGGCCGTCGCCGAGTTTCGCGCCGCCGGCCATCAGGCCGAAGGCGCCGCCTTTGACGTCACCGACGAGCCCGCCATCGTCGCCTCCTTCAACGAATTCGACAGCCAAGGCCTAGCCGTCGATATCCTCGTCAACAATGCCGGGATCCAGCACCGCAAGCCGCTGGTGGAGTTCACCACCGACGAATGGCGCAAGGTGATCGAGACCAACCTCACCAGCGCCTTCGTGATCGGCCGCGAGGCGGCCAAACGCATGATCCCGCGCAAGCACGGCAAGATCATCAATATCGGCTCGCTCGGCAGCGAACTCGCCCGCCCCACTATCGCGCCCTACACCGCTGCCAAGGGCGGCATCAAGAACCTGACCCGTTCGATGGCGGTGGAATGGGCCCAGCACGGCATCCAGGCCAATGCGATCGGCCCCGGCTACATGCTCACAGACATGAACGAGGCGCTGGTCAACAATGCCGATTTCAACACCTGGCTGATGGGCCGCATTCCCTCAAAGCGCTGGGGCAAGCCGGACGAGCTGGTGGGTGCTGCGATCTTCCTCGCCTCGGATGCGTCGACCTACGTCAACGGCCAGATCATCTATGTCGATGGCGGCATGATCGCCGCGATGTGATCCGCGAACCAGGAGCAAGCCATGCGCGCCGTCGTCATCCACGCCCCGAAGGACCTGCGGATCGACAGTTATGCCGATCCGGCCCCCGGCCCTGGCGAGGTCCGCGTCAAGATCGCCAATGGCGGAATCTGCGGCTCCGATCTGCACTACTATCATCACGGCGGCTTCGGTGTCGTGCGGATCCAGCAACCGATGGCGCTGGGTCACGAGATCGCCGGCGTCGTCGCTGACGTCGGTGACGGCGTCGCCAACATCAGGTCAGGCACGCGCGTCGCGGTCAATCCGAGCAACCCGTGCGGGGCTTGCCTGCATTGCCAGGAAGGCATGCGCAACCAGTGCCTCGACATGCGCTTCCTCGGCAGCGCGATGCGCTTTCCCCATGTGCAGGGCGGCTTTCGCGAGTTCATCACGGTCGACGCGACGCAGGCCGTGCCGATCTCAGACAAGCTGTCGCTGGCGGAAGCCGCGGTCGCCGAGCCGCTTGCGGTGTGCCTGCATGCCGGCAAGCAGGCCGGTCCCCTGCTCGGCAAGCGCGTGCTGATCACCGGCTGCGGTCCGATCGGCGCGCTGATGATTTTGGTCTCGCGCTTCGGCGGCGCGTCGGAGATCGTTGTCACCGATGTGGCCGACGCTCCGCTCGCGGTCGCGAAAAAGCTCGGCGCCACGCATGCCATCGACGTCGCGACCAATGCCACTGCGCTCGATCCCTGGCGCGCCGGCAAGGGCGTGTTCGACACGCTGTTCGAGGCCTCCGGCAACCAGGCCGCGCTCCGCACCGCGCTCGACGTGCTGAGGCCCGGTGCGACGCTGGTGCAGCTCGGCCTCGGCGGCGAGATGACGCTGCCGATCAACTCCATCGTGGCCAAGGAATTGCAGCTGCGCGGCACATTCCGCTTCGATCCCGAGTTCGAGCTGGCGGTGCGCCTGATGGGCGAAGGCCTGATTGACGTCAAACCATTGATCACGGCCACCATGCCGTTCGAGAATGCGGTCGCGGCCTTCGAGCTCGCCAGCGACCGCGCGCAGTCGATGAAGGTCCAGCTTACCTTCTAGGCGCGTCGTTGGCCTGTTGCCCCTCGATCAGCCGGTCGGTGACCAGCCGCACGGCCCCGCGCTTCCAGGAATAGTCGGCGCCCATGCGTAGTCCGCTGTCGCCGCGCGCCAGCACCGCGCCGGTCCTGGCATCGCGCACCTGGAAGCCGAGCGTGTATTCGGTGCGGCTGACGCGGCGCACCACGCCGATCAGTGATTGGTCCGCGCCGAGCTTGCGCGCAATGGAGATCTCGCAGCCGCCGCAATCCCGCAACGCGCCGCCCTTTCCCGCCTCTGCGGTGACCTCGACGATGCGGTAACGGCCGGATTGGCCGAGCGCCTCGCGCACTCCGCCAGTGACCTCCGCGAGATAAGACGCATCCGACGCAGCGGACGCCCCCGCTGAGGCGGCTGTCATGTCCTCGAGCTCGAAATCGAACACGGCCAGCGCGACCGGCGCAGGCGTGCCGAGCGCGGCCATGACCTCGCGAGACACGAACATCTGCGCGCGCTCCCATGCTTCGTCATTGTCGCCGCGGAAGCTGTAGAGCTTGTCCAGCACGAGCGTCTTGGTGGCGACGTCGATCACGGCGACCTTGGCCCATTGCACCAGCGTGCTCGTCTTCTGAATGCCGCCGACCACCTTGAACACCGCTCCGTCTTGGACGGATCGCACCAAGCGGTAGCGCTGGTCTGCCTCGATGTCCCTTCGAAGCGCGGCCATGAACGCCGCCAGCCGCCGCTCGTGGGCGGCGGTCTGGTCGGTCGGCTCGCCCGAAGTGTCGGTGTAGCTGAAATCGTCCATGGCGACGCCGATGGCGGTCTGCGCAGCGAGGGGTGAGCAAGAGAGGACGAGGAGGAGACAGGCGGAGAGAATCAGGCGGCAGCGGTGCATGAACGGACCTCGTGGATGGGACGAAAATCTGGACGGGCCGCCTCAGGCCCCGCACCCGTCACCGTCCCGAGCAGCGCCGGGAAAATTTCACGACGTTGCACTGCGGCAAGTCGGGAACGCTTCCCGCCGCTGGCGTTCTGCCCTTTAATGAGGCGCGACAAGCCCGTTCGCGCCAGGTGCAAGCCGATGTGGAATCGCCCGAGATTCGATCTCAAGGTCCGTCTGACGCTGCGCGTGGCCGCGATATCGGCCGCCTGCTTCGCCGCGATCTCCACCTATTTCCTCGTCAGCGCCGACAGCGCCGCGCATGCGCGCATCGACGGCATCGCCGCCATCGTGGCCAAGACGCTGGAGCTGCAGCAAGGCAAGGTGCAGTGGGGGGCGAGCCCCCGCTCGGACTTTCCGGACCTCGACCCGGTGTCGGCCCATGTGATGACGCCCGGCCTCTGCCTCGGCTTCCGCAGCGCGAGCGGCGACATGCTGCAGCGCTTTTGTAGCGGCGCGCCTGCCCCGGCGAGCCCGCCGCCGCAAGCCTTCTCCGCCTTCTATCGCAGCCTGTTCGACCCCGGCCGCGAGGCCGCGCGCCCCGTGATCGTGCGCGGAACCAAGCTCGGCGAGACCGTGGTCTCTATCGACCCGGCGGTGCAGACGGCGGAGGCCTGGCACGAGGCCGGCCGCCTGATGATCGCGCTTGCGATCGCGCTGCCGCTGCTCTGCGCGCTGGTCTATGCCGCACTGGCCCGCGCCCTGCGCCCCACCCGCATGATCGGCAGCGGCCTCGAACGCATCGCCGCCGGCGACCTCACCACCCGGCTGCCGCCGTTCGACCTCGCCGAGCTCTCCGCCATCCGCGACGTCTTCAACCATCTCGCCGAAAGCCTCGACACGGCGCTCGCCGAGCGCAACGAGCTGACTCGGAAGCTGATCGCGCTCCAGGACGAGGAGCGCCGCCATCTCGCCCGCGAGTTGCACGACGAGTTCGGCCAGTCCCTCGCCGCGATCCGCGCGCTGGCCGCATCCGCCCGCCAGACTGCGGCACAGGACTGTCCCGACCTGCTCGGCGAATGCGACAGCATCGCCCGCACCGCGACCGGCATGATGGAGACGCTGCGCGGCGCGTTGTTCCGGCTGCGGCCGCCCGATGTCGAGGAGCTCGGCCTGGTCGCCAGCCTCGAAGGCCTGGTCTCGGGGTGGAACGGCCGCAGCCGCGGCCAGCCGCGCTTCGAGATCCGGTTCGACGGCGCCTTCGACAGCGTGCCCGCCTCTGTCAGTGCCAACCTGTACCGCATCGTGCAGGAGGCACTCACCAACGCGGCCAAGCATGCCGGTGCAACGAAGGTTAGCCTGCATCTGACCATGGCCGACAGCGAGATTGCTCTCGTGGTCGAGGACGACGGCCGGCCGAACGAGGCTTCCGCAAAATCGGGCATGGGCCTGCTGGGCATGCGCGAGCGCGTCGCCGCGCTTCGCGGCCGGATCAGCTTCGAGACCGGCCTTCAGGGCTCCTCGCTGCGCGTATTCATTCCGCTCCCGGCTGCCGCCTCTGAGGCCCTGGAGCACGCTGCATGAGCACGGCGGAAGCGACCATCCTGCTGGTCGACGACCATTCCGTCGTCCGTGAGGGCTATCGCTCGGTGCTGCAGAAGCAGCCGGGCCTGCGCGTCGTCGCCGAGGCAGCCGACGGAGCGGAAGCCTATCGTCTCTACAAATCCGAGACGCCCGACCTCGTCATCATGGACCTCAGCATGCCCGGCATAGGCGGCATCGAGGCCGTCAGGCGGATCAGGCAGTGGGACAAGGCGGCACGGATTCTCGTTTTCACCATGCACGAGAACGCCGGATTTGCCGTGCAGGCGATCCGCGCCGGTGCACGGGGCTACGTCACCAAGACCAGCCCGCCCGAGACCTTGGTGCGCGCGGTCAAGGACGTGCTCGCCGGCAAGATTGCCATCAGCCCCGATATCGACCACGAGCTTGCGCTCAGCCGCATCAGCGGCGAAACCTCCGCTGCCGACGTGCTGACGCCACGCGAATTCGAGGTGCTGCGGCTGCTGCTCGCCGAGAACACGACGGAGGAGATCGCCGAGACGCTGCATGTCAGCCCGAAGACGGTGGCGAACCTGCACTCGCTGATCAAGGACAAGCTCGGCGTCGGCTCCGACATCGAGCTGGTCCGGCTGGCGCTGCGCCAGGGCATCTTGACCGAGGTCGATCTCGGCGAAGCCTGATCGCGACGTCGCCGCAGGTCACTCACGCGCGACCACCGAGTCCAGCCACGCGCAGTTGAGCGGCGGCACGCGCGGATCGGCGACGCGCACGCCGCGGGCAGCCGCGTCGAGCCGCATCTCGCGCAATCGCGTGCGCTGCTCTTCCGGCATATGCAGCCGCTCGTGGCCCCACAGGGAAGGCCCATCAAAGGTCTCGTGCGGCTGCCAGGTCTCGGGATCGATGACGCGTCCGCCCCAGCCATATTCGATGAAGAAACCGGACGGCGTATTCACGTAGAACGAGGTCATGTGATCATTGGTGTGCCGGCCCAGCGTGTAGGCGATGCGCCCCTCGTCCATCTGCGCGAGGTCGTAGCCCTGCCCGACATCATCGAGGCAGCCGAGCTCGACCATGAAGTGATGCATCGCCTTTCGCCCCGAGCCGACCATCGCAAAGGAGTGGTGGCGGCCGTTGACGTGGAAGAAATAAAGCCCGTAAGGCTTCAGCCCGAAATCGGAGACGTGAAAGCCGAGCACGTCGCGATAGAACGGCAATAGCGGCTCGACGTCCTCCACATTGAGCACGACATGCCCCATGCCGAGCGCGCCGGTGCGGAAGCCCGAGATCGGGCGACCCGGCCTGAACGGCTCGCTCGCAAGCTCCGGCTTGCAAAAAGCCTCCAGCCGGTTGCCGGCGGGGTCAGTGAACGCGATCAGCTCGGCAACATGCCGCTCGTCAGCGAGTGCGCGCGAACCTCGGACCACCCTGATGCCATGGCTTTCGAGCCGTCCTGCCAGCTTATCCAGTTCGACGGTCGAAGGAACTTCCCATCCCATCACCGCAAGGCCAGCATCGCTGCCGCCGTCGACGATCAGCCGCTGCTTGCGGTCGTCCATGCGGAAGGCCCGCATCTTGCCGCCGCGATCGACCTGCTGCATGCCGAGCAGCCCGGTCGCCATCCGGCTCCACTGCTCGAGCTGTGATGAACTGATTCCGATATAGCCGAGCGCTGCGATTTCCATCGAACTCCTCCCGAAGGCATCGCGGTCGCCGTGTTGCGGCGAGCTTGATACCGGCCGCGCGCGATCCTACGGTGGCGTTCCGCAATCGCCTCGCGTTCGCAGGCGACAATAAGCGCGCCGCGATGTGCCACAAGGGAGGAAATAGGAAGTGTCCAAGGAGCGGACGCGGAACGGCCAGCCCCGGCAGTCTGAGGGCGTCCGCGCCTTCAAGCGCGGACTCGACGTGCTGCAGGAGGTCAACCGCTCCGGCGGCATCCGCGCCGGCGACGTTGCCCGCGCGCTCGACCTGCCTCGACCCACCGTCTACCGCCTCCTCGAAACCCTGGAGGAGCTCGGCTATATCGCCCGCAGCGCCAGCGACGACCGGTTTCGGGTCACCCGGCGCGCATTGAGCCTCGGCGACGGCTATGATCCCGGCGTGGTGATCTGCCAGGCCGCGGCGCCTTTTCTCGCCGATCTCAGCAAGAAGCTGGTCTGGCCGGTCGATCTCTCGACTTACGAGAACGCGGCGATGGTGGTGCAGGAGACCACGCACTCTCGCAGCCCGCTCTCGATCGATCGCGGCATGATCGGCAAGCGCCTGCCGATGCTGCGCACGTCTGCGGGCCGCGCCTATCTCGCCGCCTGCCCGGCGCGCGAACGCGATCTCATCATCAATCATCTCCGCCGCATCGATGAGGTCGACGACCGCCCCTTCCTCGACCAGGGCCGGCTCGACCGCATGATCGCCGAGACCGCCGCGCGAGGCTACGCCATCCGCAGCGAGGGCGAATACAATCCCAAGACGGCTTCGATTGCCGTTGCCATCGTGCGGGACGGCGCCGTATTCGGCTGCATCTCGATCATCTGGATCCGCTCGGCGCTGGGGATCGAGGAAGCGGTCGCGCAGTTTGCGAGCCAGCTGCTGGAGACGGCGTCGGCCATTCCTGTCGCGGAATAAAGGCCGTCCGCTGGGCGGACACTTGGCGCGCCGGCGTTGAAGCGCCAGCCCTGCTTGGGGAAGAGATACCCCATGCAAGATAAATCCACCCCTGAAGAGTTTGACGTCGTGATCGTCGGCCGCGGGCCCGTGGGCGCCACGCTCGCCAACCTGCTCGGCCTGTGCGGCGTGCGGACGCTGGTGCTGGAGCGCGAGGCGCGGACCTATCATCTGCCGCGGGCCGTGCATTTCGACGATGAATGCATGCGCGTGTTCCAGACCATCGGGCTTGCCGAGGCGATTCTGCCGCACGTCATTCTCAGTCCCGGCATGCTGTTTCTCGATGCGGCCGGCCGCATGCTGTTGGACTGGTCCCGTCCGCAGACGCTGACCCCGATGGGCTGGCATCTCAGCTACCGCTTCCACCAGCCGGATCTGGAGGATGTGTTGATCGGCGGACTCGCCCGCTGGCCACACGTCACCTTGCGCAACCGCTGCGAGGTGTTCGCGCTCGATCAGGACGAGCACGGCGTGCGCGTCCGCTGCGAAGACCTCTCCAACGGGAGGCTCAGCGAGGTCCGAACCGCCTACGTGATCGGCTGCGACGGCGCCCGCTCGCTGGTGCGCCGCTTCATCGGTTCTGGCATGGACGACCTCGGCTTCCACGAGCGCTGGCTCGTGATCGACGTCCTGCTCAAGCGCGCGCGCGACGACCTCGGTGACTACAGCCTCCAGCATTGCGATCCCAGGCGGCCCGCAACTTATGTACGCGGCACCGGCATGCGGCGCCGCTGGGAGATCACGGTTCTCCCAGACGAGGATTCGCAGGACGTTGCGCAACCCGCGAAGGTCTGGCAGCTGCTGTCGCGCTGGATCACGCCCGCCGATGCCGAGATCGAGCGCGCTTCGGTCTACACGTTCCATTCGGTCATCGCGCAGCAATGGCGGAACGGGCGATTGCTGCTCGCGGGCGATTCCGCGCACCAGACCCCGCCTTTCCTCGGCCAGGGCATGTGCGCCGGCATCCGCGATGCCGCCAATCTCGCCTGGAAGCTGGCGAGCGTGATCCGCGAAGGCGCCGCGCCCGATCTGCTCGACACCTATCAGAGCGAACGGCTGCCGCATGTGCGCGCGTTCATCGAGCTCGCCATTCGCCTCGGCGGTGTCATCAACACCAAGGCGATCGAGGCCGGCCTTGCCGCCGGCGAAGCGCGCGAGAACGCGCCGGTCAAACTGGACGTGAAGAAGCCCCTGCTCGGCCCCGGACTAGAGTTCGGCGACCTGCCGCTCGCCGGACATCTCGCGCCGCAGTTCACCTTGACCGACGACAGCCGCAGCGACGACCGGACCGGCTACAGCCACGTGCTGCTCGTCGGGACGGCGGCGGCACTCTCATCGCGTCTCACGCTTTCGCAGGCAGGGATCAAGATCCTGACCAGCGACGATGCCAACGATCTTGGGCCCTGGCTGCGCGAGCACGGCATCATCGCCGCAATCGTTCGTCCCGACCGTTACGTCCGCGGCTCCGCCCGCAACGAGGCCGAGCTCGACCGGCTCATCGCCGCCATCGCGCCTCCAACCCAAATTCCTTCAGCCCAAGCGCCCTCGGCGGCCTGACCGAACCCTCTCAAGGACATTTCATGAAGCTGCTCTCACTCAGTGTGGACGGACGCCCCACCTTCGGGGCCGTCAAGGACAACGGCGTCGTCGATCTCGGCGCGCGGATGGCGAGGTGCGCCACGCTGCGGGAGCTGCTCGAAGCCGGTCGGCTCGCCGAGGCGGCAAGGCTGGCCGCCTCCGCGGCCCCTGATCATCCGCTCGACAAGATCGACTTCGCGCCCGTGATTCCCGATCCCGGCAAGATCATCTGCGTCGGCCTCAACTATCGCGATCACGTCGCCGAGACCGGCCGCGCCGTCACCGAAAAGCCGGCGCTGTTCGCGCGCTTCGCCTGTAGCCAGGTTGGCCATCTCCAGCCCATCGTCAAACCTGGGGTGAGCGACAACTTCGACTACGAAGGCGAGCTCGCGCTCATCATCGGCAAGGCGGGACGTCACATCCCCGCCGGCCGCGCGCTCGACCACGTCGCCGGCTATTCCTGCTACAACGAAGGCAGCATCCGCGACTGGCAGCGCCACACCAGCCAATTCCTCGCCGGGAAGACCTTTGCCGAGAGCGGCAGTTTCGGTCCGTGGCTGGTGACGACCGACGAGATTCCGGATCCGTCAAAACTCACCTTGCAGACAAGGCTCAACGGCAACGTCGTGCAGGACACCACGACGGATCTCCTGATCACCGCCATCCCCGAGCTGATCGCCTACATCTCCACCATCTGCCCGCTCCTGCCCGGCGACGTCATCGTCACGGGCACGCCGGGCGGTGTCGGCGCCAAGCGCACGCCGCCGCTGTGGATGCGCCCCGGCGACACCGTCGAGGTCGAGATCTCCGGCATCGGCACCCTGCGCAACACGGTGATCGCCGAACTGGCCTGACCGTCAACATCGATCAATCAACGATAACATCAAGGAAACGCCATGGGCACGACCCGCACCACCTCCATCGCCACCCTCCTGATCGCACTTGCGCTCGCGGGCTCCGTTGCGCGGGCCGAGATCAAGGGCGAGGCCATCCGCATCGGCGTCCTCACCGACATGAACGGCGTGTTCGCGACCGCCATGGGTCCGGGCTCAGTCGAAGCGGCGCGAATGGCCGCCGAGGAGTTCGGCGGCAAGATCAACGGCAAGCCGATCGAGATCTTGCAGGCCGATCACCAGAACAAGCCGGATCTCGCCGCATCGCTGGCGCGAAAATGGTTCAGCGACGGGGTCCAGGCCGTCGCCGATGGCGGCAGCTCCGGCGCAGCGCTGGCGGTGCAGGAGCTGGTGCGCGGCAACGGCAAGATATTCCTCATCTCCGGCGCCGGCGCGAACCAGCTGACCGATGAAGCGTGCGCGCCAACCAGCGTGCAATGGACCCAGGACGCCTATTCCACCGCGACCGCCGTGGTCTCCGGCATCATGCAGACCAGCAAGGAGCCCTGGTTCTTCATCACCGGCGACTACGCCTTCGGCCATTCGATCGAGGTGACCGCACGCGAGCGCATCGCCGCACTCGGCGGCAAGGTCGCCGGCAGCGTCAAGGCGCAGCTCGGCACGCCCGATTACAGCTCATTCCTGCTCCAGGCGCAGTCGTCGGGCGCCAAGATCCTGGCCATCAACGTTGCCGGCGACAACGCGACCGCGATCAAGCAGGCCGAGGAGTTCGGCCTCGCCAGCCAAGGCATGAAGATCGTGCCGATGTCGTTCCAGAACGTCGACATCGAGGCGGTTGGGCTCAAAGCGACGCGCGGTGATCTCATCGTCACCTCCTTCTTCGAGGATGTCTCGCCGGCAGCCCGGAAATTCTCCGATGCGTTCTATGCTCGCCGCAAGGCGATGCCCTCGCAGATTCAGGCCGGCGTCTATTCCGCTGTGCGCCACTATCTGCAGGCCGTGAAGGACACCGGTTCCGATGAGGGCGCCGTCGTGATGGCCAAAATGAAGGCGACGCCGGTGTCGGACGCCTACACCCCCAACGGCCGCATTCGCGAGGACCAACGCATGGTGCACGATCTCTATCTGGTGCAGGTCAAGACACCGGAGGAATCCAAGGGCCCGTGGGACTTCGTCAAGCTGGTCGCGACGATCCCGCCCGACCAGGCCTTCCGCCCGCTCGATCGCAGCAAATGCAGCCTGGTCGGCAAGTAAGCGCTTTGAAGCGAAGTGGATACCGCTTCGCTTCAGAGAACGCGTCAAGTTGGAATCTGACCGTCAGGCAAGATAGCGCGTCAGATAGCCTTCCATCGCGTAGAGCGCGCAGAGCGCGAGGCTCGACCACACCGCGGCGCTGAAATACAGGAACATCCAGGTCAGCTCGCCCTTCCAGTGCGCGATGTCATGGGTCACCACCCAGCGCGTCGAGACGTCATGCAGTCCTTCGAGGAAGCCGAGGAATGTGTTGCCCTCTTCATGCCCTGTCCGCCAGCGGCTGAGATACATCGGCACATCGACGGTGATGAGGAAGGCAAGGAAGCAGGCGATGCCGACGATGCCTGACATCAGCGCCCAGCGCACCACGCCCTGGAATTCCGGCATCAGGCGGCACAGCGCGATGCCGGCCAGGAAGAAGGTCACAGCCCACAGCGAATTCTCGATCGCGTTGTAGAGGAAGTTGGTCGTCACCACCGCGTACCAGGAGAAGCATTCCGCGATGATGATGATCGGCACGATCACGAGCGCGATGTTCACCGCGGTCTCCGCGCCCGTCATCTTGCCGAGCTGATGCAGGATGATGGCCCATTGCGCGGCGAAGCAGAGCTCGGCCACCGTCGCCACCGTCCGGCCGACGGCGACGCTGGAGAGCCAGGTGTCGAACAGGCAGATGCGCTGCACGTCGGCGCGCGGCAGCACCGAGCGAAAGGCGCAGCCGAACACATAGCCGGCGCACAGCAGGAACATCAGCCCGATGTCCGAGCCGCCGCTGAGGCTGGTTGAAGGCGTCGGATAGAACTCGCGATAGAGCATGAACCAGACGAGGATGTTGGCGCTGCTCACAAGCGTGAGGGATCCCCACCACCACGCCAGGGGATTCGACCGCGCCTGCCACTGCAACATGAACCGCTCCGCAAAATTATCGATCTGACATGTCGTCGTAATAATCCTGTCACAGAACGGCATGCAATCACGACAAAAATCTGTGTGCCCGGTCGTTCCAGCGGTGCCCGGAAGGAGCAAAAGCACGGTGCATGGAGTGTCCACATATCGGACATTTTTTCCGTAAGCGGCGAATCTGTTGGACATCCGAAAATCATCCGTCTGATATTCCGGGATGGCTCCCACCGACTCATCCAAGCCGCAGCGCCCGCTCTCCTCTGCCGCAGCCGTGCTGGCCGAGAGCGCCGATGACGCCGCTTTCGCCACCACGCTGGCAAAGGGGCTCGTCGTGCTCGAGGCGTTCAAGGCCGGGAGCACGCTGCTGGGCAACATGGAGCTGTCGACGCTGACCGGCATCCCGCGCCCGACGGTGGCGAGGCTGACCCATACCTTGGCCGAGCTCGGCTATCTCCGCTACGACGCCGAGCGGTCGAAGTACCGCGTCGGTGCACGGGCGCTGCGGATGGCGCATCCCCTGCTCGCCGGAATGCAATTCCGCCAAGTGGCGCGGCCCATGATGCAGGAGCTGGCGCACAGCGTCCGCGGCACGGTGTCGATCGGCCTGCTCGATGCGACGTCGATGATCTATGTCGAGACCGCGCGCTCCGGCGATGTCGGCCCGCACGTGCCCGACATCGGCATGCCCATTCCCGTCGTGATGACCGCCATGGGCCGCGCCGCGGCGGCGACCTTGCCGCCGGCCGATGCAGACCGGCTGGAACGCAATCTCGCCGCCGAGGATGCCGGATTGTGGTCGGCGCTCCGCGACAAATACCGCGGCGGCATCGCGCAATGCAAAAGCCGCGGCTTCTGCACCTGCTGGGGCGAGTACATGGCCTCGATCCATGCCGTCGCCGCGCCGCTGTTTCATGTCAGCGAGTCGAAACAATCGTTCTCGATCAATTGCGGCATCCCCGCCTTCCGGCTCCAGCCCGGGCAGCTCGAGGGCGAAATCGGTCCGCGCATCGCGGCGCTCGCCGACAGCATCCGCGCCATGGTCGGGCAGGCCGAGCTCAAGCCGCCGCCGCGCAAAACCAAGAAAATCACAAGCGTCGGAAAATGACATGGCTGGACCGCTCGAAGGATTGAAGGTTCTCGACATCGCAACGATCATCGCCGCGCCGTTCGCCGCCACGCTGCTGGCCGACTACGGCGCGGACGTGCTCAAGATCGAGATGCCCGGGCACGGCGACGGCGTGCGGTCGTTTCCGCCGTTCAAGAACGGCAAGCCGCTGTGGTGGAAGGCCGCCAACCGCAACAAGAAGTTTGCCACGCTCGATCTGCGCACGCCGGAAGGGCTTGCGCTGTTCAAGCAGCTGCTTCCACGCTTCGACGTGCTGATCGAGAATTTTCGTCCGGGAACGCTGGATCGCTGGGGGCTTCCCAAGGAGGTGCTGTGGTCGATCCAGCCGCGTCTCGTGATTCTGCGCGCCACCGCCTTCGGGCAGGATGGTCCCTATCGCGAGCGCCCCGGCTTCGCCCGCATCTTCGAGGCCATGGGCGGACTGACTTACATCACCGGCGAGAGCGGCGGCGAACCGACCCATCCCGGATACCCGATCGGGGATTCGATCGGCGGCCTGTTCGGCGCCGTCGGCGTGCTGGCAGCGCTGTGGAAGCGGGCGCGCGACCCGGATGCGCCGGGCGAGGAGATCGATCTCGCGCTGACCGAAGCCACCTTCCGCCTGCTCGACGTCCTCGCCATCGAGCACGACCAGCTCGGCACCGTTCGCAGCCGCATCGGCAACGCCAATGGTTATTCAGCACCGGCCGCGGTGTTTCGCACCCGCGACGGTCACTGGGTCACGCTCGCAGGTTCGACCAACGCGCTCTTTGCAGCGAACTGCCGGGCGATCGGCCGCCCCGATCTGATCGCGGATCCGCGCTTTGCCGGCAATGAGCAGCGCGTCAAGCACGCCGTCGAACTCAACGACATCTTCGCGGCCTGGTGCGCCGCGCATCCCCTCGACGAGGTCCTCGCGAGATTCAATGCCGCGCAGGGAACGCTCGCCCCGATCTATTCGATCGACCAGATCGCCGAAGACCCGCAAGCGAGGGCGCGCGAGGTGATCACGCGCGTTGCCGACCGGGATTTCGGCACGGTCGCCATGACCAATGTCGTGCCGCGTTTCACCGTCGATCCCGCGCGCCTGCGCCATGCCGCGGGCGACGTCGGCCAGGACAATGACGAGGTCTACCGGGATTGGCTCGGGCTCTCGGACGCCAGGATCGAGCAGCTCACCCAACGAAAGGTGATCTGAGGTCGCAAGAGCTGCAGATAAACGAGAAACAAATACAGGGAGGAAGACAACAGTGGCATCGTTCAAGGTGACGCGGCGAGCTCTGCTGGGCACGATCGCGGGCGGGCTCGCGGCCGGCTCAGGCATGAGGGCACATGCCGAGGACGCCTGGCCCTCACGCATGGTCCGTCTGATCTCGCCTTACGGGCCCGGCGGGTCCAACGACATCTCGCTGCGTCTGCTCGCCGAAGAGTTCGGCCGCAGCCTGCGTCAGCAGTTTATCGTCGAGAACAAGCCGGGCGCCGGCACGCGCATCGCCAACGACATGGTCGCCCATGCGCCGGGCGACGGCTACACCATCCTCTATGTCGCGGCGCCCTACGCCACCGCCGAGGCGCTGTTCGGCAAGCTGACCTATGAGCGCAAGGATCTGGCGCCGGTGGCGATGGTGGTGATCGCGCCGCTGTTCCTCATCATCAGCGCCGACGCGCCGTTCAAGACGCTTCCCGACCTAATCGCCTACGGCAAATCCAAGCCCGACGGCCTCACCTTCGCCTCCCCAGGCGCCGGCTCGCAGCCGCATCTTGCCGGAGAGCTCCTGTTCCGCGACGCCGGCGTCAAGGGTTTGAACATCCCGTTCCGGGGCGATGCGGCCTCCTACACCGAGCTGCTCGCCGGACGCGTCGACGCCACACTGACCGCGCTGCCGACCGCCTTGCCCTACATCCAGAGCGGCAAGTTCACCGTGCTCGGTGTCGCATCGCCCGAGCGCAGCGCGCTGTATCCGCAGGCACCGACGCTGCGCGAGCAGGGCTTTCCCAATGTGGCTGCGGCCGGCTGGTACGGCTTCATGGTGCCGTCCACGACGCCGCGCGCCATCGTGGACAAATTCCAGGCCGAGGTTCTGCGGGCGCTCGCCGAGCCTGCGATCAAGGACAAGCTGACCGCGCAGGGCCTCGAAGTGCGGCCAGGCACCGCCGCCGAGTTCAGCAAGTTCATCGACGCCGAAACGCAGAAATGGACCAAGCTGATCCGCGACGCCGGCCTCAAGGGCGAATGAGGATTGCTGGAGGAAACCGACATGAAAAACGTCGTCACCAAATTCATCGCAGCCTCCGCCCTTCTCCTCTCGGTCGCGGCAGCGCAGGCACAAAAGAAATACGATCCCGGCGCGTCCGACACCGCGATCAAGGTGGGCCAGACCGTGCCGCTCAGCGGCCCGGCCTCGGCCTACGCGGTGATCGGCAAGACCCAGGCCGCCTATCTGAGGATGATCAACGACCAGGGCGGCGTGAACGGCCGCAAGGTCGAGCTGATCCAGTATGACGATGCCTATTCGCCGCCGAAGACGGTGGAGCAGGTCCGCAAGCTCGTCGAAAGCGACGAAGTGCTTTTGACCTTCCAGATCATCGGCACCGCACCGAACGTCGCCGTTCAGAAATATCTCAACGCCAAGAAGATCCCGCAGCTCTTCGCCGCCACCGGCGCCGCACGCTTCACCGATCCAAAGAACTTCCCCTGGACCATGGGCTTCAACCCCTCTTACCTCGTCGAGGGCCGGATCTATGCGCAATACCTCCTGAAGAACCATCCGAACGCCAAAATCGGCGTGCTCTACCAGAACGACGATCTCGGCAAGGATTATCTCGCGGGCCTCAAGGCGGGCCTTGGCGACAAGGCGAACATGGTCGTCGCCGAGACCTCCTACGAGATCAACGAGCCGACGATCGACTCGAAGATCCTGCGATTGAGGGATGCGGGCGCCGACGTGCTGTTCAGCGCGACGACGCCGAAGCAGGCCGCGCAGGCCATCAAGAAGGTCGCCGAGATCGGCTGGAAGGCGCTGCACATCATCGACATCAACGCCTCCTCGCTCAGCGCCGTGCTCAAGCCCGCCGGGCTAGACAATTCCAAGGGCATCATCAGCGTCGGCTACGTCAAGGATGCCGCCGACCCCGAATGGAAGGACGACCCCGGCATGAAGCGCTACCTCGCCTTCATGGCGAAGTACTACCCGGAGGGCGACAGGGATTCGAACCTGAACGTCTATGGCTACATCACCGCGCAGCTGCTGGTGCAGGTGCTGAAGCAATGCGGCGACGATCTGACCCGCGACAACGTGATGCGACAGGCGGCCAACCTTAGGAACGTCGAGCTCGACCTGACGCTCCCGGGTATCTCGGTCACGACCACGCCGACGGACTATCGCGTCAACAAGCAGTTCCAGATGGTGCAGTTCGACGGCCAGCGCTGGCAGAAGCTCGGCGACATCGTCACGGACGAGGCCAGGGAGTGAACCCGCTTCGCCTGAGATCAACGCCCTTCGGCATAACGGCCGCCGCCGCGGACGAGGTCGTCGCGTTCCTCGGCATGGCGTTGGTATTCGGAGATCGCGCGGTTGGCCATGCGGATCCGGTTCGTCAGTCCCTCCTCGACCATCACGGTGATACGCTGCGCCAGGAACACGCAGGCGTCGAATTCGTCGCAGATGGCGCCCGTCCGCGCCAGAAAGTCCCACGCGATCTCGTAGGCTTGCTCCGCCGCAGGGTTGCGGTAGTCGCTGAAGATGATGTACGTCATCACTGCCAAAGCCTGATCGCAGCGATCGTTCCTAGGCTCCCGCGCAGATGGCAGGGAACCCCGGCGGCGCGAAAAAACCACCGGCCGCGGGGCGCGCCGGTGGTTCGCTGTCAGCGAGGAACGCGAAGAACTACGCGGCCTGGCGCTGATGCGTGAGGTACTCCATGGTGACCTTCTCGACATTGGAGTCGATCCAGGCCGCCATGCGCTGCTCCTCCTTCAATGACGTCTCGAGCGGCTCCTTCGCCTCCGGCATGCCGGCCGCGCCGCACAGCGCGAGCAGCGACTTGTAGGCGGCGATCTCGAAATTCTCGAAGGCGTTGTTCGCGAAAGTGTTCTTCAGAATCTCGTCGCCGGCAACCGAATGCGCCATGGCCATCATGTTGGCCATCACTGACTGCGCCGTATCCTTCAGGCTCGACGTGCTCTCGCCACAGGCTTCCAAGCATTTCTCGAGGCGCCGCAGTTGCTCATTCGTCTCCTGAAGGTGCGCCGTGATCTTCGCCTTGACCTCGGGATATTCGTCCAGCCGCTCCGACTGGCGCTCCATCAACTCTCGCGCCTGCACTTCCATTGCATGCGCATTGCGTAGTCCCACCACGAACGTATCGCGGGCTGCATTGGCCATTATCCTGTTCTCCATTTGACTGGCGTCGTTCGCGCAACCGGGAAGCACGGGCGATTGTTCCTAACACGGCCGCGCTGATTGCCGCAGGAGAGACCATGTCTTCGTCGCCTGTTCCGGCCGAAGGACCCAGCGCTAACCTGCGATAGCCAAATGCAAACGTGGTCTTCGACCGCGGGAACGCCGGCTGCGCCCCGCCGCTCACAGCAGCGCGTGGTCACAGCGCGAAGTTGCGCCCTCACCCAAACGACAATGACCATCTGATGTCGCGGGACTCACCGCGGCAATCCGACGTGATCATCGTGGCGGGCACCTTGACCAACGACGACAATTGGGTGCTGGTCGACGCGGGCATCGCCGGATCGTTCGACGAGGTCGCCGTGCCTTCCCATCGACGCGCATAGGAACGGTCGCGGGGGCCGCGTCCATTTCGGCTCTGCGGTCGGCGAGTTTGGAAGCGATCTGAACTGCGATTGTAGATGATTAGGAACGCAACCCCACGGGCTTCATTGCGCCAATACGACAGAATAAAAAGGGAGTTGCGCATGTACTATTTCGACAAGCGACTGCAATACCCGGTCAGGGTCGAGAAGCCCGATCCGATCTTCGCCCGCCAGCTGCAGCAGGCGATCGGCGGCGTGGAGGGCGAGATCCGCGTCTGCCTGCAATATTTCTTCCAGGCCTGGGGCGCGCGCGGTCCGGCCAAATATCGCGACGTGTTGCTCAACACCGCAACCGAGGAGATCAGCCACATCGAGATGCTTTCGACCGCGGTCGCCCTGAACCTGGAAAATGCACCGGCGACGATGCAGGAGAGCAGCATGCAGGACAATCCGATCGTCGGCGCGGTGATGTCCGGCGGCGAGCGGCCGCGACACGTGATCGAGGGCATGCTGCATCGGCATATCCTGTCGACGGGCATGGCGGCCTTCCCGGCCAACGCCGACGGCGTCCCGTTCGATTGTTCGCACATCTACGCCAGCGGCAATCTCGCCGCCGATATGTATTGCAACGTGGCCGCCGAAGCCACCGGCCGAACGCTGGCGGTGCCTCTTCAACTCCACGAGCGATCCGGGCATGCAGGACATGCTCAGCTACCTGATCGCGCGCGACACCATGCATCAACAGCAATGGCTCGCCGTGATCGAGGAGCTGGGCGGAGATGCCGCGCTGCCGATTCCGAACAGCTTCGACAGGAGCAAGGAAGCGACCGAGTTCAGCTACATGTTCATGGGTACCGAGCGCAGCGGAGCGCCGCTCGAGCCGGGCCGCTACAACGAAGGTCCGTCGCTCGACGGCCGCGGCGAATTCAGCTTCCACCCGGCATTCGAGCCGCTCGGCGACGAGCCCGTGCTTGGACCCGCACGTCCCGACAGCGCCGCGCAAGTGGAGCAGATGCAGGAGCCGCCGGTCACCAACGCGCTGACCTGACCTGTACGAGGCAAGCCGCCATTTCGACGGCGGCTGATCAGAATGCGTTCGCGCACGCCGTCATTCCCGGCTCGCCATCTCAGGGCCCGGGAATGGCGGGGCTGCCTTCACCGCTTCATGCCCGCCACATAGGCCGCGAGCTTGTCGAGCGTCTGGTAGCCGTATTCGACGGCGCCGAAACCGATCATGCCATCGCGCTGCTCGGTGCTCGAGGCCAGCTGACGCATCATCAGCACGGTCTTGCCGTTGCTCTGCTCGGCAAAGGTGACGGTGAAGCGGAACATGCGGGGATCGTCATCCTGGTCGGTACCGTGGTCCATCTCCATCAGCGACGGCCGCTCGATGCGGCGGAAGCGCATCCGGTTCGGATAGACCGTACCGTCGGGCCCGATCATGTTGAAGCGCCAGACGCCGCCGACGCGCACGTCGATCTCGAAGGTCTCGACCTTGAAGCCCTTCGGGCCGAACCATTGCGGCAGATGCTTCGGGTCGGACCATGCCTCGAACACCAGATCGCGCGGCGCGTCGATCACGCGCGACATCACGATCTCGCGGTCGAGCGACCATTGCGACAGAGCGGGGTTGGCAGAACCAGTCATTGTCAGGAACCTTTCCGTTTGGTTGTTCGGGACGGTCGCTTGGCCCCCGCCCTTTCTTTCTTGAGCTTCATCACATAGGCCTCGAAGCGGTCGAGCCGCGCTTCCCAGACCGCGCGCTGCTGCTGGAACCAATCCTCGGCGCCGACAAGCGCATCCGCGCTGAGACGGCAGGTGCGCACGCGTCCCGATTTCTCGGACTGAACGAGCCCGCTCGTCTCGAGCACGTGGATGTGCTTCATGAAGCTCGGCAGCGCCATGTCGAAGGGGCCGGCGAGCTCGCCGACCGACGCCTCGCCCGCGCACAGCCGCATCACGATCGCCCGCCGCGTTGGGTCGGCAAGCGCGGCGAAGACCTGGTCGAGATTGGATAATTGGTTAGCCATGAAGCTAACTATACACGCAGGATCGCGGACGTCAACAATTGTTAGCCGAACGGCTCAGTTTCGTGGCCCGGATTGTCGGGAACCCACCACGCGCAATCGTGAATTGGGACCTTGCGCCCTTCTCGCTAAACCTCATCCGGGGGCGCATCAGCATGATCGATCAGAGCACGTGCCGCCCGTTGTCATCTCATCACCGATCACCCGGCGAAGCTTCGCACGGGCCGCATCCATTTCGTTGGCGATGGGGCTTTGCCCGCGCCGCGCCTCGGCCGATTCCGACATGATTGCGCAGATGCGCGACATCGTCGCCGGCGCGCTGGCGCCGACCGCGACGCCCGACCATGCGGGCGGCCTTGCCGCCGCGCTCTATGCCGGGCGCCATGTCGAGTTCTTCAACTATGGTTTCGCCGATGATGCCGCCAGGCGCAAGGTGACGCCCGACACGCTGTTCAACCTCGCCTCCTTGCGAAAGCCGTTCGAGGCCACGCTCGTGGCGCTCGGCGTGCTGCGCGGCGAGCTGCGGCTCGACGATCGTCTGTCGAAATACCTGCCCGAGCTGAGCGGCAACTACATCCGCAACGTCACTGTGGGCCAGTTGGCGACGCACACATCGGGCCTGCTGCTGCCGACCGACCATCCACCCTGGCCGAACGAAGAGTTTACGCGCGAGCAGTTCCTCACCCTGCTGAACGCCTTCACGCCGGCACCCGGCGTCGTACCCGGCCGGCAGCGCGTCTACACCCATGCCGGCTATGTACTGCTTCAGCTCGTGCTCGAACGCTGCTACGGCAGGCTGATCCAGGCGCAGATCCAGCACCGCATTCTCCGCCCCCTCGCCATGGACTCCACCTTCGTCCCCGAACGCGGCCCGGACCACCGCGCAATCATGGACGCGGCGGCGATGCAGCGCGTGGTCCAGGGCTATTCCGACCAGGGCATGGCGATCGGACCGATCGGCGATCAGCAGGGCTACTTTGATTTTCCCGGCACGGGCCAGATGTTCGCCTCCGCCCGGGACCTTGCCGTCTTCGCGGCCGCCTGCGTCGACGGCCGCGCGATCGACCCGCAATTGCGCGAGGCGCTGCGGCTGACGCAGCGTGAGGCCTTCCGCGTCGACGAAAAGTTCGGACAGGGCCTGGCCTGGGAGACCGTGCGCCTTCCAGGCGTCACCATCGTCGACAAGCCCGGCGGCCTCAACAACGCCTCCGGCTATATCGGCCTGGTGCCGGCGCGGCGGATCGGCATCGTCCTCTTGGCCAATCGCGGCGAGTATCCGCACGAGATCGCCCGCTACAAGATCCTGCCGGAGCTGGCGCGGCTCATCGCCTCACATTGAGGCGGCCGCCTCAGACCGAGCGCGTCAGCCCGCCGTCGACGCGGATGTTCTGGCCGGTGATGTAGGCGGCGCCGTCGGAGGCCAGGAACGAGATCGTCGCCGCGACCTCTTCGACCTTGCCGTAGCGCTTCATCGGCACGCTGTCGCGCCGCGCGTCCTGTTGCGGCAGGCTGTCGATCCAGCCCGGCAGCACGTTATTCATGCGGACATTGTCGGCCGCGTAAGTGTCGGTGAAGATCTTGGTGAAGGCGGCGAGCCCTGCGCGGAACACCGCCGAGGTCGGGAACATCGCGCTGGGCTCGAACGCCCAGGCGGTCGAGATGTTGATGATGGCGCCGCCCTTCTGCGCCTGCATCAGCGGCGTCACCAGCCGGGTCGGACGGATCACGTTGAGGAGATAAGTGTCGAGGCCGGTGTGCCACTGCTCGTCGGTGATCTCGGTGATGGGGGCACGCGGCCCGTGCCCGGCGCTGTTGACGAGCACGTCGATCCGTCCCCACTTCGCCATCGCAGCTTCGACGAGGCGCTTCAGGTCGTCGTTCGACTGGTTCGAGCCGGTAACGCCGAGCCCGCCGAGCTCGGCCGCCAGCGCCTCGCCCTTGCCCGAGGACGACAGGATCGCGACGCCAAACCCGTCCGCCGCCAGCCGCCGCGCAGCCCCCGCCCCCATGCCGCTGCCGCCGGCGGTGACGAGCGCAACCTTCTCTACTGCCATGATCCGATGATCCCTTTAGTTGAGGCGAGCCGCAGGCTCGGCCTATCATGAGGCCTTCTACAGCCAGACCCGTCGGCAGGTCCATGGCCGAAGGCATCCATCATGAGGCGCTTGAAATGAGTGATCTGCAGATCCGCAATTTGCGCCCCGACGAAATCGCCCTCGCCGTCGACTGGGCCGCGGCGGAGGGCTGGAATCCGGGGCTGGCGGATGCCGCCTGCTTCGCGATCCCCGATGCCCGAGGCTTCTTCGTCGGCGAGATCGACGGCGAGCCGGTCGCGACCGTCTCCTGCGTCAATTACGACGACCGCTTCGCCTTCCTTGGCTTCTACATCGTGCGCGAGCGCTTTCGCGGCGCGGGCCATGGCCTGCGCATCTGGAATGCCGCGATCACGCATGCAGGCGCGCGCGTGATCGGCCTCGACGGCGTGGTGGCGCAGCAGGAGAATTACAAGAAGTCGGGTTTCCAGCTCGCTTACGCCAATATCCGCTATGGCGGCACCGTCGCGGGATCCGTCACGCCGCCGGCCGATGTCGTTGCGCTCGACAAGGTCCCGTTTGCGCTGGTGGACGCCGATGACGCCAGCGTATTCCCCGCCGCACGCAGCGCCTTCCTGCGCGCCTGGATCAACACGCGAGGCCACGTCGGCCGCGCGTTGCTGCGCGAGGGCAAGCTCGCTGCATGGGGTGTGATCCGGCCCTGCCGGACGGGCTACAAAATCGGCCCACTCGTCGCCGACCACCGCGCCGCCGCCGATCAAGTCGTGCAGTCGCTGCTCGGAAGCGCGGGCGCCGGCGAGGTATTCCTCGACGTCCCCGCCGTCAATCCCGCCGCCATCGCGCTCGCCGAGGCGCTCGGCCTCGAGCCGGTGTTCGAGACGGCGCGGATGTATACGGGGCCGATCCCGCCGCTGCGGCTCGACCGCGTCTTCGGCTTGACCAGCTTCGAACTTGGCTAGCTCAGTAGCAGCGCATGATGTTGACGGTGTGCTCGCTGCCGCCGCGGCCAGGCACCGTCACCTGCTCCGTCGGGCAGCTCGGCACGTAGGGCCGATTGGACGGCACGACGTTCGGCGGATAGCGATGCGTCCAGTCCCAGGGCACATCATACGTGTAGGTGTAGCGCACATCGGCGGAGAGCGACTGGTTCACATCGGCGAACGGCTGGCTGTAGCCGGCGCCGTCGTAGAAGTAGCTGCCGCCGCCCGGCCAATAGACCCAGGGAGCACTGCGGCGGTGGAACCGGGCGCCCGGCCCGATCGGCGGACGTGCCGCAACCGGCGGGGCAGCTGCCGTTGCGACGCCTGGGGCGGCGGCGGCAGCAGGTCCGGCAGGACTGTCACTGGAGCTAAGCAGCAGCGCAGCTGCGCTGAGCGAGGCGAACAACGCCCCATATGATCTGGCAATCATGATACGCACCACACTCGTTTGGCTTCGCGATAGCGGCTCCCCGAAAGGAGGCTAGGCCGGGCTGTCGCCCACCCGCAAACGTATAATTAATTATTGGTTAAGGCACGCGAATAACCAGGAACAAGAGGGTGGCAGAACGCCCGGAATTCCCATCTCATTTCAACGGCTTCGTGCGTCAGCGGCCCTGCAGCTTGCGCAGTCAGTCGAGCACACTGCTCCCGTGTTCGTGTCGCCGATCTGGAGACCGAACTTTATCCGGCCGCGACGAAGCCGGCGCAGGCGCTTGCACCGAATCCACCGGCGGCGCAGGTGAATGGTTGCAGCTACCATCCCTTGCGTTGCCCGACGGGCAAAACACGCGAGCGCTAGGTCAACGCACGCGGCCGAAAATATTTCGTTTTACCGAAATCGGAAATCGCGTATGTGTCGCGCAACCCGGCCCAAGGAAGAGGGGCGTATCGCGATCGTCACGAACGCGGGCCGGGGGGCGGTGGACGCTGATGGCGTTGGCGCGAAAGGGTTTGCAGGGCGGAGAGCCGTGAGCAAAGACCTCGCGCATACGACCGGTGTCATCGGCGTACGGCAAAATCGTGTGGTCCTGGCGCCCGGGGTCTGTGCGCCAAGTCTTGTGGTGATGTGGTTGCCCGACCGGGCGATGCGCATCAGCCATCCGCAAGGCGACGGGGGCAATAGTGCATCGCTCCCCGGGGAGAGCACGACATAAGCCGTAAAGCCACTGCGCAGGGAAGGTTGGATGTTTGGCTTCACCTGTATGCCGCTGTGCAAATTCTTCGTTGCCACCTTTCGCACAGTGGACCGTGGGTGCCCGGCCGGCACCCGGTCTTCCCTGCGCCCTCTTTCAATTGAAGGTGACAAGGCAAAGCTCGGGCGAAATGCGCCGCGAGGATGCGGCAGCGTGCCTGCGAGTCACGCGAATTGGAGAGACGCGGTGTCGCAACTTGCTCCGTCATTGCGAGCGCAGCGAAGCAATCCAGAAATGTATCCGCGGAAAGATTCTGGATTGCTTCGCTGCGCTCGCAATGACGCTGTTGAGACAGCGGCGTCACAATACGGTAGTCTCGTGCCCCGGACGCAAGCGTGACACGAGCTGTGAGCCGCGACCGCGGCCCATTTGCCTTACATCCCGATGTCGAACACGTTCGGCAATTGGCCTGCCAGAGGCAGTGCGGTGGCGCCGAGGAAGGTCGCCACCATCGCCATCAGGCGACGGTTGTTCTGGCGCTTGCCGCGCATCTGGCCGGCGATCCACTCCAGCATCTCGCTGTTGACCTTGGAGGCATAGGACGGCGCCCAGCTCTCGATCTCGGTGTCGGCCGACAGCGCGACGCTGCGCGGCGGCACCTTCAAGCCCGAGGCGCTCGCGGCATAATGGGCGACCGCCTTGGCAAGCAGGTCGTCGAACCGGCCGCCATCGGAGCGCTCGGTCGCGGCCTCGTTGATCTCGAACAGGACTTCAGCCTCGGCGCGGCTGACCGGCTGGTCGTTGACGGCGGTGGCGGTGAGGATGCGCATGCACCAGGCGGTGTCATCGGCGTCGAGCGAGCGGGAGAAATGCACCCGTCCCTTGGTGGTCGGGCCTTCGCCCGTGATCACGCCGTCGCGCACGACGGAAAGGGCATGAGCTGCAGTATCGCGGCAGGACGGCACGAGGGACGACGGCTCGGTAGGCTTAGGCGCAGCGGCGGACATAGTTCACTTCCAGACTTCTTCTGATCGACCAGCATTTCCATGCCGGCGTAAAGGGGTGGTTAACGATTCGATACGGGGATCGCGACTTTTCTAGATGGTTGCCAATTGGTCGCTATCAGGACCAATCTGGTTCTAGAACGCGCCGGGCGAGCGTGATGAAAGTCATAAAAGGCATTATCGGGGCGAGCGAGACCGTGTGACCCCGGGTGGAGCTGTTTCGCCGCAGCTGCCGCTGTAACAATAAGTTGCTAGAAAATCGGCTCTTCAAAGAAGGAATTCACATTTTACTTGAGCCGGTTCAGTTGGCGTTCACTTAGGCCGGCGAAGCCCTTATAATGGATGTGACGGCAGGAGACGAATTCTCGATTAGATTCAATGAGATGAGGTAAGATCATGACACTTCCGATCGGCGCCACCGCCCCTGACTTCGAAGCCGAAACCACCGAAGGGAAGATCAAATTCCACGACTGGATCGGCAACAGCTGGGCCCTCTTGTTCTCACACCCGAAGGATTTCACGCCGGTTTGCACCACCGAACTCGGCGCCCTCGCCAAGCTGAAGCCGGAATTCGACAAGCGCGGGGTCAAGCTGATGGGCCTCTCGGTCGATCCGGTCGACCGTCATGCCAAATGGTCGGAAGACATCATGGAGACCCAAGGCGCCGCGCCGAACTACCCGATGATCGGCGACACCGATTTCAACGTCTCCAAGCTCTACGGCATGCTGCCAGCCTCGACCTCTGGCGATCCCCTCACCCGCACGCCGGCCGACAACCAAACCGTCCGCAACGTCTTCATCATCGGCCCGGACAAGAAGATCAAGCTGGTGCTGGTCTATCCGATGACGACGGGCCGGAACTTCCAGGAGATCCTGCGCGTCATCGACTCGCTCCAGCTCACCGCCAAGCATCGCGTCGCCACCCCGGCCGACTGGTCGCAGGGCGACGACGTCATCATCGCGGGCTCGGTCTCCAACGACGAGGCCAAGACGATCTATCCGCAGGGCTGGAAGGAGCCGAAGCCCTACATCCGCATCGTCCCGCAGCCCAGATGACTTTTGGCGGTCGCGGATAGCGGCCCCAAAAAGTCATCCCGGGGCGATGCGTCAGCATCGAACCCGAGATCTCGAGATCCCGGGGCTGGTCCTTCGGACCATCCCGGGATGATGACCCAGAATCACGCCGCGTGCACGCGGTCGAGGAAGCTCTCGACCTCGGCCTTCAGATGCAGGCTCTCGCCCGACAGCGCCTGGGCGGAAGCAAACATGCGGCTCGACGTTTCGCCCGTCTCGCTGGCGCCCTTGGCGGCGTGACGGACATTGACCGCGACATCGGCCGTGCCTGACACCGCGGCGCGCACGCTGGCCACGATGTTGTGCGTCGCGCTTTTCTGTTGCTCGACCGCCGCCGAGATCGAGCCTGCGATGCCGCTGATGCGCTCGATGGTCTGGCTGATCGCCTTGATGGCTGCGACCGATTCCTCGGTCGCAAGCTGCATGCTCTCGATCTGGTTCGAGATCTCGTCGGTCGCCTTCGCGGTCTGGCCGGCGAGCGTCTTGACCTCCTGAGCCACCACCGCGAAGCCGCGGCCGGCATCGCCCGCGCGTGCAGCCTCGATGGTCGCATTCAGCGCCAGCAGATTGGTCTGCTCGGCGATCGAGGTGATCAGCTTGACGACGTCGCCGATGCGCGAGCCGGCCTCCGAGAGCTGCGCGATGCGCTGGTCCGTCGCTTCGGCCTGCCGCACCGCCTCGGCGGAGATCTCGTTCGATTCCTGCACCCGGCGGGTGATCTCGGAGATGGATTGAGACAGCTCGTCGGAAGCGGACGCCGCCGAACGCACATGCTCGGAGGCGCTTTCGGAAGCTCCCGCCGACTGCGCCGACAGATCTGCCGTGGAGCGCGCGGCGTCGGTGAGTTGTCGCGCGGCGCGCTCGAACTCGCCGGACGATGCCAGCACTTTGTCGAGAATGCCGCCGACGCTGCCGCGGAACCCCTCGACGAAGTTGCGCAGCTCGGCCTTGCGCTGCTCGGCTGCGGCAGCGGTTGCCGCTGCCTGCTCAGTGCGCAGGCGCGCCCGCTCCTGCGAGTTGCTCTTGAACACCGCGACCGTGCGGGCGATTTCGCCGATCTCGTCGGCACGGTCCTCGCATTCGATCGCGACGTCGCCCTGGCCGTTGGCAAGCGCGGTGAGCGAATGCGTCACCGAGGTCAGGGGCCGGGTGATGCGCCGGACGACCAGCAGGGTCAGGACCAGCACCAGAAGCGCGGCAAGCCCGGCAGCGGCCGCCATGCTCTCCATCGCCTGGGACAGCATGCCCTCGAACTGCACCATGGGGATGCCGACATAGAGAATGCCGGCGACCTTGCCGGTGCCATCGGCGATCGGGAAATAGGCGGTCATGAACGTCTTGCCGAACAGCGTGGCCGGCCCCTTATAGGCCTCGCCACGGCGCAGCGGGGCCTGCCCCGGATGATCGGCGGCCAGCTGGGTCCCGACGGCGCGGTCGCCGTTTTCCTTTTTCACGTTGGTCGAGCGGCGGATGAACTGTCCGCTCGCCGCGTCGAACACGAACAGGGTCGCGTTGCCGCCGACATAGGACACCGCCCGGTCGACGATGGCGTGATCCCTGAAGTCGGGCATTTTGGGGATCTCGGCGCGGACCACCGCGCCGTCTCGGATCGTGATCTTGGCTTCGGGAACGGTCTCCGCAAAGGCCAGCCCCAGCGTGCGCAGATTGACCTCGATGTCGCGCAGGGCGCGGTCATTGAAGGCGGATGTCAGTGACCAATAGCCGGCGCCGACCACGAGCGCCGTGTTCATTGCGATCAGCAGCACCGCGCACAGGACCGCTTTGGTGCCGAGCTTGAACCGCGGCAGGAACTTCGCCGTTAGAAGATTGGACATGGATGGAATGACCCCCGTAATTCCTGCATATTGGTGCAATTGACTTACAGCCGCATTAACGACGGGTTCCCACCGCCGCACGCCGTACGGTTTCCAATTGGTAAACGAGGCCTTCCCTGACCCCGCCCGTCATCGTCTGGTTTCGCGACGATCTCCGCCTGTCCGACCACCCCGCCCTCCACGCCGCCGCCAAGTCCGGAGCGCCGGTGCTTTGCCTCTACGTACTGGACGAGGCGGCGGGGCGAGCGCCGGGCGGCGCGGCACGCTGGTGGCTGGCGCAGTCGCTGCGGGCGCTCGGAGCCGAGATCGCCGCGCGCGGCGGCTCGCTCGTCCTGCGCAGAGGACCGGCGGCCAAGGTGATCCCTGAGGTGGTGCGACAGAGCGGTGCCCGCGCCGTCTACTGGAACGAGATCGCGCAGGCGCCTCATCAGGCGGTTGAGCGACAGCTCCAAGCGGCCCTTGCGAAGCTCGGCATGCACGCGCAAAGCTTTCCGGGCGACTTGCTGGTCCCGCCCGCGGCGATCCGCACCAAGGACGGCCGGGGCCTGCGCGTGTTCACCCCGTTCTGGCGCCGCGTACTGGCCCTCGGCGACCCGCCAAAGCCCCTGCCCGCGCCGAAGCAGCTGCGCCCTGCACCGAGCATCGCGAGCGATGGACTGGAGAGCTGGAAGCTCGAGCCGACCACGCCCGATTGGGCGGGCGGCCTGCGCGAGGCATGGAGCCCCGGTGCCGCCTCTGCCCATCTGCGCCTGCGCGACTTCCTCAAGCACACTGTTCGAATGTATGTGGGCGACCGCGACCGTCCGGACCGAGAGGGCACCTCACGGCTGTCGCCGCATCTGCGCTTCGGCGAGCTCAGCCCGCGTCAGTTCTGGCACGCCGCCCGGTTTGCCGCGGCGGAATATCCAGCACTCGGGCAGGGTGTGGATAAATTCCTGAGCGAGCTCGGCTGGCGCGAATTCTGCCGCCACCTGCTCCACGATCATCCCCAGCTCGCCACCCAAAACCTGCAGACGAACTTCGATCGCTTCCCTTGGCAGCCCGACAAAGAAGCGCTCACCGCCTGGCAGCGCGGGCGCACCGGATATCCCATCGTCGATGCCGGCCTGCGCGAGCTCTGGCACACCGGCGTGATGCACAACCGGGTGCGGATGGTGGTGGCCTCCTTCCTGGTCAAGCACCTCCTGATCGACTGGCGCGAGGGGGAGGCCTGGTTCTGGGACACGCTGGTCGACGCGGACGCCGGCAGCAATCCTGCCAACTGGCAATGGGTCGCCGGCTGCGGCGCGGACGCTGCGCCCTATTTCCGCGTGTTCAATCCGCAGCTCCAGGGCGAGAAGTTCGATCCTGATGGAGCCTATGTTCGACGCTGGGTTCCGGAGCTGAAGGCCCTGCCCGCCAAGCTGATCCACCGGCCCTGGCAGGCAACGCCGATCGAGCTTGCGAGCGCGGGCATCACGATCGGCAAGACCTATCCGCAGCCGATCGTCGATCATGCCAGGGCACGCGAACGCGCGCTCGCCGCCTACGCAAAGATCCGCAAAGGTTGAGCGTCGCTTTGACACGATTTCGAAACCCGCTATCGTCATCGCTCCATGCAAACCGTGGGGGACGATATGGACGACGAGAAACCGATCACCGAACAGGCGATGGAGACGATCACCAGTGCCGTGGAAACGACCAAGGACGCGGCAGTCACCGCAGTCAAGCAGGTGAAGAAAGCCGCCAAGAAGGTCGCGAAGAAAGTAGCGCCGAAGAAGGCGGCCAAGAAGAAAGCCAAGAAGGCTGCGAAGAAGACGACGAAGAAGGCCGCAAAGAAGTCGTCCAAGAAGGCCGCGAAAAAGTCTGCGAAAAAGGCGACCAAGAAAGCCGGCAAGTCGAAGAAGAAGGTCAAGAAGGCCAAGCGCTGATCGCACCGGAAGACGTCTCCGGGTGCGGGCGCGCCCGGAGACAGCCCGCATCTATCCTCGCCGCTTGCTCGGCGTTGAAGCACTTCCGCGTTTCCGGCGAGCCGAACTGCGTGCCGTCAGGACCGCCAATTGACCACAAAGACCGCCGCGGCGCAGAGCGCCATGCCAGCAATGGCAATCGCATCCAGCTTTTCTCCGAACAGCAGATAGGCCATCAGGGCCGTGACGGCCGGAACCAAATAGAACAGGCTCGCGACCGAGGTCGCCGCGGCGTGGCGGATCAGCCAGTACAACAGCCCGATCGATCCGATCGAGAGCGCGACCGCGAGCCAGGCGAGCGCAAGCACAAACTCCCGCGTCCAGTGCACCACGCGATCCTCGAACAGGAAGGCGCCGACCGCGAAGAAGATGGTGACCGCCACGTACTGCACGAGATTGCCGGCGCGCCAGTCGATGTGATTGCAATAGCGGCGCTGATAGAGCGTGCCGAGCGTGATGCTGACCAGCGAGACCACCGAGGCGAGCCAGCCGAGCCGGCTTCGCCGGTCATCGGACGGTTGTGCAGGATCAGCACCACCCCACCGAGGCCGAGCACGAGCCCGGCCCATTGCAGCGGCGTGACCCGTTCGCCGAGCCAGCGATTAGCGATGGTCGAGGTCAGGATCGGCTGCAGACCTGGAATCAGCGCCGACAGGCCGGCCGGAATCGAATGCGCGATCGCAATCGCGGTGCCGCCGAGATAGAAGCCGTGGACGAGGATTCCGGCGACCGCGCTGTGCGCGATGCCGGCGCTATCAGGCCATTTCGGCCGGGCGATTCCTGCGATGATTGCCATCAGCCCGACCACGATCGCCATGCGGATGGCGAGATAGGTCAAGGGATCGGCATTGTTGACGACGTATTTGGTCCCGATGAATCCGGTGCTCCAGAGCAGCACGAACAGGATCGGCGCGGCGCGGGCGGCCAGGGTTTCTTGATTATGGTTCATTGCCGCCCTCATTGCCCGACCCTCGGCCATGCGGCAATGCGAATTTCGTGGTGACGATATGCTGCGCTGCGACGGAGGATCGCGGTCCGTCTCAGCCGCTCACCATTCGTCCGGGCAGGGATTGACGATCTTCCAGAGCTCGACCCCGTTCTTAATTTTCTTCATGTCGGTGGTGAGCCCGCCATTGCGGCGAATCCAGTCCTTCACCGTGTCGGGGTAGTAGGACATGAGATCGGAGGTACCCTCAGCGCTGGTGACCTTGATGCCGAAGGTGAACGCCTTGTCGTAATAGGCCTGGTGGAAGCCGAGGCTCGCGCGCGGCGTCACGCAGATCTTGTTCATCGGCACGATGCCGAGCACGAGCGTGCAGGCCGAATTGCAGATGCCGTCGATGATGACCCGCTCGCCCTTTTCGCGCACCCGCTTGTACTTGGCCTTGTACTCCTCGACATAGCCGCCGTGGTCGCGCGTGATGTGCAGCTCGGCGCGCGCGGGCGTGGCGGCGGCGAGGCAGAGCAACAGCAGACTCGGAAGCGTGATGCGCATGGCGAGATGACGGCGAAGGCCTTCAGGAATGTACCGGACTCGAGGGGCCGGCAAATGCCCCCCCGGGCCGGCGGAAGAATTCTGAACCGAATAGTCTTTGGTCATACTTGTGTGGGGAATTCGTTAAGCATCCCGAAAAGGCCAAAAATGGGCAGCTTTGGCCGCATGTCCGGCAATTCTGTCACACCCACCCGGAAATCTGCGGGATTGGCCTTGATTTCTGGCCTCCGGAGCGATGCTTGGCCGCTCGAAATTGCTATAACAGGCTGACCATTCGAGCGGGTTCCGGAGAATCGAGATGAGCAAGTTGACGCGTGTCGCCGCGGTTGCGGCCTTGACGGCTGCGGTCCTGGCCCCCGCCCTCGCGGAGGCGAACGGCCGCCACCGGTACCACCGCTCCTACGCGAGCCCGCTGCCCTACCCGATCAGCTACCTGCACAATTACGGCCCGGGTATCACCCCCGGCACCTTCGCCTACTATGACGGCCCGGCGACCAACCACTGCTACCGCAGCGCGGCCGCTTATATTGGTCAGGACGGCCGGCGGCACCCCTGCTACTGAGGCGCCGCGGCCGCTGCGACTCCTCTGTTATTTGGCGGCGCCCGACCGCAGCAATTGCTTCTCGATCTCGTAGACCGGCAGCTTGACGAGGTCCTTGCCGACCTCCCCCTGAAGCGCCTTGCGCAGCCCGTCCGAATAGTCGGCGCGGATCATGCCGAGCGCACGCGGCGAGGCCACCATGGTCAGGGCCGTCGTCTCACCGGAGCTGACGGCGGCATCGAGCCGGCCGGCCAGGCTCCGCAGAAAGGCGCGCTCGGCCTCGTCGTGCCAATCGGTCTGCTCGACCGAGCTGCGTGCGCTGCCGGCTGCGCCATGCAACCGGCCCGGCGCGTCGGCCCCCTGAGCGGCGGTCGCGGGATTGGGCTGCTCGTGCACCTCCCTGGTGTGGAGGTTCGGAAACATCTCGTCGCCGAGGTTTTCCAGAATGAGCGCCTTGCGCCCGTCGCACACGACCAGCCAGTCACCCTTGTCCATTCTCATCTTGTCCATCGCAACTTCTCCTTCACTTGCAGACGCCGCATCCGGCATCAGAGCTGTTCTTCGAATTCCTCGAAGGACTTGCCGAATTGCGTCATCGCCTCCTCCAGATAGTCGGCGAGCATTGGCGTACCGATCAGGTAGGAGGCGGTACGCTGGTTGTGAGCCTGGGCGGCCTGGGCGCGCAGTTGACGCCAATCAGAGAGATCACCGTCACCGCGGCCAAGCCAGGTCAGCGCCACAAGATCGATCTGCTCGTCAACATTGAGAGCGCGGATGAAGCCCGCGAGCTCCGCACGGTCGGTGCTTTCGCCGCGTCCACCGCGGCCGTAGCTCATGTCGTCGTCGCCGAAGTCCAGGACGACGCCACCCCCGCCCGCTTCGCTGTCGGACCGGCGCGATTTCGAGATGACGAAGAACACCTTCTCCGGCGAGATCGACAGATCTGGAATGACTCGCATTCAGCTCACCTTGCCCGGCAGCAGGCACCACGCCGCTGCCATGACGGCGACAGTAAGAGCCAAGGCAAGCTTGCGAATTGCGCAGGATCAAGCTCGAGTCACGACACGGCCTGCCCGGCCTACGGCCCGCTGCCGAGCCGTGACGTAAGGGTCAGCTCGCCGAAGGTTTGTTCATCTGTATTACATTTCGGTTCGGCCACAATTTGATCAGAACAACCTCGATATCCTGCATCGCGTAAGCGGAGAAAGACA
The DNA here is from genome assembly GCF_020193825.1 of Bradyrhizobium sp. NBAIM18. Taxonomy (NCBI): domain Bacteria; kingdom Pseudomonadati; phylum Pseudomonadota; class Alphaproteobacteria; order Hyphomicrobiales; family Nitrobacteraceae; genus Bradyrhizobium; species Bradyrhizobium sp. NBAIM18. The sequence continues at coordinate 71,203 of NZ_JADYVO010000004.1, forward strand.
TCATGAACCTCACGACTGGCCGATTGGCCGCGTTCCTGTTCGGCGCTCTCGTTGCATCGTCGACGGCATCCGCCATGCCCATCGCGCCTGCACCTGCGACACCGCAGGTCTCCGGCGTCGAGCAGGTCCGCATGGTCTGCGACGCCTGGGGACGGTGCTGGTGGCGGCCGAACTATTATGGCTACTCCTACAGGCCGCGGCCATATTATTACGGCCCGCGGTACTATGGGCCGCCGCGCTACTACGGGCCGCGCCATTATGGGTACTACGGCTATCGCCGCTGGTGACGTTTGAAGGGGCCTTCGGGCCCCTTCTTTTGCGAGATCATGTCTTGCGCAGTGGATCACTGGCCCGAAGCCGTTCATGTTTGATCTAGATCAAAGATGAGATCAGCCGAAAAGGTCACTTATGACGATTTAACCGATCGTGTTTCGGTGCCGTCAACATGAAGGTGCAGAGCGTCGGATCTCATGACATGATGTCCGCAATACTACGGCCCTGAAATTCGGTTTACTGAAACTCGATGCTTCGCCATTGATGATGCAGCGACGTTCATTTGATTGTCTCATTTCAGCGGCCCGCCAGAATCATGTTGTTCGACGACCTCGCTCCTTCCTCTGCGCTTCAACTGATCGGCTTCTCCGATGTCGATGCGTTTCGGCCGATTGAGACGATGGAGGATGCGAGGAGCATTCCGCTCGACATCCCGAACTTCGCGGCGGCCCGAGCCATCGTCTCCCTGCCGGCGTGCCGCATCATCGTAATGAGATCGTTCGCGCGGATCCTAGATACCGCCTATCGCATGCCGGGCGGGATGGTGATCCTGTCGATGAGCGACGATCTTCAGGTCAACTTCAAAGGTGTGGATCTCGACGCCCGCTTCTTCGCTGCCCTCCACGGCAACGATGAGTGCCATTTCGTCGAGCCCCGGACCAATCATCACGCCATGATCATCTTCTCCCCCGAGCTGAGAGACCGGGGCTGGTTCGACCGCGCCGACCATTTGCGCGCCCATGTCGCGAACCGGCCCGCCCTGCTCCACACCCGACAGCTCCTGCTCGATATCCTGCGCACCGCGTCAGTGCAGCCAGGCCTGTTCGAGACGACCGAGGTTGCGGCCCATCTGCAGGAAGGCCTGCTGCTCGCGCTCGACGATTTGTTTCGAATCGATTCGACGTCGGATCGGAGCACCTCGGTCCACAGCGAGCGGGCGATCAAGCTCGTGCAGCGCATCGACGACTACGTCGCTACCTATCCGACCGCGCCGATCTATACAGCCGATCTCGCCCGCGAGTTCGACGTCTCGATCCGTACCCTCGGCGGCGCCGTCAGCAAGGTGCGGGGCATGAGCCTGCACCAGTACATTCGCCTGAAGAGGCTGTGGGCGACCCGCGCCCGCCTCCTCAAGGGCGGCGTCACGGTGGCCACCTGCGCACGTGCCCAGGGCTTCCATCATCTTGGCGAATTTGCCGCAGCCTACCGCGCGATCTTCCACGAGGCGCCCTCCGACACTCTGGCACGCGGCCGGCAAAGCGGTGTCCCGGCAGGCTGATGGACGCCGCAGGCCCTCGCGGCGGTGACCCGGCATCCTCGCCGCTTTAGAACATATATGGAACAAAGAGGACTGGCGCGCTCGGAAGGATTCGAACCTCCGACCCTCGGAATCGAAATCCGATGCTCTATCCAGCTGAGCTACGAGCGCCCTGGCCCGAGTAGCGGGCCACCGAGATCCGCCGGCCGGCACTGGCGAGGAGCCAGTACACCCGACGGCGGTCGGATTGGTTCGAATTAGCAGAGAGGCCGGCCAATAAAAAGCCCTTCCCAGCTCGATTAGGCAGCCGAAGGCGCTGTTACCAGGTCGTGTTGAAGAGGCCGAAATGCGGCTGCTGAGCGACCTGCATCATGGGGCGGCCCGGCTGATGCGCCGGTTGCGTCCTGACGATCTTACGCTTGGGCTGAGCCTGGACAGGAGACGCTTGGGCCTGGAACGTCTGGGGCTGGCCCGCGTCGGACTTCCTGGCTGCGGCGGTCCCGGCCCTCGGCTCTGGCGTGAACTGGGCGAAGGTCTCGCGCACCCGCGTCTTGGCCGACATCTCGGCCAAAGCCGGCGACAGGCTCTCTTGTACCGGTGGCTGGGGAGCCGCAACTGCGGCGGTTTGAACACCGGGTGCGACAATCGTCGGCTGGCTGGTGTCGAGGACGACGCGCTCAGGCAGATGACGATCGGACCGGATTCGGATCAGCGGCTGGTCGTTGCCTGCAGTCGCGACCACGTGCGCTACGGGCGACGGCGCCGGGAAAACCACGTTCGCCGCGAGCAGCAGTGTGAGCAAAGCTCCACCGACAAAGATGAAATACCTAAAGATGGGCATTGGCCGCGCTCCGCCCCCCGCATCCCCGCGTGGGCTCTGCTCGCCTCAACAGGCGATCTTCCAATTGGTTCCTGGCCCAGCCGTTCGGTTCAAATGGTGATGCATAGTTTTCGGCCAAGGACCGCAGAAGGTAACTTTTCAGCTACCGGGACAAGTCGCCTTCAAGCACGGCGTGCTGCAATCGGGGAACATTTTGCCTGATCGGCATTCACGTTAACGAAGCCGATTGGGATACGCACGAAGGTCTTGCGGCTCTTCATGCTGACCGGATCCGCCAGCACGCGGCTGCGGTCGGTCAGATGACTTCCATCGCGCCGCGTGAAGGCGCAGACGATCTCGACATCCTTTACGGCATAGTCGTTGTCGTTTCGCAGCGTGAACGTCACCAGGGCTTTGGAGCCGAGGCCGCCGCGACGCCAGGTCTGTGATGAAATCCTGAGACGACCAAGTTCTGCTGTCGCCGGCACCTGAGCTTCGGATACTGGCGAGGCTATTTTGGACGCATCGCCGGAGGGAGGCGCTTCAACAGCCGCCAGCTCAGGCCTCACCGGCTCAGCACTGTTGCCCTTGGAGAGAGGTAGCAGCATCCAAATGCCGCAACCGGCGATGATTGCCGCCAGCAGCCATAGAAGGCTTCGGCCAAATGAGACGCTCGCAATCGTCACCGCCCGCGCCAGTCGTTCGCCGGTGCCGGCCAAGCGCCCCAATCCGAGTCGGTCGAGCCTCGCATTCATGGTTGCACACCGATCGCGACCGCAGCACCATCGAAGATGGATTTAGTCACAGCTTACGTTAATTCGGGCGACGAACTAAGGTTCCCCCAACGTCATGCGAGTCGGCAACGGCGGTGGTGGCCACCGGCGATACTGCTAGCATGCGCCATAGCATCGAAAAGACCCGTTGGGAGATTATGAAATGCCGTTCGCCGTCGCTTGGGATCACGTCCATCTGCGCAGCCCCGATCCGGAGGCCACCGCGGCCTGGCTGCAGGACATCCTTGGTGGCGAGATCGTGCGCGCGCCGGGACGAATCGACGTGAACCTCGGCGGAGCCAGGATCTTCATCGCGCCACTCGAGGGCGACAGCGCCGTCAGCCCGCCACCTCCGCACCCGCATCAGGGCCTCGACCATTTCGGCTTGACGGTGAAGGACATCGACGCGGTCGCCGCCGAGATCAAGGCCAAGGGCGTCACGTTCACGCGCGAGCCGACGACCATTCGTCCCGGCGTACGCATCTGCTTCATCCGCGGGCCCGAAGGCATCTCGATCGAGCTGCTCGAGCGCGACAAGAAATATACCTGACGCGACGGGGCGCCCCGCCGTCCAGGCATCCGAGCCGGCGACGACGTCACGCCCGAAGGCTAAGTCATGCTACCGGGCATAAAGCAGCGGATGGTGACACCCATGTAGCCGTAGATCGGCCAGACCATGGTGCGTCCCACCCGGTTCGGCTCCGAGATCACGGCCTCCGCGGGCACGTCGACCCAGACGAGCTCCTGCTGCTGGCCATCGAGCGCAAAGCCATAGCGCGGGACGCGAACGCGATAATGCCCGTCCTTGCTGTCCCAGTCGGAGTCCGAGAGCGCCGAACCGTCGGCATCGGAGCAGCAAGGCCCCTTGCCGCTGCGCAGACTGTCGAACCAGGCCTTCAATTCGGGATTGGTGTTGACAAACTGCCCGCGGTCACGCGCGTGCCCCGAGGAGGCTGCGAGCGCGATCAAAGCCAAGGCGGGCGCCAGCCTCGTCAGGTTTGCCCGGCGTATCGCATTGCCAATCCGCCGTTGTTCGCTTTTGCAATTCGTGGGACGCGCACTGCACAGACGCGGCTCATTGCCGCCGGAATCGATCCAGTTGGTCACGTTCGTCTTGCTCCAGCACCCCGCGGCCAGTGCAACAATGGTTATGCATTTCGCGGGCCAACTCTGATTCGCAACGTCGGGCCTCGCCTCACCATCAGAGCGTCACGACGGTGTCATGGATAAGCCGGAACAACTACGGCTCGCAGGCCGCCGCGACCGGCCCGGCAAACTGCCTCGTTGCGCGCACGGATGGGCTTTGGCATAAAAGCGGGACCGGTTGCGCCATTGGGCGATGGCGGCCGGCCCACGGGACGTTATGAAAAACGGCCTCTATTCAATTCACGTCACCTTGCTCGATGGTCGAGTCGGCAAGGGCAGCGGCGTGATTCTCTTCCGCGACGGCAAGATTCTCGGCGGCGATGCCTACCTGTATTACACCGGCAGCTACACGGTGAAGGACAACAACAGCTTCAAGGGCGAGGTGTTGGTGCAACGGCACACCTCGCCTCGAGGCGATGACAATCCGCTGTTCGGCGGCCCTGCCCCGGTCGGCATCGGCGTCACCGGCACGTTCACGGACACGCGCGGACAGATGACCGGCACCGCGCTGGTCGGCAAGGCCAGCCAGATCTTCGGCGCGACGCTGCACAAGCTTGCAGACGTCGATTAGCTATTCCGCGGCCTGTTCGAGCGGCGCCACACGCGGCAGGATCATCTGGATGCGCGTACCGCCACCCGGTTCGGAATCGAGATCGAGCCGGCCACCGAGCCGGTTGGTGACGATGCTGTAGACGATGTGCAGCCCGAGGCCGGTGCCGCCTTGGTCGCGCCGCGTGGTGAAGAACGGATCGAAGGCGCGGCGACGGACGTCGAGCGACATGCCGCAGCCATTGTCGGAGAAGATGATCTCGACGTTGTCCTTGCCGGACTCGCGCACCTGAATCTCGATCGTCCCGGGCCGGCCGTCCGGGAAGGCGTGCGCCACCGAGTTCAGAAACAGATTGGTCAGCACCTGGCCGTACGGGCCGGGATAGCTGTTCATGGTCAGGTCCGGCTGACACTCGACGTTGAGCGTCAGATTGTGCTTACGCAGGCCCGGCCGCAGGCTCATCACCACCTGCTCGGTGAGGTCGCCGAGATCGAAAGTACGCTGATCCGAATAGTTGCGGTCGGCGGCGACCTGCTTGAACGACTGGATCAGCTCGGCGGCGCGGTTGAGATTGGAGACGAGCTGTGAGGACGCATCGCGGCTGGTGCTGAGGAAGTCGTTGAGCGTGGAGCGGCGCAGCTCGCCGCGCTCGACTTCGGCGGTGAACATGGCGGTCTTGCGCTCCAGCGCGGAGGCGACGGTGAGGCTGATGCCGACGGGATTGTTGACCTCGTGGGCGACGCCGGCGACGAGGCGCCCGAGCGCGGCCAGCTTCTCGGCCTCGATCAGGGAGGCCTGGGTCTCGCGGAGATTGCGCAGCGCGGTTTCGGCGGCTTCCTTGGCCTTGCGCATCTCCTGCTCGCCCCGCTTGCGCTCGCCGATATCGAGCGCAACGGTCACGATCCGCTCGATCTCGCCCTCGGCGTCGAGCAACGGCAACTTGTTGACCAGCCATTGCCGCATGTTGCCGGAGGCGTCCTGATACTCCTCCTCGTAGAAACCGAGACCTTTTCGAAGCTTGAGCACCCGCTTGTCGCTCTCGTCGGACTTGGATGCGCCGTAGCGCGACATCAGGTCGGCCGTGGTGCGGCCGAGCGCCTCGCCGGGCTCGATGCCGAAGATGCCGGCCATGTAGCGGTTCATCAGCACGTAGCGTAGATTGCGATCCTTGACGTTGATCACCGCCGGCACGGTGTCGATGACCTGCTGGAGCAGGCGCCGGCCTTCGGCGATGGCTTCCTCCGCCCGCTTCTGGTCGGTGATGTCGCGCAGCGTGCCCTCGTAGCGGATGATGTTGCCCGCTTCGTCCCGCACGCCCGTGGCGCTGTCGGAGAGCCAGAGGATGTCGCCGCTGCGCTGGCGCACCTGATACTCGAACTCGCGCACCATGCCGTCGCGCGCCATCAACCGCTGGTATTCGGCGCGCGCCTCGGGGTGGACGTAGATCGTGTGGGCGATATCGCTGATGCTGTCGATCAGCTGCTGCGGGCTGTCATAGCCCATCATGCGCGCCAGCGCGGGATTGGCGTTGAGGAGGTCACCGGCCGGCGTCGTCACGTAGATGCCGTCGATGGAGCCTTCGAACAGTTTTCGATAGCTCTCCTCGGCGAGCCGCTGCTCGGTGAGCGCGCGCACCGCCGCCTCGCGCGCGGTGTCGGCCTCCTCCAGCGCGCGGCGAAACACTTCGGCCGCCCGCGCAATGTCGCCGATCTCATTGCCGAGGTCGGCGGACGGAATTGAGACATCTTTCCGGCCGGCGGCAAGCGCGCGAATGGATCGCGCGATCTGGGCGAGCGGACGCACCGTCCTGCGAACCACGAACCAGGCAGCGCCGATGCCGATCAGCACGCCGACCGTGCCGAGCACGATGCTCTGCCATCGCGCCTCGGTCAGCGTGCGGGCAAAATCGCGCGACAGCACGTGGCCGCGTCGGGAGCTGACCTCGCGCAGCAATTCGGTGACGCGGCCGATCAGCCGTCCTTCCGTTCCCAGCACCTCGCGATCGATGTCGGCGATCTGCCGCTCGCGGACGGCGACGGCCATGATCGCCTCGGCATAGTCGTTCACCGCCGACTTCAGCTTGGCATCGGCAATATCGAGCCCCCGCATTCCCTGTGCAGCCTGCTCGGCTGCGGACGGGTTGCGCGCGAGCAGCCCGATCGCGATCCGGCCCTGTGCCTCGGACAGGCGGGACGCCAGCTCGCGGTCCGCGGTGCCTTCGACCGCTGCGTCGAATTGTTCGCGCAGCGGCGGCAGTCCGGCGAGCAGCTGGGCGCGGCGGTCGATCAGGGTGGAGATCCGCTCCAGGCCTGTGCGATAAGTCGCGAGCCGTTCGCTGACCCCGTCGATCATGTCCTGCTGTTCGGGCGCGAGCTCGATGCGGGTCTTCTTCAGGATGTCGCTGAGCGTCGAGGCCGCCTCGCCGACCTGCTGGAACTGGATGCCGGCACCGGGATCTGTGACGAAGTCGCGCGCGGCAAGACGCAGTTCGTTCATGCGGCGATCGATGTCCTCGGCGAGGTCGCCGACGCTCTGCAGCCGCTGCAGCTCGGCGAATGTCGTGTCGATGTGCCGGATCGCGATCACGCTCGCAGTCGAGGTGACAATGATCACCGCCAGCACCAACAGGAAGCTACCGAAGGTGAGCTGGCCGATGGAGAGCGAGAAGGTTCGCCTTTTCTCAGGGGGCGGCGTCAATTCGGCGGACATTGGTGGTTGAGGACCGGACTGCTGGAGGTCCAATATACGACGTATTGCTGCCCGGGGGGAACATGCCTCGGGACACAGAATATCGTTAATATCAGGACCTGGCGCCCGCTTCAGCTTTACGACAGTTTGACGCTGCCTGCCCTGCGGGCCGGGATTCGTCGATACTTCGCTACTCGTCGAAATGTACTAGCCGACGGCCCCGACCTCGAACACCTCGCCGTCATAGCCGGCCTCGCTGGGGATGCGGAGCTGGCGGCCGGTTTCGGTCTTGGTCATCACCGGCATCACCGTGACGATCGAGAGGCCACGGGCGTGCTCCAGCGCCGCACTCACGCTTCCCTGCTTGGCGAGGCGGATCAGGTTGCGTGTGGTCGGGAACGGCAGCTTGAAACGGCCGCTCTCCCCGCCCTCCACCGCCTCGCGCGGCGACACCCAGATCGAATCGGTGGATTCCCGTCCGTCATGGGCACCGAGCTGGTCGGGCGGTGCGGCGGCCAGGAAGAACCAGGTGTCGAACCGCTTCGGCATGCCCTCCGGCGTGATCCAGTGCGCGTAAGGCACCAGCGTGTCGAGCGCGAGCTGGAGGCCGTTGTCGTCGAGGATCTTCAGAAAGCTGATCTTGTGCTCGTTGAGGGCGACGCGATAGGCGTCGGCGATCTCGCCGGCGCGCTTGGCATCGATTGGCGCGCCTGTGTCCTTGGACCGCGCGAGCAGGATGCCGCTTTCTTCAAAGGTCTCGCGAATCGCGGCGATCCGAAAGCCGCGATCCGCTTCGCTCAAGCCTTCGCCGCCCGAATAGAGGTCGGCGCGGGCCACGATCTCGTTGTCGCCGGCATCGACGCTGCCACCGGGAAACACCAGCGCGCCCGAGTTGAACTCGATCTGATGATGGCGGACCATCATGAAGACTTCGATCTCGCCGCGGCTCTCGCCGTCGGCCCTCGCGCCGTCGCGCAGCAGGAGGATCGTCGAGGCCGGGCGTGATGCTGATGTCTCGGCCATGCAACTAGCCTGCGGCGCTGGATTGCGGGCCGAGATTGGCGCGCTTGTCGAAACGGGCGACCCGCGACAAGAGATAGTCGACCTCGGCCTTCGCCGTTGCCGTCATCGTCGCACCAGGCTTGCGCTGCGCGCTGGAGGCGATGATGCCGCGCTTCTGCAGCACGTATTTGCGCACGGTGAGGCCGACGCCGGGCTGTTGCTCGTAGCGGATCAGCGGCAGATGCGCGTCGAAGATGTCATGTGCCGCGTCGCGCTTGCCGGCCTTGGAGAGGTTCACGACGTCGATCAGGAGCTCCGGGAAGGCATAGCCGGTCATGGCGCCGTCGGCGCCGCGCTCCATCTCGAAGTCCAGGAAGGTGCCGCCATTGCCGCAGAGGATCGAGAGCGGACGGAGCGAGCCGTCCTTCTGGAAGCCGCGTAGTGTCGAGATCTTCTCCAGGCCCGGCCAGTCCTCGTGCTTGAGCATCACGCAGTTCGGATTGTCCATGACGATCTTGCGGATCACGGCGGGGGTGAACACCACCTGCAAGGTCAGCGGATAGTCCTGCAGCACCCAGGGCACATCAGGGCCGATGGCTTCCGCCGCCTGCTTGAAATAGCCGATGATCTGGTCGTCGGTGCGAAGCGAGGGCGGCGGCGCGATCATGACGCCGGCCGCGCCCGCATCCATCGAAGCCTTGGCCAGCGAACGCATGGTGGCAAAGCCCGGCGCGGAGACGCCGACGATCACCTGCATCTTCTTGGCGCGCTTGACGTAGCGCACCGCGACCTGCTCGGCCTCGACGGCATCAAGCTTGGGGGCTTCACCGAGAATGCCCAGCACCGTGACGCCGTCGCAGCCGACCTCCTCGTAGAAATCGGTCAGGCGGTCGATCGAGCGCTCGTCGATCCGGCCGTCGTCGTGGAACGGCGTCGGCGCGATTGCGAAGGTGCCCTTGGCGTCGGCGGTGAGTTTCATCGGTCCTCGTCTTTCTCTAATCTGTCATTCCGGGGCACGACGCAGTCGCGAGCCCGGAATCCATAACCATGATCCGGAGTATGGATCCCGGGCTCACGCTTCGCGTGCCCCGGGATGACGGCCTTCTAAAACCGCCGTGCCCCCATCTTGATCTGCTCCTCGGAGAAGAAGATCTCCTTGGCATGATCGACAATGTCCTGGGCGTTCCAGCCCGAGTGCGGCGGCTTCCAGCCTTCCATTTCCATCATCCGCATCTCGCGCACGCCGCGGGGCCCGGACACGCCCAGCACCTTGCCGGTCTGGTCGCCCGACAAATCGCTGACCATGTATAGCACGGCCGGCGCAATGCCGTCCGGCCCGAGCGCGGCGCCGGGGTTCTCCTTATAGCGGGGCAGGTCTGCGGTCATGCGGGTCAGGGCACCCGGGGCCAGCGTCCAGATCCGGATGTTGTACTTGCGGCCCTCGATCGCGAGCACGTTGGACAGGCCCCAGATGCCGCCCTTCGCGGCGCCGTAGTTGGTCTGGCCGAAATTGCCGATCAGCCCTGATGTCGAGGAGGTGTTGACGATGACGCCGCCGCCGTTTTCCCGCATCCAGCGAAACACCGGCATGGTGCAACAAAAGGTGCCCTTCAGATGGACCTTGATGACCTTGTCCCAGTCGGCCTCGCTGGCCTTGTGAAAGGTCTGGTCGCGCAAAATGCCGGCATTGTTGACCAGGATGTCGGCGCGGCCAAAGTGCTTGATGGCGTCGTCGAACACCGATTGGCCGCCCTCCATGGTGGAGATGTCGGCGCCGTTGGCGACCGCCTTGCCGCCCTGGGCCCTGATCGCGTCCACGACCTGCTGCGCCATGGACTTGTCGGCGCCGGAGCCGTCGCGGGGACCGCCGAGATCGTTGACCACGACCGAGGCCCCTTCCCGCGCGAACAGCTTTGCGTAGGCCTCACCGAGCCCGCCGCCCGCGCCGGTGATCAGCGCGACCTTGCCGTCGAGTAGTCCCATGGTGGCGTCTCCCTGTTTGTTTTTCTTCCACCTCTCCCCGCTTGCGGGGAGAGGTCGATCGCGTAGCGATCGGGTGAGGGGGTACAGGTCTCAATACCGTCCCGACTCGTGGTGAGAGCCCCTCACCCGACCCTCTCCCCGCAAGCGGGGCGAGGGAGTGAAACGCCGGTGCCCACTAACCCAGCACCGTCTTGCCGTTCTTGATCACCGTCACCCCGCGCGACTTCACCTTGGCTTCGAACGAGATCACGTTGCCGTCCTTCCAGAGGTCCATGGTCACGGTCTCGCCGGGATAGACCGGCGAGGAGAACCGCGCGACGTGCTGACGGAAGGCGCTCGCATCGTAGTCGGCATAGGTCTGGAGCACGCCGCGGCAGGTGATGCCGTAGGTGCACATGCCGTGCAGGATCGGACGCGGGAAGCCGGCTTTCTTGGCGAACTCGGGATCGGAGTGCAGCGGGTTGCGGTCGCCGCAGAGGCGATAGACCAGCGCCTGGTCGGGGCGCGTGGTGATGTCGATGGTCTTGTCCGGCTCGCGCGATGGGATCTTGTGCGGATCGGGCTGGGTCAGGTTCGGCCCGCCGAAGCCGCCATCGCCGCGGGCAAAGCGCGAGGCGACCAGCGTTGCCAGCTTCTCGCCCTTCTCGTTCTTCAGCACGGTCTGGTGAACGATGACCACGCCCTTGTCCTTGCCCTTGTCGTAGACTTCGAGCACCGAGGAGTCGGCGGTGATGTTGGCGGCGACCGGCAGCGGCTGGTGGAAGGTGATGTCCCGTTCGCCGTCGACCACCATGACGCGGTTGAGATTCATCTCGCCCGGGCCCGAGCCCCAGGCCGCGACTGAAGCAAAGGTCGGCACCACCTTCAGCGGCCGCGGCGTGAACGTGCCCTCGTTGACGAAGGCGAGCTCGTTCTCGTCCATGGGATCTGCGCCGAGGCCGATGCCGTAGGCGTAGAGCATCACCTCGCGATCGGTGTAGGCGTATTTCTGGCCGAGATTTTTCAGGCCTTTGAGCTCTTCGTATCTGGCGGACATTCTTCTGGTTTCTCCCGGGATTTCACCGGCGCTTACTGATGCGCCCTCTCCCCTTGCGGGAGAGGGCTCCGAGGTGCCGGCCACATACGCGTTTGGGTGAGGGGTTGCTTCCACATTGAAGATTCTCTCCGTGGAGAGAACCCCTCATCCGGCGCTTCGCGCCACCTTCCCCCGCAAGGGGGGAAGGAAGAAAGCAATCAAGCCACCGTGAAGAACGGCAGCGGGGCGCCGTCGGTCGGCTTGAACACCACCTTCACCTTCTGACCGATCTTGAGCTTCTCCAGATCGCAGTCGACGAAATTGGTCTGCACCGATGGCCCCTCCTTCAGCGTGACGTAGCCGATGGCGTAAGGACCGGTCGGCGATTTCCGCATCAAGCTGTAGGTGTAGATCGTGCCCTCGCCCGAGGCCTGCTCCCACACCGTCTTGTCGGAGTAGCAGAACGGGCAGATCGAGCGCGGGAAGTAATGCGCTTCGCCGCAGGCGGTGCAGCGCTTGATCATGAACTTGCCCTCTTTCGCGGCGTCCCAGAACGCTGATGTCTCGGGATTCGTCACCGGGGCCGGATACTTTTTCACTTCGCTCATCACACGCGCTCCAGAATGGCGGTCGAGGCGGCGTGGCGGACGCCGAGGAGGCCGCCGGTGCCGTGGGCGATGGCGAGATCGCAATTCTTGACCTGCACCTTCGGATGCGCCTCGCCGCGCAGCTGCCTGACGGCCTCGAGGATCTTGGTCATGCCGCCGCGGTTGACGGGGTGGTTGCTGCAGAGGCCGCCACCATCGGTGTTGAACGGCAGCTTGCCGACGCCCGAGATCAGGTTGCCGTCGGCGACGAACTTGCCGCCCTCGCCCTTCTTGCAGAAACCGAGGTCTTCGAGCTGCATCAGCACGGTGATGGTGAAGCTGTCATAGATCGAGGCGTATTTGATGTCCTTCGGCGTGATGCCGGCTTCCTCGAACGCACGCGGACCGGACCAGACGCCGGCGGAGTAAGTGAGGTCGAGATCCTTGCCGCCGCGCGGGCCCTTCATCGCCTCGCCATGGCCGATCAGGCGCACCAGCGGCTTCTTCAGGCTCTTGGCAATCTCCGGCGTCGTCACGATCAGCGCGCCGCCGCCGTCGGAGACGACGCAGCAATCCATGCGATGCAGGGGATCGGAGATCATCGGCGAGTTCAGGACGTCCTCGACAGTGACGACGTCCTTGAGCATCGCATGTGGATTGTACTGCGCGTGATGCGAGGCCGCGACCTTGATCCAGGCGAGCTGCTCGGAGGTGGTGCCATAGTCGTGCATGTGGCGCATGGCACACATGCCATAGGCATTGTGCGTGGTCGCCCCGTAAGCGGTTTCGAAATCGACCTCGGCGCCGGAAGCGCGCGGCGGCATCGCGCCGGTGCGCGGCTTGCCGGCGAGCGTCACGAGCGCGATCGAGCATTTGCCCGCGGCGATCGCCTCGGCGGCATGGCCGAGATGGATGATGTAGGAGCAGCCACCGGTCTCGGTGGAATCAATGTGGCGAAGCTTCTTGGTGTTCAGGCCGAGATAATCGACCATCGGCCAGGCGCCGCCGGGCGCGTCGCCCGCACAGAAATAGCCGTCGATATCATCCTTGCTGATCCCGGCATCCTCGATCGCGCCCTTAGCGACCTCGGCGTGGAGCTGGGCGGTGGATTTGTCCGGCGCATGCCGGGTCGGGTGTTCGTAGATCCCGGCAATGTAGGCCTTGCCCTTGATGGTCAAAACTTCAGTCTCCGCTCGCGTCTCGTTCGTGGCTCTTTTTTTGGCTCTTTTTTCTGAACCGCACCGGGCTGATTGGCAAGCGCGGAAATATTCCGCCCCGCGAGAGGGTAGCGGATTGGCGCAAGGGGGAGCACATCCGAAAATCCGCCCCAGATAGCAAGCGAACCTGCCCGCCGCGTCGTCATTGCGAGGAGCCCTTGCGACGAAGCAATCCAGAGCCCCCTCCATTGAGGAATTCTGGATTGCTTCGCTACGCTCGCAATGACGGAGTTTGTTGCCACTGATGGCGCTGCTTCAACTCAAGACTCGCTCGCAGACACACGCTCGCATCCTCGCGGCACATCTCGCCCGAGTTTTGCTCCCGTCTTGCTCCCTCCGAAGACAGAGGGCGCAGGGAAGACCGGGTGCCGGCTGGGCACCCACGGTCCGCTGTGCGCGAATTGCGCGAAAAACAGATGCACAGCGGCATACAGGTGAAGCCCAACATCCGGCCTTCCCTGCGCAGGGGAATTTCTTTTCCGTTTTCGCTTTATGGCGCTTGATAGCAATCGAGCTAAGTCCTTCCCGCTCTTGCCGATTACCCGCCTCGACCGTATAGCGCCCTGACAGCACTTCACACGCTGGAAGTGACAGAACAAGGGACAGACGACATGGCACGCAAGCCCCGCACGGCGCGTAAGGTTCGACACGGCAAGCTCGACACCCCGACCGCAAGGCTTGCCCTCGCGGTGCGCGGCAAGCCCTACAACGGCCCCGCGCTCGCACGCGGCGTGCTGCTGCTCTATCGCCGCAACAAGGGCAACGGGACGTGGGTGCTAAAGGCCAGCCATGGCCACGGCAAATACTGGACCAAGGCAATCGCCGATGCGGACGACTTTGATCCGAGCAATGGCAAGACCATCCTGACATTCTTCGAGGTGCAGGACGTCGCCAAGAAGCTGGCGCTCGGCGAGGACGGCGGCGCCGACACCGCGCCCGTCACCGTCGAGGCCGCACTGACGGCCTACAGGCGCGACCTGATCGCGCGCAATGCCAACCCCTACAATGCCGAATGGCCGCGCGTTCATCTGACCGCGTCGCTGCTGTCCAAGCCGGTGCCGTTGCTCGGGGCCAGCGAGCTGCGCAAGTGGCGCGACAGCCTGCTCGACGTCATGGCACCGAGCACCGTCAACCGGCTCTGCCGCTGCCTGTGCGCAGCGCTGGAGCAGGCCGCGCAGCAGGACAGCAAGCGCATCACCAACCGCGAGCAATGGACCATCGGCCTCGCCGGGCTGCCCGATGCGCAGGAGGTGCGCAACGTGATCTTGACCGACGACAAGGTGCGCGCCTTCGTGGTCGAGGCCTACGCGCGCGATCTGCAACTCGGCTTGCTGATGGACACGCTCGCCGTGACCGGGGCGCGGCCCAGCCAACCCGTGCGGCTGCGCGTCGAGGACCTCCACGACCACCCGGTGCGGCCGAAGCTGATGATGCCGAAGTCCGCGAAGGGCGGCGGGCGCAATCGTTCAAAGAAAAAAGCCGAGCGCTATAGCGTGCCAATCACGCTGCAACTGGCGGCCCGGCTGAAGGACGCTGCGAAGGGCCGCGCCGACGATGCGCCCTTGCTGTTGCAGAGCGACGGCACCCCGTGGGGCGACAATCCGGGACAGACCTATCACCGGCAGGTCGATCACATCGTCACCGCCATCGGTCTCGACCCCGCTGAAGTCACCGCCTATGCGCTCAGGCACAGCAGCATCGTAAGGATGCTGTTGAAGAACGTGCCGATCAGGCTGGTCGCATCGCTGCACAACACCAGCGTCGCCATGATCGAGCGGAATTATTCGAAGTACATCACCGAGCACAGCGACGACATTTCGCGCGTCGCGTTGCTGCAACACGAGCCGCCTAGCGGCGGCAATGTCGTGGCGATGCGGTGACGACTGGCTTTTAGCAATCAACCCACACGCGCAAAAACAGACGGGAATCGAATGCAGTGCTTTGAAAATTTTTTTCGAGCACGCAAACAGCAATTTTCTCCAGCTTTCTAAGGGGCGAACTGGCTTAAAGCCATACAACTGGCTTTTGGTCAGTTGCGCCTTTGCCTCTCCTGCATACTGTTGACGCTTGATAGCAAATCATCCGGGAGAGCGAACCATGGCCCGACGCGGAATGATAGAACGACCGGCTGCCAAGCTGGTCGTCGATAGGACGCCCGCTCCTGATTTCAACGGGACCGACAACGAACCGGCCCGTCTCGCGCTCAGCATCCTCGAATTCTGCGCGGCGCTCGGCATCTCCGAGGATTTCTTTTACAAGCTGAAGCGCCAAGGCAAAGCGCCGAGGCTGATGAAGGTAGGCTCGCGAACGATGATCTCGGTGCAGGCCGCGAATGAGTGGCTAATCGCGCGCGAGGCGGACGCTGCGGCCGCGACTAAGAAGATCGCAGACACTAGGGCGGCGTCTGTCTGAATTAAACTGGCCCAGTTTCTCTCTCGGGCCAGTTTCCTGAATCCACTGGCGGGCAAGCCGAAGATCAACAGCGGACCTTGGCGACAGAGATCGATCAGGCCACGCGGTATCGCTTCAAAACAGCAGCGCTATTACAGCGGCTTTTTGTCGAGCGCTACGCATGCGGACTTGCCCGTCATGATCATCAACACCGCACGCGAATCCAAAGTGTCCCCGGCTTTCAAAGCTCGGGCATTGAGAGCGTGCGACTGTGAGCGAGCCGAGACCCAAACACGCGACCGCCCCGGCAAGGGGGCTAGAGCCGGGGCGGCGCATCACTCTCTGTCGCTGATCGTCATCTGTGCCTTGGCTGGCGGAGGTGACGGTAGCGCGAAGCCGAGAGGCACGCAATGCCGGATACCGAAGCCAAGCAGCCCCGCACCTTCCTAGAGCGCGACGACTGGATGCGTGCCGTCCTTGCCTCCGATCTGCCGCACGTCGCTGTACGGGTCGCGCTGGCCATCGGCGCCCATCTTCATGTGAAGTCCGGCCGCTGCGATCCATCCATCGACGACATCAAAGCCTCCAGCAACATCCCGAAGCGTTCCGTCTATCGTCAGATCGCGCTGCTGGAGCAAGCAGGCCGGATCACGCTTCAGCGCGGCGGCCGAGGACCGGGCCAGCGCAATCAGTACGTCCTGTCTTACCCTGTCAGTGGTGACACCCTTAAGGGTGCCAAAGCTGTGGCAGGGTTAGACCCCGCTTACCCTGTCACCAGTGACACCCTCAAGGGTGCCAAAAAGGGCACTTTAGGGTGCCATACGGTGGCAGCACATAAAGAGCGACAAGCGAAGAAAGAGAGAGAGGGAAGATATATATCTCAGCCCTCCGATGTTGCTTCGCGTGATGCTGGTCAGGACACGCGAGCGCCGGATCGAAAACCGCGCACACCAAAAGCCAGCGATAGTCCTGACAATGTAAGCACTATCGACCTCGACGCCGCCTTCGCCGAGTTCTGGGCCATCTATCCGCTGAAGGTCGGCAAGCTCGACGCCGAGAAGGCCTACCTCGCCAAAGCCAAGGCCGGGACGCCCACCGCCGTCATGAACGCTGGGGCCGCGCGCTACGCTGCCGAGCGCTCCGGGCAGGACCCGAAGTTCACCAAGCACCCCGCGAAGTGGATCAAGGGCGAGTGCTGGAACGACGAACCGCCGAGCACGGGTGCGGTCACCATCGACAACAGCGGCACCGGCAACGTCGTCGCCGAAGCTCATCAGGAGCAGAGCGCCGATGACTATCTGACGCAGCTCATCGGCCCTCATAGCAAAAACTGGTACGGCACATGACCGCGCTGATCAAATATCCCGGCAGCGCCGTCGCGCTCCGTGAACTCCAGAAGCAGGGCCACGCGCTGATCGGCGCCACGATGCGTGGAGTCGCCTCGCCGCTTGAAGTTGCTGGCCGCTGCCGCGACGAGATGCGCGACACGCTGCGGCTCGTTCACAACAGCAATCTGCATCGTGCCAACTTGCCGAATGCCAAACTCAATCACGACCGGATGCTAAAACGCGCCGTGGTCGTCGAGGCGGCGCACACGGCGCTGTGGTCAGTGGCTCATCCGCACATGATCGCGACGCCCGTCGTCACAGCTCAGATCGCATACACGATGCTGTCGGTGCTGCTTCGCTCCGTCGGCAAAGTGAAGAACGTGGAGACCGAAGCGCTGCTCGCGTCTTGCATCGAGATGTTCGATCCCGTCAGCGACGTCGTTGGGAAGGCGACCGGCCTATGGTCGTCGATCTCGAAGCATCCCGTGATCCTCGCGCTGGCCGTCAGGAAGCTGATCAACACGACCGCCTTCACATCGGCCGCCGAGCTGCGCAGCGCGATGCAGGAAGCCAGAAATTCGATCCTGTATCTCGACGCCGATCTGCAACGCTGGCTGGAGCTGCTGCGCAAATGCGACCGCTGCGTCTTCGCGCATGATCGCCTCGCGTGGGAGGCAGCTTACGCGCGCGTCGGAGCCGACGTGGCGCGCGTGATGCAGGACTCCGACGAAGAAGGTTACGAGGATGACGACGGTGAGGACGTGCCGCCGTCGCCGCGCTGGGCGGCATTGCAAGCGATGATTGAGGCCCGCGATGAACCGTCACCCGGTTGATCAGCTCGCCGACGTCCGCGCCGAGATCAAGCTGCTCCGCGAGCGCGAGGAGCAACTGCGCGCGGAGATACTTCGGACGGGCGACATGATCGGGGACGAGAACGAGGCGCTGCTCACCGAGATGGCGACGGAGCGCGTCGATCTGGAGCTGATGAAGCAGGAGCTGGGAATGATCACCGTGCGCCCGTACTTGCGCAAGAAGATGGTGGCCCGGCTACAGATCAAGCCGGTGACCGGCGCGCGCAAGCAACAAAGCGGGAAGACGCCATGAGCTATGATCCGGTATTCGAGCAGCGAGTCTACAGCGCCATCGGCGCCGCGATCAGGCAGGCGTCGATGATCGGCGACGACGTCGCGGCGGTGCGGGTCGCCGAAACCACGCGAGCGCTGATGCGCGCGCTCGGCATGACGATAGCGATGGCCCCGGAGAGTGCCGACGAGGCCACCGTCACCCGCTTGCAGGATGATCTCGCCGACCAGATCGAACGCGCCCGGCGCAATCCGAAGCTCGCCGAGTTCGTGCGGCGCACGCGAACGATGGGGCGGGCTTGACATCAACCGCGCCGGTCCGGATGGCCGGTAGCACGTAAGGGAGCAACGAACCATGATCGACTGGCCAACACGGGAGGAATTTTTGAGTCGCCGCCAAGGTCCTTACGTGGATCGCATGGATGGCCTCGATTACAGCCGACGCTTGGCAAGCTACGCCAGTTGGGCCGAGATTACGACGTTGTACGGCGCGCTTCGCGAGCGCTATCGCCTGCTCGGTCGCGAGCTAAAGCAGATCAAGGCCGCGCTCGGACCACTGGCGCAGCAGCCCGGAGAAACTCTGATCCCGTGGCATTGCAGGGTCTTGGCGATGTCGGCGAGCGAACAAGATCGCGTTCAGGAATTGTGGACGTGCCAACATCGTCGGCAGGACATCAATCAGCTTTTGCGAGACATGGATGATGGCATCGTCCCGACGCGCGGTCGCAAGAGCAGCGTTGTCGACATCGGCGAGAAGCTGCCGCTGCTGGACACGATCCAAGAGCGCTACCGGGCAGCCTACCAAGCCGCTCTCGAAAAGCGCTGGGCCGAGATCGATGAGGCGGACTGGCAGCGTGAGCTGAAACGCCGAGCGAGAATCGAGACCGCCGCTTGATGCTCCATCGCCCACCTTCGCGCCCGCCGTCGTCGCGACAGAAGCGGCAGCGGCGGCGCGAGCAGAACCGGCTGGCGCAGGCCCGCCGTCGCGCCCGCGAGCGGAAGCATCAGAAGCTCTACAACGTTCACGCCGACGAAGTCGTGCTCGACGCCGTAATCGCGCACAGCATCGACGCCGGGCTGTCCGTCGATGCCGCCGAGCGCGATGCTCGCAACCGCAAGAAGGTTAGCGCCGACCTGTCCGAGATCATCAGACAGTGGGCGCGCAACTACCTGAGAGAACGCAAACGTCAGCAGTGACGTTCACCCGGTCGGAGCCGGTGTAGTCTCCCGGCTATGACCGAGATGTTCCGCAAACCGTTCATGCCTCCGACCGTCACCGAGCGCGGCGCGGCTTGGCGCGCAGCGTACATCAACGATGCCACCGTGACCGTGCTGTCCCGGATGCGCAAGACCAGCGCCGAGGAAGTACGGCTGGAGCTGCGGGCTCCCGTCGAGCCGCTGAAGCAGGCCGCGATTCCGGCCGATGCCGTCGCCGCGCTGATGTTGCTGGCGCCGCAGAGCGCTGCGGCGAAACTTTTCGAGCTGGCGGTCAAGGTCGATCTCGCTGGCGTTTCGAGCTTCTCGTTTCCGCTGCCGTCGAATTTCACCGAGGCCAAATTTGTCGTCGAAGGCGAGCCGATCCCGGTGGGGCAAGGCACGTTCGAAGGCATGCCGCTCGGCCCCGTCCGCAAAGTCGCGTTGCTCGGCGCGCTGTCGGGCGCGTTGGAGAACTTCTCGGCACCCGTGGCCAGCGTGATCATTGGGCATGTCCTCAAGGTCGCCGTCGATAAGGGGCTCGCCAAGGTGCTGTTCAGCGCCGACGCCGCCACCGAAGCCGCGCCCGCCGGTCTATTGTTCGGTGTCACGCCGCTCACGGCTGGCGCATCGATGTCGGAAGACCTCAGCGCGCTCGTGGCCGCAATTGCCGATGCTGGAATCGATGCCGAGAGCGTCGTCTTCGTCGCGTCGACTGCGCAGGCAATGGCGATGAGACTCGCTGCCGGTCCGTTGTTCTCGTATCGCGTGATCGGTGCGCCGATTGCGCCGGGCACCGTGATTGCGGTGGCGACGAGCGGACTCGCGGTGGCGGGCGAAGGCTTGCCGGTTGTCGATGTCAGCAAGGGCGCGGTGCTGCACATGAGCGACACGCCGACCGACATCGGACTGCCCGCTGTGGCGCCGGACCCGAGCATCGTCGCTGCGCCGACGATCTCGCTGTTTCAGGTCGATGCACTCGCGCTTCGCTGCATCGCTCGCGTGACGTGGAGCGCGGCGCCGGGCGCGGTTCAGGTCGTCAACGGCGCGGTGTGGTGATTGTGATGGATGAACGAGCCCAAGCAATTCTCGATGATGCCCGCGAGACTCTGGCGCGTCTCGCCGACGTCAAGGTCGAGCGCCGCGTTCATCGCGACGACGGATTTTCGACTGACTGGGCGCGCGGCATGCCGCCGAAGCCAGCGCCGCCGACCATGGCCGAGGTCGAGGCGAAGATCGCCGACGCGGTGACAGAGCTGGAGACGTTCGTTAGGCGCGAGATCACCACCGCGAAGGCCGAGCACCAAGCCGAGCACGAAACGCTGTGGCTTGATGTCTTCGGGGCGGCGATTGCGGAGGAGCGCAAACGTCGCCGGGCTGAAGTCGGAGATGAGATCGAGAAGCTCCGCGCTGAACTGGCCGAGCTGCGCGCCGATCTGACCATTGCCAAGGCGCATGCGCGCGGTGAGGTGGTCGAGGTGCCGGAATTTCTGGAGCGTCGCCGTGCGTGACCCCGACCACCAGCAGCGAGTCCTGAGCGAGGTGCAGGCGATCAACCGGCACGCCGCCGTCGCGGACCTGAAGGCCGACTGCGAGGAGCTGGCCGCATGGTTCGCATCCCTGAGCGAAGTGGACCGGGAGCGGCTGGTGGTCTTGGTGTTCGGCGATGGTTGTCCCGTGGCGCCACGCGACAATCCAAAACAGACGTGAAGCCGCGCCACCCGCACAAGTGGTACTTCGGGTCGCGCGAATTGGCTGGCCCGACAGTGACCGGAACCAAAAAGCTGGCTTTTGGAAAGTTCTTCTACGCGGTTCCGGTCTCTTGTGTCCCGCTCCGGCCCTATCAGATCGCTCAAAACGCAACAATATCAACGGCTTAGAGAACGATGCCATCGGTCCTAAATGCCAATTCCGTCAATGGGTTACGGCGCGCCGGAGTCCGAGCCTCTAGGAAGGCCGCTGATGGGCTATTTCGGCGCACGACGATGCGGAAAGATCAGCCAGCTCGGAAAAGCGCACCAGCGGGGCTGGCTGGCCTGCCTGCGATCAACGGGGGCCGGGGGGACCCCGCAGAAAATTCGGAGGTACTATTTCCGAGCGCGGCGGCGCCCGGAAAAGTTCCATCGGACCAACCAGAGTTTGTGGTCCGGAACCTACCGCCGGGGAACTCGGCCCTGAAAAGAGAAGATCATGCTAAGATCGCGCCAAACCCGTCTCCACTACTATGCTACCGAGACACAACCGCAGCGATAGTGCTGAGGAGCCCGCCATGCCTCGCATCAGCTCGACCGCTCTCGACTTCGCCCCGGTGGCGGCGAGGCTTCGCCCGCCCGACGATCTCACGGGCGAGGCCCGCAAGCTGTTCGTCGAGATCGTGATGCAAGCCCGGCCGGATTTCTTCGAACCCACCGACTCGCATCTTTTGGCCCGCTACGCTCGCGCCCTGCTCGCCGAGCAGGAAGCCGACGAACGGCTGCGCGAGAGTCCTATCATTGACCTGAAGCCGAGCCCGTGGCTGGCGATCTGGCAGGCGCGGGACCGCACCGTGCGCTCGCTGGCCCGCATGCTGAAGCTCAACCCGGCCGGGCGCCACGCCAAGCCGGTCACCGCCGAGCGCGACTACATCGTGCCTAATGCTTACGAGCGCATGGGGCTGGAGAAGCGCGATGGCTAGAGCCGATCTCAGCGAGTCGGACCGCGACGCGCTCAAGCGCGCGCTCAATGCCGCCCGCAGCGAGAGCCCGGCCCGCGCCAAGCAGATCGATGCGATGCTGCGCGACCCCTCGCGCTCGTGGGACGAGATCGCCAAGTTCGCCGCCAGTTGCGTCCAGACCAGCAATCTCGGTCTGATGCCGTGGCAACCGCCGCCGTGCCAGATCGCGAACATCGACGCCGCGCTCGCCGCCAGCGACGACGAACCCCGGCGCGGCCGGAACGCCGCCGCCACGCTGTTGCAGCAAATGCTCGATGCCGGTGTCAGCAGGTTCGAACCCGACCCGATGACCGCGCTCGCCGAGGCCGAGCATCAATCGATGTGATCCTTGAGGGGAAACCACCTGCTCGCCAAAGCGGGCATCGGCAGAACCTGAACTCAACTAGTTACCGGGGTATTCGAAACCCCAGTAGAACCGAGCGAACCGTGACGGGGGCGAACGCAGAAGTTCAATCGAGCCGTCGCAGCTTAACATATGCCCGGAATACCGGATCAGCAAACTCGTAGATTCCCCGGTCCTCACCTTTGACGAGCGCAGGACCATACCGCTCTTCAACAAGCCTCGGCATCAACTGATCGATGTACTCAATACCTAGACCCTGAGCAGTCGCCCGTGTTCGTTGCAAAACGATCCGGCCTAGTTCATCGCTATAGAGCGTCGCCTCGCTCGTTTGCTCGGCGAGCAGGACAAGCAACATAGCCCGCTCAGCGCTGCGACCGATTGCAAGCTGATACTGTTGCTCTAGATTTGGAAACGATTGCCCTGACCGAATCTTTTCGAGCACCTCGCCAAAGATTTTGCTGTCAATATCGTTGGTGCCCATCTCATTTCCGTACTGCACCGAAGCCTTGCCAATAAGATGCGCGAAATAGGGAAAGCCCTCGCTCAGTTCGACGATTTGATCAACCACGTCCTTGTTGAACCGCACCTTATTTCCAAATAGCTCCTCGGCGGTCGCAAAAATCTGTCGCGTTTCGGCAGGACTCATTGCCCTTACATGGATAGCGCCTTGTTCGATGAGTCTGCCGACAGATTTGTGATCCTTGATCAGAGCACCAAGGTCTTGCCCGATGCCGCAAACGCCAAACTTCACGGTCGGCGACGTCAGGGACTTGATCAGCGATCCCATTCCGTACTTCGTACCGATAACGTCGAACTCATCAAGCAGCACGAGAAGCCCCTCTCGCTTCGCCCATGCTCGATTGTTTGCATCAACCGAGCCGCTTACAAAATTCCGGAATGACTGAATCGTGTCGTTCGGGACTACACTGGCGTATTTCTGCGAGTCAGCGCCCTTTACTCCCCACTTGACTAATTTGAGATCGAGACCAGCGGACGACGCTTCGTCGGAACGAGAAAACTCCGCTAGTTCTTTGCCTGCGTCTGGAACAAGACGCAAAAGGCCGTCCTCTGGGTCAGTGTCATTGCAGAGGCGCTTTATCAATTCGTCAGTGTTGCTGATGTTGGAATCGCAGGCATAGTACACCGTATAGTAACGGCGCGGCTTTTTCGGAATGAGGTGAGCAAGACCCGCTTTCTGCGCGATGTCATAGTTGCCGTTGGCCATTTGCTGTATCTGACGAACCAGCGAGGTCTTTCCAACTCCGCGCTTGCCATACACCGCAATTACGCCCTCCTTCGCATTGAGAGCGTTCATACAGCTTTGAATGAGATCAGCTCGACCAACAAAACGCCGAGGATCACGAATAGCGCTCGACGTAAAGCCGACCTCTGGATCAACAAATTCAAACATATGCGAACCCGACCTTGTCAGCGGAGTGACTGTGTTTCAGCGAACTAGAACAGTTGAGAGTAGTCAGCAAAAATGACGACGCCGATGATTTTCATTACACGAACGAAAACGCCGAGAGAGGGCACCATAAGGCAAACGAGACCACAAAAGTAGAATACAGCTGTCGCCCATCGAGCGGCCAACCAGCGATTGTTCAAAAGCCGGAAATGAAGGTGCAAAACGCCATTGTTGATAATTGCTTTTTGATCTTCTGTAATGGGTCGAGCGAAGGGACTTTTCTCATACCGATCCCGCATACGCTGATATTCGGGATTATATGCTGACTCCCGAAGGGCAGCTTCCAGCTTCTCGTAGCCAAAATCTTTAGTGACCTTTTCGGCATCAGCGACGTAGGGTGTCTCGTGACCGTATGCCTTCACCTCGCTAGGGCAGAAGACTCCATAGAGCACCTGTCCCATAGCGATGCCACAAGTCCCCAAATAAACCAGCATCAACTTCGGCGAAACGCTCATCAGTTGCTTCTCACTACCTCCGGCCAACTCGGAAACAAGGTGCAAGAATTCAGCAACGCTCTTGTTGAAAATGATGAGGTAGCCGATCAGCGGAAGCAATACGGTCATTTTTGCTGCCGGAGACTTTCCAATGGCACGCAGCCGTGACCAAGTCACAAGTGAATCTTTCAGGGGAGTAACTTGCATTCTGCTCAAGTTGGCAGCCAATCGCGTTGTGGAAATCGCAACTATGGGATGTTTCGGCGTCGTCGATCAATCAAGCTACTGCGATACCCACATGATTAGGGCTCCGTCGGGTGACATTTGCGCCACCGGAAGACTACGGGGGCGGTTTTTCGGCGGAAAGGGACACTAAAGTGGACACTTCAGCCGAAACAGATTGATTTATCTGGGATTTTTTCCACAGCGCCTTCCCTGCGCAGTGGCTCTACGGCTTATGTCGCGCTCTCCCCGGGGAGCGATGCACTATTGCCCCCGTCGCCTTGCGAGAGAGACCCGCACGACTTGACGCACAGACCCCGGGCGTCAGGACCACACGATTTTGCCGTACGCGAGACCGCGCCCGTCGTGCGCGCGAAAGACTCGCGCGACGCAGCCCGCGTCCACCGCCGCTCACCCCGCGTTTCGTGACGATCGCGATACGCCCCTCTGAGAGGGATGAGGTGGCGGAGAGATACGATAATTCCGAATTTCGGTAAAGCGGAATGTTTTTGCGCGCGCGGATTGACCATGGCTTGGGTGTTTTGCCCGGCGGGCAACGCAACGGATGGTGTCGTAGCCCGGATGGAGCGCAGCGCAATCCGGGGCCGTCACCCGCGGAGGCACTCGTCCCGGATTACGCTGCGCTCCATCCGGGCTACTACGCCTACTCCGCCGCGATCTGCCGGGGCGCCGGCGGCGGGTTGGCCAAATCCGCGGCGAGCTGGGCGTAGCGGGCCTTGGCGTCGTGTACGGCCTTCTCCTTCACGGGGCCGTAGCCGCGGATGCGGTCGGGCAGTGAGAGCAGCTCGACCGCGGTGTCGATCGTGAGCGGCGACAACAGGCCGAGCACCCTTGCGACGTCCTTCTCGTAGCCGGCGATCAGGTCGCGCTCGAGCTTGCGGTCGGCGCTGCGGCCGAAGATGTCGAACGGCGTGCCGCGCAGGAACTTGAACTTGGCCAGCACGCGGAAGACCTTCAGCATCCACGGGCCGAAGGCGCGCTTCTTCGGGCGCCCCAGCGCATCGACACCGCTGCTGAGGATCGGCGGCGCGAGATTGAAGTTGAACTTGAAGTCGCCCTCGAACTGGTCGCGGAGCTGCTGCTCGAAGGCGCCGTCGGTGTAGAGGCGCGCCACTTCGTACTCGTCCTTGTAGGCGAGGAGCTTTGCATAATTCACGGCAACCGCGCGCGGCAGCGCATCGCCATAGCCGCCCTTCGCGGCGGCATCGCGGACCTGGTCGACCAGCTTGCGATAGCGCTTGGCGAGACGAGCGTTCTGGTAGGCGGTCAGATGCTTGGCACGGTGCTCGATGACCTCGTCGAGCGTCATGGCATCGAGCGCCTTCGGCGCGGCCACTTCGTCCCCGCCCTTCAGCATATCCGCAAGGCGCTTGGGATCGGCGACCGCGAGACGGCCAAGGCGGAAAGCTTCCTTGTTCATCTTGATCGAGACGCCATTGACCTCGATCGCCTGCTCGATCGCTTCCGCGGAGAGCGGCAACAGACCCTTCTGATAGGCATAGCCCATCATCATCATGTTGGTGGCGATGGCATCGCCGAGCAGCTGCTCGGCCGGCTTGGTGAAGTCGAAGAACACCGAATCCTTGTGCAGCGCCGTTTCCAGGAGCCCGTTCAGCTTGCGGGTCTGGAAATTGAAATCGCGATTGAGGATGAAATCGGCGGTGGGAATGACGTGGCTGTTGATGATGCCGTGGGTGCGGCTGGTGTCACAAAGGGTGATCGTGTCCTTGGCGACTGCGACGACTTCGTCGGCGGCGAGCACGAGATCGGCCGTGCCGGTGACGATGCGCGAGCAGGTCACCTCGGCCGGATGATCTGATAGCCGCACATGGCTGAGCACCGCCCCGCCCTTTTGCGCGAGGCCCGACATATCCAGGATCATCGAGGCCTTGCCCTCGATGTGGGCGGCCATGCCGAGCAGCGCGCCGATGGTGAGCACGCCGGTGCCGCCGACGCCGCCGACGGCGATGTTATAGGGCTTGTCGAGCGTCGGGCGCGAGGCCGGCTCGGGCAGCGCGCCGATCTCAGCGAGCTCGGCTGGCGCGCGGTGGCGCGGCGCGCCGCCGTCGATGGTGACGAAGGACGGACAGAATCCTTTCAGGCAGGAATAGTCCTTGTTGCAGGATGACTGGTTGATAGCGCGCTTGCGGCCGAACTCGGTCTCCAGCGGCTCGACCGAGATGCAGTTCGACTGCACCGAGCAATCGCCGCAGCCTTCGCAGACGGCCGGATTGATCATGACGCGGCGCGCCGGGTCCTCCATCAGGCCGCGCTTGCGGCGACGGCGCTTCTCGGCGGCGCAGGTCTGCACGAAGACGATCGCCGAGGTGCCCTTGAACTCGCGGCACATCTTCATGACGTTGTCGAGCTCGTCGCGGTGATACTTCTTCACGCCGGGCGCGATGGTATCGGCCGGGTAAGCGTCGGGGTTTTCCGAGACCAGATAGAGCTCGCGGATGCCTTCGGCGTAAAGCTGCTGGGTGATCTGCTGCGGCGAGAGATCGCCGTCATGACGCTGGCCGCCGGTCATGGCTACCGCATCGTTGTAGAGGATCTTGTAGGTGATGTTGGCCTTGGAGGCGATCGCCTGGCGGATGGCGAGAATGCCGGAGTGGAAGTAGGTGCCGTCGCCGAGATTGGCGAAGATGTGGTTCTCGTTGGTGAAAGGCGCGATGCCGACCCAGGGCACGCCCTCGCCGCCCATATGCGTGAACGTCTCGGTCGAGCGGTCCATCCACAGCGCCATGAAGTGACAGCCGATGCCGGCCAGCGCGCGGCTGCCTTCGGGGACTTTCGTCGACGTGTTGTGGGGGCAGCCGGAGCAAAAATACGGGGTTCGGGAGACAGGGGCGACCGCCTGCATCTGGGTCGCCTGGCGGCCGTTGAACCAATCGGCCTTGGCGCGGAGCATCTCCGCAATTTCAGGGTTGAGATCAAGTCGAAGCAGGCGCTCGGTGAGCGAGGTCGCGAGCGAGGCGACGCTGAGCTCGGCGGCGAAGGTCAGGAAGCGCTTGTCGTGCTCGTCCATCTTGCCGACGATGCGCGGGCGCACATCGTCGCGCCAGTTGAACAACACCTGCTTGACCTGGTTCTCGACGATCTCGCGCCGCTCCTCGACGATGAATATCTCCTCCAGGCCGACGGCGAATTCGTGCACGCCTTCCGGCTCGAGCGGCCAGGGCATGCCGATCTTGTAGAGACGAAGGCCGATTTTGGCGGCGACCTCCTCGGTGATGCCGAGCTCGCGCAGCGCCTGACGAACGTCCTCGTAGCTCTTGCCAGAGGCCATGATGCCGAAACGGGCGCTCGGCGAATCCATGGTGACACGGTTGACCTTATTGGCGCGGGCAAAGGCGATGGCGGCAAAGCCCTTGTAGTCCTGCAGGCGCCGATCCTGCTCGAAGCGGTCGTCGGGCCAGCGCAGGTTGAGGCCGCCGGGTGGCAGCTCGAAATCGGTGGGAATGATGAACGGCTTCATCTCGTCGGTGAGGTCGATCTCGGCGGTGGTCTCCACCGTCTCCGTGATCACCTTCATGCCGACCCAGCAGCCGGAATAGCGCGACATCGCGATGCCGAGCAGGCCCATCTCGATCATCTCGTGGATGCTCGAGGGATAGAGATACGGCATCAGTGCCGACATGAAAGCATGGTCGGACTGATGCGGGACGGTGGAGGATTTTGCGCCGTGGTCGTCGCCGGCAAGGCACAGCACGCCGCCGTTCTTGGCCGAGCCCGCGGCATTGCCGTGACGGAACACGTCGCCGCAGCGGTCGACGCCCGGGCCCTTGCCGTACCAGATGCCGACCACGCCATCGTATTTGGCGCCGGGCGAGAGGTTGAGCTGCTGCGAGCCCCATACCGCGGTCGCGGCGAGGTCCTCGTTCACGCCGGGTTGGAACTTGATATTGTACTGCTCGAGATGCTTGCGCGCGGCGAACAGCTGCTGGTCGTAGCCGCCGAGCGGCGAGCCGCGATAACCGGAGATGAAGCCCGCGGTGTTGAGGCCGTTGGCGCGGTCGCGCCGGATCTGGGCCATCGGCAAGCGGACCAGGGCCTGGATGCCCGTGGTGAAGACGTGTCCGGTCTGCTGGGTGTACTTTTGATCGAGACTGATCGGACCCTGGTTGATGCCCATGCTGTCCTCGCTTGCGCCCTGTTCAGGTCTTGCTGACTTAAGTCGTTGCCTGCCCATTGGTTTTAGCTAGGGCGCGCCGACCACCTCCGCCACTCTATGTCGGATATTTCATGCTCCGCATCACAATTCTGGACCAAAGGAGGCCTCGGGTAAAAATCGCAATTTCGTGGCCTGAAACACGTTGGCGATTTTCAGTTTGTGTCACCATACCCCCATCGTTGCGAAATGAATCGACGCTTCCCTTCACGCAGGTAGGGTCGATGGGTCGCAGGGGAGGCTGTCGATGCGGACGATTCTGACGGGCCTGGCGCTTGTGGGCCTGGCGTTGTGCAGTGCGGTTGCAAGTACGGTCACAAGCGCGGCCGGCGCCGCCGGACCATCGCCCGAGCTGATCGCCTATGGCAAGGCGCTGGCCGAGGCCGGCGACTGCGCGGGCTGCCACACTGCCGATCCGGCAAAACCGTTCGCGGGCGGCAAGCGCATCGACACGCCCTTTGGCGCGATCTATGCGCCGAACCTGACGCCGGACCGCGACACCGGCATCGGCGGCTGGACGGATGCCGATTTCACCCGCGCCTTGCGCACCGGCATCGCGCCTGACGGCTCGAATTATTACCCGGCGTTTCCCTACCCCTATTTCACGAGGATGACGAAGGACGACACGCTGGCGATCCGCGCCTATCTCGCCACGCTGGCGCCCGTCACCAGCCGCAACAAGCCGCCGGAGCTGCGCTGGCCATTCGGCTATCGCGGCCTGATGCGGCTTTGGAACACGATGTATTTCAAGCCCGGCCTGTTCGAGCCGGACCAGACGAAGAGCGCGGCCTGGAACAGAGGCGGCTACCTGGTCACCGGGCTCGGCCATTGCGGCGCCTGCCACACGCCCAAGAATTATTTCGGCGCCGACCGGGATGCGCAGGCGCTGTCCGGCAACGCGGTCGGCGGCTGGTTCGCACCGCGGCTCGATGGCGCCGCCCGCACCGGGCTGAAATCCTGGAGCGAGGCCGATATCACGGAGTACCTGCAAAGCGGGCGCAACGCCAAAAGCCACGCCGGCGGGCCGATGGCGGAGGTCGTCGTCAACTCGACCTCGAAGATGAGCGATGCCGACGTGCGCGCGATCGCGATCTATCTGAAGAGCCTGCCGCCGGCCCGGCGCGAGACCATCGTGACGCCGCCGGACGCTGCCGAGATGAAGGCCGGCCAGGCGGTCTACGCAAAGCTCTGTATCGCCTGCCACGAGGCCGACGGCACAGGCAGCCCGCGCATCTACCCGCCGCTGCCGGGCAATGCGCTGCTGCAATCGATCAATCCGTCCTCGACCTTGCGCATCATCCTCGACGGTGCCCACACCGTGACGACGCCGCGCGCGCCGAACACCGGCGAGATGCCGGCTTACGCCAAGCAGCTGTCCGACGCCGAGATCGCCGCGGTGACGAACTACATCCGCAATTCCTGGGGCAATGCCGGCCCGCTGGTGACACCGGCACAGGTGGCAAAAGCAAGGAAGCGAGAGGCGAATGGGGAATAGCGAGTGGCGAATGGCCCAGAACCATTCGCTATTCGCCATTCGCGCGCGACAGCGCTCACCGCTCTTCATCCCCCGTGAACACGAATTTCGGCATCTCCCATTTGTAGCGCACCGCAAGCAGGCGGAAGCTGATGCCGAGGACAAATGTCAAAATGGTCCAGAGCTCCGCGTTGAGCTTGAGACCGAACGCGGTCGCATAGAACAACCCCGTCACCACCGAGACGCTGGCATAGAGTTCGGAGCGAAACAGCAGCGGCACGTCGTTGCAGAGCACGTCGCGCAACACGCCGCCGGCGCAGCCCGTCACCATGCCCGAGACGATGACGATCGGCAGCGAAGCATCCATCTGCCAGGCTACGTCGCAGCCGGCCATGGTGAAGACGACGAGACCGATGGCATCGAGCACGATGAAGGCGACCTTCAGCCGGTGCACGAGGCGCGCAAACAGGATGGTGAGGAAGGCGGCGCCGCCGGCGAGCGCGAGATAGATGGGGTTCTGCACCCAAGCCAGCGGATAATGTCCGAGGAAGAGATCGCGCAACGTGCCGCCGCCTAGCGCGGTGATGCAGCCGAGGAAGCAGACGCCCAGCCAATCCATGCTGCGGCGTCCGGCAGCGAGCGCAGCCGTCATGCCCTGCGCGGCCACCGCGGCCAGGGACAGGAAATGCAGCACGCTATCGGTAGGCGGCAGGCTCCACATCGCGTGTTCCCTCTCCGTGGCCCTCGAACTCAGGCGCGG
This sequence comes from Bradyrhizobium sp. NBAIM18, assembly GCF_020193825.1. Classification (NCBI taxonomy): domain Bacteria; kingdom Pseudomonadati; phylum Pseudomonadota; class Alphaproteobacteria; order Hyphomicrobiales; family Nitrobacteraceae; genus Bradyrhizobium; species Bradyrhizobium sp. NBAIM18. The sequence continues at coordinate 102,116 of NZ_JADYVO010000004.1, forward strand.
GTTCCCATGGAACAGGTTCCCGATTCCCCACACCGAGGCAACATGCGACGAAAGCATCAAGGCGGGCGGAACAGAATCTCGCACCTGAGGGTTGTCCCGGGGTCATAACCGAGGAGACCAAATCGATGGCAGACGACCGTTTTCCCAACGATCCGTACCGCCCGAACCTCGCCGACGATGAGTACTCTCGCGCGGCGCGCCGGGATGCCGACCTGCAGGCCGATCCCGAGCTCGGGGAAGGCCCCGCCTCCAGCGGCAAGATCGCGCTGTTTGCGGTCGCTGTCGCCCTGGTGCTGGGCGCAGTGTTCTACGGCTTGAACAATTCCAGCACCACCAACGAGGCCAGCAACACACCGGCCTCGCAGACTGCGCAGACGCAGCCGACCAATCCGGCCGCACCTCCCGGCATGCGTGACGTGACGCCGCGCAGCAACACCGAGCCGGGCGTGACCACGGGTGCAGCGCCGAACAGGCCGGCCCCGAATACGCCAGCTCCGTCCGACGGCGCGAAGTAACATTTCGTAATGATGCGCGAGAGCGGCGGGATGCAACATCCCGCCGCTTTTCGTTTGCCTACCCGAACATCTTGTTGAGCTCGCCGCCGGGATAGCCGCCGCCGAGCTCGGTGAAGGTCCCCTTCTCCGCCATCTCCTTGGCCGCGCGCATGAAGCCGCCCCAGGCGGCGCGGGCGAGCGAGCCGCCGACGCTGATGCGGCGCACGCCGAGATCCTGGGCTTCCTGCAGCGACAGGCCGGAGCCGCCGATCAGAAGATTGAACGGCTTCGGTGCGACCGCCTTGACCACCGCGGCGATGTCCTCGCGGCTCTTCAGACCCGGCGCATAGAGGCAGTCGGCGCCGGCGTCGGCATAGGCGGTGAGCCGGTCGATGACGAGCTTGAGATCGGTCACGCCCCACAGATAGGCCTCGCAGCGGCCGACCAGCAGCGTGCCGCTGTCGCCGATCGCCTTGCGCGAGGCTTTGATGCGCTCGACGGCCAGCACACGATCGTAGAGCGGCTTGTCCTTGTCGCCGGTGGAATCCTCGATTGAGAGGCCCGCAACGCCGGTGCGCACACCGCGCTCGACATTGTCCGCGACCTTGTCGGGCTCGACCGCAAAGCCACCCTCGAAATCGGCGTTCACGGGGATGTCGACAGCCGAGCTCAATGCTGCCAGATGCTGACAGACGTCCTCGAGGGTGACGTGATTGTCGGCCTTGCCAATGGTCCAGGCAAAGCCGGCGCTCGATGACGCGATCGCCTTGAAACCGAGATGCTGCAAGGCTTTCGCGCTGCCGACATCGACCGGATTGGGCAGGATGAAGCAGCCGCTCTCGTGCATCTTCCTGAACGTCGCGCGCTTGTCAGCGGTCGTCACGTGCATGTTTCTCTCCCTTGTTGGCCGCGCAGAGATAAGGCTGCGTTTTCGAGTCCGCTAGTGCGCGTCGTGCACCGCGCGGCTGTCCTTCGGCGCCTCGTCGCGATCGTTCATGCCGTAGTCGCGGATGACGCTGGCGATGCGTAAGTGATAATCGGCGAAGATCTGCGCCCTGCCCCTGGCCTGCGTGCGGCGGTGCTCCATCGTGTTGCGCCAGGCCTGGACGGCCGCTTCATCCCGCCAGAACGACACCGACAGGATCTTGCCCTTCTCCGTCAGGCTCTCGAAGCGCTCGACCGAGATGAAGCCGTCGATGGTCTGCAGCAGCGGCTTCAGGTCGGCTGCAAGGTCGAAATAGGTCTGGCGGTGTTCCGGCTTGGGCCAGACCTCGAAGATCACGGCGATCATGGGCGTCTCCTGCTGTTGGTGGACCTACAATACCACCTTGCGCAGGAAGGTGCGCTCTTCGGCGAGGATGAATTTCTCCGCCTCCGCAAAGTTGAAGTTTGCCATACCGTCGAGATCGGCGCGCAGCCGTTTGCGATAGGCTTCATAGGCGGCCAGGCTCTCGAACGAGATCAGGGCGGACGCGATGTTGTTGGTGCCCTCATGCGGCATGAAGTAGCCTATCAACTCGCCGCCACATCTCGGGATGATGGTGAGCCAGCGCTTCGAATATTCCTCGAACTGCGCGCGCTTGAACGGATCGAGCTGGTAGCGGATGAAGACGGTGACGGACATGATGGGCTCCTTTGTTTTCGCCGTCATTGCGAGCGTAGCGAAGCAATCCAGGAGTCCCTCCGCGGACGCAGTCTGGATTGCTTCGCTTCGCTCGCAATGACGTGCTCGTGACAACACGCTACGCCCTTGCCCGACACCAACGCTTCGGTTACCATCGAAGCAATGAAATCAGGACCCGACATCGCCATGGTCGCCTCGCTGGTCGGCGATCCCGCCCGCGCCAACATGCTCACGGCGCTGATGAACGGCCGCGCGCTCACGGCGAGCGAGCTGGCGCAGGAGGCCGGCATCACCCCGCAGACCGCAAGCTCGCATCTGTCGAAGCTCGAGGCCGGCGGCCTGATCGAGCCGGAGAAACAGGGCCGCCACCGCTACTACCGCCTCACCGACGACGACGTCGCCGGCGTGCTTGAGGGGCTCGCCGGCCTTGCCGCGCGGACCGGCCATATGCGCGTGCGCACCGGGCCGAAGGACCCTGCGCTGCGGCGCGCGCGGATCTGCTACGACCATCTCGCCGGCGACCTCGGCGTCCAGATGCTGGACTCCTTGCGCGAGCGGCATCTGGTCCGGCAGAGGAAGCAGGAGATCGAGCTGACGGCCGAGGGCGAGCGCTTTCTCGCCAAGCACCTGCAGATCTCGCCCGACATGCTCAGCCACCCGCGCCGCCCGGTCTGCAAGGCCTGCCTCGACTGGAGCGAGCGGCGGCACCACCTCGCCGGCACGTTGGGCGCAGCCATGATGCAGCGCTTCGCCGAGCTGAAATGGGCCGCGCGCGATCCCGCGCCCGGCAGCCGCGTCGTGACGTTCACCCGCACCGGCGAGAAGCAGTTCGCCGCGCTGTTCGGCGGCGGCAAAGACTGATCACACTTTTGCGTGTGCCCTCTCGCTTCCGTCGTGGCCGGGCTTGACCCGGCCATCCACGTCTTTATTGCGGCGGACACGTGGATGCCCGGACAAGCCCGGGCATGACGGAGACTAGTCATGAACCGCATCTTCCTGGCCGCGCTCGCCGCCGCCCTTCTTACTTTCCAACTCACATCGACCCACGCCGCCGATGCCACGCCGCGCGAGCCCTATGGCATCGCGCTCGAAGGCTTTGCCTATCCTTACCCCGTGCACTTGCTCCCAGTTATCAACGACGGCGAGCAGCTCAGCATGGCCTATATGGATGTCGCCGCGGCGCGGCCGAACGGCCGCACCGTCGTGCTGCTGCACGGGCGCAATTTCCCGTCGAGCTATTGGGTACCCGTGATCAAGATGCTGAGCGAGGCCGGCTTTCGCGTCGTGGTACCGGACCAGGTCGGCTTCGGCAAATCATCCAAGCCGCAGGGCGAGCTGCATTTCGACAATCTGGCCCGCAACACCATTTCGCTGCTCGATCATCTCAAGATCGATAAGGCCGAGATCGTCGCGCATTCGCTCGGCGGCATGCTCGGCGTGCGCATCGCCCGCGCCTATCCGGACCGCCTCGTCCATCTGGTGCTGACCGCGCCGATCGGGCTCGAGGACTACCGCCTCTACGTGCCGCCGACACCGACCGAGAAGATGATCGAGACCGAGGACAAGCTCACCGCCGACGGCTATCGCAAGCAACTCCAGACCAATTACGCGATCAAGCTGCCGGCCGAGGCGATCACGCCGTTCATCGAGGCCCGCTTCAATATCAAGGGCAGCCCGGACTATCCGCGCTGGCTGCGCGCCTTCGTCTCTTCCGGCCAGATGATCTATCGTGAACCGGTGGCGCACGAGATCCCGCTGATCGCGACACCGACTCTGTTCATCATGGGCGCGGACGACCACAACGCGCCGGGCCGGCCGCTCGCGCCGGAGCCGCTGCGGGCCAAGATGGGGCAGAATGCAGAGCTTGCGAAGCAGCTCGCCGCGAAGATGCCGAACGCGCGGGCCGAGGTGATCCCCGACACCGGCCATCTCGTGTTCCTGGAGGCGCCGGAGACGTACAAGGAACTGGTGCTGGGCTTTCTCGGCCGCTAGCGACACCAGCGTGTCGCCCAAAGCCAGCTACGGAAAACGTTCATGCCGCATTCAGGTCATGATTGGCAGGTTTGGATCGCGACGTGTCGGCACGTCCCAGATTTAACGTGTCGAATCGTGTCTCTTGATTCATCGTGCGCCACAAGCGCCATTCTCCGAGCCTGCCCCAAAGGATAAGAAGGAAGGTCAAAAATGAAATACCTGTTAGCCGCCGTCATGCTCGCCAGCACGGTCGTCGGTTTCAGCGAGGTGGCCAGCGCCGCCGGCGGTTGCGGCCCGGGCTGGTATCGCGGCCCCTATGGCAGCTGCCGTCCGATGCGCGCCCCTGTCGTGGTTCGCCCCGCCCCCGTGGTGGTCGCCCCAGCGCCGGTCGTCGTCGTACCGCGTGCGCGCGTGTGCCCCTACGGCTTCCGCTGGTACGCCGGCCGCTGCCGCCCGTATTGATCTTCTCCATTCCGTTGCAAAATGGCCGCGCGGCGAAAGCCTGCGCGGCCATTTTTGTTGCTGACGATCTGTCCGCCGCGGAACCGAAGCACCTCCCAAATCGAAACGGGGACCGCCAACGGCGATCCCCGTCCGGTCCGCGAATGGTCGCGAGCCTACCAATAGTGGCGGCGGTGCCAGCGCCGGCGATGCCGGCGCCAATGACGGCGGTGCCAGCCCCAGTGGCGGCCACGCCCACGCCAGTGAACCTGCTCGGGAGCGAGCTGCGCAGCTTCCTCGCCGGTGGCGACGGCAGGATGAGCGTCGGGATTGCCTTGCAGCGGACGGGCGGGATCAGCGAGCGGCTGCGGCGACAGCGGCGCGGCCTGTGCGGCCGTCGCGGCGAAAGCGGCGGCGCCCGCCGTCAATCCCAAAGCAAGTTTCAAAAAATTCCGGCGCTCCATCGTTTCTTCCTTCTTAGATCATCGTGCACGTGATGCAGAAGGAATGTCGCCGCAACGCCATGAACCGAAGCTGAAGCTGGCGTTCAGATTCATGCGAGCCGAGATGAAGAATTCGTAACTCCATCCGGGCTACAGGACCTCGCTACGTCGCGAACTCCTGCGCCAGCACCAGCGTCTCGCGCGAGCGCTTCACGTCGGGCCAGTCGCGGTTGAAATCGGCGACGAGCTTTCTCAGCGCATCACCTTTCAGCATCGCGTTCAGCTTGGCCTCGTCATCGAACTGATACATCGCCTGGTGCAGCGAGGGATCGTCGAGGCTCCAGAATCGCCAAGCCTTGCTCACGCCGAAGGCCTGCACCGCGTCGGGCAAATGTTCCGTCTCGTACCATCGGTCGAAAGCAGCGCGCTTGCTGGTGTCGGTAACGACGGCGCGAACGACGAAGAAGGCTGCTGACATCGGATTTCCTCCTGTTGTTTGACGCGAGACTAACCGCTCAAGCTGCCGGTGGCAAAAAGAGTTGCCTCCGGTGTCGGAACGGGCGCCCTTCGTTCGTCCTTTGCATCGAACCAGGACACGGAGACAGAAAATGGCCGAGCTCACCCTGACTACCTTCGATTGGGTTCCCGCAGCGCCGCGAGGCTTCGTGCGCGACTTCCGCGTGCGCTGGGCCCTCGAAGAGGCCGCCCTGCCGTATCGCGTCGCCAGCACTCCGTTCGACGATCGCGCGCCTGCGCACTTTGCCCACCAGCCGTTCGGCCAAGTTCCTTGGCTGACCGACGGCAGCGTCTCAATCTTCGAGACCGGCGCAATCCTGCTGCATCTCGGCGGCCTCAGTGAGAGGCTGATGCCAAAGGACCAGCGCGGCCGCACTGAAGCGACGGAATGGGTGTTCGCGGCGCTCAATTCGGTGGAGATGGCCAGCCTGCCATGGGGCATGTCGAAATTCATGGGACATCCGACCGACACGGCAGCATGGAAGTTCGTGGATGACTTCCTCAAGCTTCGGCTTAGGCATCTCGAGCCGGTGCTGGGCAGCCGCGAATGGCTGGCGGGCTCCTTCTCCGTCGCCGACATCCTGATGGCGGACGTGCTGCGCGTCGTCGATGGTTTCAACGGGCTGACGGACAGTCCTGCCTGCCGCGCTTACGTCGCGCGCGCCACCGGACGTCCGGCGTTCGCCAAGGCCCACGCCGATCAGCTGGCGCATTTCGCTGCGGCGGATAAGGCGCGCGGGGCGTGATGTGCCTCACATAACCGATCCTGTGCTTGGCATAAAGTCGCCGGCATCGGAACGATTCAATTCGACAGGTGACCCATGGTCCGCATCGAATATCTCAAGCGACAGATCGCCCGCGCCGAGCGGCTGGCCAAGTCCATCCTCGACCGGCAGACCGCCGACCGGCTCCAGGCCTACGCCGCCGAATGCCGCGCCGAATTATCGGAGCTGACGCTCAAGTCCGCTGCGTGAAGCGTGCTGGCGCCGGATGCGTCACACCAGCTTCAGCGGTGCATCGGCGACGACCCTGAGGTCAATGCTGCCGATCAACGCCGCACGCCGCGCCTCCGCGGCACTAATGGCCTCGTCCGTCTGTCGCAACGTCGAGACATTCGAGCCGAGCGAGACGATCCCGCCCAGCACCAGCGCGATAGATCCGAGCGCTGCGGTCTGACCGAAGCCGAACACACCGAGGATCGTCACCAGCAGCAGCGCCGCCCCGCCACCTATGGCGATCTTGGACGCCAGAATGTACTTCCGGCATCGTTCGGCGATCTCGGCGAGCCGCTCAATCCGATCTTCGATGTCGGAGATTTCGTCCGTCGGATCGTCTTCGGTCATTGGATCGAGCGTGCCAAATCAGAAGGAGCCTGTCGCCCGCATGAGCAAAGCGACATGCGGGACCTCGGCAAAGACCCGGATTTCGCTGCGCTCATCCCGGCTACCTCCTATTACAACGGCAAATTGTCGTGCTTCTTCGCCGGCATTTCCGTCTTTTTGTCCTTCAGCATCGCCAGCGCCCGCGCGATGCGCTTGCGGGTCGAGTGCGGCATGATGACGTCGTCGATATAGCCGCGCTCGGCGGCGATGAAGGGCGACAGGAAGCGGTCTTCGTATTCCTTGGTGCGGGCGGCGATCTTGTCCGGGTCGCCGATGTCTGAGCGGAAGATGATCTCGACCGCGCCCTTGGCGCCCATCACCGCGATCTGGGCGGTCGGCCAGGCGTAGTTCATGTCGGCGCCGATCTCCTTGGAGGCCATGACGTCGAAGGCGCCGCCATAGGCCTTGCGGGTGATGATGGTGACGAGCGGCACGGTGCATTGCGAGTAGGCGAACAGGAGCTTGGCGCCGTGCTTGATCAGGCCGCCATATTCCTGCGCGGTGCCGGGCAGGAAGCCTGGCACGTCGACGAAGGTGACGATCGGAATGTTGAAGGCATCACAAAAACGAACAAAGCGTGCCGCCTTGCGCGATGCGTCGCTGTCGAGCACGCCGGCCAGCACCATCGGCTGGTTGGCGACGAAGCCGACGGTGCGCCCGGCGATGCGTCCAAAGCCGGTGACGATGTTCTTGGCGAAGGCTTCCGCGATCTCGAAGAAGTCGCCCTCGTCCACGACCTTCAGGATCAGCTCCTTCATGTCATAGGGCTTGTTCGGATTGTCGGGGATCAGCGTGTCGAGCGACATGTCGACCCGCTCGATGTCATCGAAGCTCGGCCATTCCGGCACGCCGTCGGTGTTGTTGGACGGCAGGAAGTCGATCAGGCGACGCATCTGCAACAGCGTCTCGACGTCGTTCTCGAAGGCGCCGTCGGCGATCGAGGAACGCGTGGCGTGCACCGAGGCACCGCCGAGCTCTTCGGCGGTGACGACCTCGTTGGTCACGGTTTTCACCACGTCGGGGCCCGTGACGAACATGTAGCTGGTGTTCTTCACCATGAAGATGAAGTCGGTCATCGCAGGCGAATAGACGTCGCCGCCGGCGCAGGGGCCCATGATGACGGAGATCTGCGGGATCACGCCTGAGGCGAGCACATTGCGGCGGAACACGTAGGAATAGCCGGCGAGCGCGGCGACGCCTTCCTGGATGCGGGCGCCACCCGCGTCATAAAGGCCGATGATGGGCGCCCTCGCCTTCATCGCCATGTCCTGGAGTTTCGTGATCTTCAGCGCGTGCGTTTCCGAGAGCGAGCCGCCGAACACCGTAAAGTCTTTGGCAAAGACAAAAGTCTTGCGGCCGTTGACGGTGCCCCATCCGGTGACGACGCCGTCGCCCGGCACCTTGGTCTTCTCCATGCCGAACTCGGTGGAGCGGTGCTCGACGAACATGTCGAACTCCTCGAACGATCCCTTGTCGAGCAACAGCTCGATGCGCTCGCGGGCGGTCAGCTTGCCGCGGGCGTGCTGCGCCTCGATGCGCTTCTCCCCGCCGCCGAGCTTTGCGCCGGCACGACGATCTTCAAGGGCGTCCAGGATGTGTTTCATTTGCTCCCGCCAGTTCTTAAGTGGTGGGCGGGTTCTAACACGGCATTTTGCGGCCCGGAAAGCCGCTTTCGCCGTCGCAGGGCTGCCCTGCCGCAGCGGGAAAGCGCAAGGAATTACAAAGTTTTGCCCAGGAGGCGAGCGTGAGCGAAGGAACGGCCGAGACAGGCGCCGCGACTGGCGGCGTCAACATCCTGCTGCGGCTGGAGGGCCTGACCCTGTTTGCAGGGATGGTGACGCTCTATGCGGCCTGGGACGGCTCGTGGCTGGTGTTTGCCCTGCTGTTCTTCGTGCCTGATCTGAGCTTCCTGGCCTACCTGTCCGACGCCAGGTTCGGTGCGATGGTCTACAACGCCGCTCACAGCTACATGGCACCGGTGGCGCTGCTGACGCTGGGCTTCGCCCTCGCCTCGCCCCTCACCCTCTCCATCGCCTTGATCTGGGTTGCCCATATCGGCATCGACCGGGCGCTCGGCTACGGCTTGAAATATTCCGCCGGATTCGGCTTCACCCATTTGGGGCGGATCGGGCGGCAGAAGGATTCCTGACCTCAAATTTGGCAGCCCGGCAGGTTGACCGGGCCCACCGATTCAGGCTTGCTCCGAGTCAGATCAGGCGCCGAATGTTGCGTGAGCCCAGTTGGTACGGCGGCGATCCTCACGCCCTGGCTCCAGCATCTACCTACTGGCATCACCGAGATGTCCGCGACGGTCGTCCCCCTGCCGCCGAATCCATCGTCCGAAACCATCGACTTCCTGCGCCGCATGGCCGGCATGGTGTCGGGGCGGAACGGCGAGATGCTGCTGCGCGCGGCCAGCATGATCGAGTCGCTGAACCAGCGGGCGATGTCGGCCGAGCGGCTCTATCATCAGGCGCAGGAAGAGAGCACGCGCAACGCCGAGCTGCGCGAGTCCGCCAAACTCGCCTCCGACGCCATGGTCGGCCAGATCGCGGCGCTGCGGGCACAGCTCGTCGAGCTAACCGCCGCGACCGCAGCCGAGCGCGCCGCCTTCGATGCCGAGCGCGGCAAGCTGTTCGAGTTGATGCAGCATGCCGAGAGACATATCGGCAAGCTCACGACGGAGCTCGACAGCTTGCGCACCTCCGTCGAGAGCTTCAACGAGACGGCGGTCTCGGTGCCGATCGAGGTGCTGCGGCTGGCGCGCACGCAGTTCGATTATCTCTCCAGCGGCTTTGCCCGGCGCGGCGATCCGATCTCGCAGGCCATGAGCGAGATCGGCGGCTTTGCGATCGACCGCGCGCTGACCGCGAAGTCAGATCCTGTCTGAACCGAGCGATCGCCTTCGACATCGCCGAGATCGACGTTCCGGCGCGGCGGAGAGCTTCGGCAAAGGAGCCCGCGTCGACAACGCGAACGAACTGGAGCAGATTGAGGAGCTGGTGGCGACTGGTGTTGCCCTTGCGTCATCATAGCAGTGACATCGAAGCCACTACAAAGCCGGGCGTTGGAAGCGATATCAGCTCGCAGCAGGAACCCACGACCGGAGACAACAATGTTCGTCGATATCGACAATGCCTCACTCGAAAGGGCAGCCTCGAGCTTGCCCGGAGATCAACCCATCTTCATGCTCAATCTTCTGCGCTATCGAGATGAGGCCTTGTACCCGGGCAAGACCGAGCTTCCGGCCTGTAGCGGCCGCGAGGCCTATTACACGCGCTATGTCCCCGCATTTCGCAAGGTCGCGATTCCGCTACGGGTCACGCCGACTTGGCTTGGCTCTGTCGGAGCTCTGCTGGTGGCCGCGCAAGGCGAAGCCTGGCACGACGCCGCAATCGTTCGTTACCCGGACTTCGCGACCTTTCGAGCGATCGTCTCGAGCTCCGATTACCGGCGTGAGGCCGAGCCCCACCGTTTGGCCGCGCTCGCCGATTGGCGCCTGATTGCGACGACCGAGGTTCAGGTGCCGGCTTGATCTGCAACCGCGCGCTTAAGCTGACCGTGTGGGATCGGGTTGCTTCTCCATCAACCACACGGTCGCGCTAGAGCGCGCCGATCTCGGCAAGGCAGGCTTGCGTCAGCGTCATGCGAGCCTCGATGTGCCGTGACTCTTTGCAATCAATGTTGAGCGCGAACACGGTATGGGCCTCGCCCTTCTCGGCCCAGCCGACCATCCAGCCGAGCGACGGCTCGCCGCGCTCGGCGCCCAGGAGACCGGATTTGGCGCGGATGACGGCGTCGCCGACCTTGGTCGCCGGCAGGATATCGGCAACGAGATCCTGGCTGCGCTTTGAGATCGGCAGCGCGCGGCGGCGCAGCCGGTCGACGAAATCGACCTGCTCGACCGGATCGATGCGCAAGGCCCCGGTGAGCCAGAACTGGTCGATGCCGCCGCCGATGTCGCGATTGCCGTAGTCGAACGCGTCGACATATTGCTGCATGCGCGCCTCGCCGATGCGGCGCGCGATCTCCTGATAGACCGGCACCGCGCTCACCGCGATCGCGCTGCGCAGCGTGTGATCCTTGTTCCAGGCCTCGATCGGGCGCTTGACGCCGTCCCAGGCAAACACGTCCTTGTCGGGGTCAGTGACGACGCCGGCCTCGAGCGCAATCAGCGAGTTGGGAATCTTGAAGGTCGAGGCCGGCAACTTGCCCTCGCCCGAGCGCTCCTTGTCGCTGGCGACGATCAGATAATCCTCGACCTTGTAGCCGACGAAGGTGCCCGACGTGCCGAGGTCGGTGAAGCGCTTTGCAAGAGCGTCGCGGATTTCATTGCGCGGCGGCGCGACATGGGCGCGCGCGCGTTGAGGCAGGATCACGGTTGCGGCGAGGAGGCCGAGGGTGGAACGGCGGGTCAGCAAAAGCGATATCCGTGAGCAGCGAAAACCAGCGCGACCATGCAGCCGCTCCATGGTGAAACGATGACAGGTTACATCTTGAGCATGATCTATTCGGGAAACCGCTAGACACTTTGCGCTAGCGCGGCCCTTCGGGTCCGGATCATGCTCTACCGCCCCCGGCCCGACAGCCGCAGCACGAACACCAGCACCTCGGCGACGGCCTTGTAGAGATCCGGCGGGATCTCGTCGCCGAGCTCGACCTTCGACAGCGCGCCGGCCAGGACCTCGTTCTCCTCGATCGGAATGTCGTGGGCCTTGGCGATCTCGACGATCTTCTCGCCGATCGTGCCCTTGCCCTTGGCGACGACGATGGGCGCGCCAGATCCCTTCTCGTAATGCAGCGCGATCGCGAGCTTGGAGGGATCGCTCATGTGGCGCGATCCAGGAAGTGGCCGGCGCGAGCCGGCGCCGGTTGCGGCGGCGTGCCGTCGCGGACCACGATATCGCCGGGCTTGAGCTCGGCCTTCGTCAAGGCCTGGCTGAGCTCACCGATGCCGGCGCGGAGCTGCTGCGCCGTGGCCGGCCGCTCCGCCCACATCCGAACGAAGGTCTTGTCGCCGTTCAGCGTGATCAGCGCATGCACGGGTCCGGGCGGCTCGACATCGAGTGAGAAGCGTGCGCGCCAGGCGCGCTTGGCGGGATCGTCCGACTCATTGCCGCCGTCGCGCGAGATCTCGAACTGCGCCATCGCGGTACCTTGCGGGGTCGCGAACGGAATCTCGAAATTCCACTGCGGCGCGGCCGGATCGATGCGGTGGCCGCTGGCGTCGGTGCGATCGGGAAGCGAGGCAATTTGCAACAGCGTCTGCCGCGCGATCGCGGCATCGGTGTCATCGAGCAGACGATGCACGGTCGCAGCCAGCGGCGTATCCGGTGCGAGCGACGGCGCGGCGATGGACTGAGGCGCCGGCAGCGCACCGCGGACCGGCGGAGGTGTCGGGTGTGCGGCCGCCTCGAAGATATGGGCGTCCGGCACGGACTTGTTGGAGCCCGGCACGTTGCCGGTCAGGCGCGGCAGGTTTTCCGTGACCTCCTGCAGCAGGCTCGCGGCAAGGCGCGCGGACATGGTGCGCGACACCAAGGCTTGCGGATTGTTGCCCGCCACATCTGCCAGCAGAGCGGCAGCAAGCGCACCGCGCGACGCTTGCGCCGGCCGGGCGAGTTCCGGCAACGCCGCTTGGGCCGTTGCGCCCGCCAGCGCGGAGGCTGCGGTCTGCGTCGTGGCCGCAGCACTCGCCGGCAGCGCCACACCTGGCGCAGTTGCCTGCGGCGCGCCGGAGGTCGATGCCAGGGTCTGGCGCAACACCAGCAGAGCGGCCTTCAAGTCCGGGATCGTGCCGGAGGACGGCGACGTGCCTGCGGCCAATGACGCCTCGAGAAACAGCCCTGACTTTTGGAACGCGGATTCGATATCGCCGCCGTCGAGGGCGGTGTTGAGCGGCGTCTGCTGCGCCAGCACATCGAGCACCGCCTGCTTCAGCCCTGCGGGCAGATTGCTGCTCGTCACAACAGAGGCCAGGTTGGCGAACAGCGGCGCCTGGCTGCCCTGTTTGGTCACGGCTCCGGCAGAGGCCGTTTGGACGGCGACCTGCTCGGACGGACTGAGGGTGTTACGTGCCGTGGCCACCGACGGCGCCAGCGGCGGGCTGTCCACCAGCGAGGCCGCCCGCGGCGTCAGCGTGACCTGATCTCCCGCCGCCTCGCCCGCCCCGCCCATGACTGCAAGGCGAATGGTGCCGTTGCTCTGCGAGACCGCGAGCTGGAGATTCTGCCCCGGCGTCAACGCCACCTCCGACATCACGTCCATCGCCAGGTGGGCGATCGCGATCCGCACCAGATTGTCGGCGAGCACGCTGACCACCCTGGCATCGACGACACTGCCGGCTTGCAGCACGAGATCCGGCGTCGCCGCATCAGCCGGGCGGCTGGCAGCGTTGACGGGAGCGATGGGGGTGACCGGCGTCGGCATCTCGGCAGCCCTAGGGGAATGCTGGCTACCGTAACCGCCGCCTCGTAAACCTCTCGTTAACCTGGCACGGCCGGCGGCTTCACCGCCGCCAGAACCGTCGCAGCGGCCTGGAAATCCTTCAGGCGGGCGGCGCGGCGGGCGGCCGCCTCCTCGTCCACGCCCCATTGCTCGACGTTCCAGTCCTCGTCGACATGCGCGGCGGCCCAGACCTGGTCGGCATCGCGCACGTCCTGGTCCAGCGCCAGCGCGAGCAGCGCCGATCCGGTCAGGGTGGTCACCATGTGGAGCGCGGCGACCGACCAGGGGTCGCCGGGCAGCGCGGCCCGTGCGGCCTTCACCGCCTCGTCCGGCTGCTTCACGTGCATGACGCCTTCGGACAGGATGAAATGCGCACCCAGCGTCTGCGCCGCCCAGGACAGCACAGGATCCCAATGCGCGGCCTCCCGGGCGACCAGTCCCTCAGGATGGCCGGCACGATAGAACAGCAGGTCAGACTCGAAATATTTGGCGAGGTCCTCGCTGACGAGCTCGACGCGATCGATAACGCCCTCGACCACGCTGTTGGCGATGCGCGTCAACGGCATGGTCACGGGATCGATCTCCTCGCCTTGGGCGGACCATTCCGCGGCGACACTATCTGCGAGCGCGCGCGTCGGGATCTCCAATTGGCGGCCGGAGGGCGTACGGATCGGCTTGCCGTCGAGAGTGATGGCGAAGCCGCCCTCGGCATCGACGACGCCGGCCTCCTTGTAGAAGCGCTTGCGCAGCGGCGTGCGCGCGGACGCGCGCGCCGATTCCCGGGGATCAGGCGGGGGCTGCCCCGCAGCTTCTTCGAACAATTCGCGCATGTCGTTTTTTTGTTCCTGTCGTCAGTCGAATTACCAGTGTCATCACGACCTCGCCAGTAGGACCAGGAGTGCTGCTAGTTCGCACACATGCGCGCGTACGTGCCGCGATCGGCCGGCCCCAGTCCTGCGGCTGCGCCGTCGTGAAGACATTTCGTGACGCGATCGCTGAACGAATTGCGCGGGAGCGGCTGGTAATTGTAGCGCGGCGGCGCGTCAAACTGCGGAACCTTGGGCACCTCGATCTTCGGCGGCGGTGGCGGCGCAGGCAGCGGTGGAGCGAGCCGCGCGGCGTCCGGCGAGACATATTGCGCGCGGGCGGCCGGCTCTACCAACAGAGTAGCCAAGAGCGCAAAGCAGATCGACAATCGTCTCATGGGGGAACATGTCGTGCGCCAGGCGCCCCTATTCAACCTCACTATTCTTCAGGCGCATTCTCGATCGGATCAAATCTGGTTGCGTCCAGACCCAGCAGGTTCCACGACTGCTGCATGTGCGGCGGCAACGGCGCGGTGGCGTCGATCACGCCGCCGCGCGGATGCGGGATGACGATCCGGCGTGCGAGCAGATGCAGCCGGTTCTGCAAGCCGCCCGGCAGCTGCCAGTTCTCGATGTTGAAATATTTGGGATCGCCGACGATGGGATGGCCGATATGGGCCATGTGGGCGCGCAGCTGGTGGGTGCGGCCCGTCACCGGCTTCAGCGACACCCAGGTCAGCTTGTTACCGGCGGTCTCGACCACGGCGTAGTACGTCACCGCGTGACTGGCGCCCTCATCGCCATGCTGGGCGATGCGCATGATGGTGTCGTCCTCGCCCTCCTCCTTTGCAAGGAATGTCGAGATGCGGCCCTGCTTCGGCTTCGGCAGGCCCGGCACCAAGGCCCAATAGACCTTCCGCGCCGAGCGCGAGCGGAACGCGCCGGTCAGGTGTGAGGCAGCGAAGCGCGTCTTGGCGATCAGGAGACAGCCCGAGGTCTCGCGATCGATACGGTGGACGAGACGCGGCTTCTGGCCTTTGGCATCGCGCATCACCTCAAGCATCTGGTCGATGTGCCGCGTCATGCCCGAGCCACCCTGCACGGCAAGGCCGGCCGGCTTGTTCAGGACGAGGACGTCGTCGTCCTCCCAGATCGTCATCTCCTTCAGCGCCTTCAGCGTCTTCTGCGCGGCCTCCGAGAGCTCGCCGACGACCTTCGGCGCATCGAGCTTGAGCGGCGGGATACGGACGCTCTGTCCCTCCTCCAGCCGGTCTTTGCTGTCGACGCGCTTGCCGTCAACGCGCAGCTCGCCTTTGCGTACGACGCGCTGGATGTGGGAGAACGACAGGCCGGGAAAGCGCGCCTCGAGGAATCGATCCACGCGCATGTTGTTCTCGTCGGCCGTGACCGTGACGGTCTGCACCTTGGTCGGTAGCAGCGCCTCGACGGACTTTTCAGGCGCAGGCCTCTCCTGGACCGCTTTGGGCGGACGCCGCTCGGCGCGCTCGCCAACAAAGCGCGGCGGCTTACCGCCGGGCTTGCCACCCGGACGCGGCCCCGCCTTCTTCGCGCTACGCGCCTGATGCGGCCGCGAGTCGTCGCGCTCGTCACGCGAACGCGGCTTTGGGTTCATTCTCTTGATACGGCGGCTCATGCGGTTTTTCCAAGCTTTCGCGTCGACTGCGCATTGGCCCGGCGGGGCAGCGACGCAACCTGCGCGCCCACCTCCTTCTCCGCCAGCCGCAGCTCATATTGCTGTTGCAGGTTCATCCAGAATTGCGGGCTGGTGCCGAACCAGTGACCCAGGCGCAACGCCGTGTCAGCGGTAATGCCGCGCTGCCCGTTGATGATGCTGGTGACGCGATTCACAGGCACGTCGATCTGACGCGCCAGCTCTGCGGCCGTGATGCCGATTTCGCGCAGCTCTTCGGCAAGATGCTCACCGGGATGTGTTGGTGTATGAGCCATGGGAGTTTCCCCGGCGAGTAGCAAGATTTACGCGTTACGTAAACCGTAAATGTACGCCCTGTAGTAACCTCGACAGCCCTACGTCCCGCCTCGCTCCTTGCGCAGCTTGGCCCAATAATCGAGCCGCTTCCTGATCTCGCGCTCGAAGCCGCGCTCGGGCGGGTCGTAGAAGGTCTGACGTCCCAGGGCTTCCGGGAAGTAATCCTGGCCGGAGAAGGCGTCAGGCGCATCATGGTCGTATGCGTAGCCGGAGCCGTAGCCTTCGGACTTCATCAGCTTGGTCGGGGAATTGAGGATGTGCTTTGGCGGCAGCAGCGAGCCGGCCTGCTTGGCGACCTGCATCGCGGTGCCGAAGGCAGTGTAGACCGCGTTCGACTTCGGCGCGGTGGCGAGATAGACTACGGCCTGGGCGATGGCGAGCTCGCCCTCGGGATGGCCGAGGAAGTCGAAGGCGTCCTTGGCGGCATTGGCGATGACGAGCGCCTGCGGATCGGCCAGCCCGATGTCCTCGACCGCCATGCGCACGACGCGGCGGGCCAGGAACAGCGGGTCCTCGCCGGCGTCCAGCATGCGCGCGAGGTAATACAGCGCGGCATCGGGATCGGAGCCGCGCACCGATTTATGCAGTGCCGAGATCAGATTGTAGTGGCCATCGGCGGATTTGTCGTAGATCGGCGCGCGGCGCTGCAGGATCTCCTGCAACTGCGCTGCGTTGAAGATCTCGTCCGCCCGCGCCGAACGCCAGACCTCTTCGGCAAGCGTCAGCGAGGCCCTTCCGTCGCCATCGGCCATGCGCACCAGCACCGCGCGCGCCTCCGCATCGAGCGGCAGCTTCCTGCCCTCGACCGCCTCGGCATGCGCGAACAGCTTCTCGATCGCGGCAGCATCGAGCGAGCGAAACACCAGCACGCGCGCACGCGAGAGCAACGCTGCATTGAGCTCGAAGGACGGGTTCTCGGTGGTGGCGCCGACCATGACGACAGTGCCGTCTTCCATCACCGGCAGAAAGGAGTCCTGCTGGGCGCGGTTGAATCTGTGCACCTCATCTACGAACAGCAGCGTGCCCTTGCCCATCTCGCGGCGGGCGCGCGCGGCATCGAACGCTTTCTTGAGGTCGGCGACGCCAGAGAACACCGCGGAGATCTGCTCGAAATGCAGATCCGTCGCGTCAGCCAGGAGCCGCGCCACCGTGGTCTTGCCGGTGCCGGGCGGGCCCCAGAACACCAGCGAGCCGAGCGTGCGCGTTTCCAGCATGCGCGTCAGCGCACCGTCCGGGCCGAGGATGTGATCCTGGCCGACGACCTCCGACAGCGCACGCGGGCGCAGCCGGTCCGGCAGCGGATGCGGCGCATCGTGATCGAGCCCCGCCGCAGCAAAGAGAGTCGGTGTCTCCGTTGGTCGCTTCGGACTCATCCGCCCAGCGTGACGTTGATCTGCTGGCCACCGCGCACCAGCGTGATGCGCCAGATCCGTGCCCGTTCACCTGCGGCCTTCTCGAGGTCGCCGGTCTTGCTGATCTTCTGATTGTTGACGGCCAGGATGATGTCGCCCTTCTGGAAGCCGACACTCGCAGCAGCGGTATCGCCGCCGATATCGGTGATCACGACACCTTCGGTGTCGGCATCCAGACGCAGCTCATCGGCGACGGCCGGCGTGATGGTCGAAACCTTCGCGCCCTGGAACGGCGAACGCGCGGTGACGACGAGCTCGTTGCGCCCGGTGTCGGGCGCAGTCTCCAGCGCTACCGTGAGCTTCACCGACTTGCCGCCGCGCTGCACGTCGAGCTGCGCGGTGCCGCCGAGCGGACGGGTTGCGAAGCGATAGTCGAAGGCGTTGGGATCATCCACGATCTGGCCGTCGATCCCGGTGATGAGGTCGGAGGATTTCAGGCCGGCTTTCGCCGCCGGACCGTTCGACACCACGCTCGCGACCAGCGCACCGGTCGGCGAGCGCAAGCCGAGGCTCTCGGCGATGTCGGGCGTCACCGCCTGCAATTTCGCACCGAGCCAGGGCCGCTTCACCGCCTTGCCGCCGCTCTTGGCGGAGGCGACGACGACGCGCACCATGTTGGCGGGAATCGCAAAGCCGATGCCTTGCGAGCCGCCGGAGCGCGAATAGATCGCGGTATTGATGCCGGCGAGCTTGCCACCCATGTCGACCAGCGCGCCGCCGGAATTGCCCGGGTTGATCGCCGCATCGGTCTGAATGAAGAACTGATAGTCGGTGATGCCCACTTGCGTGCGCGCCAGCGCCGAAATGATACCCTGGGTCACAGTCTGGCCGACGCCGAACGGATTGCCGATCGCGAGCACGACGTCGCCGACCAGGAGCTCATCGGAATTGGTGAAGTCCAGCGTCGGGAACTTCTCCTTGCTGTCCTTCAGGCGCAGCACGGCGAGATCGGTCCGGGAATCCTTGAGCAGGATCTCGGCCTCGAACTCGCGCTTGTCCGACAGCGATACCTTCACCTGGTCGGCGCCCTCGATGACGTGGACGTTGGTGACGACGAGGCCGGAGGCATCGACGATGACGCCGGAGCCGAGCGAGCGCTGCATCTGCTCGGGCTGCTGGCCCGGCACGCCGAAGAAGCGGCGGAAGATCGGATCGTCCAGTAGCGGATTGCGGTTCTGCACCACCTTTGCGGCATAGACGTTGACGACCGCCGGCTGCACCCGCTGCACGATCGGCGCATAGGACATCCGCAGCTCGGCCGGCGACGACGGGACCCGACGGTCCTGCGCAGCAGTCGGATTGAAGGTGGCCGAAAAGGCTACGCACAGCGCCGTGAGGGCGGCAGTCCAGGTCGCTCGAAACATTCCTACCTCTTGGAAAAGACGCCGGAATATAGGCGCGTTCGCCTCCCAATAGAAGGCCGCCGGAGGCAATATTCGGCCCCTTCCCAGCCGTGTCCGGCATGCAATGGTGCCGTGCGAATCGGCAATTTGCTCGGGCGCGGATTGGCATGATGTTCGTCATCTTGCATGGTGGTGGGAAGCGGATTCGGTTGCGGCGAATTTGCATCAGTGGGAACCCATGCAACCGATCGCAGCGTCGCGGGGCAGTCATCGATCACACCTAGGCTCTCCGTTCGCGACTTGGGGAAAACAGTCAGATGATGGAGCGTAACGTGAGCAGAACAAGAATTGCGGCTGCAGCGATGGGTCTCGCCGGCGCGCTGGCGGCCTCGCAGGCCCAGGCCCAGTCGGCAAGCAGCAGCGAGCAGGAGATCGCGCTGTTGAAGCAGCAGTTGAAGATGCTCGAGCAGAAGCTCGACAAGCTGCAGAGCCAGACCGCGGCGAACACGGCCGCCGCAGCAAAGGCGAAAGTCGAAGCCAAGGCTGAGGCCAAAGCCGAGGCGCGCGCGGAGGCAAAGGCCGCGGTGGCCAATGCCAACGCGGCGATCCCCGTCAAGGGGCCGGCGCCGGCCTCCGGCGTCGTCGTGACGATGCCGAACAACCGGCCGACGATCTGCACCGCCGACCAGGCCAACTGCGTCGCCATCACCAGTCGCCTGCATTGGGATGTCGGCGGCTATGACTACCGCCCCAACACCGCGGCCACCGTGCCGCAAAAGCTCGATAGCGGCCAGAACGTCCGCCGCGCGCGCATCGGTGTCACCGGCAAGTTCTTCCACGATTGGAATTTCGCACTGGTCTACGATTTCGGCGGCTCGTCCGACGGATTTGGCGGCGCCGCGCCGGGATCGCTGCCCGGCGGCGGCGTCTCCGGCGTCGAGAACGCCTATATCAGCTATACCGGCCTGAAGCCGTTCGGCGGCAAGATGGCGATCGAGGCCGGCATCATGGACCTGCCCTACACCATGGATGAAGCCACGAGCTCGAACGACATCATGTTCATGGAGCGCGCCTCGCCCGGCGTGATCGCGACCAACATCGCCGCCGGTGACTTCCGTTCCGCAGCCGGTGCGCGCTGGTTCAACGACCAGCTCTGGATCGGCGGCTATGTCACGGGACCGACGACCGGTGCGATCCATTCCGCCTCGAGCGCGGCGCCGCCCGGCACCAGCGAGCAATATGGTGCCGTGGCGCGCGTCGCCGGCAATCCGATCAGCACCAAGGACTACTCGGTGCATATCGGCGCCAATGCGCAATGGCTGATCCAGCCGCCGCGCAATCTGATCGCCAACACCCAGACGGTCACGCTAAGCGATCGTCCGGAATTGCGGCTCGACCCGACCACGCTGATCTCGACCGGCGCTATCGCCAATGCCTCGGGCGCGCAGGTCTACAGCGTCGAGGCGGCGGCGACCTACGGTCCGTTCATCGTCCAGGGCGAGTATTTCTGGTACAATGTCGATCGCACCGCCAACACGGCCGTGCCGCTGACGGGTGCACCGAGCCTGAAATTCCAAGGCGGCTACGCGCAGGCCGGCTATGTGCTGACCGGCGAAGGCCGCTCCTACAATGCGGCGAACGCGGCCTATAGCGGCGTCAAGCCGGCACATCCGTTCTCGCTCGACGGCGGCGGCTGGGGCGCGTGGGAGATCGCAGGACGGTTCTCGACGATCGACCTCAACGATCAGCTCGCGACCGCGAGCGGCGTCGCAGGCGGCCGGCAGACCGTCTATACGCTCGCGCTCAACTGGTACGTCAACGGCAACGTGCGCTTCATGCTCGATTATCTGCACGGCACGGTGTCGCGACAGGCCTCGCCGATCTCGACCGCCGACGTCGGCTCGAAGTTCGACGCGGTCGCGATGCGCACGCAGTTCGCGTTCTAGAGCATGATCCGGAAAAGTGTGAAGCGGTTTTCCGAAAAGATCATGCTCAAACAACAACCTAAAGCGCGATCGCGCTTTAGAACGCGCTCGTTCGGGAGCGGCAGCGTCCGCTCCGAACGATCACGCCGCGCGCTTCTTCTTCACGACCACGGGCGGCGGCGCGCAGGACAACCGCTCCTGGTGGCTCTCGCCCCAGGCCTTCAGGATGTCGATCACGGGCCTCAGGCTCTCGCCCAGCTCGGACAGGCAATACTCCACGCGCGGCGGCACCTCGGCATAGACCTTGCGGATGACGAGCTTGTCTTCCTCCAGCGCGCGCAGCTGCTTCGTCAACATGCGCTGGGTGATGCCAGGCATCCGGCGGCGCAATTCGCCGAAGCGCTGGGTGCCGCTCTGCAGGTGGTAGAGGATCACGCCCTTCCACTTGCCGTCGATCAGGTCCAGCGTCGCCTCGACGGAGCAGCCTGGACGGCGGGCGAAACTACGGCGTTTCATGCGCTTTTTCCCAATAGTATCCAAACAGGGACTATATCCCCAAATTTACAGTACTTGCCAAATCGGAGCCAGAGCGACAGTTAAGGCAGCAGGCGAACAAAGCCATCTGATGGAGACACGCCATGAAAGCCGTCGGCTACAAGAAATCGCTTCCGATCGAGGACGCGGAGTCACTGTTCGATTTCGAGACCGCTAAACCCGACCCCAAAGGGCGCGACATCCGCGTCGCCGTGAAAGCGATCTCGGCCAATCCGGTCGACTACAAGGTGCGCAAGCGCGCCGCCCCGCCCGAGGGCGAGACGAAAATCCTCGGCTATGACGCGGCCGGCGTAGTCGATGCCGTCGGCCCCGACGTGACGCTGTTCAAGCCGGGGGACGAGGTCTTCTACGCCGGGTCGATCCTACGCCAGGGCACCAACGCCGAATTCCACCTGGTCGACGAGCGCATCGTCGGCAACAAGCCGAAGAGCCTGTCGTTCGCGCAAGCCGCCGCTCTTCCCCTCACCTCCATCACCGCCTGGGAGCTGCTGTTCGACCGGCTCGGCGCGGTGCCGGGCAAGAGCGTCGATCCGCGTGCCCTCTTGATCACGGGCGGCGCCGGCGGCGTCGGCTCGATCCTGATCCAGCTCGCCCGCCGCCTCACCGGGCTGACGGTGCTCGCCACCGCGACGCGGCCGGAGTCGCAGAAATGGTGCCTTGATCTCGGCGCGCATGTGGTGATCGACCATGGCAAGCCGATGAAGGAGCAGATCGAGAAGCTGAAGCTGCCGCCGGTCGCACTCGTGGCCAGCCTCACCTTTACCGACCAGCACTACAAGGCGATTGCGGAATTCATGGCACCGCAAGGCAAGTTCGGCCTGATCGATGATCCTCCGGAGTTCACGATTGCCGCATTCAAGGGCAAGGCAATCTCGGTGCACTGGGAATCGATGTTCACGCGCTCCTCGTTCCAGACCCCTGACATGATCGCGCAGCATCATCTGCTCAATGATGTCGCCGACCTCATCGACAAGGGCGTGTTGCGCACCACGCTGGACCAGACCTTTGGCACAATCAACGCAGCCAACCTCAAGCGCGCGCACGCGCTGCTGGAGAGCGGCAAGTCGCGCGGCAAGATCGTGCTGGAGGGGTGGTAGGCTTGGCACGATTGATGCATCATGCGTCTGCGGTCCCGGACAAGAGGGCCGACCCCCCGCCCGCCGGGACCAGCAACAAGCAGATTGATGATGACCGAACCATGCGACCTGTCGGCGGTCGCGGCACGCGCGCTGATCGGACAGCGCAAGCTTTCCCCCGTCGAGCTGACGGATAGCTGCATCCGCCGCATCGAAGCGGTCGATCCGGCGGTCAATGCCGTTGTTGCGCGCTCGTTCGAAACCGCGCGCAAGACGGCGCGCGAGCGCGAGGCCGCCGTGATGCGCGGTGAGACCCTCGGCGCGGTGCATGGGCTGCCGCTCGGTGTCAAAGACCTGATCGATGCGGAGGGATTGCCGACCAGCTTCGGCAGCGTGCTATTCGCGGACAATGTCGCCAGGCAGGACGAGGCCATCGTCGCGATGCTCAAGCGCGAGGGCGCGATCGTGCTCGGCAAGACGAATGTGCCGGAATGGGGCGCCGGCGGCAATACGCGCAACGCGGTATATGGCGCGACCGGCAATCCCTTCGATCCCCATCGATCCGCCGCCGGTTCGTCGGGGGGATCAGCGGTCGCGCTCGCCACTGGCATGGTGCCGCTCGCGACCGGATCCGATACCGGCGGCTCCGTCCGCAATCCGGCATCCTTTTGCGGCGTGGTCGGATTCCGGCCCTCGCCCGGACTAATCGCCAGCAACAGCCGCAACATGGCCTGGCTGCAGATCTCGCAACTCGGGCCGATGGCGAGAACCGTGTCCGACGTTTGCCTGATGCTGTCCTGCATGCTGGATCGTGACGCCCGCGATCCGTTGTCGGCGATCCTTCATGCGGGCGGCGCGCCTTCGCCGGCGCTCTATCGCAATCCGCCGCGCGTCGATCTCTCCGCGCTCCGCATTGCTGCAACCAGCGACTTCGGCTTTGCGCCGACCGAGGGGGCGGTCGCCCGCACCTTCAGACAGAAGCTCAATTCGTTCGAAACGGTGTTTCACAAAGTCGAATGGGCTCATCCTGATTGCACCGGCGCGGACGAGGTGTTCAGCATCCTGCGCGCCGTCGCATTCCTCGGCCGCCACCGCGAGCTCGTGGAAAAGTTTCCGGACAAGGTCGGGCCCAACATCCGCGACAATGTTGCGGAGGGGCTTGGCTATTCCGCTGCCGACGTGGCGCGCGCGCTCTCGATGCAGACCGACCTTTACCGGCGCTGGCAGACCTTCTTCGCGGATCACGATTTCATTCTCGCGCCTCCAGTCACCATCAGTCCACGGCCGTGGTCGGAACTCTATCCAGCCGAGATCGACGGCAGGCCGACCAAGAGCTATTTCCACTGGCTCGCGCTCGCCTATGCCGTCACCAATGTCGGCCATCCCACCGTCGCAATCCCGGCCGGACGCGACGACGCCGGCCTGCCGTTCGGCATCCAGGTGATCGGCCCGCGCGGCGGCGATCTCTCAACGCTCGCGGTCGCGCGCGAAATCGAAGCGGTGCTCGCCGCCAATCCGGATACCGCCCGCCCCGTTCCCGACATTGCGTGGCTCGCCAGGCAGCCGCCGATTGCGGACAAGCCGGGATTTCTCGCCTTCGATTGAAACCTCAACCGCGGAAAAACGACACGATGAAAACAACGTTCCTGGCGCTAGCGCTCGCCGCGATCGGCTCGATCAGCGTCAACTCACTCGCAACCGCCCAATCGACCTATCCCGAGAAATCCCTGCAATTGATCGTCCCGTTCCCGCCGGGCGGAGCCTCGGACGTGGTGGCCCGCATCATCGGCGGCGAGCTCGAAGCGCGGCTCGGCAAGCCCGTCATCATCATGAACCGCCCCGGCGGGGGCACCACGATCGCGGCCAAGGAGGTCGCGCGCGCGGCCCCCGACGGGTACACCCTGTTCTTCAGCTCGAATTCGAGCTTCACCTTGCCGGCCGCCGTGAAGGAGAGCGTTCCGTACGATGCGGCCAAGGATTTCGAGCCGCTCGGCCGGGTCGGCAAGATCACCCTGGCGCTGGTCACCTATAAGGACAATCCGGTCAAGGATCTGCCTGCGCTGGTCGCGGAGGCAAAAGCTAACCCGGACAAGCTGTCGCTGGCCTCCTTCGGCGTCGCGACGGTGTCGCATTTCGCCGGCGAGTTGTTCAAGTCGAATGCCGGCATCAAGATGGTTCACCTGCCCTACAAGGGCAGCGCCCCCGCGATGAACGATCTCATCGGCAAGCACATTCAGTACCATGTCGACACGGTGATCGCCGCCAAGCCGCAGATCGAGGCGGGCGCCGTCAAGGTGCTCGCGGTGTTCTCGGGCAAGCGCACGCCGTTCCTGCCGGACGTGCCGACGTTGGCAGAGCTCGGCTATCCCGCCATTGACTTCTCGTCATGGGGCGCGGTGGTCGCGCCCAAGGGATTGCCGCCACCGGTTCGCGACAAGCTCACGGCGACGCTGGAGGAGATCATCAATAGCCCCTCCGTTGTGGAGCGCTTCGTCAAGGTCGGCTTCGAGCCCGGCTTCGCGCGCGTTGACGACTGGGCCGGTGCGGTGACCAAAGAGACGGCCGAGATGAAGGACATCGCGCAGAAGGCCGGCATCAAAGACGAGTAGCCGACCGCTTCCCCTCAGGCGATCGTGTTGACGATGCCACCCTCGGCGCGCAGCGCTGCGCCGTTCGTGGCGGATGCCTCTTTCGAGGCGACATAGACCACCATGCTGGCGATCTCGTCGACGCTGGCGAAGCGTTGCAGCAGCGAGCTCGGGCGATGCTGCTTGACGAAATTGGCGGCGGCCTCGTCCACGGACTGGCCGTTCTGCTTCGCGAGATCCTTGACGAACGTCTCGACGCCTTCCGACATGGTCGGGCCCGGCAGCACGGAATTGACGGTGACGCCGGTGCCAGCGGTGAGCTGCGCCAGGCCGCGCGCGACCGAAAGCTGGGCCGTCTTGGTCATGCCGTAGTGGATCATCTCGACGGGAATGTTGAGCCCGGACTCCGAGGAGATGAAGACGATGCGGCCCCATTTGCGCGCGAGCATGCCCTTCATGTAGGCCCGCGACAGCCGCACGCCGCTCATCACGTTGACCTCGAAGAAGCGGCTCCAATCCTCGTCCGGGATGTCGAAAAAATCCTTGGGCTCGAAGATACCGGCATTGTTGATGAGGATGTCGACCTCGGGCAGCGCCGCTACGAGTGCCTTGCAGCCTGCCGCGGTCGAGACGTCGGCCGCGATGCCGCGGACCTTGGCGCCCGTCCCTTCCAGCCTGCGTACCGCCGCATCGACCTTCTCCTGGCCGCGGCCGTTGATCACGACGCTGGCGCCGGAGCCAGCGAGACCCCTGGCGATGGCGTGGCCGATGCCGGCGGTCGAGCCGGTGACGAGGGCGGTTTTTCCGGAAAGGTCGATGTTCATGCGCAGTCTCCTCTGACGCTGACGGGCATATCGTGCGCAGCAAAAGCAGCTGCAACCGTCCTTCACCGACGCGTGAGCATCTACCGTCGCGACGGGCTAAGCGCAGGGGCAGCAAAGTGCAGCGCGCTCACCCTTTCGGTACGACGACGCGGAGCTGTTACGCCACGATGCCCGTAAGGATGGCAATCTCCCTCTTCCCGTCGAGAACCTCCTCGAACTCTCGCGTGAAGGCCTCCACCGCCGGATATTCGGCTCGGAAACGAAGAGACGCCGAATTCTGAAGGTCGGCATCAGGTGTTTTCCAAACTTCAGAAGATACATCCACGTGCACAAGCAACGTTCCGCGGCGATCGTACGGCCTGATGCTGATTCTCAGATGGCATTGGTCGAGGCGCTTCGGATTTCCACTTTGCCAGAAGCCGCCTTCAAGTGTTGGCGGATCATTCTCCGGGAGCGGAAATTTCCGAAGCGCGACCAGGAACGTCTCCTTGACGTTGATCCGATCAAACCAGGCGGCCCCTGCTGCAGAGAATGGACCTGACTTTACGGTTGCCCTGATCTGCCCGGTGTATTCCTCGTCGGTCCTGTAGACGACTTGCAGTTCTGGGGCACTCATTTGACGTTCCACCTCGCCGCCGTTTTGCGCAGGATACTCCAATCAGAAAAAAAGCGGCGCCGAAGGCGCCGCTTTTGAAACGTCATGCCGATCGGGCTTTACGCCGCCTCGGCTTCCTTCTCCAGCACCGGGCCGGAATCCTGGCCCTTGGCATCGACATCGCGATCGACGAACTCGATCACGGCCATCGCGGCGTTGTCGCCATAGCGGAAGCCGGCCTTGATGATGCGGGTGTAGCCGCCCTGGCGGTCCTTGTAGCGGGTCGCGAGCGTATCGAAGAGCTTCTTGACCATATCGACGTCGCGCAGCTCGGAGATGGCCTGACGGCGCAGCGACAGGCCGCCCTTCTTGCCGAGGGTGACGAGCTTCTCGACGATCGGGCGAAGCTCCTTGGCCTTGGGCAGCGTGGTGACGATCTGCTCGTGCTTGATCAGCGCGGCCGCCATGTTGGCGAACATCGCCTTGCGGTGCTCGGCCGTGCGGTTGAGCTTCCGATGAACCTTGCCGTGACGCATGTGTGTAGTCCTTTTCGATTGTGTCGCGGTGGTTCAGCGACTGGTTTTCAGGTGGGCTTCCTGCGTTCGCCCGCGAAAGCGCGACGCGCTTTCTTGTTTGAGCATGATCCTTATCGGAAAACCGCTTCGCACTTTTCCGGGATCATGCTGCGCTCAGTAATGATCCTCGAAGCGCTTGGCGAGCTCGTCGATGTTCTCCGGCGGCCAGCCCGGCACTTCCATGCCGAGGTGCAGACCCATCTGGGCCAGCACTTCCTTGATCTCGTTCAGCGACTTGCGGCCGAAGTTCGGGGTGCGGAGCATTTCCGCCTCGCTCTTCTGCACGAGGTCGCCGATGTAGACGATGTTGTCGTTCTTTAGGCAGTTGGCCGAACGCACCGACAGCTCGAGCTCGTCCACCTTCTTGAGGAAGGCTGGGTTGAAGGCGAGGTCCGGGATGATCTCCTGGGCGACTTCCTTGCGCGGCTCTTCGAAGTTGACGAACACGTTGAGCTGATCCTGCAGGATGCGGGCGGCGTAGGCCACCGAGTCATCCGGCGTGATCGCGCCGTTGGTCTCGATCGTCATGGTCAGCTTGTCGTAGTCGAGGATCTGGCCCTCGCGGGTGTTCTCGACCTTGTAGGAGACCTTGCGGACCGGCGAGTACAGGCTGTCGACCGGGATCAGGCCGATCGGCGCGTCCTCGGGACGGTTGCGCTCGGCGGGCACGTAGCCCTTGCCGGTCGAGACCGTGAACTCCATGCGGATCTCGGCGCCCTCGTCGAGCGTGCAGATCTGCAGATCAGGGTTGAGCACGACCACATCGCCGACGGTCTGAATGTCGCCGGCGGTGACGACACCCGGGCCCTGCTTCTTCACGACCATGCGCTTGGGGCCTTCGCCCTGCATCTTGATCGAGATGTCCTTGATGTTGAGCACGATGTCGGTGACGTCCTCACGGACGCCCGCGATCGAGGAGAACTCGTGCAGCACGCCGTCGATGTGCACCGACTGCACCGCCGCGCCCTGGAGCGAGGAGAGCAGGATGCGGCGCAGCGCATTGCCGAGGGTCTGGCCGAAGCCACGCTCGAGCGGCTCGGCGATGATGGTCGCGAAACGCGAGGAATCGCTGCCGGGCGTGACCTGGAGCTTGTTCGGCCGAATCAGTTCTTGCCAATTTTTCTGGATCGTCACTGTTTCACCCATACAGGCCAGTCAATTTGACGGTGCAAATACTGGCGTTGGAGAAAGGCCGCAGATCATTCCCGCGGCTTCTTGCAAAGTCGCCGCGGGCGCCGACGCGCCCGCAGCTCGTCAAAATCAAACGCGCCGACGCTTGCGGGGACGGCAACCGTTGTGCGGGATCGTGGTCACGTCGCGGATCGAGGTGACGGTGAAGCCGGCGGCCTGGAGCGCGCGGAGCGCCGATTCGCGGCCCGAACCAGGACCGGCGACCTCGACTTCCAGCGTGCGCATGCCGTGCTCCTGCGCCTTCTTGGACACGTCCTCGGCGGCAACCTGCGCGGCATACGGGGTCGACTTGCGCGAGCCCTTGAAGCCCATCGTGCCGGCCGAGGACCAGGCGATCGTATTGCCCTGCGCGTCGGTGATGGTGATGGTCGTGTTGTTGAACGACGAGTTCACATGCGCGACGCCGGAGGCGATGTTCTTGCGCTCACGACGACGAACGCGGGTGGCTTCCTTGCCCATTGAGTCCCTTTCCTGAAGATCTCAAACGCCGCCGTAATGCCAGCGGCTACACCTATGGAAGCGAATAGCGAGTAGCGAGTGGCGAATAGGGAAGCCCCCTACTCGCCACTCGCCACGTCCAATTCGCCAGTTTACTTCTTCTTGCCGGCGATGGCCTTGGCCGGGCCCTTGCGCGTGCGCGCATTGGTGTGGGTCCGCTGACCGCGCACCGGTAGACCGCGACGATGACGCAGGCCGCGATAGCAGCCGAGGTCCATCAGACGCTTGATGTTGATGCCGACCTCACGACGCAGATCGCCCTCGACGAGATAGTCGCGGTCGATCACTTCGCGGATCTGGAGCACTTCGGCGTCGCTGAGCTGATTGACGCGACGATCCACGGGGATCTTCACCTTCTCGAGGATCTCACCAGCGATCTTCTGGCCGATGCCATGGATGTACTGGAGCGCGATCAGCACGCGCTTGTTGGTGGGAATGTTCACGCCGGCAATACGGGCCACGGCCTTCTCTCCTGTTGCCGATCCCTCGTCAGGGATCGGGCTTTAAGTGCTTGCTTTCTCGGGCAGGTGTTCACAAACGCGAACACGACGCCCACCCCCGGTCTTCCTGGGGCCCGGCATCGTCTGAAACTATCCGACTTGGATGCGGGGCTTATTAGGGGATTCCGGGGGCTTTCGTCAACCGCTGCTAGCGCTTGGCTCGCTTTTTCGTGACCTTTTTTGCGGCCTTTTTGGCACCCTTTTTGACCGACTTCTTGGCTGCTTTCTTGACGGTTTTCTTGGTGGCTTTCTTGGAGGCTTTCCTGGCCGCCTTCTTTGGGCCTTTCACCGCCGATTTGGCGGCCTTTTTAGCGGATTTGACGCCCTTTTTGGCCGTTTTTGCCGGCCTTGCCGCCGCCTTCTTCCCCGCCTGGGCCTTTTTAGCCGGCGCCGCCTTGGCGGCGCTCCGGGCATGCGTCTTTGGCTCGACCGCCCCCAGAGCCAGGAGCTGGCGGTGGATGGCGCGGGTGACCTCGTCGATGGTCATCATGCCGTCGATGGTCGAGAGCTTCCGCCGCTCGGAATAGTAGTGAATCAGCGGTTCCGTCTGGCTGCGATAGCTGGCCAGCCGCTTGGTCAGGACCTCCGGGGTATCGTCGAGCCGGACCTCCTCGCCGCGCTCCCGCATTTGGGCGACGCGGGTCTCGACGCGGCTCAGGAGCGCGCTCTCATTGACCCGGAGCTCGATCACGGCGTCCAGCTTGAGGTGCTTGCGCTTGAGCAGTTCGTCCAGCGCCTCGGCCTGCGGCACGGTGCGGGGGAAACCGTCGAGGATGAAACCGCTCTTGGCGTCCGGCTGCTCGATGCGGTCGGAAATGATTCCCACCACGACGTCATCGGGCACGAGGCCGCCGCTCGCCATGATCTCCTTGGCCTTCAACCCGACCGGGGTGCCGGCCGCAACCGCGGCACGCAGCATCTCGCCAGTCGAGAGCTGGACAATGCCATAGCGCTGCACCAAGAGCTGGGCCTGGGTCCCCTTGCCCGACCCCGGCGGTCCCAGAAGTATAATTCTCATCGGCGTACGCCCCCCGGATTGGTGAGCGACACCTCGCGCACCTGCGTTTTGATATCAAGAACGGTGCAAACCACAACCAGCACTGCACCACCATTGACGACCATACTATAAGGCAGCCCGATCCCGTAAAGCTCGAACACCTCCGGAATCAACTGCAACGCCGTCAGGTAGACGGCTCCGACGACTGTCGTCAATGACACGACGCGATCGAGATAGTCCGCGGTGGCCTCGCCGGGAGCGACACCGGGAATTGCGCCCTCATGGCGGGTCAGGGATTTGGCGCTGTATTCGGGATCGATCACATAAGCAGTGTAGACGAAGGCGAGCACGAACACGGCGATCGACACGAGAATGAGGTGCGCCGGCTGCCCCAGCTGGAGATGCCGGTAGGTTGCGGCAACCAGGGGATGATCGCCTCCCAGGATGAAGCCCGCAAAGGCAAGCGGCAGATAGAATATCCACGGCGCCACGGTGACGGGAATCACGAACCCGGCGCTGTTGAGCTTGATCGGCAGTATTGCATCACGCACAGGCAGTTGCCGCGTACCGACGCTTTGTGCTGCGAACTGAACCCGGATATTTCGCCGCGCACCTTCGACAAGCACGATCACGACGACGATCGCGATCCAAAACACGACATGGCCGAGCACAAGATTGCCCGAGATCGTCCCGCTCCGCACGAGATCCGCGATACCGGCAATGTTTTGCGGAACGGCGACGATGAAGGCGGCACTCAAGATCAGCGCCAAGCCATTGCCGATGCCGTAGCGGGTCATCTGTTCGCTGAGCCACACCAGCACGACGACGCCGCCGACCATCGAGGCCGTAGCCGTCGTCACGAACCAGCCGTCGGGATTTTTGACGAGGCCCGGGATCGACGTCAGTGCCGAGGCGATGCCGTAGGCCTGAAAGGCCGCAATTCCGAGTGTGAGCCCGAGCGTGGCACGTGCGATCTTACGCCGTCCGCCCTCGCCGGATCGTTCGAGCGAACTCAGGCCGCGCCACACCACGGACAGCAGCCGGATCAAGATTGCCGCAGTCAGATAGGGAATGAGGCCGAGCGCAAAGATCGAAAGCCGGGAGACGAGATCCAGCGCCGGCGAGACGTCGGAGAGATTCAGTCCCGCAATCGGGATCTGCGTGCCGAGCCTGAAAAGGAGCAGCGCGCCGATCGTGAAAGCGATTCGGCGCGCGAGCTCCCTGCTCATCTACGGCGGCCCCGCAGCTTGGACTTGCGGATCAGACCTTCATACTGGTGCGCCAGCAGATAGCCCTGGACCTGCGCCACCGTGTCCATGGTGACGCTGACGACGATCAGCAGCGAGGTGCCGCCGAAATAGAACGGCACCGAAGCGTAGGAGATCAGGATTTCCGGGATCAAGCAGACGATGGCGAGATAAATCGCACCCAGCACGGTGATGCGCGACAGCACGTAGTCGATGTATTCCGCGGTGCGTTCGCCCGGGCGAATGCCGGGAATGAAACCGCCGTGCTTCTTCAGATTGTCCGCGGTCTCGGTCGGGTTGAACACGATCGCGGTGTAGAAGAAGGCGAAGAACACGATCAGCGCCAGATACATGATCAGGAACAGCGGACGGCCATGGCCGAGCTGTGTCGTGATCCACTGGAACCATTCCGGCCCGCTGCCCGTGTTGAAGTTCGCAACCGTCGTCGGCAAGAGGAGCAGCGAGGATGCGAAGATCGGCGGGATCACGCCGGAGGTGTTGAGCTTGAGCGGCAGATGCGAGGACTGGCCCTCGAACATCTTGTTGCCGACCTGGCGCTTCGGATACTGGATCAAGAGGCGGCGCTGGGCACGCTCCATGAAGACGATGAAGGCGATCACGACGACGGCCATGATGATGACGACCAGGATCAGGCCGGTCGACATCGCGCCCTGACGGCCGAGCTCGAGCATGCCGGCGAGTGCCGCGGGCAACTCGGCGACGATGCCGGCGAGAATGATCAGCGAGATGCCGTTGCCGATGCCGCGCGAGGTGATCTGCTCGCCGAGCCACATCAGGAACATGGTGCCGCCGGTCAGCGTGATAGAGGTCGAGAGCAGGAAAAACAGTCCAGGTTCGCTGACGACATTGCCGGCGCCCTGAAGTCCTACCGCGATGCCGTAGGACTGGAACGCGGCCAGGATCACCGTGAGATAGCGGGTATACTGATTCAGCGTCTTGCGGCCGGCTTCGCCTTCCTTTTTCAGCGCTTCGAGCTGCGGCGACACTGTGGTCAACAGCTGGATGATGATCGAGGCCGAGATATACGGCATGATGTTCAGCGCGAAGATCGCCATGCGGTTGATGCCGCCGCCGGCGAACATGTTGAACATGCCGAGGATGCCGCCGGCCTGCGAGCGGAACACCTGTTCCCAGGCGCTCGGGTCGATGCCGGGCAGCGGAATGTAGGTCCCGAGCCGATAAACGAGCAGCGCACCCAGGGTGAACCAGATGCGCTTCTTCAGTTCGTCGGCCTTGGCAAACGCGCCGAAATTGAGATTGGCTGCCAGTTGTTCCGCTGCAGAGACCATCTTGGACTTTCTCCCGCCGCCTGTTGCGCCGTTGATGCCCGCGGCCGGGCTGAATTAGCGGACGCCGGACATTATCTGGGGCTCGGCTTCGATAAGTCCACGTCCCGCATGCGTAAAGGCCCGCGAGGCGCGGGCCAATGACGCAGTTGTTACGCCGCCTCGCCTTCTTCCTTGGGCTGGGCGAGGATCTTCACCGAGCCGCCGGCCTTCTCGACCGCAGCGATCGCGGTCTTGCTGGCGCCGTGCACTTCGATGTTGAGCTTGGACTTGAGCTCGCCTCGGCCGAGCAGCCGCAGGCCGCCCTTGGCGCGGCGCAGCACGCCGCCCTTCACCAGGGCCTCGACGTTGACGACGCTGCCGGCGTCGATCTTCTTGGCGTCGACCGCTTCCTGGAGCCGGTCGAGATTGATCTCGGCGAACTCGACGCGGAAGATGTTGTTGAAGCCGCGCTTGGGCAGACGGCGATGCATCGGCATCTGGCCGCCTTCGAAACCCTTGATGCGCACGCCCGAGCGCGCGGTCTGGCCCTTGCCGCCGCGGCCGGACTGCTTGCCCTTGCCGGAACCGATGCCGCGGCCGACGCGCATACGCTTCTTGCGCGAGCCGGCGTTGTCGGCGATATCGCTGAGCTTCATCGCCCTTCTCCTTGTGTCTTGCGCACGATCTTCACCGAAAACCGCTTCCCGCTCTCCGGGACCGTGCGCCTTTGCTTACTTCTCGTCGATGATGCGGACGAGATGGTGAACCTTCTCGATCATGCCGCGGACCGCCGGGGTATCCGGCAGTTCGCTGGTGCGGCCGATCTTGTTGAGCTTGAGCCCGATCAGGGTCGAACGCTGCGAGTGATGGCGGCGGATCGCGCTGCCGGTCTGCTCGACCTTGATCGTCTTTGCGGCCTTGGCCATGGGAGTCTACTCCGAAAAGCTTCCGTTAGTCGGCGGCCGCCTCGGCATCACCGCCGATACGACGGGACTGGAGGGTGGACACCTTGATGTTGCGGCGGGCGGCGACCGAACGCGGCGAATCCTGGTGCTTGAGCGCGTCGAAGGTCGCGCGCACCATGTTGTACGGGTTCGACGAGCCGATCGACTTCGCCACCACGTCCTGGACGCCTAGCGTCTCGAACACAGCGCGCATCGGGCCACCGGCGATGATGCCGGTACCGGCCGGAGCTGCACGCAGATAGACACGGCCCGCGCCATGACGGCCGGCGATGTCGTGATGGAGCGTGCGGCCCTCGCGCAGCGACACCCGCGTCAGGTTGCGCTTGGCGGACTCGGTCGCCTTGCGGATCGCCTCGGGCACTTCGCGCGCCTTGCCGTGACCGAAGCCGGCGCGGCCCTTCTGGTCGCCGATCACGACCAGCGCTGCGAAACCGAAGCGCTTGCCGCCCTTGACGACCTTGGCCACGCGGTTGATGTGGACGAGCTTGTCGACGAACTCGCTGTCGCGCTCCTCGCGCTCCCTGCGTTCACGTCCGCCGCCGCGTTGATCGCGTCCACCACGTTGTTCGCGTTCTGCCATTTTTCTAATCCTTCAGAGACTTACGCCTCAATCCTCAAATTCTGTTAGAAGCTCAGCCCACTCTCACGCGCTGCATCGGCAAGAGCCTTGACGCGCCCGTGATAGAGATAGCTGCCGCGATCGAACACGACTTCCTTGACACCCTTCTCTGCAGCGCGCTCAGCCAGCAGCTTGCCGACCGCCTTCGCCGCATCGATGTCGGCACCGGTCTTGCCGCCGTCGCGCATCGACTTCTCGAGCGACGAGGCAGAGGCCAGCGTCTCGCCCTTCAGGTCGTCGATGACCTGGGCGTAGATGTGCTTGGACGAGCGGAACACCGACAGGCGCGGACGGCCGCCGGCGGAGCGGCGCAGCTTCAGCCGCACACTCCGCTTGCGCCGGGCATTCGTAACCTTGGCTTTCGACATGACCGGCTCCGTTACTTCTTCTTGCCTTCCTTGCGGAAGATGAATTCGCCCACATACTTCACGCCCTTGCCCTTGTAGGGCTCCGGCGGACGATAGGAGCGGATCTCGGCGGCGACCTGGCCGACGCGCTGGACGTCGCTGCCCGCCACCGTGATCTCGGTCGGCTTCGGCACGGTGATCGTGATCCCCTCGGGGATCGGGTAGATCACGTCATGGCTGTAACCGAGCGCGAGCTGCAGGTTCTTGCCCTGCATCGCGGCGCGATAGCCGACGCCGGTGATCTCGAGCTTCTTCTCGAAACCCTTGGTGACGCCTTCGACCAGATTCGCGACCTGGGCGCGAGCGGTGCCGTAGAGGGCCCGCGCGCGGTTGGTCTCGGTCCGCGGCTTGACCTTGACCTGGCCGTTCTCGAGCTTCACCTCGACGTCGTCGTGGACGACGAACTGAAGCTGGCCCTTCGGCCCCTTCATCTTGACGGTCTGCCCATCGACGGTCGCGGTCACACCCGACGGAACCGCCACAGGCCTTTTGCCAACTCGTGACATGGATGAAAAATCCTTCTCAGAACACCGTGAAGAGGACTTCACCGCCCACATTCGCGTCGCGCGCGCTGTGGTCGGCCATGATCCCCTTCGGCGTCGACAACACCGAAATGCCGAGACCGTTGTTCACCCGCGGCAGGTTCTTCACCGAGGCGTAGACTCTGCGCCCGGGCTTGGAAACGCGCTCTATCTCGCGAATGACGGGCTCGCCGTCGAAATACTTCAGCTCGATCTCGATCTCGCTGCGGCCCGAGGAGTGCTCGAGCGTGGCGTAACCGCGGATGTAGCCCTCAGCCTTCAGAACCTCGAGCACGTTCTCGCGCATTTTCGAGCCGGGCGTGGAGACCTTGGTCTTCGAACGCATCTGCGCGTTGCGGATACGGGTGATCAGATCGCTGATTGGATCGTGCGTAGACATCTAAACGACCCTCCTTACCAGCTGGACTTCAGGAGGCCCGGGACCATGCCCTTGGAGCCAAGTTCGCGCAGCGCGATACGGGACAGCTTGTTCTTGCGATAGTTCGAGCGCGGACGGCCCGACAGCTCGCAACGCAGGCGGATGCGGGTCGCCGACGAGTTGCGCGGCATTTCCGCCAGCTTCAGGGTCGCGGCGAACCGCTCCTCCATCGGCAGCGTCTTGTCGGCGATGATCGCCTTCAACCGCTCGCGCTTGGCGGCGGCGTTCTTCACCATCCGCTTGCGCCGGTTGTTCTTCTCGACTGAACTCTTCTTTGCCATGCTTGGCTCCTGGGTATCCGCGTTTGAGAGGCTCTAAGTCAGCGTCTCACTGCCGGAACGGGAAATTGAAAGCGGTCAACAAGGCCCTTGCCTCTTCGTCGGTCTTGGCCGTGGTGCAGACGGTGATGTCCATACCGCGGGCTTCCGTGACCTTGTCGAAGTCGATCTCGGGGAAAATGATGTGCTCCTTGATGCCGAGCGAGTAGTTGCCGCGGCCGTCGAAGCTCTTCGGATTCAGGCCGCGGAAGTCGCGCACGCGCGGCAGCGCGACGTTCACCAGGCGATCGATGAACTCGTACATGCGGGCCTTGCGCAGCGTGACCTTGCAGCCGATCGGCTGGTTCTCACGCAGCTTGAAGGTCGCGATCGCGATGCGCGAATAGGTGACGATCGCCTTCTGGCCGGCGATCTGGGTCAATTCGGCGGCGGCGGTCTCGGCCTTCTTGCGGTCGTTGACGGAATCGCCAACGCCCATGTTCAGTACAACCTTGTCCAGGCGCGGAACCTGCATGACGTTCTCGTAACCGAACTTCTCGGTCAGAGCCGTGCGGATCTTCGCGTCATATTCCGCGCGCAGGCGCGGCGTGTAAGCGGCCTCAGCCATCGATCTCAGCTCCCGAGCTCTTGGCGATGCGGACCTTCTTGCCGTCCGCCAGAATCTTGAATCCGACGCGGGTCGGCTTCCCGTCCTTGCCGACATACGCGATGTTGGACAGTTGGATCGGCGCCTCTTTCGATATGATGCCGCCCTCCTGGGCCTGCGTCTGCTTCTGGTGACGCTTGACCATGTTGATGCCGCGCACCAGCGCGGTGCCGGCGTCGGGGCGAACCTCGAACACTTCGCCGGTGCGGCCCTTGTCGCGGCCGGTCAGCACGACGACCTTGTCGCCCTTGCGGATCTTCGCAGCCATCACAGCACCTCCGGCGCGAGCGAGATGATCTTCATGTGGTTCTTGGCGCGCAGCTCGCGCGGCACGGGCCCGAAGATACGGGTGCCGACAGGCTCGGACTGGTTGTTGATCAGCACGGCGGCGTTGCGGTCGAAACGGATGACCGAGCCGTCGGCGCGGCGGATGTCCTTGCGGACGCGCACCACGACGGCCTTCATCACGTCGCCCTTCTTCACCTTGCCACGCGGAATGGCTTCCTTGATCGACACGACGATGATGTCGCCGATCGTGGCGTAGCGGCGCTTGGAGCCTCCGAGCACCTTGATACACATGACACGGCGTGCGCCAGAATTGTCGGCCACGTCGAGGTTGGTCTGCATCTGAATCATTGATGCACCTCGTCCTCTTTCTCTTTGCGCCAGCCCAGCCGGCGCTCAACATTTCCCTGAAGTCAGTCGGCTAAAGCCAACAGATCAGGCGCTTTTCTTGTGTTCGCCCCGGATCACGACCCAGCGCTTCAACTTCGAAATCGGCTTCGTTTCCTCGATCCACACCATGTCGCCCGGCTTGAACTGGTTGCTCTCGTCGTGCGCGTGGTAGTTCTTCGAACGGCGGATCGTCTTCTTGTAGATCGGGTGCGTGAAGCGGCGGTCGACGCGCACCACGATGGTCTTGGCTTGCTTGTCGCTGACGACCACGCCCTGCAAAGTACGTTTCGGCATCTTCGTAAGCCTCTTACTTCTTCTTCGCGCGCGTCTGCGCGGCGATGGTCTTGATCCGGGCGATGTCGCGGCGGGCCTCGCGCAGGCGCGAAGTGTTCTCGAGCTGCCCGGTGGCGCGCTGGAAGCGCAGGTTGAAGCGCTCCTTCTTCAGGTTCAGGATGGCCTCATCCTGCTGGTCGGGGCTCATCGCGCGGATGTCTTCGATCTTCATCTGTGCCATGGCCATTACTCCGCAATGCGCTCGACGAAGCGCGTCTTGATCGGCAGCTTGGCGGCCGCCAGGGTCAGCGCCTCACGCGCCGTCTGGGTGTTGACGCCGTCGATCTCGAACAGCACCCGGCCCGGCTTGACGCGCGCGACCCACAATTCCGGCGAACCCTTGCCGGAGCCCATGCGGACTTCGGCCGGCTTCTTCGACACCGGAACGTCGGGGAACACGCGGATCCAGACGCGGCCGGCGCGCTTCATGTGGCGGGTCAGCGCGCGGCGGGCGGCTTCGATCTGGCGCGCGGTGACGCGCTCAGGCTCGGTCGCTTTCAGGCCGAACTGGCCGAACGCCAACGTCGCGCCCGAAGACGCAACGCCGTGGATGCGGCCCTTATGCGCCTTCCGGAACTTCGTTTTCTTAGGTTGCATCATGGCTTTAAGCCCTCAAATTCCTGTCTGGCCTTAGGCAGCGGCCGTCTCGCGGCGCTGACGGCCACCGCGATCGCCACTGCCGCCGGTCTCGCCTTCGGCCATTCTCTTGTCCTGGGCCATCGGATCGTGCTCGAGGATCTCGCCCTTGAAGATCCAGACCTTGACGCCGCAGGTGCCGAAGGTCGTGAACGCGGTCGCAACGC
The DNA here is from genome assembly GCF_020193825.1 of Bradyrhizobium sp. NBAIM18. Lineage (NCBI taxonomy): Bacteria > Pseudomonadati > Pseudomonadota > Alphaproteobacteria > Hyphomicrobiales > Nitrobacteraceae > Bradyrhizobium > Bradyrhizobium sp. NBAIM18. The sequence goes on from NZ_JADYVO010000004.1 coordinate 140,552, forward strand.
CGTAGTCGATGTCGGCACGCAGCGTGTGCAGCGGCACGCGGCCTTCGCGGTACCACTCCATGCGCGCGATTTCCGCACCGCCCAGACGTCCCGAGCAGTTGATGCGGATGCCCTCCGCGCCGAGACGCATTGCCGACTGCACGGCGCGCTTCATGGCACGGCGGAACGCCACGCGACGCTCGAGCTGCTGCGCGATCGATTCGGCCACCAGCGTCGCATCGAGCTCCGGCTTGCGGATCTCGACGATGTTGATGACGACGTCGGACGAGGTGATGTCCGCGACCCTCTTGCGCAGCTTGTCGATGTCGGCGCCCTTCTTGCCGATCACCACGCCCGGACGGGCCGAGTGGATGGTGACGCGGCACTTCTTGTGCGGACGCTCGATCACGATGCGGGCGACGGCCGCCTGCTTGAGCTCCTTGTGCAGTATCTCGCGGATCTTGACGTCCTCGTGCAGCAGCTTGCCGTATTCCTGCTTGCCGGCGAACCAGCGGGAATCCCAGGTCCGGTTGATGCCGAGACGCAGACCGATCGGATTGATCTTTTGACCCATCGTGTTCTCCTGCGCCCTTAAGCGGCGGCTTCAGCTTCGACCTGACGAACGATGATCGTCAGCTGCGAAAACGGTTTGTAGACACGGCCCGAGCGACCGCGGCCGCGAGCGGCGAAGCGCTTCATCACGAGGCCATTGCCGACGAAGGCCTGCGCCACGACGAGATCGTCGACGTCGAGGTCGTGGTTGTTCTCGGCGTTGGCGATCGCCGATTCCAGGCACTTCTTCACGTCGACCGCGATCCGCTTGCGCGAAAACTGCAGGTCGGCGAGCGCGGCAGACGCCTTCCGGCCGCGAATGAGCTGGGCGACCAGGTTGAGCTTCTGCGGGCTCACCCGCAGCATCCGGGCGACCGCCTTGGCCTCGTTGTCGGCGAGGCTCCGTTCGCGCTTAGGTTTGCTCATCGTTTAATCCTCAAGCCTTCTTGGCTTTCTTGTCGCCGGAGTGGCCATGGAAGGTCCGGGTCGGCGAGAACTCGCCGAACTTGTGACCGACCATTTCCTCGTTCACGGCCACCGGCACGTGCTTCTGACCGTTGTAGACGCCGAAGGTCAGGCCGACGAATTGCGGCAGGATCGTCGAGCGACGGCTCCAGATCTTGATGACGTCGTGACGGCCGGACGCGCGCGCGGCATCTGCCTTCTTGAGCAGAGAACCCTCGACGAACGGGCCTTTCCAGACTGAACGAACCATGTCCGGCGTTCCTTACTTCTTCCGCTTGTGGCGGCTTAGGAGAATGAATTTGTTGGTCGACTTGTTGGTGCGGGTCTTCTTGCCCTTGGTCGGCTTGCCCCACGGGGTGACCGGGTGGCGGCCGCCCGAGGTACGACCTTCACCACCGCCGTGCGGATGGTCGATCGGGTTCATCGCAACACCGCGGTTGTGCGGCCTGCGGCCCATCCAACGCTTGCGACCGGCCTTGCCGATCGAGGTGTTCATGTGATCCGGGTTCGACACCGCGCCGATCGTGCCGCGGCAACGACCGTGCACGAGGCGCTGCTCGCCCGAGTTCAGGCGGATGATGACGTAATCCTGGTCACGGCCGACGAGCTGGGCGTAGGTACCGGCGGAACGCGCCAGCTGGCCGCCCTTGCCGATCTTGACCTCGATGTTGTGGATGATCGTGCCGACCGGCATGTTGCCGAGCGGCATGACGTTGCCCGGCTTCACGTCGACGTAATTGCCGGCGATGATCGTGTCACCCAGCGCCAGGCGCTGCGGCGCCAGGATGTAGGCCTGCTCGCCGTCCTGATACTTGATCAGGGCGATGAAACCGGTGCGATTGGGATCATACTCGAGACGCTCGACGGTCGCGGGCACGTCGATCTTCTCACGCTTGAAGTCGACGGTACGCAGCGTCTGCTTGTGACCACCGCCGCGGAAGCGCACGGTGATGCGGCCGGTGTTGTTGCGGCCGCCCGAGGACTTCTTGCCTTCGGTGAGCGCCTTGACCGGCTTGCCCTTGTAGAGGGCCGAACGATCGACCATGACCAGCTGGCGCTGGCCCGGCGTCGTGGGATTGAATGTCTTCAGTGCCATCGTCGTACGACCTTACAGACCGGTGGTGACGTCGATCCGGTGACCCTCTTCGAGGGTCACGATCGCGCGTTTGCTGTTCGACTGCGAGCCGATGGTGCCGCGGAAGGCCTTGACCTTGCCCTTGCGGACCAGCGTGTTGACGCTCTTGACCTTGACGTCGAACAGCTTCTCGATCGCTTCCTTGATCTGCGGCTTGGTCGCCTTGGCGGCCACCTTGAACAGCACCTTGTTGTGCTCCGAGGCGATCGTCGCCTTTTCGGTCACGACCGGCGACAGGATCACGTCGTAGTGGCGAGGCTCGATGTTCTTGCTCATTTGAAGCGCGCCTCCAGCGCATCGATGGCGGCCTTGGTCAGAACGAGCTTCTGACGGCGCAGGATGTCATAGACGTTGATGCCCTGGATCGGCAGCACGTCCATGTTCGGGATGTTGCGAGCCGCAGCGGCGAAGCCGTTGTTGAGCTCGGCACCGTCGATGATCAGCGCGTTGGTGAGGCCGAGGCCCGAGAAGTGGCCGAGCAGCGCCTTGGTCTTGGCAGCTTCCAGCGCGGCCTTCTCGATCACGACGAGATCGCCGTCCTTGGCCTTGGCCGAGAGCGCATGCTTCAGAGCGAGCGCACGGACCTTCTTCGGCAGGTCGGTGGCGTGCGAACGCACCACCGGACCGAAGGCACGACCGCCGCCGCGGAACTGCGGCACGCGGGCCGAGCCGTGACGAGCACCGCCGGTGCCCTTCTGCTTGTACATCTTCTTGCCGGTGCGCCAGATCTCGGCGCGGCCCTTGGCCTTGTGCGTGCCGGCCTGGCGCTTGTTGAGCTGCCACTGCACGCAGCGCGCGATGATGTCCTCGCGCGGCTCGAGGCCGAAAATGGCGTCGGACAGCTGGACGGAGCCGGCTTCCTTACCTTCGAGGGTGGTGACCTTCAATTCCATCTCACGCCTCCTGCGCAGCCGGAGCGGCTTCCGCGTCGCCAGCAACCTTGAACTTGCCGGGCTTCGGGGCTTCCTTCGGCAGCGGCTTCTTGACGGCGTCGCGCACGCGGATCCAGCCGCCCTTGGAGCCGGGAACGGCGCCTTCGACGAGGATCAGGCCGCGCTCGACATCGGTCTGGACGACGCGAAGGTTGAGCGTGGTGATGCGGTCGACACCCATGTGGCCGGGCATCTTCTTGTTCTTCCAGGTCTTGCCGGGGTCCTGACGGCCACCGGTCGAACCGATCGAGCGGTGCGAGATCGACACACCGTGCGTGGCGCGCAGACCGCCGAAGTTCCAGCGCTTCATGCCGCCGGCGAAGCCCTTACCGACCGAGGTGCCGGTGACGTCGACGAACTGGCCGACGACGAAGTGGTCGGCCTGGATCTCGGCGCCGACCGGGATCATGGCGTCCGCGGTGACGCGGAATTCCTCGACCCGGCGCTTCGGCTCGACCTTGGCGACCGCGAACTGGCCGCGCTCGGCCTTCGGCATGTAAACGGTCTTGCGGCTGCCCGAACCGAGCTGGAGCGCGACGTAACCGTTCTTCTCTTCGGTGCGGTGGCCTACGACCTGGCAATTGCCGAGCTTCAGCACGGTCACGGGGATATGTTCGCCGGCCTCCGTGAAGACCCGCGTCATCCCGACCTTTTGTGCGATCACTCCGGAGCGCATCGGCTTGCTTCCTGTTCTCTTTGTCCGCTTTTGGCGAACGGGATCCAAAATCTTAGAGCTTGATCTCGACGTCGACACCGGCGGCCAGGTCGAGCTTCATCAAAGCATCGACGGTCTGCGGGGTCGGATCGACGATGTCGAGCAGGCGCTTGTGAGTGCGCATCTCGAACTGTTCGCGGCTCTTCTTGTCGACGTGGGGCGAACGGTTGACGGTGAACTTCTCGATGCGGGTGGGCAGCGGAATGGGTCCGCGGACCTGCGCGCCGGTGCGCTTCGCCGTGTTCACGATCTCACGGGTCGACGTATCGAGGATACGATGGTCGAACGCCTTGAGACGGATACGAATGTTTTGGCCGTTCATTGCCGAATCTTTCTTAGTGAGTGGCGAGTAGCGAATAGCGAATAGAAACTATTCGCCACTCGCCATTCCCTATTCGCGTTGTTACTCGATGATCGAGGCGACGACGCCGGCGCCGACAGTGCGGCCGCCTTCGCGGATCGCGAAGCGGAGCTTCTCTTCCATCGCGATCGGCACGATCAGGTGCACTTCCATCGCGATGTTGTCGCCCGGCATCACCATCTCGGTGCCTTCCGGCAGGTGCACGACACCGGTCACGTCGGTGGTGCGGAAGTAGAACTGCGGACGGTAGTTGGTGAAGAACGGGGTGTGGCGACCGCCCTCTTCCTTGGTGAGGATGTAGGCCTCGGCCTTGAACTTGGTGTGCGGCTTGACCGAACCCGGCTTGGCCAGAACCTGGCCGCGCTCGACGTCTTCGCGCTTGGTGCCGCGGAGCAGCGCGCCGATGTTGTCGCCGGCCTGGCCCTGATCGAGCAGCTTGCGGAACATTTCGACGCCGGTGACGGTGGTCTTCTGGGTGGCGCGGAGACCGACGATCTCGATTTCCTCGCCGACCTTGACGACGCCGCGCTCGACACGGCCGGTCACGACGGTGCCGCGGCCCGAGATCGAGAACACGTCTTCAACCGGCATCAGGAACGGCTGGTCGATCGGACGCTCCGGCTGCGGGATGTACTCGTCGACGTTTTTCATCAGCTCGAGGATGGCGTCGTGGCCGAGCTTCTTGTCGGAGTCTTCGAGAGCGGCGAGCGCCGAACCCTTGATGATCGGGATCTTGTCGCCGGGGAATTCGTACTTGGAGAGCAGCTCGCGGACTTCGAGCTCGACGAGCTCGAGCAGCTCCGGATCGTCGACCATGTCGCACTTGTTGAGGAACACGACGAGCGCGGGCACACCGACCTGGCGGGCGAGCAGGATGTGCTCGCGGGTCTGCGGCATCGGGCCGTCAGCGGCCGACACGACCAGGATCGCGCCGTCCATCTGGGCAGCGCCGGTGATCATGTTCTTGACGTAGTCGGCGTGGCCGGGGCAGTCGACGTGGGCGTAGTGGCGGTTCGGCGTCTCGTACTCGACGTGCGCGGTCGAGATGGTGATGCCGCGGGCCTTCTCTTCCGGCGCCTTGTCGATCTGGTCGTACGCGGTGAACGTCGCACCGCCGGCTTCGGCGAGAACCTTGGTGATCGCCGCGGTCAGCGACGTCTTGCCATGGTCGACGTGACCGATGGTGCCGATGTTGCAGTGCGGCTTGGTACGTTCAAACTTTGCTTTGGCCATTTGACTCTCCGTTCAATCGTCAGCTTTCAACCGACGACAATCAGGCAAACTTCTTCTGGACTTCTGCCGACACGTTGGCCGGCGCTTCTGCGTAGTGATCGAACTGCATGGTGAAGGTCGCGCGACCCTGGCTCATCGAGCGCAGATTGTTCACGTAACCGAACATGTTCATGAGCGGCACCATCGCGTTGATGACGTTGGCGTTGCCGCGCATGTCCTGCCCCTGGATCTGACCGCGCCGGGAATTCAGGTCGCCGATGACCGAGCCGGTGTAGTCTTCCGGGGTCACCACCTCGACCTTCATGATCGGCTCGAGCAGGACCGACTTGCCCATCTGCAGCGCTTCGCGGAAGCAGGCGCGCGAGGCGATTTCGAAGGCGAGCGCCGATGAGTCGACGTCGTGATACTTGCCGTCGACCAGCTGCACCTTGACGTCGACCACGGGGAAGCCCGCGACCACGCCAGACGACAGCACGCTCTCCAGGCCCTTCTCGACGCCGGGAATGTATTCCTTCGGCACCGCGCCACCGACGATCTTCGACTCGAACTCGTAGCCCTTGCCGGGCTCGTTCGGCTCGACGATGAACGACACGGCCGCGAACTGGCCGGTACCGCCGGTCTGCTTCTTATGGGTGTAGCTGTGCTCGACCCGCTTGGTGACGCGCTCACGGAAGGCGACCTGCGGCGCGCCGATGTTGGCGTCGACCTTGTAGGTGCGCTTGAGGATGTCGACCTTGATGTCGAGGTGGAGTTCGCCCATGCCCTTGAGGATGGTCTGGCCGGACTCGTGGTCGGTCGACACGCGGAAGGACGGATCCTCCGCGGCGAGCTTGGCCAGCGCCACGCCCAGCTTCTCCTGGTCGGCCTTGGACTTCGGCTCGATCGCGATCTCGATGACCGGCTCGGGGAATTCCATCTTCTCCAGGATCACCTGCTTGTCGGGATCGCACAGCGTGTCGCCGGTGCGCGCTTCCTTCAGGCCCGCCAGCGCGACGATGTCGCCGGCATAGGCTTCCTTGATGTCCTCGCGGTTGTTCGCATGCATCAACAGCATGCGCCCGATCCGCTCCTTCTTCTCGCGGGTCGAGTTCACGACGCCGGTGCCGCTCTGCAGAATGCCGGAATAGATGCGGCAGAAGGTGATGGTGCCGACGAACGGGTCGTCCATGATCTTGAACGCGAGCAGCGCCAGCGGCTCCTTGTCGTCCGCCTTGCGCACGATCTCGTTGCCCTTGTCGTCGGTGCCCTTGATCGCGGGCACGTCGAGCGGCGACGGCAAATAGTCGACCACGGCGTCGAGCAGCGGCTGCACACCCTTGTTCTTGAAGGCCGAACCGCACAGCACGGGATAAAACGCGCCGGTCAGCACCGCCTTGCGGATCAGGCGCTTCAGGGTCGCCTCGTCCGGCTCCTTGCCGTCGAGATAGGCGGCCATGGCATCGTCGTCGAGCTCGACGGCGGCTTCCACCATCTTCTCGCGGTATTCCTTGGCCTGGTCGACGAGGTCTTCCGGAATGTCGACATAGTCGAATTTGGCACCGAGCGACTCGTCGTTCCAGACGACGCCCTTCATCTTCACGAGGTCGACAAGACCCTTGAAGTTGTTCTCGGCACCGATCGGAAGCTGGATCGCGACGGGCTTGGCGCCCAGACGGTCGACGATGTCCGCCAGACACTTGAAGAAGTCGGCACCGATCTTGTCCATCTTGTTGGCGAAGACGATGCGCGGAACCTTGTACTTGTCGCCCTGGCGCCAGACGGTCTCGGTCTGAGGCTCGACGCCCTGGTTGGAGTCGAGCACGCAGACGGCGCCGTCGAGCACGCGGAGCGAACGCTCGACTTCGATGGTGAAGTCGACGTGACCGGGAGTGTCGATGATGTTCAGGCGCTTACCGTTCCAGAACGCGGTGGTCGCAGCCGAGGTGATCGTGATGCCACGCTCCTGCTCCTGCTCCATCCAGTCCATCGTCGCGGCACCTTCGTGCACTTCGCCGATCTTGTGGCTCTTGCCGGTGTAATAGAGGATGCGCTCGGTCGTCGTGGTCTTGCCGGCGTCGATATGCGCCATGATACCGAAGTTACGGTAGTCCTCGATGGCATGTTGGCGGGGCATGGGTCGTTCCTTGCGAGTCCGAGTGTGTCGCCGTTACCAGCGGTAGTGCGAGAAGGCGCGGTTGGCTTCCGCCATGCGGTGCACGTCTTCGCGCTTCTTGACGGCGTTCCCCCGGTTGTTCGATGCGTCCAAGAGCTCCGCCGAGAGCCGCTCGGTCATGGTCTTCTCGTTGCGCTCGCGCGCAGCCGCGATCAGCCAGCGAATGCCGAGCGCCTGCCGGCGAGTCGAGCGGACCTCGACCGGAACCTGGTAGGTCGCGCCGCCGACGCGGCGGGAGCGAACCTCGATGGTCGGCATGACGTTCTCGAGCGCCTGCTCGAACACGCCGAGCGGGTTCTGCTTGGTCTTGGATTCGATGATGCCGAACGCACCATAGACGATGCCTTCCGCAACCGACTTCTTGCCGGCGTACATCACCGAGTTCATGAACTTCGTGACGATGATGTTCCCGAACTTCGGATCCGGAAGAACTTCGCGCTTTTCCGCAGAGTGGCGACGAGACATAGGCTTGGTTCCCGCTTACTTCGGACGCTTGGCGCCGTACTTCGAACGACGCTGCTTACGGTTCTTGACGCCCTGGGTGTCCAGAACGCCGCGGAGGATGTGATAGCGCACGCCCGGCAAGTCCTTGACGCGGCCGCCGCGGATCATGACCACCGAGTGCTCCTGGAGGTTATGGCCCTCGCCGGGGATGTAGCCGATCACCTCGAAGCCGTTGGTCAGGCGCACCTTGGCAACCTTACGAAGCGCCGAGTTCGGCTTCTTCGGGGTCGTGGTGTAGACGCGCGTGCAAACACCACGCTTCTGCGGCGACTGCTGCAGCGCCGGCACCTTCTTGCGCGACTTCTGCACTTCCCGCGGTTGAGCGATCAGCTGGTTGATCGTCGGCATTCTGGCCTTCACCCTTTTCTGCTGCGGCCCCTCTCGGGTCCGCTGTCTTGCCGCGGCCCGTCACCGGGTCCGCAAATTCTGCTCGAGCTACCCGCCCGAACGGGCCGCCTGGCGCGAATGACCCGCGCAAAGCGAAATTGCGCCAACCGCTCCATCAACGAGCGGAAAGCGCTTCGACGCCACAGAGGACCGCAGTCTCGAAGCCATTCAGCGTAACGCCGCGGCCCGCGCACTGAGGTCATGCATCCGAATTCGATCTCAAGAGAACGTGCTCGAGAGAACTAAAGTCGCACTGGCATTGCCTAGCTATGATCGACAGCGTTTGAGCGGCATTCGTCGAGGTTGGTGCCCGTCTTTGCGACCCCTGGCAGATCTAGTCTTTGGGGATCAACGGGTGGCCCGTTCCGACGCTGGCGATGCTCACCGCCTGTCGTTAAGTGAGGCGCTTTCTATAAGTGGGAATCGGTCAAGTCAAGGTGAAACGACAGTCACAAAGCGCTTCATGCGCCTGCAAAAAATCGCCTCTTCGCCGCCTCCCCGCGCCTGCCTGATATAGGATCGAGGCGCTTGACCTGCCAGATCTGAAAGAAATTGTACCCGGGTTTAATGTAGTTTTATTACCAAGCTGAGGGGCTTTTCTCCTGCCTGCGCTCAGTTTGCTGGCTGGTGGCCGGTCTACCAGCTTTTCCCGGCCCGCCGCGATGCCCGGTGTGACCGGGCTTCGGCCCGGACCTGTCGAGCCGCGGATGGCTCTTGCCCCAAGCCATGCGTGCGAAAAAAAGCGGCGTCGCGGCGGCCGAACGCCTTGCATCAGAGAATCGACGAGTCGGCGCTGAACCGCGCGTTGCCTGTGAGACGAGACGATCAGACGCGGCCGCTCGAAGCTAACCGCCCGCGGTTACTCCTCCTCGTCGTCCTCATCGTCATCTAGGTCTTCGTCCTCGTCGTCATCATCGCGGTCGTCGTCGGCATGAGCTGCCGCGCCATGAGGCTGGTGGATCTGGTCGTTCCACAGCTTGCGATAGGTGCCGTTCTTGGCAAGCAGTTCGGCATGGGAACCGCGCTCGATCGCCCTGCCCCCTGAAATCACGATGATCTCGTCCATTTCGACCACCGAGGTCAGGCGATGGGTCGACCAGATCATGGTGCGGCCCTTGGCGACCTTGAGCAGCGTCCGGTTGATCGCGGCCTCGGTGGTCTGGTCCAGCGCCGAGGTGGCTTCGTCCAGCAGCAGCACGGAGGGGTTGCGGATGATCGCGCGCGCGATCGCGATGCGCTGGCGCTGGCCGCCCGACAGCGTGTCACCGCGCTCGCCGACCGGCGTGTCGTAGCGCTGCGGCAGGCTCATGATGTAGCGGTGGATCTCGGCCTTCTTGGCCGCCTCCTCCACCTCCTGGTCGGTTGCGCCCTCCTTGCCGAGCCGGATGTTCTCGCGGATCGACATGTTGAACAGCATGTTCTCCTGGAACACCACCGCCATGCTCCGGCGCAGCGAGTCCAGCGTCACCTTGCGGACGTCGACGCCGTCGATGGTGACGCGGCCTTCGTCGGGCACGTAGAGCCGCAGGATCAGATTGAGCAGCGTGCTCTTGCCGGAGCCGCTCGGACCGACGATCGCGATGCGCTTGCCGGCATCGAGCTTGAGGCTGAGATTGTCCAGCACCGGCGTCTGACCACCCTCGTACTGGAAGGTGACGTGATCGAAGGTAATGTCGTGGGTGATGCGCGGCAGATCGGGCGCGCCCGAGCGATCGGCGCTGCGGGTCGGCTCGTCGAGCAGTTCCTGGATGTGGCGGATCGCGGCGGCCGAGGAGATCGACACCGGGATGAAATGCATCACATGGGCGATGTTGTAGGAGACCTCCCAGAACGCGCTCTCGAAGGTGACGAAGGTGCCGATGGTGATATGGCCCGTGGTCGCCAGATACGCGCCGATCGCGAGCACCACAAGGTGCAGGAGGAGCACCGAGATGGTGACCGTCCGCTCCACCATGGTCGAGAGGAATGTGGCCGAGGCCATCTTGTTGCGGGTCTCATCGTTGCGCAACCTGAAGAAGCCGAACATCTTGCGCTGCAGGCTGAATGCCTTGATGACCGCCTGGGCGGCCACGTTCTCCTGGACTTGGCCCAGCAACGCCGATTCATTGAGCTTCTGTTCGTAATTGGCCTGCACCGCCTTCGGCGTCAGGATCCGCGGGCCGATCAGCGTGATCGGGAACACCAGCAGCGCGACGACGGCGAGCTGCCAGTTGAGGAACAACATCAGGATGATGCCGGCGATCAGCTCCAGGAACGGCAGCGCGGCACTGTTGGCGAACGTCTTGACCGAGCCTTCGAAGGCCGACAGATCGACCGAGAAGCGCGACAGGATCTCGCCGCGCCTGGTGCGGCCGAAATAGGCGGCGGGCAGGTCCTGGACGTGCTCGAACAGGCGTTTGCGGACATCGGAGATGATGCAAGCGGCAAGTCGGGCGTCCCAGCGTTCGTACCAGACTGCAACGATCGAGGTGAAAATGCCGGCGACGGCGAGCACGCCGAGGATCTTGTAGAGCGCCTGAAAATCCTCCTCGCCGAGTGCATCGTCGATCAGGAACTTGAGGCTGAGCGGCATGATGACGTTGAACAACGTCTCGACCACGACGCCGAATGCCACGAATGACAGCATCCGCTTGTAGTTGGAGAGATAGGGCTTGACGAACCCGACAATGGTCGCAAGGGCCCCGGCGGCTTCGCGCGCGGTAAAGACGACGAGGTCCTCGTCCTCATCGTCCTCGTCGAGCTCCAGCTCGTCATCCCCCTCGTCTTCGGCGTCCTCGTCGTCCTTGATATCCGGCTTGGCAGCGTCGGCGAGCTTGCCATCGAGCCCGGCCGCCTCCTCCGCGGCGAGCTTCTGTTGATCGGGAGATAGAGGCTTGTCGCCAGGCAAGAAAGGCTTGGATGCCATGAAACCAACCGATGCTGACGGCCGGCATGACCGCAGAGAACGCAGGAAATAGCGGCAACCGCTATTGCACCGATTCTATGCGATCAGGATGAATTCGGCAAAACAATTGGCGAACTCGGTTGGCGTCCCCCAGGCTAGTCCTCGTCCTCGACCTTGTCGAAGAAGGAATAGCGCAAGCTGTCCGCGTCGGCGTACCACTGCCCCGGCCCCTTGTTGGCGGCGAGCGTCGCCTCCCACAGCGCATCGGTGCAATCCTTGCGGTGCATCGACAGGTCGAAGCCGTTGCCGAAGAACAGTTCGGACCATTCCCACCAGGTGCCGAGCTTCTTGACTCCGCGCAAGAGGTCGTAGCGGTCGATCAATGCCGGCGCCATGTCCGAGGTGATGGAGCCGAACACGAGGCCGGTCTTGACCACGCGGTTGAGCTCGCGGATCGCGCGGACCACTTGCTTCGGGGAAACGTGGCAGAGGCTGGTCTCGAACACGAAGTCGAACGTGGCGTCCTTGAACGGCATGTCGGTGATCGTGCCGAGCTTGTTGTACTTCTTCAACGCCTTCGGCGTCCTGGCGTGGATCGCGCGGTTGTTCTCGATTCCCCATGCATCGATGCCGCGATCGCGCAGGGCGCCAACCAGTTCGCCGCTGGCGGAGCCCGCGACCAGCAGCTTGGCGCCCGCCGCCCTGCCCCAGACGATGCCGATCAGCTTCGTCAGGTAGTCGGGATCGGTGAAGTGCCGCCACGCCTGGTGATAGGGGCCGAGACCGCGATAATTCTCGAAATATTTGCGATCGATCTTGTCCGAGAGCGGCTTGACGTCCTGCGCGCGCTGGCGGCGCAGGCGCATCATCTCGGTCAGGATGATGTCGGTCGCCGCGTCCGAGGAATCGAGCAGGCCGTTCAGCGTCGAATCGAACAGATAGTCGCCGACCACCACGATGCCGGGATGCTCCTTCGGCTCGGGCCGGTGATTTGTCATGACATCGCGCACCGGCAAACCACCAGGCAGCGCGTTCACCGAGGACAGCCAGCGGTGGATCTTGCCTTCCATGAAGTGCAGACGCGCATCGCCGAGAGAAGCCGGCAGCGATTTCAGGGCGGCCTCGATCAGCTCCTGGTCCGACAGATTGGCAAAAGCCAGCGCATCGGAGCCGGGAATGAGCCAGTTCAGAACACCATGCTTGCCGACGTCGTGACGTGCGCCCTCGTTGTAGACGCAGCAGCCGCCGAAGGCTTCCGACATGAACCAAGCGCCCGGAATCTTGTCGCCCCAGAACGGCTCGTCGAACAGGATCGAGACGCGCAGATAGTGCGCGGGCCGGTCGAAATAGGCCACGTGCTTGACCATCGACCTGCGCAGCTGCTCGCCCTCCCAGCCGAGAGTGGCGAGCCAGGAATGCGGCAGGCAGACCAGCACGAGATCGAAGTCACGGGTCTCCGGCCCCTTGCCGTTCATCATCTTGAGCTGATACCGGCCGGTCGGCGCCTTGCCGACGGTGAGCACGCGGTGATTGAGCTGGATGTCGGCATTGACCTCCGACTGCAGGCACTCGATCAGCTGCTCGTTGCCGTTCTGGATGGAATAGAGGCCGATATAGCCGTCGACGTCCATCAGATAGTTCTTGAGCGCGTTGAGCCCGTTGGTGTTGTGGCTCTCGGTCGCGATGTCGGAACGCGCCATCACCTTGAAGAAGCGCTTTGCGGTGACGTCCTCGACCTCCTCGTCGAGCACCTGCTCGGCGGTCTTGTAGGCCCAGGGATGTTCGTTGTCGTGCGCGCCGACGCCCTCGTAATATTCCACCGGCGACATCACCTCGGCGCAGCGCTTGCGGAAGGCTTCGATCGCGGCGGCAGTCTTGGCGCCGTATTTGCGGCGCATGCCGGGAACGTCGTTGAGCAGCTCACCGCCGAACTGCACCTGCTCGGCATCCATCGGAATGGTCTGAAGGCCGAAATGCTGGATCAGCTCGCGCAGCGGGTCCGGGCCCGTCATCGAGTAGTCGTAGATCTCGGCAACGCCGGCCTCGTACATCGCGGGCGCCGAATCGAACTTGCGGGTGGCGATCTTTCCGCCAAGCCTGTCGGAGGCCTCGTAGATGGTGACGCGGCATAGGTCGCCGAGCTTGCGCTTCAGGTACCAGGCGCTCATCAGCCCGCCGGGGCCGCCGCCTACGATTGCGAGATCAAGCATGAGAGTTCCGTGGTCTTCCGGCCCTGCCCCCTTGGCGGGACCACCGGTCTAAGGCGCCATAGCACAAGCGCTTTTGCGGCTGAAGGAAAGATGAACAAAGGTTGATCCCGCATCGCAACAAAGCAGCAAAAAGGCCGGCAAAAGCCGGCCTTTTCATTGTCCTCGGTATTCCTACGGATGAACGATCATTCCGCGGGCGGCAGCGCAGGAAGCTCGGCTTCCGGCGCCGGCGACACGACGGCGGCCTGCTTCTCGCGCTCGTCCAGGATCAGCTTGTCGCGCTTCATGGCGACTTCGCGGATCTTGGCCATGGAGGCGCCGGTGCCCGCCGGGATCAGTCGGCCGACGATGACGTTCTCCTTGAGGCCTTCGAGCGGATCGATCTTGCCGTTGACCGCCGCCTCGGTGAGGACGCGGGTGGTCTCCTGGAACGATGCCGCCGAGAAGAAGGAGCGGGTCTGGAGGCTCGCCTTGGTGATGCCGAGCAGAACCGGCGTTCCCGTGGCGGGCTTCTTGCCCTCTTCCTTGGCCTTCACGTTCAGCGCGTCGAACTCGATCTTGTCGACCTGCTCGCCGGAGATCATGTCCGTGTCGCCCTGGTCGGTGATTTCCACCTTCTGGAGCATCTGACGGACAATCACCTCGATGTGCTTGTCGTTGATGAGCACGCCCTGCAGCCGGTAGACCTCCTGGATCTCGTTGACCAGATAGGCAGCGAGCTCCTCGATGCCCTTGACCGCGAGGATGTCGTGCGGCGCCGGGTTGCCTTCCACGATGAAGTCGCCCTTTTCGACGACGTCGCCGTCCTGAAGGTGGATGTGCTTGCCCTTCGGGATCAGGTACTCGCGCGGCTCGTCGGTCTTGTCCATCGGCTCGATCGAGATGCGACGCTTGTTCTTGTAGTCGCGCCCGAACCGGATGGTGCCCGCGATTTCGGCGATGATCGCCGCATCCTTCGGGCGCCGAGCCTCGAACAGTTCCGCCACCCGCGGCAGACCGCCGGTGATGTCACGCGTCTTGGCGCTTTCGGTCGAGACACGGGCCAGGATGTCGCCCGGCTGGACCTTGGCTCCGATGTCGACCGAGAGAATGGCGTCGACCGACAGCATGTAGCGGGCATCGCCGCCACGGGCGAGCTTGAGCACCTTGCCGTCCTTGCCCTTCACCACGATGGCCGGACGCAGGTCCGAGCCGCCGCGCGTCGAACGCCAGTCGATGACCACGCGCTTGGCGATACCGGTGGCCTCGTCGAGCGTTTCCGAGATCGACTGCCCCTCGACCAGATCCTCGAAGCCGATGGTTCCTTCGACCTCGGTGAGCAGCGGACGGGTGTAGGGATCCCATTCGACGATGCGCTGGCCGCGCTTGACCATGTCACCCTCGTCGACGTGCAGACGCGAACCGTACTGGATACGGTGGGTCGCACGCTCGGTGCCGTCGGCATCGACGATCGCGACAACCATGTTGCGCACCATCGCGATAAGGTGACCTTCGCTGTTGCGGGCGATGGCCTTGTTCCTGATCACGATCTTGCCGTCGAAGTTGGCTTCGACGAAGGACTGCTCGTTGAGCTGCGCCGCACCGCCGATGTGGAAGGTGCGCATGGTGAGCTGGGTGCCCGGCTCGCCGATCGACTGCGCCGCGATGACGCCAACCGCTTCGCCGTGGTTGACCGGCGTGCCGCGGGCGAGGTCGCGGCCGTAGCACTTGCCGCAGATGCCGTTGACGAGCTCGCAGGTCAGCGCCGAGCGGATCTTCACCTCCTGGATGCCGGCCTGATGGATGGCATCCACGTGGCTCTCCTCCATCAGCGTATCGCGCTTGACGATCACCTGGCCCGAGCTGTCACGCACGTCTTCGCAGGCCGTGCGTCCGAGGATGCGCGAGCCGAGCGAGGCGACCACGGTACCGGCGTCGACGATGGCGCGCATCTTGATGCCGAGCTTGGTGCCGCAGTCGCTCTGCGTGATGATGCAGTCCTGCGCCACGTCGACGAGACGACGGGTCAGGTAGCCGGAGTTCGCGGTCTTCAACGCGGTGTCCGCGAGGCCCTTGCGGGCGCCGTGGGTCGAGTTGAAGTACTCGAGCACCGAGAGGCCTTCCTTGAAGTTCGAGATGATCGGCGTCTCGATGATCTCGCCCGACGGCTTGGCCATCAGGCCGCGCATGCCGGCGAGCTGGCGCATCTGGGCCGGCGAACCGCGGGCACCGGAGTGAGCCATCATGTAGATCGAGTTGATGTCGGCGTCGGCTCCGCTCGCCGTCTTCTTGGTGGCGGAGATCTCCTTCATCATCGCCTTGGCGATTTCTTCCGTGGCCTTCGACCAGGCGTCGACGACCTTGTTGTACTTCTCGCCATGGGTGATCAGGCCGTCGTTGTACTGCTGCTCGAAATCCTTCGCCAGCGTACGGGTGGTGTCGACGATCTTCCACTTGCCGTGCGGCACGACCATGTCGTCCTTGCCGAACGAGATGCCGGCCTTGAAGGCGTTGTAGAAGCCGAGCGCCATGATGCGGTCGCAGAAGATCACCGTCTCCTTCTGGCCGCAGTGGCGGTAGACCTGGTCGATGACGCCGGAGATCTCGCGCTTGGTCATCAGCTTGTTGATGATCTCGTAGGAGATGCGCGGGTTCTTCGGCAGCAGATTGCCGAGCATGACGCGGCCGGCGGTGGTCTCGATCCAGCGCTTGGAGACCTTGCCGGTCTCGTCCATGCCTTCCCACCGGTACTTGATCTTGGTGTGGAGGTGGATGACCTTCGCGTGCAGCGCATGCTCGAGCTCGGCCATGTCGCCGAACACCTTGCCCTCGCCGGGCAGACCTTCGCGCATGATCGAGACGTAGTACAGACCGAGCACGATGTCCTGCGACGGCACGATGATCGGCTGGCCGTTCGCCGGATGCAGGATGTTGTTGGTCGACATCATCAGGACGCGCGCTTCCAGCTGCGCTTCGAGCGACAGCGGAACGTGCACGGCCATCTGGTCGCCGTCGAAGTCGGCGTTGAACGCGGAGCAGACCAGCGGGTGAAGCTGGATCGCCTTGCCCTCGATCAGCACGGGCTCGAATGCCTGAATGCCGAGGCGGTGCAGCGTCGGGGCGCGGTTGAGCAGCACCGGATGCTCGCGGATCACCTCGTCCAGGATGTCCCAGACCTCGGGCCGTTCCTTCTCGACCAGCTTCTTGGCCTGCTTCACGGTGGTGGACAGGCCCTTGGCGTCGAGCCGCGAATAGATGAACGGCTTGAACAGCTCGAGCGCCATCTTCTTCGGCAGGCCGCACTGATGCAGGCGCAGCTCGGGACCGACCACGATCACCGAACGGCCCGAATAGTCGACGCGCTTGCCGAGCAGGTTCTGGCGGAAGCGGCCCTGCTTGCCCTTGAGCATGTCGGCGAGCGACTTCAGCGGACGCTTGTTGGCGCCGGTGATGACGCGGCCGCGGCGGCCGTTGTCGAACAGCGCATCGACCGCTTCCTGAAGCATGCGCTTCTCGTTGCGGATGATGATGTCGGGCGCGCGCAGCTCCATCAGCCGCTTCAAGCGGTTGTTGCGGTTGATGACGCGGCGATAGAGATCGTTGAGATCAGAGGTCGCGAAACGGCCGCCGTCCAGCGGCACCAGCGGACGCAGGTCCGGCGGAATCACCGGGATCACGGTCATGATCATCCATTCCGGCTTGTTGCCGGAATGGCGGAACGCTTCCACGATCTTCAGACGCTTGGCGAGCTTCTTGTGCTTGATGTCGGAGTCGGTCTCCTGCATCTCGGCACGCAGCGAGGCCTCGAGCTTCTCGAGGTCCATGCCCTTGAGCAGCTCGCGGATCGCCTCGGCGCCGATCATGGCGGTGAAGCTGTCCTGGCCGTACTCGTCCTGCGCCTTCAGATACTCGTCTTCCGACAGCAGCTGACGGTCCTTCAGCGCGGTGAGGCCCGGCTCGAGCACGACGTAATATTCGAAGTAGAGGATCCGCTCGAGATCCTTCAGCGTCATGTCGAGCAGGAGGCCGATGCGCGAGGGCAGCGACTTCAGGAACCAGATGTGCGCGACGGGGGCTGCGAGCTCAATATGACCCATGCGCTCGCGCCGGACGCGCGACAGCGTGACCTCGACCGAGCACTTCTCGCAGATGATGCCCTTGTACTTCATGCGCTTGTACTTGCCGCACAAGCACTCGTAGTCCTTGATCGGCCCGAAGATGCGGGCGCAGAACAGTCCGTCGCGCTCGGGCTTGAAGGTACGATAGTTGATGGTCTCCGGCTTCTTGATCTCGCCGTAGGACCAGGACAGAATCTTCTCTGGAGACGCGATCGAGATCCGGATCTGGTCGAAGACCTGAGCCGGCGTCGTCGGATTGAAGAGATTCATAATTTCTTGGTTCATCGTCTTCTCCTCGCGTGCCGGTCGCCTCCGGCCGCAAATTCGAAAATCACTTCTGCATGGCGCCCTGCCCTCAAGGCCTCGGGCGGGGCGCCGATGCCCGGCCGCGAAGGCCGGGCATGACAGGTCGAATTACTCGGCCGCTTCCGACGTCGGCGCCGGTCCCATCTTGGAGTTGTGCAGGTCGACGTTGAGGCCGAGCGAGCGCATTTCCTTGACCAGCACGTTGAACGATTCCGGAATACCGGCCTCGAACGTGTCGTCGCCGCGCACGATCGCCTCGTACACCTTGGTACGGCCGGCGACGTCGTCCGACTTCACCGTCAGCATCTCCTGGAGCGTGTACGCCGCGCCGTAAGCCTCGAGCGCCCACACCTCCATTTCGCCGAAGCGCTGGCCGCCGAACTGCGCCTTGCCGCCCAGCGGCTGCTGGGTGACGAGCGAGTACGGACCGATCGAACGAGCATGGATCTTGTCGTCGACCAGATGGTGCAGCTTGAGCATGTAGATGTAGCCCACCGTCACCTTGCGATCGAACGGATCGCCGGTGCGGCCGTCATAGACGGTCGACTGACCCGAAGCGTCGAGACCGGCGAGCTTCAGCATCTCCTCGATATCGGCTTCCTTGGCACCGTCGAACACCGGGGTTGCGATCGGCACGCCGCGGCTGAGGTTATGGCCGAGTTCGAGCAGCTCGTTGTCGTTGAGCGACTTGATCGTCTCGTCCTCGCCGTAGACCTTCTTCAAGGTCTCCTTCAGCGGCTTGATGTCCTGCCTCGACAGGTACGCATCGACGGTCTGGCCGATACGCTTGCCGAGGCCGGCGCAGGCCCAGCCGAGATGGGTCTCGAGGATCTGTCCGACGTTCATGCGCGAAGGCACGCCGAGCGGATTGAGCACGATGTCGGCATGCGTGCCATCTTCGAGGAACGGCATGTCCTCGATCGGCACGATCTTCGACACCACGCCCTTGTTGCCGTGGCGGCCGGCCATCTTGTCGCCGGGCTGGATCTTGCGCTTCACCGCGACGAAGACCTTGACCATCTTCATCACGCCGGGCGGCAATTCGTCACCGCGCTGAAGCTTCTCGACCTTGTCGAGGAAGCGCTGTTCCAGCCCCTTCTTCGACTCGTCGTACTGCTTCCGCATGGCCTCGATCTCGGCCATCAGCTTGTCGTTCGGCGAAGCGAACAGCCACCATTGCGACTTCGGATACTCCTCGAGCACCGCACGGGTGATCTTGGTGTCCTTCTTGAAGCCCTTGGGACCTGCAATGCCCTGCCGACCCTCGAGCAGCTCGGCAAGACGGTTGTAGACGTTGCGGTCCAGGATCGCCTGCTCGTCGTCGCGGTCCTTGGCGAGGCGCTCGATCTCCTCCCGCTCGATCGCCAGCGCACGCTCGTCCTTGTCGACGCCGTGGCGGTTGAACACGCGCACTTCGACGATGGTGCCCTGCACGCCCGGGGGAACGCGCAGCGAGGTGTCGCGGACGTCGGAGGCCTTCTCGCCGAAGATGGCGCGCAGCAGCTTCTCTTCCGGCGTCATCGGGCTTTCGCCCTTCGGCGTGATCTTGCCGACCAGGATGTCGCCGGCGCGCACTTCCGCGCCGATGTAGACGATACCGGCTTCGTCGAGGTTCTTCAGCGCTTCTTCCGAGACGTTCGGAATGTCGCGGGTGATTTCCTCAGGTCCGAGCTTGGTGTCGCGGGCCATCACCTCGAACTCCTCGATGTGGATCGAGGTGAAGACGTCCTCCTTCACGATCCGCTCGGAGAGCAGGATCGAGTCTTCGAAGTTGTAGCCGTTCCACGGCATGAACGCGACCAGCACGTTGCGGCCGAGCGCGAGCTCGCCGAGATCGGTCGAGGGACCGTCGGCGATGATGTCGCCCTTCCTGACGACGTCGCCGACCTTCACCAGCGGACGCTGGTTGATGCAGGTCGACTGGTTCGAGCGCTGGTACTTCATGAGGCGGTAGATATCGACGCCCGACTTGGTCGGATCGAGATCTTCCGTGGCGCGGATGACGACGCGGGTCGCATCGATCTGGTCGATCACGCCCGAACGGCGCGCCGCGATCGCAGCGCCCGAGTCACGGGCAACCACGCCCTCCATGCCGGTGCCGACGAACGGCGCCTCGGCGCGAACCAGCGGCACCGCCTGGCGCTGCATGTTCGAGCCCATCAGCGCGCGGTTGGCGTCGTCGTTCTCGAGGAACGGGATCAGCGCCGCGGCGACCGAAACGAGCTGCTTCGGCGACACGTCCATGTAGTCGACCTTGTCGGGCGTCATCGGCACGACGTCGCGGGTGCCGCTCGAACGGCAGACCACGAGGTCTTCGGTGAAGCGGCCCTTGGCGTCGACCGGCACGTTGGCCTGGGCCACGGAATAGCGCCCTTCCTCCATCGCCGACAGGTACACGACCTCGTCGGTGACACGGCCATCCTTGACCTTGCGATACGGCGTCTCGACGAAGCCGTACTTGTTCACGCGCGCGAAGGTCGCGAGCGAGTTGATCAGGCCGATGTTCGGACCTTCCGGCGTCTCGATCGGGCAGATGCGGCCGTAATGCGTCGGGTGCACGTCGCGCACCTCGAAGCCAGCGCGCTCGCGGGTGAGACCGCCCGGTCCGAGCGCCGAGAGGCGGCGCTTGTGGGTGATCTCACTGAGCGGGTTGGTCTGGTCCATGAACTGCGAGAGCTGCGAGGAGCCGAAGAACTCGCGCACCGCGGCGGCGGCCGGCTTGGCGTTGATCAGGTCCTGCGGCATGACCGTGTCGATGTCGACCGAGGACATGCGCTCCTTGATCGCGCGCTCCATGCGCAACAGGCCGATGCGGTACTGGTTCTCCATGAGCTCGCCGACCGAACGCACGCGGCGGTTGCCGAGATGGTCGATGTCGTCGATCTCGCCCTTGCCGTCGCGCAGATCCACCAGCGTCTTGATGACGGAGAGGATGTCCTCCTTGCGCAGCGTGCGCTGGGTGTCGGGCGCATCGAGGTCGAGGCGCATGTTCATCTTGACGCGGCCGACCGCGGAGAGGTCGTAGCGCTCGGCGTCGAAGAACAGCGACTGGAACATGGCCTGCGCCGATTCCAGCGTCGGCGGCTCGCCCGGACGCATCACGCGGTAGATGTCGAACAGCGCGTCCTCGCGCGTCATGTTCTTGTCGGCCGAGAGCGTGTTGCGGATGTAGGGGCCGACATTGACGTGGTCGATGTCGAGCAGCGGCAGCTCTTTGTAGCCCTGCTCGTTGAGCGCCTTCATCAGCTTGTCGGTGATCTCCTCACCGGCCTCGGCGTGGATCTCACCGGTCTTGGGGTTGACGAGATCCTCGGCGACGTAGTTGCCGACCAGCTCCTCGTCGGCCATGCGCAGCGCCTTCAGCCCCTTCTCCTGGAGCTGGCGGGCGGCGCGGACGGTGAGCTTCTTGCCGGCCTCGAGCACGACCTTGCCGGTGTCGGCATCGATCAGGTCGTTGACCGTGGAGTAGCCGCGGAAGCGGTTGGCGTCGAACGGAACGCGCCAGCCTTCCTTGGTCCGCTTGTAGAGAATCTTCTTGTAGAACGTTGAGAGGATCGCCTCGCCGTCGAGGCCGAGGGCGAACATCAGCGACGTCACCGGAATCTTGCGGCGACGGTCGATACGCGCATAGACGATGTCCTTGGCGTCGAACTCGATGTCGAGCCAGGAGCCGCGATACGGGATGACGCGGGCGGCGAACAGCAGCTTGCCCGAGGAATGGGTCTTGCCCTTGTCGTGGTCGAAGAACACGCCGGGCGAACGGTGCATCTGCGAGACGATGACGCGCTCGGTGCCGTTGACGATGAAGGTGCCGTTCATCGTCATGAGCGGGATGTCGCCCATGTAGACGTCCTGCTCCTTGATGTCCTTCACCGACTTCGCGCCGGTTTCCTCGTCGATATCGAACACGATGAGGCGCAGCGTCACCTTGAGGGGCGCAGCGAAGGTCATGCCGCGCTGGCGGCACTCGTCGACGTCGTATTTCGGCTGCTCGAACTCGTAGCGGACGAATTCCAGCATCGAGGTGCCGGAGAAGTCGGAGATCGGAAACACCGAGCGGAACACCGCCTGCAGACCCTCGTCGAGACGTCCGCCCTGGGGTTCGTCCACCATCAGGAACTGGTCATAGGACGCCTTCTGAACCTCGATGAGGTTCGGCATCTCGGCGACTTCCTTGATGTGTCCGAAGAACTTGCGAACGCGTTTGCGACCGGTGAATGTCTGCTGCGCCATCGTGGCCTCTCATTTTCGTCGCCCGCCCTGGGCGCACCGTCCGGACCGCGGCTGCCACCGCTTTCCGGGTTGAATTTTCGAACCCGTCTTGGGGGGCCGGAGACGCAGTTTCAGGCGCCGATGTCCTGAATCTGTTCTTCAGACCTTCAAAACGCAAAACGACGCGCGGGGCGCAGATGCGCGCCCGCCCGTCACAACGATCATCTTCACGGACTGCAAAAGCCCGAAATAGCCTGCTCTCCCAACGGCTTACAGGGAAATCCGGCATCCCTGCCCACCGCGCTTTCGTGCTGCCGACCCGATATGGGGCGACAATAGTGCAGATTCGAGGGTCAAACCCTCAAATCCCCACACTTTTTCGTGTTTGGCCTGCGTCGGATCGTTCCGTCGCACGCCTTTTGCATTCCGGTCCACCCTCTCGAAGGGGGACCAGGATCCCGGGCAGAGCCGTGCCCGCCCGGGATCCCGCCAGTAAGCAGTGCTTACTTGAGCTCGACCTTGGCGCCAGCCTTCTCGAGCTGGGCCTTGATCTTGTCGGCTTCGTCCTTGTTCACGCCTTCCTTCAGCGGCTTCGGAGCACCCTCGACGAGGTCCTTTGCTTCCTTCAGGCCGAGACCGGTGATGGCGCGGACTTCCTTGATGACCTCGATCTTCTTGTCGCCGGCGCTGGCGAGAACGACCGTGAACTCGGTCTTCTCTTCCGCCGGAGCGGCAGCACCGCCGCCGCCAGCGGCCGGGCCGGCCACGGCGACAGCCGCGGCAGCCGAAACGCCCCACTTCTCTTCGAGGAGCTTCGCGAGTTCGGCAGCTTCGAGCACGGTCAGGCTCGAGAGGTCGTCAACGATCTTCTGCAGGTCAGCCATTGTTCAGTTTCCTTAACTGTAAGTCTGGTTCGGGTTTGAGTTTTGCGAAGGGCGTCAGGCCGCTTCGCCCTTTGAGGCATGAGCCTGGATGACGCGCGCGAGCTTGCCCGCGGGCGCGTTGGCGAGCTGGGCCAGCTTGGTCGCCGGGGCCACGATGAGGCCGACGATCTTGCCGCGCAGTTCGTCAAGCGACGGCAGCGAGGCAAGCGCCTTCACGCCGTCGACATTCAGGACGGTCTTCCCCATCGATCCGCCGACGATGACGAACTTTTCGTTCGCCTTGGCGAATTCGATGGCGACCTTTGGCGCCGCTACCGGATCGTTCGAAGTCGCGATCACGGTCGGCCCCTTCAGCATGGGGCCGATGGCAACGACGTCAGTGCCTTCAAGAGCAATTTTGGCGAGACGGTTCTTCGAGACCTTCACCGAGGCGCCCGCCTGCTTCATCTGCTGGCGCAGCTTCTGCATCTGGGCGACGGTGAGGCCGGAATATTGAGCAACGATCGCGACGCTCGTGGTCTTGAAGACCTCGTTGAGCTGTTCGACCGCTTCTTTTTTTGCCGCTCGTTCCACAGCAAGCTCTCTCCGGTTGGCGGTCATCGCGAGAAGCGGGACCGCCGGGTTGCACCCATCGTCCCGCCCCAACCTGAACCTCCGGGCCAAAAACCCATCGGACACGCCGGGCAAGACGACAATTCAAAGCCTGCCCTCCGGGAGCCCAAGGGCCCACGGCGTGTCGAGGTCCGAACCAGACCCGTTTCGCAAAACCAGCCCTTAAAGCTGGATGCGAAGTGAAATCCGGTCTTCACCCGTCTATGCAGGCCATGCGATTAAGCCGTTGAGGAATCGAAATTCCCCGCGGGCGCCTGCAGTCTTGGACAGGACGAGGTCAGCCGGCGAACCGCCCGACCTCTGCCCGCATCCCTGCCAAACGACGGATCTTCCTTCCTTTTCGGGCAAATCCTCACGGACGTCCTGAAAAGGAATGATCTCCTGTCGTGTCGGGTTTTCGGAATGCGTGCACGAGCGCGCCAGCCGAGGCCGGCACGTCCGGAAGCGGTTCTTTAACCGCTCGGAGCCTGCTTGCCAAGAGCAAAATTCACACCAGTTCCAATCGATTGGCGGTTGGGCTTGAGATGGCCCAACAAGGGCCGATTCAGGCCGATTTGACCCGATACGGCAGCGGTTTGCCCTCGAAGAACGCGGTCAGGTTGGCCAGCACGCAGTTCTGCATGGCGACGTGCGAATCCAGGGTGTGGCCGCCGATATGCGGGGCGAACACCACGTTGGGGAGTTCGGTCAGGGCGTCAGGCGCGTGCGGTTCCTTCTCGAAGACGTCGAGGCCCGCCCCCGCGATCGTCTTGTCGGTGAGCGCGGCGACCAGTGCCCGCTCGTCGATGACGGAGCCGCGGGAGATGTTGACGACATAGCCGTCCGCGCCGAGGCGCCTGAGGATATCGGCGTTGACAACATGTTGGGTCTCGGCCCCTGCCCGCACCGCGATCATCAGGACGCTGCACCAATCTGCGAGCGCCTCCAGGGTCTGAAAGTACTGATAGGGCAGATCATACCGGGTGCGGCTGAAATAGCCGACCTCGCTCTCGAAAGCAGCACAACGCGCGGCGATCTTGCGGCCGATCTCACCCATGCCGTAGATGCCGATGCGGCGGCCGGGCATGCCGGCCTGGGGACGCATCATCGGTGACTGTTTCGAGGCCGCCCAATCGCCGCTGCGGACATATTGGTCGGCCACCAAAATCCGCCGCGTCGTCGCCAGCATCAAGGTCATCGCGATGTCGGCGACGGAAGCCGCATTGGCACCGGGGCTGTGACCGACCGCGATGTTCCGGCTGGCCGCCGCCTTCAAGTCGACGCCATCATAGCCAGTCCCATAGCAGACGATGGCGCCGAGCTTCGGAAACAGGTCCATCGCCTCCGCACCGAGTGGCGAGCCGCCAGCAGTCAGCAGTGCGCGGATGCCGCCCAGCTCCTCCGCCGGAAACACCTCCCGCACGGGCTTGCCGCCGGTGTCGAGCAGCTCGAACCGCTCGGCGAAGCGCGCCATCATCGACTTGGGAAAGCGCGAGTAGATCAGGACCTTGTCAGCCATTGTTGTTGTTTCCGAAGAGCGCCGCCACAAACGACGAGGGGCGGAATCGGTCGCCCGATCCCGCCCCTCGCCTCATGCAATTTCCAAACCTCAGCCGAGAATGGTGCCCGGCTCGACCTTCACGCCGGGGCCCATCGTCGAGGACACCGCAACGCGCTGGATGTAGGTGCCCTTGGAACCGGCCGGCTTCGCCTTGGAGACCGCGTCAGCCAGAGCCTTGATGTTCTCGACTAGCTTCTCCTCGGAGAACGAGGCCTTGCCGACGCCGGCCTGCAGGATGCCGGCCTTCTCGACGCGGAACTCGACCGAGCCGCCCTTGGCGCCCTTCACCGCACCGGTGACGTCCATGGTCACGGTACCGATCTTCGGGTTCGGCATCAGGCCGCGCGGGCCGAGCACCTTACCGAGGCGGCCGACCAGCGGCATCATGTCGGGGGTGGCGATACAGCGGTCGAAATCGATCGTGCCGTTCTGCACCTTCTCGACCAGGTCCTCGGCGCCGACCACGTCGGCACCGGCGGCCTTGGCTTCATCGGCCTTGGCGCCGCGGGCGAACACGCCGACGCGGAGCGTACGGCCGGTGCCGTTTGGCAGGGTCACGACACCGCGGACCATCTGGTCGGCGTGGCGCGGATCGACGCCGAGATTGATCGCGACCTCGATGGTCTCGTCGAACTTCGCTTTCGCGCGTTCCTTGACCATCTTGATGGCGTCCGCGAGCGGGTAAAGCTTTTCGCGGTCAATGCCTTCGCGGGCTTTGTTCAAACGCTTTCCGATTGCCATGGCCGCTTACCCCGCAACTTCCAGACCCATCGAACGGGCCGAGCCCTCGACCATCTTCATGGCCGATTCGATGGTGTCGCAATTCAAGTCCTTCATCTTCTTCTCGGCGATCTCGCGCACCTGCGCCTTGGTCACCTTGCCGGCCTTGTCACGGCCCGGCGCCTTCGAGCCGGACTGGATTTTTGCAGCCTGCTTGAGGAAGTAGGACATCGGCGGCGTCTTCATCTCGAAGGTGAAGGAACGGTCCGCATAGATGGTGATGATCACCGGGATCGGGGTGTTCTTCTCTTCCTTCTGGGTCTGGGCGTTGAACGCCTTGCAGAACTCCATGATGTTGAGACCGCGCTGACCGAGCGCGGGACCGATCGGGGGCGAGGGATTCGCCGCACCGGCCGGGACCTGAAGCTTCAGGTATCCGGTCACTTTCTTTGCCATGTATCACTCCTGTTGTGCCGGCAGGACCGGCGGTTTCAGGTTCGTGGTCTGGGTCGGATGCGGCTGGCAACCACCCCTCCCTCCCACGGCCTCTTGTTGCGCGAGACCGAAGCCTCCCGCGTTACCCGATCAGACCTTCTCGACCTGACCGAATTCCAGCTCGACCGGCGTCGCGCGGCCGAAGATCGACACGGCGACCTTCACACGCGAGCGCGCCTCGTCGATTTCCTCGACCACACCCGAGAACGAGGCGAACGGGCCATCGGCCACGCGCACGTTCTCGCCGATCTCGAACGACACCGACGCCTTCGGCCGTTCCACGCCCTCCTGCACCTGGTGCAGGATGCGCATGGCCTCGGCTTCCGAGATCGGCATCGGCTTGTTCTCGGCGCCGAGGAAGCCCGTGACCTTCGGCGTGTTCTTGATCAGATGGAACGCCTCGTCGGTCAGCTTCATCTTCACCAGCACGTAGCCGGGGAAGAACTTGCGCTCGGCGTCGATCTTGCGGCCGCGGCGCACTTCCGTGACCTTCTCGGTTGGAACCAGCACCAGCTCGAACAGCTCCTCGAGCCCGCGCTGCTTGGCCTGCTCGCGGATCGATTCGGCGACCTTCTTCTCGAAGTTCGAATAGGCGTGGACGATGTACCAGCGCTTGTCGGACACTTGAGCGGTTGCTGTTGCCATCATTGAATGCCCAGGAGGAAGGTGACGAGGTAGCGAATGATCAGGTCGGCGGCGAAGAAGAAGATCGAGGCCACCGCGACCATGACGAACACCATGATGGTGGTGATCGTGGTCTCACGGCGGGTCGGCCAGGTGACCTTGGCAGTCTCCGAGCGCACTTCCTGCAAGAACTTGAACGGGCTGACTGCCATCGATTGAGGTCCAGCGTCCGTCGACAGACGCAAATGAATTTCAGGGATCCGAACAGCCGCCGTTGGCCCAGCCCTCTGTCTCGAAGGATGAGCCGGAAACCGGGCTCGATTGTTCGGGGATTTCAAGGCCGCGCCGGAGATCCGCGTCTAACGGGCCGGCTGCGAGTGCCGGGTATCTACTGCGGATGCGGCCAAAGGTCAAGGTAGAGAGAGTTCGCCCGGGCAGGCCGCCCTCCCCCCGAGGGTCGTGCAGAGGCCATGTGGATCAAGGACTTGTCGACCGCCGGAACGCGCCATCCCATCCCCGGCAAGGCTATCGGGAGCCGTCAGTCGGCCCGGTCGACCATGGAAATCCCCGGCAGCGGCACCACGAACTTCCCGCCTTCGGCGAAATAGCGGGCGTGCTTGGCCCGGATCGGGTCGACATAGCGCCAGGCGAAGACCACGACGAACGCGGGTTTGCGCTCGTAGAGAGCGGCAGGCGGCAGGATCGGGATGTCATAGCCGGGGCCCGCCATCACCTTCCCCTTGTTGGGATCGTCGTCCACCAGGAAGTCGATCTTGTTCTCCAGGCCGAACTGCGGCAGCAGCGTCGTGGTGCCCACCGAGACGCCATAGCCGGCGACCAGCTCACCGCGCGCATGGGCGGCATCGGCCATCGCGACCAATTCGTCACGGATGGCGGCGATCCTCTTCACGTACGGCACATAATAGGCCGGCTGATCGACGCCGAGCCGGTCTTCCTCGGCAACGAAACGCGCGACCTCGGCCGACGGTTTCTTGGCGCCGCCGGCGCGCTGCACGGTCACGCGGATCGAGCCGCCCTTGGTCCAGATGTGCTGGACGTCGATCAGCTCCATGCCCAGCCGGGCGAAGAAACGGATCAGCGGCTTGATGTTAAAATACGACAGATGCTCGTGATAGACGGTATCGAGCAGGTTCTTCTCGGTGACGTCGACGCCGTATTGCGTTTCGAAGACGAACAATCCGTCCGGCGCGAGCACGTCGCGAACCCCGATCACCAGCGGATCCAGATTGTCGACATTGGCGATCATGTTGTTGGCGATCACGACGCTCGCCGCGCCATGGCTCTGCAGGATGCGGCGACCGACGGCATCGGTGAAGAAATCGCCGATGGTCTCGATGCCCGCCTCCGTGGCGCGCCGCGCGATGTCGACGGCGGGATCAACACCCAGCACCCGCATCCCCCGCTCCTTGAAGAAGCCGAGCAGCGATCCGTCATTGCTGCCGAGCTCGACCACCAGCGAACCCGGCGCAATGCCGAAACGGCTGACGACGTCGTCGGCATAGGTAGCGAAATGCTCGCGCAGGCCGAGCGAGAGCGAGGTGGTATAGACATAGTTTCGGTACTGGATCTCCGGATTGCCGACATGGAGGATCTGGAGGTGGCCGCAGTCCCGGCACAGATGCAGCGCCATCGGCACCGCAGCGCGGAACACGGGATCGTCGACGCTGGCGTTCGGCACCTGGAAGTTCGGCGTGCCGATCGGCATGCCTGCCATCGGGACGACCAGCTCCTGCTTGTCGGAATGACAGAGGCGGCAAGTATTGCGGACGTAGAACAGGTTTTTCATCGTGCAACCGAAGAATGAGATACGCGCGCGA
The DNA here is from genome assembly GCF_020193825.1 of Bradyrhizobium sp. NBAIM18. Lineage (NCBI taxonomy): Bacteria > Pseudomonadati > Pseudomonadota > Alphaproteobacteria > Hyphomicrobiales > Nitrobacteraceae > Bradyrhizobium > Bradyrhizobium sp. NBAIM18. The sequence goes on from NZ_JADYVO010000004.1 coordinate 169,389, forward strand.
GTGGGATAGTCCCACCCTGTGAAGACCAGATCGGCAACGGGCTCAAGCGGGTCATGGGTGGCTCGAGGCCTCGTTGCCCAGCCCGTAGCTGGGCGCGTCCTCCGCTGCCTTGGCCACCTTGTCGGCCGAATACGAGCCGCGCTCCGGACTTGCCAGCCAGATTACGCCACCGACGAGCCCGATGATCACGCTGATGGCGCCCAGCAGGAGCGATACCGACAGCGCCTCCTCGGACGACACACCCGCCAGACCCAGGCAGGCGACCATCGCTCCCTCGCGAACGCCCCAGCCGCTGATCGAGATGGGGACCGCCGTCAACAGCACCACCGGCGGAATCAGGATGCCGGCGTCGAGGACAGAGAGCTGCGCTCCGACGCCGCGCGCCAAGGTGTAGCAGGCCGCGGCGGTGACGAGATGGATGAGGAGCGCCGATCCGAACAGCAGCGCACGGCGCTCGGACTGCAGGAGCAAAAACCTGACCAGCGTTCCGAACCGCACGAAGCTCGCGATCGCGGGAAGCGCGATGAAGCGTTTCGGCAGACGGTCGAGCGTCAACAGGACCAGCGTACCGGCGACGCCGGCCACCGTCAGTCCGCCGATCGCCAGGATCGCAGCGTGATTCGACACGCGCGACAGCAGAAACGGCAATCCGGCCACCATCAGCACGACGAGTCCGATCAATGCCGTGAAGCGGTCGGCTGCAACGCCCTTGACCGCCTCCGGCCACTGCACGCCGCGTTGGCGCAGCAGCCAGATCCGCACCGCGTCACCGCCGACCGATGACGGCAACACCTGATTGAACCAGAGGCTGGTCATCAGTATCCGCCAGCCGGCGAGCCAATCCAGCGACACGCCGAGCGCGCGCATGATCAGCTCCCACCGGCCGTTGAGCACGAAGGTCTGGACGAAGATCAGCGCAAGCGCGACGACGAACAGGACCGGATCGACCGAGACGAGATGGTCGCGCAGCTGGCGCAGGTCGAGACCGCGCGCGATGTAGACCAGCACGGCGATCGACAGCAGCAGCTTCACCGAAAACAGGGCCGCATGCTTGAATCGCGACTGCATCGGATGCCCGCCTCAGGACGCCGGATATTCCGCACGACCGATGACGAGGTCGATTGCGGCCATCATCCAGAACTGGTGCGTGGTCTCGACAATGTTGTAGCTGCGGCTGTCGACCCAGAAATTGACGTCGCCGAGATTGCGCAGCGGATTGTCCGCGTTCATGCCCGACAACGTGATCACGTCGAGCTTCATCTTGCGCGCCTGCGTGACCGCGTTGAGGATGTTCTTCGAACGCCCCGACGAGCTGATCGCGACGAGGCAATCGCCGGCGCGCGCATTCAGCCGCACGGCGTGCGCGATCCAGTCCTCGAACCCGTAATCGTTGGCAAGGCACGACATCATGCTCGCATCGCTGAAGCAGAGAGCGGGCACCGACGCATTCTTCGCCAGATCGATCGCCAAATGCGAAGCGATGCCGGCCGACCCGCCGTTGCCGATGAAGATGACGCGACCGCCCTGCTCGCGCGTGCGTAACCAGGACGCGCGCGTCGCGGAGATCCTCGCAAAAATACCGTCGTCGACCGCCGTCGCGCGATGCAGGCGCCCCACGTAATCGTCGAGGAAAGCCTTGTGGTCGGGATCGACGGATTCGGCAGGCATGGGCTGACGGCTCGATTGCAACATTACCGGGTGATACCGGCTATTACCAAGGATTGCAAAGGTATAATACTTGCAAAGTTTGCGGGCGGCTGATAGTCGGCTTTTCGGGTTTCACTCAACATTGGCGAGCCTATTTCGCTGGGCATTCGCGTCACGGATGTTCCCTATGAAATGCATTGTTACTGGCGGCGCCGGGTTCATTGGAAGTCACCTCGTCGATCGCCTGCTCGATGACGGCCATGAGGTCATTGCGCTCGATAATTTCGTGATCGGACGCGCTGAAAACCTCGCCGCACGCGCCGGTTCGAGCCAGTTGAAGGTCGTGCGGGCTGACGTCACCGACCTCGACGCGATCAAACCGTATTTCCACGGGGTGGATTGGGTCTTCCATCTCGCCGCGCTGGCGGACATCGTACCCTCGATCGAATCGCCGATCCCCTATCATCGCGCTAATGTCGATGGCACGGTCAACGTTCTCGAAGCGGCGCGGCACGCGGGCGCCAGCCGCTTCATCTATGCGGCTTCCTCCTCCTGCTACGGCATTCCGGATTTCTATCCCACGCCGGAGAGTGCCGAGATCCGGCCGATGTATCCCTACGCGCTCACCAAGAATCTCGGTGAGCAATGCGTCATGCACTGGTGCCAGGTCTACAAGCTGCCCGCCGTGGCGCTGCGCCTGTTCAACGTGTTCGGACCGCGCCATCGCACCACCGGCACCTACGGCGCCGTGTTCGGCGTGTTCATGGCACAGAAGCTGGCGGGCAAGCCCTTCACGGTGGTCGGCGACGGCGAGCAGACGCGCGACTTCACCTTCGTCAGCGACGTCGCCGATGCCTTCGTGACCGCCGCGCGCTCCGACGTCTCGCACGAGATCTTCAATGTCGGCTCGGACAACACCTACAGCGTGAACCGCCTGGTCGAGCTCCTCGGCGGCGACAAGGTCCACATTCCCAAGCGCCCGGGCGAGCCCGACTGCACCTACGCCGACATCAGCAAGATCAAGCGGGTCCTGAAATGGTGGCCGAAGGTGAAGTTCGAGGACGGCGTTGCGACGATGTTGAGGTCAATGGACCAGTACAAGGACGCTCCGCTCTGGACGGTGGACAAGATCGCCGACGCCACCAAGGACTGGTTCAAATATCTCGGTGACGACAAGATCACCCCGCAGAAGGCAAGCCGTTGAGCAGATTCGTTCACTCCCCAATTTTGCCGCCAGCCGATCACGTCCGGGCCGGCCAACTGAGACCGACCGGCGCCTTGGGTCATTCACATGGGTAATGCTGCGACAGACAGGCCGGCCGGCCATCCGGCACCGCACGAGAAGATCAAGACGATCGAGGAGCTCGGCGAGATTGCGCGCGCCGCGCAGGCTGAGGGCCTGACCGTTGCGCTCTGCCACGGCGTGTTCGATCTGGTGCATCTCGGTCACGTCCGGCACATCCTGGCAGCCCGCAACGAGGCCGACGTCGTCGTGGTGACCATCACCGCGGACCGTTACGTCAACAAGGGCCCGGGACGGCCGATCTTTCCGGAGAACATGCGCGCCGAGATGCTGGCCGCGCTCGGCACGGTCGACTGGGTCGGCATCAATCAGACCTCCAGCGCCGAGCCGGTCCTCGATACCGTGCGCCCCGACATCTACGTGAAGGGCTCGGACTACGAGAATCCCGAGGATGACGTGACCGGCAAGATCGCAGTGGAGCGCGAGGCGGTCGAGCGTCACGGCGGGCGCATCGTCTTCACGCGGGACGTGACGTTCAGCTCGTCGTCGCTGCTGAACCGTTATTTCGACATCTACGATCCGCCGCTGCGCGACTACCTCCAGAAGGTGCGCGATGGCGGCGGCGCCGAACGCCTGCTGAAGCTGATCGACAAGATCCAGGACATGCACGTCGTGCTGGTCGGCGACACCATCATCGACGAATACCAATACGTCACGGCGCTCGGGAAGGCCTCCAAGGAGAACATCGTCGCGACCCTGCTCAAGAACGGCGAGCAGTTTGCTGGCGGCGTCATTGCCGCGGCCAATCACGTCGCGAGCTTCTGCAAGTCGGTCGAGATCGTCACGACGCTGGGTGGCAACGACTACCCCGAAGAGTTCATTCGGGCGCATGTCCGCCCGAACGTAAAGCTCACGCCGATCCGCATTCAGGGCCGTCCGACCACCCGCAAGCTGCGGTACGTCGAGATGGGCTATCTGCACAAGCTGTTCGAAGTCTACACGATGGACGATACGCCGCTCGATGAGGCCGCGCGCACGGAGATCGACCGCGTCACCGCCGAGCGCGTCCGCGGGGCCGACGTCGTCATCGTCACCGATTTCGGTCACGGCATGATCGCATCCAGCACGATCGACGCCTTGATCGCGAATTCCAAGTTCCTGGCCGTCAACGCCCAGAGCAACAGCGGCAACCACGGCTACAACCTGATCACGAAGTATCCGCGGGCCGATTACATCTGCATCGACGCACCGGAAGCGCGCCTGGCCGCCACCGACAAGTTCAACGACATCGCATCGGTGATCGAGGGCGGCCTGCATCGCAAGATCGATTGCGACAACATGATCATCACGCACGGCTCCTTCGGCTGCTACCCCTTCTCGTCGAAGACCGGCGTTGCGCGCGTCCCTGCTTTCACCAAGACCGTCGTCGACACCGTCGGTGCGGGCGATGCCTTCCTGACAATCACGGCGCCGCTGGTGGCGGCCGGCGGCAACATCGAGGACGTCGCCTTCATCGGCAATGCGGCGGGCGCGATCAAGGTCGGCATCGTCGGTCACCGCAACTCGGTCGAGAAGGCGCCGCTGGTCAAGTTCGTCACCGCGTTGTTGAAGTAGCGCGATCGAAGAATCCGGAGAACGACAGTGATTGATCGGAAATGGAATGTGATGGTCACCGGTGGCGCCGGCTATGTCGGCAGCGTGCTGGTTCCGCAATTGCTTGCCGCGGGCCACACGGTCACCGTGCTCGACTTGTTCATGTATGGCGAGGACGTCTTCGACGCCGTTCGTGACAATCCGAACCTCCGCCTGATCAAGGGCGACATCCGCGATGAGGCCGCGGTCAACGAGGCCCTGCGCGGCAACAACGCGGTGATCCACCTCGCCTGCATCTCCAACGATCCCTCGTTCGAGCTAGACCCGGCACTCGGCAAGTCCATCAACTACGACTGCTTCCGTCCGATGGTGCGCGCCGCGAAGAAGGCGGGTATCAAGCGCTTCATCTACGCCTCCTCCTCGAGCGTCTACGGCATCAAGGACGAGGCCGAGGTGACCGAGGAGCTGTCCTGCGAGCCGCTCACCGACTACTCCAAGTTCAAGGCGATGTGCGAGACCGATCTTGCCGACGAGGCCGCGTCCGGCTTCGTCACCTGCACGGTTCGCCCTGCCACCGTCTGCGGCTACGCTCCGCGGCAGCGGCTCGACGTCGTCGTCAACATCCTGACCAATCTGGCCGTCAACACCGGCCGCATCCGCGTGTTCGGCGGAACGCAGAAGCGGCCCAATCTGCACATCCAGGACATGACGGCGGCCTATCTGTTCCTGCTGCAGCAGGACGATGCGAAGATCGACGGCAAGACCTACAACATCGGCTACGAAAACCACTCGCTGATGAAGATCGCCGACATCGTCAAATCGGTGGTCGGCAACAATGTCGACGTGGCCGTCGAGCCGACCGACGATCTCCGCTCCTACCACGTCTCGTCGGAGAAGATCCGCCGCGAGCTCGGCTTTGCGCCGACGCACACGATCGAGCAGGCCGTGTCCGGACTCGTGGACGCCTTCAGGGCGGGCCGCCTGCCGAACTCGCTCAACGATCCCAGGTATTTCAACATCAAGATGATGCAGAACATCAGCCTGAAGTGAGCGGCGTGCGGATCGGCATCGATTTCGACAACACGATCATCTGCTACGACAAGGTCTTTGCCGCGGCCGCGCGCCAGCGCGGGCTGGTGCCGGAGGGCTGGGACGGGCTGAAGACCGACGTGCGGGATTTCTTGCGATCCCGCGCCGGCGGCGAGCTTGCCTGGCAGGGGCTGCAGGGCTTCGTCTACGGCAAGGGAATCGGCGGCGCCGAGATCAACCCTGGCGTCCGCGAGTTCCTTGCCGCGTGCCGCAAGGCCGGCGCGAGTGTCCATATCGTCAGCCACAAGACGCAGTTCGGCCATCAGGATCCCGATCGGGTCGACTTGCGCGAGGCTGCGCGTGGCTGGCTGAAGAGCGTGGGCCTCGTCGACACCGCCGACGCGGCGATCTCGGCGGGCAATGTCTATTTCGAGGACACGCTGGCGGCCAAGGTCGAGCGGTTGGCAAGCCTGCAGCTCGACATCTTCATTGACGATCTCGTCGACGTCTTCGAGCAGCCGCATTTTCCGAAGGCGACGCGATCGATCCTGTTCACGCAGTCGCGGCCGCCGCATCCCGCGCATTGCGAGCCGCTCGCGACCTGGGCCGATATCCACCGCGGAGTATTCGGGGCATGAGCCAGCCGGACCTCAGCGTACAGGATGCGGTCTCGATCGGCAGCCGCCTCTCCGGGGCGCGGGTCGCGGCGGCGCAACCGGCGCGGGCCGGCGGCAACAACCGGGTGTTTCGGCTGGAGATGGCGGAAGGCCCGCCCCTCGCCCTCAAGCACTATCCGTCCGACGGGCGCGATCGGCTGGGACAGGAATATGACGCGCTCTCGTTTCTCTCGCGCCACGGCATCAATGCGACGCCGCGGCCGATCGCAAAAGATCCGGCCGCGTTCTGTGCGCTGTATCAATGGTTAGACGGTGAACCAGCGGTCCTGCATCCGCAGCCCGACGACGCCGACCAGTTGGCCGATTTCCTGATCGAGCTGCAAAAGCTGCACAACGCTGAAGGCGCGCAGACTCTGCGGAATGCCTCAGCCAGCATCTTCTCGGCCGAGGCGGCCATCGCCCAGTACGAGCAACGCCTCGACGACCTGAGGCAGGCCTCGGATGATCATCCGGACCTGCGTGCGTTCATGGACGGCAGCCTTGTTCCCACCGCTGCCGTCGCGATCCGGCAACTCCGGCGGCGCTATGCGGAACGGGGCCTGGATCCCGCCGCGGACCTTGCGCCCGCCCAACGTGCATTGAGCCCGTCGGATTGCGGACTGCACAACGCACTGCGCACCGACGACGGCACACTGCGCTTCATCGACTTCGAGTATTTCGGCTGGGACGACCCGGTCAAGCTCGTGTCCGATACCGCGATTCACCCCGGCAGCGGTCTGCCCGTGGCCGATGCGAACCGATTGATCGAGCGGCTCTCGCGCGCTTTCGCGACTGGGGATGACGCGTTTGCGGTCCGCCTTGACGTACTGTATCCTGTGTTCGGGGCGATTTGGTGCCTGATTGTCCTGAATGCCTATTTGCCGGAAAGCCGCTCCCGGCGTGCCCTGGCTGCGCAAGGTGGCGATCTGACGGTCCGCCTTGCCGGCCAGCTCGACAAAGCCCGTCGGCTCCACCAAACGATTTGCCAACGTGATCCAGATCTCACCCCACGCTGAAGCTGCTCTCACCTGCACGCTGGACGAGCGGAGCCTCTATTTGCGCCGCCTGGTCCTCGGTTCTGTCCGGTCCGCAGGACGCGGCCATGTCGGGCCTGCCCTGTCGCTGATCGAGATGGTCCGCGTGCTCTACGACGACGTGCTGCGGATCGACCCGAAGAACCCGGGCGATCCCGATCGCGACCGCGCCATCCTCAGCAAGGGACACGGATGTCTGGCGCTCTATGCGCTATTGGCCGACCGCGGCTTCTTCCCGCTGTCGGAGCTGGACGGCTTTTGCGGTCCCGACAGCATTCTGGGCGGACATCCCGAATACGGCATGGTGCCCGGCGTCGAGGCCTCGACCGGCGCGCTCGGACATGGCCTCTCGATCGGCGTCGGCCTTGCGCTCGCCGCCCGCATGCGCGAGCGCAGCTACCGCACCTTCGTGCTGCTCGGCGACGGCGAGATCAACGAGGGATCGGTGTGGGAAGCGGCGATGGGCGCGACCAAGCACGGCCTCGACAACCTCGTCGCGCTGATCGACTACAACAAGCTGCAGAGCTACGGCCCCACCGACTACGTGCTGCCGCTGGAGCCGCTCGCGGACAAGTGGCGCAGCTTCGGCTTCGCGGTGCAGGAGGTCAACGGCCACGACGTCGGCGCACTGCGCACGGTCCTGAAGCAGCTCCCGGCCGTTGCCGGCAAGCCCACCGCCATCATCTGCCATACCGTCAAGGGCAAGGGTCTTCCGGCTGCGGAATCCAATGCCGATTGGCATCACAAGAACAAGCTGACCGACAGCGAGCTCGACGCCATTCGCGTCGCCGTCGGCGATTTTTGATCGGCTCCCCATGCGCAACACCGCGATGAACATGGTCCACAAGCTCGCCGCGCGCGACGAGCGTGTGCTTTACATCGGCTCCGATCCGGGTGCCGGCACGCTGCGCGCGATGAGCAAGGAGTTTCCCAAGCGCCACCTGATCGAGGGCATCTCGGAAGCGCATATCATCGGCATGTCGGCCGGTCTCGCGATGGAGGGCTTCGTGCCTTACGTCAACACCATCGCGACCTTCCTCACCCGCCGCTGCTACGAGCAGGTCGCGGTCGATCTCTGCCTGCACAATCTGCCGGTACGGCTGATCGCCAATGGCGGCGGCCTTGTCTACGCGCCGCTCGGTCCCACGCACCAGGCGATCGAGGACATCGCCATCATGCGGGCGCTGCCCAACATGACGGTGATCTGCCCGTGCGACGCCGACGAGGCCGCGCGCATGATGGAGCAGACGCTGGATTGGAAGGGCCCGATCTACATCCGGCTCGGCAAGGGCGGCGATGCCATCGTGTCCAAGGCCGAGCACGGCTTTGAGATCGGCAAGGCCATCCTGATGCGCCCGCCCGGCGACGTCCTCATGGTGACCACCGGCATCATGCTCCAGCGCGCCCTCGCCGCAGCCGACCTGCTGGCCGCGCAAGGCATTCGCGCCGGCATCCTGCACATGCATACCGTGAAACCGCTCGATACCGCAGCGCTGCTGCAGGCTATCCGCGGCACCAGGCTCGTGGCAACGCTGGAGGAGCACGTGCCCTCCGGCGGCCTCGGCAGCGCGGTCGCGGAGGCACTGATCGACAAGCTCGGCTCCGGTTTCCCTGCGATGCTGCGGCTGTCGCTGCCGGACCGCTTCATGCACAATTACGGTTCGCAGGACTCGCTGCTGAAGAAGCACGGGCTCTCCGCCAACGCGATTGCGACCTCGATCGAGCATGCGCTCGCGGCGTCGCGCACTTCCTCCCCTCAACTTCATTCCACCTGACGGGTCCCATGTACGACGTTCGCTATTCCTATCTGCTCGAGCAGTTCGCCGACCCCGCTCCGATCCTGGCCGAGATCGGCCGGCTGGTGGCGACCGGCGACTTCACCCTTGGCAAGCCCGTCGCCGAATTCGAAAAGCGCTTTGCCGAGCTGATCGGGGTCCGGCACGCCATCGGCGTCGGATCGGGCACCGACGCGCTCAAGCTGCCGCTCAAGGCGCTCGGCATCGGTCATGGCGACGAGGTCATCACCGCCGCGAACACCTTCATCGCCACGGTCGGCGCGATCGCGGAAACCGGCGCGACGCCGGTTCTTGTCGATTGCGACGATTCCTTCTGCATGAACGTGGACCAGGTCGAGGCTGCCATCACCGGGAAGACCAAGGCGATCATGCCGGTCCAGTTGACCGGCGAGGTCACCGACATGGGCAAGCTGATGCCGATCGCGCAGCGCCACAACCTGCCTGTGGTCGAGGACGCCTGCCAGGGCATCCTGTCGGAGTTCGCGGGAAAACGCTCCGGCACCCACGGCATCGCGGCCGGCTTCTCGCTGCATCCGCTCAAGAACCTCAACGTCTGGGGCGATGCCGGCGTCGTCGTCACCAATGACGACGGCATGAACGAAAAGCTCCGCCTGATCCGCAACCACGGCATGAAGAACCGCGACGAGATCGCGATCCTCGGCTGCAACTCGCGGCTCGATTCGTTGCAGGCCGTGGTCGGCAACTGGCTGATCGGCCAGACCAGCGAGATCACGCGCCGCAGAATCGAGAATGCGGCCTATTACGATGCGGGTCTCGCCGGCCTGCCCGGCCTGCGCGTCCCGCCGCGCCGTCCCAACGTGAAGCACGTCTACCATCTCTACATGGTGTTCGCCGAACGTCGCGACGAGCTCTACAAATATTGCCTGGACAACGGCATCGAGGCCAAGATCCACTATCCGATCCCGCTGTATCAGCAGGAAGGCCTGAAGCATCTCGGCTACGCGCCGGGCACGTTCCCGGTCACCGACCGCCACGCCAAGGAAGTCATCAGCTTCCCGGTCGACCAGCACCTGACGCGCGCCCAGCAGGACCGCGTCATTGAGACCGTCAGGAAGTTCTGCCATGGACGCTGACACCGGCCGCCGGCGTATCGGCTACGTCAATCTTCCCGCGCAGTTCGAGGAAGAGCGCGCCGAGATCATGCAGGCGGTCGAGGGCGTGTTCCAGCGCGGCGACTTCATCGGCGGGGCGGCGGTCGGAAGGCTCGAGGAGGAATTGTCCGCCTATCTCGGCTCGCCGCATGTGGTGACGCTGAATTCGGGCACCGACGCGCTGATCCTCGCCATGCGGGCGCTCGACATCGGTCCCGGCGACGAGGTGATCACGCCGCCGAATTCGTTCGTAGCATCGACCGCCGCGATCATCGCGGTCGGCGCCACGCCGGTGTTTGCGGACGTGCTGCCGGACCAGAACATCGATCCGGCCGCGGTCGAGGCCGCCGTCACACCGCGGACCAAGGCGATCATGCCGGTGCATCTGACCGGACGCATGGCCGACATGGCTCCGCTGATGGCGATCGCTGCCAAGCACGCGCTCGCCGTGATCGAGGACAGCGCCCAGGCGGTCGGTTCGACCTATGATGGCCGGATGAGCGGCACCATCGGCACCTTCGGCTGCTTCTCCGCCCACCCCTTGAAGAATCTCAATGCCGCCGGAGATGCCGGCTTCCTCGTCACTGCCGACGCCGAGCTTGCCGCAAGAATCCGCCGGCTGCGCAATCACGGCCTGATCAACCGCAGCGACGTCCAGGAATGGGGGATCGTGTCGCGGCTCGACACGCTCCAGGCCGAGGTGCTGCGCATCCGCCTGCGCCACCTTCCTTCCGTGATCGAACGCCGGCGGCGCAACGCCGCGCAATACCGCGCCGAGCTCGCAGGGCTGCCCCTGTTCATTCCGCCCTGCCGGAACATCGAGTTCAACACCTTCCACACCTTCGTGGTGCAGACCGAGCGTCGCAACGATTTCCAGAAATATCTTGCCGACAAGGGCATCGAGACTGCGATCCATTATCCCGTCCCGATCCACCTGCAGCCGGCAGCGGCGCATCTCGGCCATGGCCACGGCGCGTTCCCGGTGACGGAACGGCAGGCGGACCAGATCCTCACGCTTCCCATCAACCAGTTCCTGTCGGCCGCCGACATCAGCTATATTTGCGCGACCGCCCGGGAGTATTTTGCATGACGGACACGGACTTCCTGCACGCCGACGAGCAGGCGCTGGCGCAGCGTTTCATCGACGATGGCTTCGTCACCACCCCGGCCGACGATCGCGCCGGGCTCGACCGGATCCAGCGCCGTGCTGCCGAGCTCGCGGCGGACTATCTGAAGCTGCCGCACAGCAACGATCCCTATGCGATGCTCGACACCATCCACACGCGGGTGAGCGTGGATGATCTCAACGGCCTGCGGCTGCACGTCTTCAACGGCCTCAACGCCGAGCCCTGGTTCCGGCCGACCTATTTCCGCCTGGCGCGCTCGACGATCGAGACCATCGTCGGCAACGAGCTCTGCATGCAGCGCCGCGTCAATCTCAGCATCCAGCTTCCCGGCGACAGCTCCTCGCTGCTCGCCACCCATTCCGACGTCTGGTCGGGCGACTCGCCGTTCGAGGTCGTGGTGTGGGTGCCGCTGGTCGATGTCCACCGCACCAAGTCGATGTATCTGCTGCCGCCGTCCCTGAACGGCGAGATGCAGGACCGGATGGCGGCCTTGCGCAGCGCCGAAGAGCTCTACAAGACCATCAAGCCGCACGCGACCTTCATCGAGATTCCCTACGGTCACGTCATGCTGTTCAACCAGACCCTGATGCACGGCAATCGCGTCAACGAGGAAGCCGGCACGCGCTGGAGCATGAACTGCCGCTTCAAGAGCATCATGTCGCCCTACGCGGACAAGCGCTTCGGCGAGTTCTTCGAGCCGATCCTGCTGCGCCCCGCAACCCGGGTCGGGATGCAGTACAAGCTGCCGGGAGGCTTCCATGGCTGAGCGAGCCGGTCATCGCGGCTATATCGGCGCCAGGCCGCTGAACGGCAGCCGCACCCCGCAGCACGTCCAGAACATCGTGATCCGCGACTATGCGCGGCGCAAGAACCTGCACTATCTGTTGAGCGCCGCCGAGCACACCATGCCCGGCAGCTACATGGTGCTGGAAGACATTCTGGACGAGCTGCCGCAGCTGCGTGGGCTGATCCTCTACAGCATTTTTATGCTGCCGCCCGACGAGGCTCGGCGGCGGCAGATCTACGACCGCGTGCTGCGCGAGGGCTGCGATCTCCATGCAGCGGTCGAGGAGATCACGCTGGCGTCTCAGAAGGACATCCAGGCCATCGAGGACATCCTGCTCGTCAACAGGTTCGCGACTATCCTGCGATGATGCCGCGGACCGGTTGGCCCCCATGACCGAGATCAACCTGCTCCAGCCGATGCATGCATCGACAAAGCGGAATTACGTCCAGCGCGTGGTCGAGCACGACAAGGCGGAATCCGCCTCCGTCGCACGGCAATGGGGCCGTGACTATTGGGATGGCGACCGACGCTACGGCTATGGCGGCTACCGCTATGACGGACGATGGCGACCGCTGGCCCAGACCCTGATCGATCGCTACGGCATCAAGCCGGGCATGAGCGTGCTGGATGTCGGCTGCGGCAAGGGCTACCTGCTCTACGAGTTCACCCAGCTCGTTCCGGACCTGCAGATCGCCGGCATCGACATCTCCGAGTACGGCATCGCCAATGCCAAGGAGGAGGTGCGGCCGCATCTGAAGGTCGGCAGCGCCGTCGAACTCCCCTATCCCGATCACAGCTTCGATCTCGTGGTGTCGCTCGGCGTACTGCAATCTCCCGCTCGAGGAGGTCTTCCGCGCGGTGCCCGAGATCGAGCGCGTCGGACGCGGCACCTCGAAATATTTGATGGTCGAATCCTTCCGCAACGAGCGCGAGAAGGCCAATCTGCTTTACTGGCAGCTCACCTGCCTGAGCTTCCACGGCCCGCAAACATGGGCCTGGATCTACGACAAATGCGGGTATCGGGGCGACCATGGGTTCATCTTCTTCGAATGAGGCAGGCCTGCACCGGCCGACCTCGTTGCGCGCGCAAAATCCGGAAGTGTACTATTCGGACGATGCCATCGTCACCGCGGACGATGCCACGATCGCGGAGCTGAAGCGCATCGCCGCCGGCAACCCGCGCCTGCGCAGTCGGCTGTGCACGCATCCCGATCCCTCGTCCGGACTGCACGAGATGCTGATCGTGCACCATCGCGAAGCCTATGTGCGGCCGCACAAGCACCTTGGCAAACCTGAATCGTTCCACGTGATCGAGGGGACCGCGCAGGTCGTGATCTTCGAGGACGACGGCGGCATTCGCGAGGTGCTCGAGATGGCGCCCTACGGTCAGGGCAAGCGCTGCTATTATCGCATGCCGGAACAGGTCTTCCACTCGATCCTGATCACCTCGGAATGGCTGGTATTTCACGAAACCACCGCCGGCCCGTTCGATCCTTCGCGCACGGCATTTCCCGACTGGGCGCCTGATGGCAGCGACGCTGCCGCGGTGCAGGACTACGTCACAAGAATTGGTACGCTCGCCGCGGAGCATCTGAACAAACGAGGCAAAGCCTAGGACCATGGTCACCCCCGTCGGTTTCGACGATGCTCGCACGAATGTAGATCCGAAAGCTGCGGCTCTCCGACAACGGGAGCGGGCGGGCATTGGATACGTCTACGTCGCTCTGGTTCTCGCCTTTGTTACGGCCGTGCCCGCGCTGTTCGCGCGTGAGGTCTTCGGCGACGATTGGACTGTGTACTACATCTATTGGACTCAAGGTGCCGCTGGCGTCGCTCGCGTGCTGTGGGAGTCGGCACACGCCGGCTTCGCAATCCCGATGACGCTATTTGTGACGCTTTTGAACGATACTCCCGATGTCTCTGCGCGGCTCGCGGGACTAGCCTGCCATCTGGTCAACGGCGTGTTGCTTCACTCCGTCCTGTCGCGATCATCCTATACGAGACGGATCGCCGATCTTGTCACGGCTCTGTTCCTGCTCAGCCCGTTCTATGCAATTCGCCTGACACTCAACGCGGTCTACGACTTCTTCCTGCTCTTCTATCTGCTGTCCTACGAGCTGTCCTATTCGAAGGTGCGGGCGCTTCGATGGAGCGCACCTTTTTGTCTGTTATTCGCGTTGTCCCTCGAGACTCTGATCGCCCTCGAACCGGTTCGCGTCGTGCTCGCCTGGTCTGGTCCCGAGCGGTGGAGGCAGAAACTCGCGCGTCTTGTACCGTTCTGGCTGGCCGTTGCAGCCATGATCGTTCTGCGACTGACAATTCTGGGGAAGAGCGGCCACTACGCCGGACAATACAGTTTCGCGAACGATTTCTCGATCATAGCCAATGCGCTCTATGCGCACCTCATGGCCTTCCCGAGCGGCCTGAGCTACGCATATTCTCACGGGGTTGCGCTGCTGGGGCTTCCTGTTTCCGCGGCAGTGACATTGGCCACGATCGCCGTCTTTGCCCGGTTCTCATCGACAGCATTGTGGACGCCCTGGCTGCTGAACGGCCGCTCGACCACGAATGCGATGCTTCTGCTGCTGGTGCTGGGAGCCACGATTGCCCTCATCGGCGCGCTGCCCTACGCTCTTACCGGAGTTTATGGCGACGTGACGCGGGGCGAGTCCAGGCTACTCTTTCCCTCGCAGTTCGGCGTTTTGATCCTGATGGCGACCGTTGTACAGGCGATTCCGGGATCGCGCGTCCGCGCAGCAGTCGCGGGGGGGTTGGTCGCGATCTTCGCCTTGTCGTCGGCTCACGATTCCAAATGGCTGCTCTACGACGGGTTGCTCAGCAGCGACATGCTGCGGCAAGTCCGAGCAGCCTTGCTCGCGGACCCCGAGCCAAAGGTCGTTAAGCTCCAATTCGAGAACTCGCACGTCTTCTCGTTCCGCTCACGATGCCTCGGCGGCAATGACATGAACGTGGCACAGACGATCCTGCGGGATGAAAATCGAGAGCGGTCGTTTATCTACACGGACTACTGCGGGGATTTTACTGATCCTCATTTCGTTGTGAACGGCAACTGCCCGGTTTCCTACCTCGAGACCTTTCCTTGCCCACCCCGTCGCGAGACCTGGCGCTATCGCGCCGCCCCGGGAATTCCACGACCCGACGACATTGGATTCATCGAGCTTCTGACGGCGACCCTCGGAAATAACACCTCGGCCACGGAGGGCCGCGGTGAACTGATGCAGTTGAAGGATGGAGAGCCGGCCCCTGTGGCGAGAGCCGAGTATCGGCCGCCTTGCAATCGGCCTGGCGTCCGAGGCGCAGCCTGGTTGCTGGCGCTGCCGGCCCCGGCATGTGACGGTGCTGCCTCTGGAGTTCGCTAGAGCATGCGTCAGCCATGGAGGGTTCCAGCGCCCGTCATCCAGACACAAACATTGCCATGCCGGAGGCAACCACGGGCTTCGCGGGATTGTTCAGGGAACGCTGTGGTGGTAGAAGCGCCTCGCAACGGGAAGTTCAGGCAATTGGGGACTGGACGTGATTTCAGAGAAAGTTAGATTTTCCGCTGTGTTCGACGCAGCCTCCTCCCCGACTTCGATCGTAGCTAGCCTCGAGACCTCCTAGTGGAGTACACAAGGGAATTCTCGATCGCCGCCAGAGCTGTTGTGGCCGCCCTGCTGGGATGCGCCGTCGCCTACTTGGTGCTGCTGCTGGTGAAAAATCACCTTCCGTCGTTTCGATCGAACTTCGTCGAAGGCTTCGATATGGCCTTGGCCGACAGGAATTGCGATTTCTGCAAGAAGGCGTTCTACGGCTCGTTCTTCCTTTCTGGGCCGATTGCGGCGGCAGCGGCATTGTACGCGACGTATCGATCATCGGGCTCGCTTGCGCTGAGCGCCATCACGGCGAGCTTCGTCTATCTTGCCCTCGACGCCGCCAATGAATGGAGGAGCCCCGGAATCGCGATCGCCCTGCTGGCGGCCGCGGCCATCACCGTCGCCCTCAATCGAGGCGCCAACAATTACCTTCCTGCTGCAAAACCCTCGACCGACACCCGGTTCAGCGTGGGGGCCGGCGATCTGCTCGCGATCATATTCCTCGCTCTGCTGCTGATCCCCTCCGACCTCGAAGGCCTGACCGCGGCCGTGAGGGACGAAGCGCACAAGGTAAGTTACTTCATCGGTCCCGCGCTTTATGGCTACGCCCCCGGGCTCGTTCCCGGATTGGACTTCCATTCGCATTACGGCCCTGCGCTCGGCTGGTTCTTTCATCTCATCATGGGAGATGGCTGGAAATCGGCGGCGATGCGAGCGGTCGGATTGAACATCGCGGTCACGCTCGCGACCTACGTCCAGGCCTACTTTCTTCTGTATTACTTGATCCGCTCGAAGCTTGCCGCAATCGCCGTCATCACGGCGCTCGCCGTGCTGGCTTTCTCTACGACTGGCCAGTTCTACTCGCCATCTGCCTACCCGACGCGATTTCCGCTCTTGATCGTCTTTGCGCTCGCGATCAGCCTGCACTGCACCGCTCCCGGGCGCCTGACATGGCTAATCCTATCGGCCATCATGTGCGCCGTCTCGCTGCTCTGGCAGACCGAGATCGGGCTGTTCTTCCTTGTGACGGGTACCTTCGTCGCGGCGATCGCCGGAGGGTTTCCGAACTATCGCAATGCCCTCGTGTTCGCAGTCACATCGATAGGTGCCGCAATCCTGATGTGCCTGGTGCTGTTCGGCACGAGAGCCTTCTCCCTGGAGTTTCTGATCGAATGCTTTCGCCCGCTCGTACTCTACGGGACCGGATGGGGAAGCACGCCCATCAAATGGAACTTGGGCTGGGGCATCATCTATAATCTGCCGCTCCAGATCGTCGGATGCATCACCGTCGGCTGGGCCGCGATCCGGCTGTCACGGCCGTCCGATTCCTGGCATGACCGGTTCGTGACCGGGCTGCTGCTGACGCTGTCGATGATTGGCATGGCGCTGATGATCAAATGGGTCAACCGGACGCTGGACGCTGTCTGGCACCAGAACGCGTTGCCGCTGGTGATGGTCTCGGCTTGGTGGATCCGCCAGTTTTCGACGGGGTGGCAACCGTCGTTCCGAAGAACCGCCGGCGCCATAGCGGCCGCTGCGACGATTCTTGCGCTGCTGTTCGTGCAGGACAAGAACAATCCCCACCTCTACGGCCTGAGATCTTATGCAACTTATCCCAGCCTTCTGCGGTGGCCGTTCGTCTCGAACCCGCCGGTCACGTGGCAGGAGGACCTTGAGCAGATCACCGAGGCCGATGCGAAGTTCATCCAGGATAAAACCAGGCCAGACGAGAGGGTCCTGGTCATCGCCCTCAGGGATTGGGCCTATCTGGCGCAGGCCCATCGGGCACCCATGGCCTATTTCATGCCGTTCCTGGTGTCCTTTGACGCGCGGTTCCTGGATCGCTCCATCAACCCGGCGGACCGGCTGTTTTATGATAGCATGGTTGAGCGCAGGCCGGAGTACCACCACGTTCGAGAGGTCATGAAGCGGATCAAGCAAGATTTCGTGGCCGTGGAGACCCGGGGTAATTTGACACTCTACGAGCGGCGGCGGCCTTGACGTCGACCGTGCTCGCAGCCGTCGCGCGCGTACATGGCCGGCCGCATCCACCTCCAATTGAGGGACGGCGGCACGTCTTGCAAGAGCTATCGACGGCTGCTACCTGCTTCGGCCGAGGACGCATAGGCCGGAGGAATGCTCCGCGTAAGCCGGATATGATGTGTCCGGGATCGTCTCGTTGCCGGCCGCGCCGGTTTTCATTGAAGGTCGCCTCGTCAGACCTGCCTAAATGCGAGAATAATCAGTGACCGATCATTGCCGCCTCTGCCATTCGACCAACCTGCGACCGGTCATCGACCTCGGGCAAATGCCAATCGCGCATCGACTTCGGCGCAGCCGGAACGAGCAGGAGGAGCGGTATCCGTTCGAGGTGCTCGCCTGCGGCGACTGCGGCCTGCCGCAGATCGTCAAGCCGATTGATCCAGACATCCTCTATCGCCAGTTCAACTACAATTTCAGCAGCTGGAAGCCGGAGCCGCACCAGGTCGACGAGCTCGACACCATCGCGAAATTCTCGAAGCACCAATCCGTGTTCGAGATTGGATGCAACGACGGCCTGTTCATGGACAAGTTGCGCGAACGCGGCGCGAAGGTCTTGGTGGGTGTGGAGCCCAACCCCGTGTCGGGCAAGATTGCCCGCGAACGCGGCATCAAGGTCTATTCCGACATGATCAGCCCGGCCCTGTGTCACGACGCGGTCGCCCAGTCCGGCAAGTTCGATCTTGTGGTCTCGCGCCAGGTGCTGGAGCACATCGTCGATTTCGAGAACTTCTTCGACTGCGTGAAGATCGCGCTCAGCGACGACGGACTGCTGTTCATCGACGTGCCCGACTTTGATCCCGGTTCGACGGCGGGCGACCTCTCCGTGCTGTGGGAGGAGCACGTCAGCTACTTCACCGAGCCGACGCTACTCGCGCTCTTGGTCCGCCACGGCTTCGAGGCCGTCTCGGTGAAGAAATACAATTTCAGCGGCGGCAGCCTCGCGATCGCCGCCCGTCGTGCAACCCGCGACGTGACGCCGCCGCCTGCGCCCTCCGGCGTCGGCGAGAAATTCGGCCAGCGCGCAAGGGAGTACGGCGCGCGCCTGCGGCCGATCCTCGCCAAGGCCCGTGCGAACGGCGCCGAGATTGCCATCTACGGCGCGGGCTGCCGCGCCTGCACCTTCACCAACGCGCATGAGCTGGCGGAGCTCGTCGATCTCTCCGTCGACGACCAGAAGGAGCGCCAGGGGCTGTTCCTGCCCGGCACCGGCATACCGATCCGTTCGCCGGACGAACTCGCCGGCAAGTCGGAGCCGCTCGTCTGCCTTCTCGCCGTGAACCAGGAAAACGAAGCCAAGGTCAGCAGCCGGCTGCGCGAGAACGTGAAGCGGCCGCTGCACATCGTTTCGATTTTCGCGCCCTCCGACATCTGGAGCGAGCTCGACCGGCTCGAGGCGGCCTTGGGTTAGGGACGCGGCATGGCTGACGAGAAGCTCTTCAATTACTACGAACGTCAGGACGTCCTACCGACGTTCGGGAATTTCAAATCGGCCGCCGAACTCGATGCATATGCCAGCCAGCGGCGCGAGCTGTTTTCAGACAAGCTCGTGCTGCCGCCGCGGCTGTTCCGCGATGCGGAGGTGCTCGAATTCGGTCCAGATTCCGGTGAGAATGCGCTGGTGTTTGCCGGCTGGGGCGCGAACATGGCGCTCGCCGAACCGAACCGGCATGCGCATCCGAAAATTGAGGCCTATTTCGCGCATTTTGGCCTGAGCGAACGCCTGCGCGAACTCGCGTTGGCCGATGTCGAGGGATTTCGCAGCGAGCGCCGCTACGACATCATCGATGCCGAAGGTTTCATTTACACCGTGCAGCCGACCGAAAATTGGCTCGGCGTCTTCCATCGGCTGCTCAATCCGGACGGTTTCGCCGTCGTGTCCTATTACGAGCGCTATGGCGGCTTCTTCGAGCTCGCGCTCAAGGCAATCCATGCCGCCGGCAAGGCTTTGTCGGGCCGTCCCGCACTCGAAACCGCGAAGACGCTTTTCGACGCGAAATGGAACAGCATTCCGCACACCCGCAGCTTCGAATCCTGGCTGATGGACGTGCTCGAGAATCCGTTCGTCCGGCATCGGTACTTCCTCGACGCAGCCGCCTTGTGCACGGCAGCGCATGAGCAGGGATTCGACATCCATTCGGCGTGGCCAGCCTATCGCGACAGCCTGGACGTCTACTGGCACAAGAAGGTTCTCTCCGCCGACGAGAAGCTGCGGCGTGCGGCGCGCCATCTCCACCGCAGCCGCCTCAGCTTCCTCGGCGGACGCAAGCTCTACCTGGTCGGCAAGGCCGATGCCGTGGCGGCGATTTCGGCATCGATCGAGACGCTGGTTCTCGACGTCGACGCGATGATCGACGCCCCCTTCGGCGAGAGCCTGCCGCGCGTGATCGCAAGCCTTGCGTCCTTACGCGAGGCGATCCGAACGACGGACATTCTCGCGGACGATGCTTCCGACATCGAAACCATCGTTGCGACGCTCGACAGTTTCCACCGCATCTTCGCCGCGATCGGGCGACGCGATGCGCCTGCGGTCACGGCCCTGACCCAGACAGATCCGGCATTCATCAACACCTGGGGACAGCCGGCGCATTTCCTCGTCATCCGGAAGCGCTTCAAGGGATCATAGCCAGTGAGGCCAGGCATTGGCATCATCGGAACGGGGATGGTCGGCCAGATGTGCCACCTCGCCAATTTCGTCGCCAATCCCGCCTGCCGCGTCGTCGCCATCGCCGATCTCCGGCCGGATCTCGCTGCCGCCGCAGCGCAGAAGTTCGGCATCTCGCAGGTCTACGGCACGCATCGGGAGCTGCTCGCGGACGCTGCGGTGTCCGCTGTCGTGGTCGTGACAAAGCGGCGAGCCACCGGTCCGATCGTGCTGGACGCGTTGAACAGCGGCCGCCACGTGCTGTCGGAGAAACCGATGGCCTATACGACGGCTCAGGCGACGTTGCTGGTCGAAGCGGCGCGGCAGCGAAACCTCGTCTACAGCGTCGGCTACATGAAGCGTCACGATGCCGGTGTGGCGCGCGCGCTCGATGTGCTGACGCGCTTGCGCAACGACCGATCGCTCGGACGCGTGGTCCGCGCCAAGGGCTGGTGCTTCGGCGGCGACACCGGCCGGTCGCGCGACAATTTCGTGATGACCGGCGAAACACGGCCGGACGGGATCGAACTCTGGAAGGACGGTCCCGACTGGATGCCGAGCACGATGCGGGCCGGCTACGACAACTTTCTGAACGTCTTCAGTCATATCATCAATCTGACGCGCTACCTGCTCGGATCATCGCCAACGGTCGCCGACAGCTCCGTCGAAACTTCGGGAGCCGCGCGCATTACCCTCGACTTCGACGGCATCGCTTGTACGCTGGATCTCGTGAACGGGTCCGAGGGAGCCTGGCGCGAGGGTCTGACGATCGATTTCGAGCGCGGCGCGGTGACCTTGAAACTGCCCCCGCCCTTTGCCGAGCAAGAGGCGGAGGTCATCGTCGAGCACGATGGTCAAAGCACGCATCTGACGGGTGAAAAGAGCTGGGCATTTCGGCGCCAGGCCGACGCCTTCGTTTCCGATATCGCCGAGGGACGCCCCCCCCTGGCCTCCGGCGCGGACTCGGTGACCGACATCTCACTGGCGGAGATGGTCTACAAGCGGCGGGCTGACGGCATCGCGTGATGCGGAAGTTTGCGCAGCCAGCCGTTTCCATCGCGACACACGCGAGTCCGCGTGACAATCGCCAGTCAAAGGCGCCGGGCTGCCTTGACCTGAAAAATACGACCCCCTATAGACTTTCGCTCTGACTGGCCTGAGAGGCGTCCGGGACGATTTTTCCGCAATGAACCTGCTACCGGGCCCGGCGCAAGCTGCTGCGATTGGTATCAGCCTCGCCTTTCCACTGTTGTTGCTGCTTTACGCGCGCATCGCCGCCACCGGCGGAGCCGGCCGTCGCTTCCGGCTGGGCTGCATCAGCGTCGTCATCCTTTACGCCGTCGCCTGTATCGCCCTTCCAGGTCAGCGCCACGTCGGCGATGTGCTTGGCGGTCTCTTCCTGCTCGGGACCGCAATGATGCTCTGCTACATCCTGTTCAGCCTGCTGGCCTGGGGCTTCACGCTGACGCTGCTCACCGCACTCGTTCAGGCTGGACATCCTCTCACCCTGGAGCAATGGGCGACAGCCTACATGCAAGGTGGAGATCTCGGCACCTTCACGCACAACCGCCTGAAGCTCCTGATCGGGGCCGGGATGGTCATCACGGCGGACGGCCGGCTTGCCCCCACCTCCAAGGGGGTTGCGGTAGCGTATCTCGTCAAGCTCGTTCGTCTGTCGACAGGCCTTGGGTGAGTCGATGTCCTTTGCTGTCGGACTTGCCGCCGTCGCCGTGTTCGCCCTGCTGGCACCTGCCCTGCAATTCATGGCCCGCGCACGCGCATGGCCGCTCGGACCCGTGACCCTGCTGGCGATTGCCACGGTTGTCTCGCACGGTCTCGGGGTGATGCTCGGAATTCTCTTCGTCCCGCAGCTTCAGTACTGGGACGCCGCATCGATTTTCGGATTTTGCGTCATGGCTTATGTGTTCGCCTTTGGCGCCGTGTATAAATCGGTTTCGCTGGGCATCCTGCTCAGCCTCGTCGATCGTCCCGATCGCAGGGCACCGCTATCGGAGATCGCTGACGGGCAGGTTCCAGATCTGTTCCGCGGACGAATTGGGAACTTGGTCGACGGCGGCCTGGTGGAACGGTCCGATTCGCACTTCGCGGCGACGGCGGCGGGCCGGAATATGGCAGGCCACGTCGGACGGCTGCGCCGCGCCTTCGGCATTGGCGACACCAGCCTCTATGATTTTTCCGACTAGTTGCGCGGAACACACACATCAATAGGTTTCGCGCCGGTCTTGCGGGCATACCGGCGAGCCGCATTGTTCGCCCGGTTCAGATGACCTAGACTTGCATGGGGTCACCGGGACAGAGTGGCCCCGCCAACGGGCGCATACAATGACACCTTCTAGGGCGGCAAAAAGGCTTACGATCGTCATTCCTGCACTGAACGAGCAGGACAAGATCGCCGACACGATCGACGGCGTGCTGCCGCTCGCCCGCGACCTGCTCGACGATTTCGAGATCTTCCTGATCGACGACGGCAGCACCGACGCCACCGGCGCGATCATGGACGAGTTCGCAGCCGGCGAGCCGCGCATCATCGTGCATCACAATGCCGAACCGCGGGGTGTCGGTGCCGGCTTCGAATATGCGCTGTCGCGCGCGAAATTCGATGCCATCACGCTCATCCCCGGCGATCACGCCTTCCAAAACGAAGGTGTTGCCCGGATGTTCAAGGCGGCGGGCGCCGCCGACCTCGTCATTACTTATCGCGATAACCAGTCGGACCGCTCCGTCAACCGCTCGCTGCAGTCGCATTCGTTGCGCTTCATCCTGAACTGCCTGTTCGGCTTCTGGCTGTCCGACTATCACAGCATGATCGTCTATCCCGTGAAATGGCTGCGCCAGATCGCGGTCAAGGCCGACGGCTACGGCTACCAGATCTGTGCGCTGATCTCCCTGCTCCAGCTCGGCCTCACCTACGTCCAGGTTCCGGTGAGCCTGAACGCGGAGCTGAAGGGCTCGTCGCGCGCGCTGCGGCTGCGCACCTATCTCGAGCTCGGCGGGACCATCCTCTCCCTGCTGCGCCGCGTTCCCATCCGGAACGTCAACCTCAGGCAGACTCCCGCCGACGCGGAACGGACGCCGGCGCGCTAGGCCTCGCCGGACCAGGACACGGCACCTCCAGCACAGCGGCTGCGAGAGCACGGGCGCGCGCGGGACGCCCTCCCGCCGAAATCTAGTCTAAGTGATTGATTTGGCTGGCAGGAGTGGCAGGGCTCGAACCTGCGACCCCCGGTTTTGGAGACCGGTGCTCTACCAATTGAGCTACACTCCTACGAACCCGCGTCGCCGCGGATCAGGGGCGCTTTCAAGCACAGAGAGCGGCCGGTTTGCAAGGGTGAACCGCGCCGGCTTCGCTTGTTTGTGCTGGGGGTTCTGGGCCACAGTCCATCGGCCATAACGAAAAACAATCGGGAGTGCCCATGACCGCTACAGCGACCGCCACTGCCGCCCCGCAGGCCGCAAACGCGCCCCACACGCCAGCTTTACCGGAAGCGCGCCCAGAGACGCTCGGGCTGTCGCGGCCGCGGCTCCAGGCCATGTCGGACGCCTTCAAGCGCGAAATCGACAAGGGAACCGTTCCCGGGGTCACCGTGCTGGTGGCGAGGCGCGGCCAAATCGGCTGGTTCGAGGCGCTCGGCAAGCAGAGCCCGGCAGGCGCGGCGCCGATGGCGCGCGATTCGATCTTCCGCATCTTCTCGATGACCAAGCCGATCGTCTCGGTCGGCATCATGGCGCTGGTCGAGGACGGACAGCTCCTGCTCAGCGATGCCGTCGCAAAGTTCATCCCGGAGTTCGCGAGCCAGCAGGTCGGCGTCGTCAAGGACGGCCGGTTGGAGCTGGTACCGCCGGCGCGGCCCATGACCGTGCAGGACCTGCTCCGCCACACCTCCGGCCTCACTTACGAGCACCAGGGCGACGGCCCCGTGCACAAGCTCTACCAGGAGTCCCGCGTCCGCAGCCGCAAGATCACCAACGCCGAACATGCCGCGTTGGTGGCGAGCTTCCCGCTGGTCTGCCAGCCCGGCGCGGAGTTCAACTACAGCCGCTCCACCGACATCCTTGGCCGCATCATCGAAGTCGTCAGCGGCAAATCGCTCGGCGCGTTCCTCACCGAGCGCGTGCTTGCGCCGCTCCAGATGGCCGAAACCGGCTTCTCGACAAGCCAGCCCAATGCCGGCCGCCTTGCCGAGCCGTTCGCGGCCGACCCGTGGACCGGCGACAAGGTCGCCCTGTTCAACATGCTCGAGCAGCCCGTGATGGAGTCCGGCGGCGGCGGCCTGGTCTCGACCACGATGGACTACGCCCGCTTCTGCCTCATGCTGCGCAATGGCGGCACGCTTGACGGCAACAGGATCATCGGCCGCAAGACGCTGGAGCTGATGGCCTCCGATCACCTCGGGCCAGGCGTGCCGACCAACGGCACGCTGCTATCGCCGGGCCATGGCTTCGGCCTCGGCTTTGCCGTGCGCCGCGAGGCCGGCATCGCGCCCTTCCCAGGCAGCGTCGGCCAGTATTTCTGGAGCGGCATTGCCGGCACGTTCTTCTGGATCGATCCGAAGGAGGATCTGTTCGCAGTGTTCATGAGCCAGGGGCCGGGACAGCGCGACTACACGCGGACCCTGGTGCGGGATCTGGTTTACGCGGCGGTGGAGTGACTGCTGGTTGAATCGAATGATCGGGCGGCGAGCTCGGTGCAACCTCTCCCGCTTGCGGCAGAGGTCGGCGCATAGCGCCGTGTGAGGGCTTTCTCCTCGTTGGGAGCCTCTCTGCGGATATACCCTCTCCCGCAAACGGGAGAGGGAGCGCACTGTTCTTCGCGGCCACACCTCGACCTGATCTCGCACCTCAACTGATCGTCGCGCCGCCGTCGATCACCATGGTCTGGCCGGTCATGAAGTCGCCGGCCTTCGAGCCCAGGAACACGGCCGCGCCGGCGATCTCGTCGGGGATGCCGATGCGCAAGAGCGGCGAGCGCGAGGTCGAGGCTTTCAGGTTCTCCGGATTGTCCCACAGCGCCTTGGCGAAATCGGTCTTGATCAGGCCCGGCGCGATGCAGTTCACGCGAATGTTGTGCTGGCCGTATTCGCAGGCGAGATTGCGCGCGAGCTGCATGTCGGCGGCCTTCGAGATGGCATAGGCACCGAGGATGGTCGAGCCCTTGAGGCCGCCGATCGAGGAGACGATGATGATCGATCCGTCCTTGCGCTCGATCATCTGGGGCACCACCATCGAGATCAGCCAATTGTTGGCGACGATGTTGTTGTCGAGGATCTTCCTGAACTGATCGTCGGAGATGCCGGCGAGCGGGCCGTAATACGGATTCGATGCGGCGTTGCAGACCAGCACGTCGATCTTGCCGAAGGCGCGGTTGCTCTCGTCGACGAGGTTCTGCAGATTCTCTTTCGAGGAGATGTTGGCGGCGACCGCGACCGCGGTGCCCTTGCCGAATCTGTCGTTGATGCCTTTCGCCACCTGCTCGCACACGTCGGCCTTGCGCGAGGAGATCACCACCTTGGCGCCGTGCTCGGCCATGCGCTCGGCGATCGCAAGCCCGATGCCGCGCGTCGAGCCCGTGATGACGGCGACTTTCCCCTTCATGTCGAACAAGGTCATGTTTCTCTCCCAGATTTGATTTTCGTATTCAGTATCAGGCCAGCTTCTTGACTTCCGGTCCCGCCGGCTGATGCATCGCCGCGTGCGCTGGATCGGCGATCCAAGGCTGCTGATTGACCATCGGCAGCCGCCAGACCGTGCGATCGGGACTCGCAAAATAATCCAGCCGCGTCACCGAGCAATTGTCGATGTCGAACGACAGCCCGCGTTCCGGCTGCCCGCCGAGCGCGAACCCCACTGCCGCCCTGATAGTGCCGCCATGCGCGACTGCGATGATGTCCTTCCCGGCCGCCTCGGCGTTGATCCGCTCGATGGTGCGGCGCGTGCGGTTGTACAGGTCCATGAAGCTTTCACCGCCGGGCGCGGGCTCGTTGATGTCGGCGAACCAGCTCGCACCGACGGGGCGGCTGGCAATGAACTGGGCGCGGTTCATGCCCTGCCAGCGGCCGAGGTTCTGCTCGGCGAGATCCGCCTCCCATTTCAGCGCTGCCGGCCTTGGAAAACCCGCGGCCCAGATCGCCTCGGCAGTTTGATGGGTGCGCATCAGATTGCTCGAATACCAGACCGCCTGGCGTGGCAGCACCTTGGCAACAGCGTTGAACACGTAGGTATCGCTGGTATCGCAGGCGATGTCGCTCTGCCCGTAGATGTTGCCGCCGTCGTTGCGCACCGGCGCGTGACGGACCCACCACCACCGCGTGATGACCACGTTCGGCTTGTCTGCACCTGCCATCGAAACCCTTCCATCCCGTCTATTGTCGCTGTACGTGAGTAGTGAACGCGTCTCAAGACACTTTGCCGTTTGAAATCTTGTTTGAAATTCCGTCGCGCGGCAAGAGTCGCGCACGAGCAAAAGGGAGAAACGCATGGGTCGCCTGCAAGGCAAATCCGTCATCATCACCGGCGCCGGCAGCGGCATCGGTCGCGCGGCTGCGCTGCTGTTCACCAAGGAGGGCGGCAAGCTGATCGCGGTCGATCGCACCGAGGCGGTGAAGGAGACGGTCGAGGAGATCAAGAAGGCCGGCGGCGTCGCGGAAGCGATGGTTGCGGATGCCGGCTCCGAACAAGACGTCATCGCGGTGATCGACAAGGCGGTGAAGACGCACGGCCGGCTCGACGTGATCTGGGCCAATGCCGGCGTCTCCGGCGGACTCGTTCCGCTCGCCGAGCAGACCGTCGAGCATTGGCAGGAAATCCTGCGCGTCAACCTGATCGGGCCGTTTCTCGCGGTGAAATACGCGATGCCGCACATGGTCAAGCAGCAGTCCGGCGCAATCGTGCTGACCGCCTCTGTCGCGGGCCTCAAGGCCGGCGCGAGCGGGCATCCCTATGCCGCGAGCAAGGCCGGCGTGATCAGCCTGGTGCAAACGACAGCTTATTCGCTCACCGGCACCGGCGTACGCATCAATGCGGTCTGCCCCGGCCTGATCGAGACCGGCATGACCAAGCCGATCTTCGACCGCGCCAAGGAGCGCGGCACCCAAGACAAGATCGGCCAGCTCAACCCGCTCAAGCGGCCGGGACAGCCGCACGAGCTCGCGGCGATGGGGCTGTTCCTGGCGAGCGACGAGGCTTCGTATGTGAACGGTCAGGCGTTCCCGGTCGACGGCGGCTTGACGGCATCGATGCCGTATACGGGCAAGCCGGTTTAGCACTGGTCTCGGTCCCGGACGCGACGCAGCGCGTAAGCGGTGCGGTGCAGAGCCGGGACCCAGCAGGCTACGTCGCTCGCTGCTGCACGGGCCCCGGCTCTGCAGCGCATCGTCGAACCGGACGATGCTTCGCATCGCCGGGGAGACGCTGCGCAGCGTCCGGGGCACGAGACGTGAGTTTCAGGTACACAGCTGCCTCAACCCGTCATTGCGAGCGCAGCGAAGCAATCCAGAATCCCTCCGCGGAAAGACTCTGGATTGCTTCGCTGCGCTCGCAATGACGGTCGTGTGGTGGGCAGCATCCGGGCTGCGGGACTGTGTTGATTTGCTCGACCGGGGCTCACGTTGGTATGGTTCCTGCAGGCAACTCAGCCTCCATTCCCTGACAAGACCGAGACAATGCCAAGCTCAAGACCCGACCGTATCCGCAAACTCCTCGCCGACCTCGTCTCGTTCGACACCGTCAGCGACCGCACCAACCTGCCCCTGATTGCCCATATCGAGAGCTATCTCGCCGCGTTCGGCATCAAGGGCGAGCGCATCGTCGACGAGACCGGCGAGAAGGCTTCGCTCTGGGTTACGATCGGGCCGGAGGACCGGCCGGGCTTCGTGCTGTCGGGCCATACCGATGTGGTGCCTGTCGTGGGCCAGGACTGGAGCTATGATCCGTTCAAGCTGGTGGAGCGTGACGGCAAGCTCTACGGCCGCGGCACCACGGACATGAAGGGCTATGTGGCGGTGTGCCTCGCCATGGTCCCTGAGATGGTGGAGGCGAGACTCAAGACGCCGATTCATCTGGCGATCTCCTATGACGAGGAGATCGGCTGCGTCGGCGTGCGGCCGATGCTGCACGAGGTCGCGAAGAAGAGGGTTCGGCCGCTCGGCGCATTCATCGGCGAGCCGACCCAGATGCAGGTCATCATCGGCCACAAGGGCAAGCACGGCGTGCGCGCCACGTTCCATGGGCTCGCGCGTCATTCCTCGATCGCGCCCGACGGCGTCAATGCGATCGAATATGCCGCCGAGCTGATCGTCGAAATCCGCCGCCGCGCAGTGGCGCTGGCGGCCGTGCGGTCGACGGACAGCCTCTACGACGTCCCGCATTCGACGCTGCTCACCAGCATCGTGCACGGCGGCGCAGCGCTGAACATCGTGCCTGATACCTGCACCGTGGATTTCGAATGCCGCGGCATCGGGATCACCGAGTCCAAGGAGGTGACCGATGCGATCGTCGCCTGGGCCAAGGCCGAGATTGAGCCGGCGATGAAGGCGAGACATCCCGATTGCGGCATCGATTTCGAGGAGATCCTCGACTATCCCGCGCTCGACACCGCCGCCGACGCCGCCATCGTCACGCTGGCCAAGAGCCTCGCAGGACGCAACGACCACGCCAAGGTCGCGTTCGGCACAGAGGCGAGCTTGTTCGCCGACATCGCCGACATTCCCTCCGTGGTGATCGGCCCGGGCTCGATCGCACAAGCGCATACGCCCGATGAGTTCGTGGAGATGGCGGAGCTGGAGAAATGCGCGGGGTTCGTGGAGCGGCTGATCGCGCATTGTGCGAAAGGGTAGTCCGCGTCTTTGCGAGGAGCGAAGCGACGAAGCAATCCAGCTGTCACCGCGGAACGACTCTGGCTTGCTTCGCTTCGCTCGCAATGACGGAGCGCGGGGAACCACCTGTCCGGATATCGTCGCACTCATTGCCGCTACGGCCTCACCGCGCCTCAGCGCTCCTGCAGGGCCAGCCGCACGCCGACGGCGCAGTAGATGGCGCCGACCACCTTGCCCTGCCACTTCACCACCGCCGGATGGCGGCGCAGTAGGTTGCCGAGACGACCGGCGCCGACGGCGAACACGACAGTGCTGACGAGACCGAGCAGCACGAAGACGACACCGAGAATGGCAAGCTGAAGTGCAGGCGCGCCGTGCTCCGGCTTCACGAATTGCGGCAGGAACGCCAGGAAGAACAGTGCGGTCTTGGGATTGAGCACCTCGGTCAGCACGGCCTCGCGGAATGCGCGACCTGCGCCGATCGGAGGGGCGCTGCCGTTCAGCGCGATCGGCGCCTTGTCCAGCATGGCCCGAATGCCGAGATAGATCAGGAAGCCAGCGCCGGCATATTTGACGATGCTGAACAGCAGCGCCGAGGTCGCGATGATCGCCGAGAGTCCGACAATCGCCATCCCCGTATGTACCAGGTCTCCAGCGGCGATTCCCGCACCCGTGGCGATGCCGACCTTCGTTCCCGAGCTTGCCGCCCGCGCCATCGTGAGCAGCGTCGCTGGTCCCGGGATGAAGACGAAACCGAGCACGATGAGGACGTAGGTGATGAGGGTAGTGTGGTCGATCATGCGCGGGTCTCCCGGGGCGGATTGGGCAAAGGGATACAAGGACTCGGTCGCTGCGAAAGGCACTTGCGCGGTGTGAATTGCGAGTCTTGGATTCCGCCTCCTCGTCATTGCGAGCGCAGCGAAGCAATCCAGGGGCCACCGCGGAAAGAATCTGGATTGCTTCGCTGCGCTCGCAATGACGGCGCGTGTGGAGCAGCGCCTTACCAAAACAAAAAAGGGCGCGGCCATCAGCCGCGCCTTTGTTCTTCCTACACCGCCCCCGCCTTCTGCGCGTATTCCCAGGAAGCCTTCGACAGCGGCACGGTGCGCTTGGCGGATTCGAGCGCCTTGGCGTTGGCGGCAGTGCCGTCGCGGACGCGGCCGGCGATGCCCTGGGTGATGCCGGCGAGACGGAACAAATTGTAGGCGAAGTACCAGTTGAGATCGGGCACCGTCATCTCTGTGACGTTGCAATAGATCTGCGCGGCCTCTTCGAGGCTCGGGATATTGAGCGCCTTGAGGTCGGCACCGTCGAGGCCCGGCATGATCCATTGCATCAACAGATAGGTGAAATCGGCCATGGGATCGCCGAGCGTCGACAGCTCCCA
Source organism: Bradyrhizobium sp. NBAIM18 (assembly GCF_020193825.1). Lineage (NCBI taxonomy): Bacteria > Pseudomonadati > Pseudomonadota > Alphaproteobacteria > Hyphomicrobiales > Nitrobacteraceae > Bradyrhizobium > Bradyrhizobium sp. NBAIM18. The sequence goes on from NZ_JADYVO010000004.1 coordinate 199,908, forward strand.
GTCCAGCACCGCCTGCACGCGCGGTTCCGTCGCGTGGAAAATCATGTTGTCGAGGCGATAGTCGCCATGGACGATGGAGACGCGCGCCTGCTCCGGCACCGTCTTCGGCAGCCATTCGGCGACCTTCTCGAACTCCGGAATGTGCTGGGTCTCGGAGGCGCGATATTGCTTGGTCCAGCGGTCGATCTGGCGCGCAAAATAGTTGCCGGGCTTGCCGAAGTCGCCGAGCCCGATGGTAACAGGGTCGAACATGTGGAGTTTCGCCAGCGTCTCGATCTTGCTGGTGAAGATCTTTCGGCGCGCATCGTTGTCCTGGCTCGGCAGCGTCGGATCCCAGAACACGCGGCCCTCCTCCATCGACATGATGTAGAAGGCCGCGCCGATGACGCCGTCGTCCTGGCACAGCGCATAGGCGCGCGCGACCGGGAAACCTTGTTTCCCGAGGGCCGCGATGACGCGATATTCGCGGTCGACCGCATGCGCCGAGGGCAGCAGTTTGCCGAACGGCTTGCGGCGCATCACGTAGGAACGGTTCGGCGTATCGAGGCGATAGGTCGGGTTGGACTGGCCGCCCTTGAACTGGAGCACCACAAGCGGGCCTTCGAAGCCTTCGACGTGCTCGCGCATCCAGGCCTCGAGCCGCATCTCGTCGAAGCGATGCCGCTCCTCGACCGGCTTGGTGCCCGAAAACTCCTCGTCTTTCCTGACGCCGTCAGCCACGGTGACGCTCCCTCTTCGCTCCGAACATGATCCTAATCGGTAACCGCTGACGCACTTGCGTCAAGCGGTTACCGCAATTGGATCATGTCCCGTCGGTTCTTCAAGTCGGGAGCGCCGCAGGGCTCCCCCGCTTAGTGATTGGGAGAGTTGGCATACTTCCGAAGTTCGAGCCTGGCAATGGCGCGGTTGTGCACCTCGTCCGGACCGTCGGCGAGGCGGAGCGTGCGGATGTGGGCATAGTCCTTGGCAAGGCCGGCTTCGTCCGAGACGCCCGCACCGCCGAAGGCCTGGATCGCCTCGTCGATGATCTTCAGCGCCATGTTGGGCGCGGCGACCTTGATCATGGCGATCTCGGCCTGCGCGGTCTTGTTGCCGACCTTGTCCATCATGTCGGCGGCCTTGAGACACAGAAGTCGCGTCATCTCGATGTTGGTGCGCGCCTCGCCGATGCGCTGCTCCCACACGCTGTGCTCGACGATCTTCTTGCCGAACGCGGTGCGCGAGGCGAGCCGTTTCACCATCTTCTCCAGCGCCTCCTCGGCCTTGCCGATGGTGCGCATGCAGTGATGGATACGGCCCGGACCGAGGCGGCCCTGCGCGATCTCGAAGCCGCGGCCTTCGCCGAGCAGGATGTTCTCCTTCGGCACGCGCACGTTCTCGAGCAGTACCTGGGCATGGCCGTGCGGGGCGTCGTCGAAGCCGAACACCGGCAGCATCTTCTCGACCTTGATGCCTGGCGTGTCGAGCGGAACCAGGATCTGCGACTGCTGCTGGTGCTTGGCGGCCTTGAAATCGGTCTTGCCCATCAGGATCGCGATCTTGCAGCGGGGATCGCCGACGCCGGACGACCACCATTTACGGCCGTTGATGACGTAATGGTCGCCGTCGCGCTCGATGCGGGTCTCGATGTTGGTGGCGTCCGACGAGGCGACCGCCGGCTCCGTCATCAGGAAGGCGGAGCGGATCTCACCGTCCATCAGCGGGCGCAGCCATTTCCGCTTCTGCTCCTTGGTGCCGTAGCGGATGAACACTTCCATGTTGCCGGTGTCGGGCGCGGAACAATTGAACACTTCCGAGGCCCAGGTGATGCGGCCCATCTCTTCCGACAGCAGCGCGTATTCGAGATTGGTCAGTCCCGCGCCACGGAATTCGTCGTCCTCGTGCTCGGACGGCGGCATGAACATGTTCCAGAGGCCTTCGGCCTTCGCCTTCTTCTTGAGCTCCTCGAGAACAGGGATCACCTTCCAGCGGTCGCCGCTCTTGTCCTGCTGATCGTAGATCGGCACCGCCGGGCGCACGTGCTTGGCCATGAAGGACCGCACGCGGTCGAGCCATTCCTTTTGCTTGGGCGACATATCGAAGTCCATGCGACGCTCCTCTCTCTCACTGGTCCTTTTGCGCCGGACTGTCCTCCCGCTTTGCGCGGCCCGCAAGCGCGAATGCGCGTCCTTGCGGACCTGTCGAAACCCGGCTGCAGTTGCGAACGAGTCCCGATTGCGGATTGACTTTTCCCGACCTTCAAACGATAGTTTCATACAACTGTTTGAATTGCAACTCCCCTCCCCGAGGGCATTCATGGCCAGCGATCATACGAGGTCTGCCATTCTCGCCGCCGCCGAGCGGCTCTATGCCGATCGCGGCTTCGGCGACGTGACGCTGCGCGACATCGTCGCGGAGGCGGGCGTCAATCTCGCCGCGGTGAACTATCATTTCGGCTCAAAGGACGAGCTGATCGCGGAACTGTTTGTCACGCGGTCGATCGCCACCAACCGCGAGCGCCTGCACGAGTTGAAGGCGGCGGAGGAGCAAGGCGGCGGCCGCGCGCCGATCGAGGTCATCCTGCGCGCGTTGGTCGGGCCGACCTTGCGCGGCTGCCTGGGACCGGAGAACCAGCGCTCGACCGCGGCGCGCTTCATGATCCGCGCCTCGATCGAATCCGTGCCGCCGATCCGGCGCATCAAGAACCGCGAGATCGACCATTTGCGCAAATTCGTCGGCGCGATGCGGCGGTCCCTGCCCGACCGCAGTGACGTCGATATCTATTGGGGCCTCAACTTCGCGCTCGCCATGGCGCATCACACCATCCGTGAGAGCGAGCGGCTGACCAAGCTGTCGGAGGGCAAATGCGACCTCGACAACGTCGAGGACGTGGTCGCGCGCGTCGTCAGCGTGGCGACGATGGCGCTGACGGCGGGGCGGATGGAGCCGAAGGTCTCTTCAAAGGTGGCGGCGCGTTAGCGCGGATGGGCGCTGAAGGTACGGAGCTGGAAGCCGCATACGCGGTGCGCTCCCTCGCCCCGTTCTTACGGGGCCGCGACGAGCTTTGCTCGCGCTGAGAGGGGTTGGGGTGAGGGGCCTCTCTCCACACGTGCGGTCTTCGGGAGACCTGTACCCCCTCACCTGGATCGCACCGGACGATGCTTTCGCATCGCCGAGGCGATCCGACCTCTCCCCGCAAGCGGGGAGAGGTGAAGTAAGCGCCTCACATCAGGTGATGCAGTCGACCTGATGGAAAAGCGTTTGCTGGGCGGGATCACGCCCGCTGCGGCATCTCCTCGGCCTCTTCCTTGGCGAGCAGCAGCAGCATCTCGATGCCCATCTCGCCTTCCTGCGGCGAGCGGATGAACTTGATCTCGTCAGCGCTCTGCCGCAGCGCGGCAATGATGGCGACGGCCTGATTGGCGGTGGCCGCCTCGGTCGCCAGAATGGCCTTCTGGTCCTTGGCCTGGAACCCGATCGTGTAGGACATTCACTTCCCTCCCCGAACTCAAGTGGAGAGATCGAATCAGAGTCGGGGGCAAAGCGGAAGCCTGTGCGACTACGGACCGGGATTAGCTGGGGATTGCAGGCAAGCTTCACGCAAGCCCCGGCATGGCGCGCGCGGCCATGTGTGTCGCAATAGTCGCGCTGCGCTTGAATCCCGGCCTCTCGGCCCCCGGCGCGGAAGAGAGCGTCAGACGATGCCCTGCGCCTTCAGCTGCTCGATCTTGCCGGCATCATAGCCGAGCTTGCCGCCGAGCACCTCCTGGGTGTGCTCCCCGAGCAGCGGCGGGGCGCGGTACTCCTTGATTGGCGTCTCCGACAAGGTGAGCGCGTTGCGGACCAGCGACAGATCAGGCTCGAAGGGATGATTCACCTTCACCCGCATGCCGCGCGACTGGACGTGCGGATCGGAAAACACCTGCTCGAAATTGTTGATCGGCCCTGAGGGCACCCCCGCCTCCTCCAGCTTCTCCAGCCAGTAGGCTACCTTTTGCTTCAGGAACAGGCCGGCGAAGATCGCCATGATCTCCTTGCCGTGCACGACGCGGTCGTTGTTCTTGACGAAGCGCGGATCGTTCGCGAGCTCGGGCTCGCCGAGCACGGCGCAGGTGCGCTGAAACTGGCCGTCATTGCCGACCACCAGCATCAGCTCGCCGTCGGCGCAGCGGAACACGCCGGCGGGCATGCCGCCATTGCCCCAGGTGCCGCGGCGCGGCGGCGTCTTGCCGTTGACAAGGTAAATTTGGAGCCAGTGCGACAGCGATGCGATCACGGTATCGAACAGGCAGACGTCGATGTGCTGTCCCTGCCCGCCATTGGCATCGCGATGGTAGAGCGCCGAGAGAATGCCGATCGAGGCGTTCATGCCGGTCATGTAGTCGACGATCGAGGGGCCGACCTTCATCGGGCCTTCGCCGGGCTCGCCGTCGATATGGCCGGTGACGCTCATCAGGCCGCCCATCGCCTGCAGGATGGCGTCGTAGCCGGCGCGCGGCGCGTAAGGTCCGGTCTGGCCGAAGCCGGTCACCGAGCAATAGATGATGCGGGGATTGATCGCCTTGATGGTCTCGTAGTCGAGACCGTAGCGCTTGAGATCGCCGACCTTGTAGTTCTCCATGAAGACGTCGGCGTCCTTGGCGAGCTCGCGGACGATCGCCTGCCCTTCGGGCTTGGCGATGTTGACGGTGACCGACTTCTTGTTGCGGTTGGCACAGAGGTAGAACGAATTGTTGTTGTTGGCCTTGCCCTCGGGGTCGGCGAGGTAAGGCGGACCGAAAGCGCGCGCGTCGTCGCCGGTGCCCGGCCGCTCGATCTTGATCACCTCGGCGCCGAGATCGCCCAGCATCTGGGCCGACAGCGGCCCGGCCAGCACGCGGGTGAGGTCAAGGATCTTGATGCCTGAGAGCGGCAGGGCCGACATGTCGATTTCCTCCGGGGAACTAACCTTGGCGCGGCGGCGGATCGCAGGCTGCGCTCCCTGCCGATACCACCATTTTCGCACGCTGAGCACTGCACTGGCGGCATACGGCTATCTCCTGCCGGGCCGGAGGTGATCGCCGTCCGCAAACTTTCCGCGCCGCGAATATTGCGTGATCGGCTCAGGTCACGACCGCCGGCTGTCGCGGCCGGCGGCGAGCGAGCAGAACGAGGATCAGCACCGTCGCGCAGGAGAACACCAGCGTGAGACCGAGCGCGGCACGGCTGCCGAACTCCGTCAGCAGGCCCGCGAGCAGCGGCGGCGAGATCGCGGAGGCGAGGTTGAGCGGTAGCGAGATCATCGACATCGCCTTGGCGAACTCGGCCTGGTCATAGAACACCAGCGGGATGGTCGCCCGCGCCACCGCCATTGCGCCGCTGCCGGCGCCATAGAGCAGGATGAAGACCGCGACCGCCCAGGTGGCGCCCTCGCTCGACATCAGCAGCAGCATGGCGACCGGCAATGCGCTGCCCGCGACGAGCCCGGTCGTGATGCCGTCCCATCGTCCGCCGCCGAGAAAATCCAGCCCGCGGGCGGTGACCTGGATCACGCCCAGCATCGAGCCGAACACCAGCGCCTGAGCCGGCGCCAGCCCCTCCGCCCGCAACAGTTCGATCAGGATCGCGCCGATGCCGAAATTGACGAAGGCGTTCAGCGTGATCGCGGCGACGACGAGGCCGAACGTGCTCTGTGCAATCGCGGGCGGCGGCGACCGCTTGACCGGCGCGGCGCCCTCGTCCTTTGTGATCTTCCGGCGCGGCGCGCCGAACGCATAGAGCGGGAGGCTGACGAGGAGCATCATTGCGGCGTAGACCAGGCACGTCCCCCGCCAGCCGAGGTGACCGCTCAGGAATGAGGTCGTCGGCCAGAAGATGCTGCTGGACAGGCCCGTCACCAGCATTAGCGCGCCGATCGCGTTCTTGGCCTGCCTTCCTGCGATCTCGTTCAGCATGATATAGGCGCCGGTCGACAGCGTGGCGCTGCCGGCGATGCCGAGCACGATCCACGCGGCGAAATAGAGCATCGGCTCGCGCGCGAGCGACAGCAGCACGAAGCCCGGCGCCGTGACGATCGTGCCGACCATCATGACCGTCCGCGCGCCATGCCGCGCAAACGACTTGGCGAGCAACGGGCCACACAGCCCCATCGAGACGTAGAGAACGGACGTGCCGGCGAACACTCCCGGCAGGCTCATGCCGAGATCGGCGGCGAGATCGCGCCCGACGATGGCGGGAAGCCCGATCGTGCCCCATCCGACCAGCTGCGTGGTGGCGAGCATCAGCAGGACCCCGATGAGCCTGCCGTCATATTTCAAGAGCTGCATTCCAAACGTCGCCTGCCCGGCAGGCGCAGATTGCGCCTGTAGCACCTGTCTACTCGGAGACTCCGCGCACGGGAACGCCGGCCGCCGAATGGCAGGCGGCAGCCGGGAGCATGTGAGGACGAGGAAGTCGCCCTACCCTGCCATGGCGAGCAGCGATCGCGCCTCAGTCGCGGTCGCAACGCGCCGGCCGTGGCGCGCGACCGCCTCGCAGGCCAAGGTCACGAGCTCGGCGTTGCTGGCAGCAAGGCGCGTCTTGTCGACGCGGATATTGTCCTCGAGCCCTGTGCGGACCGCGTCCGCCCCTCGGGCGAGCGCCCACCCCATGACCTCGGCCTGATGGCGGCCGATTCCGGCTGCGGTCCAGGTTGCCTTCGGGATCAGCCGCCTGAGCTCGCCCAGGAGAATGTCGAGCACATGCTCGTCCGCCGGCATCGCGTTCTTAACGCCCATGACGAACTGCACGTGCGGACGCGCGTCGATGAGGCCCGCATCGATCAGGCGGCGGGCGCCATGCAGATGCGACAGATCGAAGATCTCGATTTCCGGCCGGATGCCGTTCGTCTTCATGCTAGTGGCGAGCGTCTCGACCAGCGCGGCGCTGTTCTCGTAGACGATGGTCGGAAAGTTCACCGATCCCGTGGAGAGCGAGGCCATGTCGGGCTTGAGGTAGAGCGCCGATCCGCGCGCCGAGGGATCGCGGCCACGCCCGCCGGTCGAGAACTGGACGATCATATCAGGACAATGCTTTTTGATCCCCTCCTGCACCTGGGCAAAACGCTCGGGATCGGAGGACGGCGTCTCGTCGTCGTTGCGGACGTGGATATGCGCAAGCGTGGCGCCCGCCTCGAAGGCCTGGTGCGTCGATTCGATCTGCTCCGAGGGCAGGATCGGCACCGCCGGATTGTCCTTCTTGCGCGGAACGGAGCCGGTGATGGCGACGGCAATGACAGCGGGGTTCATCCAGCGACCTCATGATCTTTGCGCTCGCGCGCATAACGTTCGGCCAGTCTTGCTACAAGTGAAACCCTGTCGCCGCAACATTCGTCGATCGCAGCGACAGGGCCTTTTCGTCCGAATCAGGTCGGAACTGCGGTCGCCCGGCCTGCTGTAGCCGTGCGGCTGGCGGCGGCGCGCGCGATGACCTCGAGGCGACTACCTCGATTCAAAGGCCGATACGGAAATGACGGAGGAGTGCCGCCCGCCGCGTGCGATTGATCGTCTGGTCGGTTGGCCGCAGCGGAGCCCCCTCACGCGGTGTGGCCGGGATCCACGTGCTTCGGCGTCTTCTTCTCGCGCTGCGGCGTCATCTTGGCCGGATCGGGCGCGCCCGGCACGCCGCGCGGGCCGAGCTGGTCGCGCTGGATGTCGTCCTCGGAGCGGGATGGCTCGACGCCGTTGGGCTCACGGGGCTTGGTCATCGCGTCTTCCTTCTCAAGCGTTGTCCCGGACGCCGAGCGCGTTGCCTCCCGCCTCGCGGCCGGGCACGCTGACCTGAACTTCATGTCCCTCACGCAGCGCGAGGGATGCGGCGGCGACTGCGGACTCGAACGCGGCTTCCTTGGTGGCGTAGGTGTTCTTGACGTCGCCGTCGTGCAGCACGCCCCATTCGTCCCGCACCGGCACGATGGCATATTGCGCAAGGCCCATTGTCCAAACTCCTGGCTCTAGATTTCAGAAAAAAGGTCTGCACGACAACGCGCCTGCGCGCTTAACGTTGCGTCAGCTGCGGATGGGTCGCGCTCACTCGCCAGACCGTGTTGCCGCTGTCGTCCGCAACCAGAAGCGCGCCGGTCTTGTCGATGGCAACACCAACGGGGCGGCCGCGCGCCTTATTGTCGCTGTTGAGGAACCCGGTGACGACGTCCTGCGGCGGGCCGCTCGGTCTGCCGTCTGTGAACGGCACGAACACGACCTTGTAGCCGCTCAACACCTGCCTGTTCCAACTGCCGTGCTCGCCAACGAAGGCGCCGCCGCGATAGGCGGCCGGCAGGCTGGTGCCGGTGTTGAAGGCGAGCCCGAGCGGGGCGACATGCGAGCTCAGCGCGTAGTCGGGCACGATCGCCCTGGCGACGAGATCCGGCCGCTCCGGCTTGACACGGGGATCGACGTGCTGGCCGAAATAGCTGTAGGGCCAGCCGTAGAAGCCGCCGTCCTTCACCGAGGTCATGTAATCGGGCACGAGATCAGGACCGAGCTCGTCGCGCTCGTTGACCACCGTCCACAAGGCGCCGGTCTGCGGCTCGAAGCTGAGGCCGTTGGGATTGCGCAGGCCGCTTGCGAACACGCGCCAGCGGCCGCTGGCGCGATCGACCTCGAGGATGGCGGCGCGATTGTGCTCGGCCTCCATGCCCCTCTCGGCGGCGTTGCTGTTGGAGCCGACGCCGGCGTAAAGCTTCGCGCCGTCGGGGCTGGCGACCAGGCTCTTGGTCCAGTGATGGTTGATCGGACCGCCCGGCAGCGGCGTCAGCACCGTGCCCGGCGCGGTGATCTTCGTGTCCCCTTCGGTGTAGGGATATCTGACGATGGCGTCGGTGTTGGCGACATAGAGATCGTTGCCGACCAGCGCGACGCCGAACGGCGAGTTGAGATGGTCGAGGAAGACGCTTTGCGTCTCCGGCACGCCGTCCCCGTTGCTGTCGCGCAGCAGCGTGATGCGGTTGCTCGCGCCGCTGTCGCCGCCGGAGGTCGCCCAGGACTCGATGAAGCCCATCACGATCTCCTTGGGCCGCTTGATCGGGGCGCCTTTCGGCGCCTTGGATTCCACCACCAGCACGTCGCCATTGGGGAGAACGTAGAGCGAGCGCGGGTGCTGCAGGCCCGTGGCGAAGGCCTTGGCCTGCAGGCCTTGCGCAACCGTCGGCGTCTCGTCCTTCCTCCAGCCGACGATGCGGGCAATGTGGACCGGCGGCAGCAGATATTGCTGGATTTCGGGAAGTGCCGGATTGGCGCCGACCTGCGCGTTGGGATCGCCGCTGCCGTCATTGCAGCCCGCCAGACAGAGCAGCGACGCGCACAACAGCGCGCGGATCATCGCAGATGTCATCGTGCAACTCCCACGCCGTGGCGATAGACAAGAGCCCAGCCGAGCCAACCCGTGATCGGCAGGATCAGCACTGTGAGCGCGGACAAGGCGAGCCCGCTCGGCCACACCGAAGTCCAGCCATCGCGCATGTGGATCATCAGATTGACGATCGAAAGGATCAGCACCACGGCATTGCCGATCAGAAGCGGCCAGGCCGGCGCCTGCGCCCGCACCAGCCGATTGCCGAGGAAGTCGATCAGGCCCGCGATCGCCGCCAGCACGCCGAAGACGATTCCGGCGAGCAGCAGCCAGGCCGAAAAATTCGCCCACATGATCTCGGCACTGGCGACATAGGCGATGTCGGTCAGCAGCGCCCCGACGAAACACGTGATCGGGATCGGCACCAGCATCGGATGAATCGAAGGACCCGCGATCTGCGCGGTGGAACGCACGCGCACGTCGTCTTGCACGGTTGGCCTCGTGACTTTTAGCCTTGCCCGTACGGCGAACTCCCGCTCATGACGAAGGTTCCTCCGCGTGCTGCACCGCGCCTGGAGCGAGGCTGCACCGCGCAAGGGGAACTGAATGGGATATCCGGAAGTCTTGACTGGATCAGCCTTTCGGAGACCGCAGCGTGGATCAGTCTGGCGACGGCGCCTCATTCAACCCAGCATCCAAGCTCGACGGCGTGTCGCGGCGCCAGACCAGGCAGATCGAATCCCAGAGCAGGCCAAGCGCCGCGCTGATCCATGAGACGATCCGCGCCGAAGGCGAGCAGGAGCTGGAGCGGCGATGGTGGGCCATCGTGCTGTCCGGTTTTGCCGCCGGCCTTTCGATAAGCCTGTCGCTAATCGTTCAGGGCGAGTTGCATGCGCTGATCTCGGATGAGGCGACCCGCCGCCTGGTTGCTCCGCTCGGCTACACCGTCGGCTTCCTGGTCGTCGTGCTGGGACGACAACAGCTCTTCACCGAGAACACGCTGACACCAATCCTGCCGCTGTTGCACAACAGGGATCTCGGCACCTTGGCAAGCGTGCTCAAGCTCTGGATCCTGGTTCTCGCCTCGAATATCGCAGGGACCTGGGCGGCCGCCTCCGTGCTCGCTCGCACCAGCATCTTCGAACCTCGCATCGTGGACGCCTTCATCGATCTCAGCCGGCCGACGATCGAGGGGACGTTCTCAAGCACCTTCGTCAGGGCCATCTTCGCCGGCTGGCTGATCGCCTCGATGGCCTGGCTTCTTCCGGCTGCCAAAGGCTCGCGCGCACACATCATCGTAGTGATGACCTATGTGGTCGCACTCGGCCAGTTCTTGCACATCGTCGCGGGTTCGATCGAGTGCGCCTTTCTGGTGCAGAGCGGCCTGGCCTCGTTCAGCCAATATGCCTCCGACTTCTTCATACCCACGCTACTCGGCAATATTATCGGCGGAACGACCCTGGTTGCGCTGCTGAACTACGGACAGGTCGCCGCCGAAATCGATAACCACAGGGGATAGAGCCTGCACGAAGCGGCTGCTTTGGACAGGAACGATAGCGCCGAGCTGGGTTTGCCCTAGCAATCAACGCGGTCAAGCAGGATCATTCATGAGCATCGAGAGCAAGAGCCCATTCGACAAGGAACCGGCCGAAGGATCACGCGACATCATTGATCGCGAACTTCAGCGCGGCGACGAGGCCGATAAGAACAAGGTGATCATCTCCCCGGCGTGAAGGTCAGCGGACAGCCTCAAGGCGGCGCGCTCGATCGCGCACGGAAGGAACGCGAGCGACGGGACGAGGAATAGCTGATCGGCCGTCAAGCCACGGGCGGCTATCGAGGAAATGCCCTGCTGGGATATCGCGTCCAACAGGTTCTGGAGCGGGTGAAGGGAATCGAACCCTCGTATTCAGCTTGGAAGGCTGCTGCTCTACCATTGAGCTACACCCGCGTTACGGGCTCCCTAACACGGCCGGGCTGCGGTCTCAACTGCCCAGGAGGTCGCTTTCCGGCGTCTTCGGCGGCCTTGCGAACCACCCGGGTTCCTGCGGACCCGCCGCCCCTTAACAGCGGCGGGATCGCCGCCTATATTGAAGACTTCCGAAACCAACGAAAGGAGGTGATCCAGTGTCTTATCTCAAGCGCTGTCACCTCGCTGGGATCGCCCGCTAAGCTTCGAGTAGGGCTTGGCATCGGGGCGCTCTCAGCCCTGGACCAGCGAGCAAGAAATCGGGCGCGACGGGGCTTCCCCGCCGCGCCTTTTTCGTCTGTCGCCGCGGCTCAGGCGGGCGGCTCGCCGGCAAGCACCTCGCGAATCTTTTGCGACAGCTCCGCCTTGCGGTATGGCTTGAACAGCAGCGCCACGCCGGGATCGAGATGTCCGTCGTGGACGATGGTGTTGTCGGTATAGCCGGAGGTGTAGAGCACCCTCACGCCCGGCCGGCGGAGCCTGACGGCTTCGGCCAATTCATGCCCGTTCATGCCGCCGGGCATGATGATGTCCGTGAACAGCAGATCGAATCGGGCACCCTGGTCGACCAGCGTCAGCGCGGACGCGCCGTCGCTCGCAGCGAGCGTGCGGTAGCCGAGGCCGCCGAGTTGCGCGATGACATAGCCCTGGACCAGCGGATCGTCCTCCACCACGAGTATCGTCTCCCGCCCGCGCGCCGTGGCGGGCGCTTGAACCGGCGCCGTCCTGGCCACCGCCTCGCCCTTTGCCCGCGGTAGGAACAGCCGCATCACGGTGCCGCGCCCCTCCTCGCTTTCGATCGCAACAGTGCCGCCGCTCTGGCGGGCAAAGCCGTAGACCATGCTCAGCCCCAGACCGGTGCCGCGGCCGACCCCCTTGGTGGTGAAGAACGGCTCGAAAACACGCTCGCGGATATCGGCCGGAATGCCGTGACCGGTGTCGCCGACTGCAACCATCAGGAAGGCGCCGCGCACGCCCTCACCAGCGGTCCCCGTGCCGTCGAGCTCGCGGTTCGCGGTTTCGAGGGTGAGCTTGCCGCCGCCCGGCATCGCGTCGCGCGCATTGACGGCGAGGTTGACGATCGCGGAGGACAGCTGCGACGGATCCACCATCGCGGACCAGGCCTCGTCGGCGAGCCGCGTCTCGATCTCGATTTGCTCGCCGAGCATCGGCCTCAGCAGCTTCGCGGTCTCGACCACGAGCGCGTTGACGTCGATCTCGCGCGGCTCCAGCGGCTGGCGGCGCGCGAAGGTCAGGAGTTGCGAGGTGATCTCCGCTCCGCGCGCGGCCGCATCATCGATCAATTGCGCGATCGCGGCCAGCTCGGGCTTGTCCGCAAGCCCCTCCTGGATGATCTCGATCGTACCGGTGATAACCGTGAGCACGTTGTTGAAATCGTGCGCCACGCCGCCGGTGAGCTGGCCGATCGCGTCCATCTTCTGGGACTGACGCAGCCGCTCCTCGATCTCGTGCTGCGCGGTGAGGTCGGTCGCGGAGCCGCGGTAGCCGAGGAAGCGTCCATCGTCGTCGAAAACCGGCTTGCCGTTGACGCTGAAATGATGCATCCGCCCGCGCGTGTCGCGTCCGCGATACTCGAATTTGCGGAACGGCTCGTGACGGTCCAGCGTCGCCAGATGCGCGCGCCATTTCTCGGCCTCGGTATCCCGATCGAGCGCAGTATCGATGCGACGCGTGCCGATCCGCACTTTGGGATCCATTCCGAAGGCAATCACCCGGTCAGAGAGATAGGTGAAGCAGTGGTCCGGCCCGGTTTCCCAGAACCAGTCGGACGCGGTTTCGGCATAGTCGCGGAAACGCTCTTCGCTCGCCCGCGCCTCCGCTTCGGCGCGCCGGCGGATGGTCAAATCGCGCTCGAGATTGGCATTGGCCTCGCGCAGCTCGCCATAGGCCTGCTGGAGGTTCGCGCACATCGCGTTGAAAGCCTCGATCACCTTGTCCAGCTCGTCGGCATCGGAGGGCGGCCGGCGCTCCAGGCGTAACGGCGGTGGGGGCCGGGTCAGGCTGTATTTGCTGACGTACTCGGCGATGGCCGCAAGCGTCTCGATGTCGGTCAGACCAGGCTTCGCCGCCGTCGGCGCGATGGCGTGGCTGCGCTTGGCGTCCTCGTCAGCTGCGTTGGCCATGCACCATGTTCCCGAAATGGCGGCTCGCTGCTGCGGTCGAGCGGTTGCAGTCTCGAGCAATCCATGGGCTGAGACGCGCCCGTCTCGTCACCCGATGCAAGCGACGTCCCGTCGGCCCGCGAGCTCGAAGTCGGCAAGTCACGTCTTCCGCCCCCGCAGCGGCACTGCTGGGCAAATTATCACTGCTCGTGCTAAAATGTCATCGGTGAAAGTCCGGTATGGCTCGCGGGACGAGCGCGCAATGATCGTTGCGACCGGGTGTGCAGGCGCCAACTTTGGCGGCTAGCCGTCGCCTGCCTGTCGCTGCTCGCCACTGACCCTGCGTTGGCGCAGGACACGATCCGGCTGGCGCGCATCGCCTGCAACCACTACCTGTATGAACGTCATCGCGATCTGGTGCCTGAGGTTGGCAAGGTCATCGCTCGGATGCAGGCGAGCGGCGAGCTGGGCTCGCTACGCGAGGCCCTGGTCAAGCAGGTCTTGAGCGGGCAATGACGAATGCTGCGTCAGCCGGCGCGAAGCCGCTCGCGCAGCGCGACGGCGGCGATCAGCATGCCGACGCACCAGGCCATGACCGCGCGGTGCGGCTCCTCGCCGAGCAGCACCGTGACCAGAGCATGATCCGGAAAAGTGTGTAGCGGTTTTCCGAAAAGATCATGCTCAAACATAACCTCTGGTCAGAAGGCACGGGACGATGGCCTTGGAGGTCCGGCTCATCAGCGCGAGCAGGAAATATCTGCAGAACGTCGATTTCGAACGCCGGCCTCCCCGCAAGGCTTCAGAAGCCGAAGATGTTGAACACGCGCCGCCGTTTGCCGCGCCGGCTTTCGACGATCCGCTCGCCGCCGTTCTCGGCCGAGCTGCCGTAATAGCGGTGATGGCCGGCCTCGTCGTGCAGATCGGCCGGCTCCGACTGCCCTGCCCGCCGCGCGTCGCAGATGATCTTGATGGTATGACCCGACATTGCCGCCTCCAGCAAAGAACTTGTTGTTTATGGTCCATCAGTCGCGACCAGTTCCGGCGGCGTTCACATGGGCTAGGACGCAATCGGGTTTCAGGACGGTTTCGCCGCTTGCGGGCCACGCAATATTTTGCTTCGGAAGTGTCGGCACGGGCCGCCGTGCCACGTCCTCAGGACTTGCGCAGAAACAAAAGCAGAAAAGAACGAGGTGACGATGCTGTACGCCATCCTGGCCTATCACGTGGAAGACGAGGTCCTGTCCTGGACGGCGGAGCAGGACGCCGCGGTCGTCGCCAAGGTCATCGAGGTTCAGGCGCCGCTGCGGGCCAGCGGGCAGTTTGGTCCGGCGGCCCGGCTGGATGAGACCCGGAAGGCCCGCACCTTGCGGGGTCCCGGCGCGGGAATGGTGCTGGACGGGCCGTTTGCCGAGACCAAGGAGCAGCTTCTCGGCTTCCACTTGATGCAATGCGCCACCGAGGAGGAAGCGATCGAAGCGGCGCGGAAGCTGCGCGCGGTCAATCCGACGGCGGTGTACGAGATCCGCCCGGTCAAGCTTTACGTGCCGGCCGATGGATTCGGCGCGACATAGAAGCGCTGGATCAGTAGGCCGCCAAAGGCAAAACACCAGATGTAGGGCGCGATATGCGGCGCAAACGCTGCAACGATGGTGCCCGGGATGAACACGGCGACCGGAAACAGCGAAGCCATGATCTCGCGGCCCCAGCCGCGCAGGATGGTCCACCACAGCAAGGCATTGAGGCCGCCGATCGTGGTCAGGTGCAGGCCGTAGAGCACCGCCACCGCGCTGCTCATGGCGTAGTTGGTGTAGAGCCCATTGGTGACCGGCAGCAGCACGATCGAGAGCAGGAAGAAAAGGTTGAGGACCACCATGCCGCGGCTGCCGACGGGCTGACGTGCCAGCCGGCGGTGATGGCTGATCCAGAACACCCCGGCGATGATGAAGCTGAGCGCGAAGCCGGCAAGCTTGCCGGAATACACCCGCGCGAGATCGTTCCAGTCGGGTGCGCCACTGAACACTGCCGCCTTCGGCAGGTCGTAGGCCAGCAGCGTCATGGCGACGCCGAAAATGGTGTTGCTGAGCGACTCCAGCCGCCGCATCTCGAATTGTTCGGGCTTGAGCTCGGTCATCTCGCCATGGGGTGCTGGAACCAAAGGGCCGTCATCCCCCTAAATCCTAATTCCAGTTCCGTCCAGCCGCATTGCGATTCGCGCCGGGATCGCCGAGTCTCATCCTTTCACCGGGGCGATTCGTGGCGACATATCTGGACACGCTCAATGCGGAGCAGCGCCGCGCCGTCGAGCATGGCGTGGCCGACGGCGCAACCGTGGGCGGCCCCCTGCTCGTCATCGCCGGTGCCGGCTCCGGCAAGACCAACACGCTCGCCCACCGCGTCGCGCATCTGATCGTCGCAGGCGCCGATCCCCGCCGCATCCTGCTGATGACGTTCTCCCGCCGCGCCGCGGCGGAAATGGCCGGAAGGGTCGAGCGCATCGCGCGCAAGGTGCTGGGCGAGAACAACGCCGCAATCATGCGCGATGCGCTGACCTGGGCCGGCACCTTCCACGGCATCGGCGCGCGGCTCCTGCGCGAATATGCCGAGCGGATCGGCGTCGATCCCGCCTTCACCATCCATGACCGCGAGGATTCTGCCGACCTGATGAACCTGGTCCGGCACGAGCGCGGCCTGTCGAAGACCGAGAGCCGCTTTCCGGCCAAGGGCACCTGCCTGTCGATCTATTCCCGCTGCGTCAATGCCGAGATGGAGATCGAGAAGGTGCTCGCCCAGCATTTTCCCTGGTGCGCGGGCTGGGCCGCCGAGCTGAAGGGTCTGTTCGCCGCCTATGTCGAGGCCAAGCAGGCCCAGCACGTGCTCGATTACGACGATCTGCTGCTGTATTGGTCGCAGATGATGGGCGATGCGCTGATCGCTCAGGAGATCGGCGGCCGCTTCGACCACGTGCTGGTCGACGAATATCAGGACACCAACCGTCTGCAATCCTCGATCCTCTTGGCGCTCAAGCCCGACGGCCGCGGCCTCACCGTGGTCGGCGACGACGCGCAGTCGATCTATTCGTTTCGCGCCGCCACCGTGCGCAACATCCTGGACTTTCCGCAGAGCTTCTCGCCGCGCGCGGAGATGATCACGCTCGACCGCAATTACCGCTCGACGCAGGCGGTGCTGTCGGCGGCGAACGGCGTGATCGGCCTCGCCCGCGAGCGCTTCACCAAGAACCTCTGGACCGACCGCACCTCAGGTCAGAAGCCGCAGCTCGTCACCGTGCACGACGAGGCCGACCAGGCGCGCTACATCGTCGAGGCGGTGCTGGCGAACCGCGAGCAAGGCGCGCTGCTCAAGCACCAGGCGGTGCTGTTCCGCACCTCCTCGCATTCGGGTCCGCTGGAGATCGAGCTGACCCGCCGCAACATCCCCTTCGTCAAGTTCGGCGGGCTGAAATTCCTCGATGCCGCGCATGTCAAGGACGTGCTGGCCCTGTTGCGCTTCGCCGAAAATCCGCGCGACCGCGTCGCCGGCTTTCGCATCCTGCACCTGGTGCCGGGCATCGGGCCTGCGACTGCACAGCGCGTGCTCGACCAGATGGCGGAGAGCACCGACCCGCTTGCCGCGCTCGGCCGGCTGCCGGGGCCGGCGCGCACCGGCGAGGACTGGACCTGTTTCGTCCGCACGGTCGAAAACCTGCGCTATTCAGAATGGCCCGTCGACCTCGAACGGGTGCGGCTCTGGTACGAGCCGCATCTCGATCGCATGCACGAGGATGCCGAGACGCGCCGCGCCGATCTGATGCAGCTCGAGCAGATCGCGAGCGGCTATGCCTCTCGCGAGAAATTCCTGACCGAGCTCACGCTCGATCCGCCGGATGCAACCAGCGACAAATCAGGGCCACCCCTGCGCGACGAGGACTACCTGATCCTCTCCACCATCCACTCCGCCAAGGGCCAGGAGTGGAAATCGGTGTTCGTGCTCAACGTCGTCGACGGCTGCATGCCGTCCGATCTCGGCGCCGGCACCAGCGCCGAGATCGAGGAGGAGCGCCGCCTGCTCTATGTCGCGATGACGCGCGCCAAGGACGATCTGCATCTCGTCGTGCCGCAGCGCTTCTTCGTCCACGGCCAGGCCGCCAGGGGCGACCGCCACGTCTACGCCTCGCGCACCCGCTTCATCCCGGAGCAGCTGGTCCATTTGTTCGAGCGCACCGCCTGGCCGAAGATAGCAAGCGGCGCAGCGCGCACCGCGGCGCAGGGGCCGAAGATCGACATCGGGGCGCGAATGCGCGGGATGTGGCGGTAGACGCAAGAGGCTGGTCGGGGCACCTGTCAGGATGACTGGAACAGCAGAGGTCCGACATGAAAGCCGTTGTCGTCGAGCAATACGCCCCCATCGATCAGATCGAATTGAAGGACGTCCCGGCTCCGTCCATCGAGCCGGGCCAGTTGCGCATCCGCGTGGAAGCTGCCGGGATCGGCTTCGTCGACGGCTTGAAGATCGAGGGACGCTACCAGACCAAGGACCCCCTGCCCTTCATTCCCGGCACGGAGTTCGCAGGCGTGGTGACGGACGCGCCCGGCGCACCCGGCGGCTACCAGTCCGGCATGCGCGTAATGGGGATGACGCGCTCGGGTGCGCTTGCCGAGGAGATCGTCGTCAGCCCCGCAGCGCTCCATCCCCTGCCGGGCGGCGTCGCGCCCGAGGTCGCCGCCTCGTTTCGCGCCAATTATCTGACCGCACTCTATGCGCTCAGTGCACGCGCCTCGCTCTGCGCAGGCGAACAGCTGCTGGTCTTGGGCGCGGCTGGCGGTACGGGAATCGCAGCCGTCCAGATCGGAAAGCTGCTCGGCGCCCGCGTGATCGCAGCGGCGTCGACGCCGGACAAGCGCGAGTTCGCGCAGGCGCATGGCGCCGATGCAGTGATCGATTATACGCAGGCCGGCTGGCGTGACACGTTCAAGGACTTGACGGGAGGACACGGCGCCGACGTGATCTTCGACCCCGTTGGCGGCGAGATCTCGGTGCAGGCCTTTCGCTCCATCGCCTGGCGCGGCCGTCATCTCGTGGTCGGGTTTGCCGCCGGCACCATCCCCGCGCTGCCGTTCAATCTACCGCTGCTGAAAGGCGGCGCTCTGCTCGGCGTCGATCTTGCGCAGATTCCAACGCGCGAGCCCGATGTGCAGAAGCGCCTGATGTCACAATTGACGGACTGGCTTGCCGATGGCCCGTTGAAGCCCGTGGTCGGCCAGGTCTTCGCCTTCGAGGATTTCCGCGCGGCATTCAAGACGATGCAGACGCGCGCTGCGCTCGGCAAGATGGTGGTACGGATCGCGCGATAGAATCCACAAACGGAAACCGAGCATTTCCGCGCGTGCGCTTGTGATCGGGCCGCTGCCCCTTAGATCTGGCCGATCATCCCACAGAGACTTGATCGATGACCGCACCGCTCGAATTCGGACTGGACACCTTTGGCGACGTCACAAGAGACGCCTCCGGCGACATGATTCCGCATGCGCAGGTGATCCGCAACGTCGTCGACGAAGCGATGCTGGCGGACGAGCTCGGTCTCGATTTCATCGGGCTCGGCGAGCACCATCGCGCGGATTTCGCGATCTCCTCGCCTGAAACCGTGCTGGCCGCGATCGCGTCGCGCACCAGGCGCATCCATCTCGGCTCGGCCGTGACGGTGCTGTCTTCGGACGATCCCATCCGCGTGTTCCAGCGCTTTGCCACGCTGGATGCGGTCTCGAACGGACGCGCCGAGGTGATCCTCGGTCGCGGCTCGTTTACCGAATCTTTCCCGCTGTTCGGCTTCGACCTGCGCAAATATGAAGAGCTGTTCGAGGAGAAGCTCGATCTGTTCGCCGCGCTCTTGTCGCAGCAGCCGGTCACCTGGCAAGGCAAGCTGCGTCCGCCGCTGAAAGATCAACTGGTCTATCCGCCGGTCGAGAACGGCAAGCTGAAAACCTGGATCGGCGTCGGCGGCAGTCCGCAATCGGTGGTGCGCGCCGCGCATTACGACCTGCCCCTGATGCTCGCGATCATCGGCGGCGATCCCGCGCGCTTTGCGCCTTACGTCGAGCTCTATCATCGGGCCTTCAGGGAGTTCGGTCGCCCGGCCCAGCCGATCGGCGTGCATTCGCCGGGCTACGTCGCCGAGACCGACGCGCAGGCACGCGAGGAGCTGTGGCCCGATTACAAGGCGATGCGCGACCGCATCGGCAAGGAGCGCGGCTGGCCGCCGATGGGACGCGACGAGTTCGCCCATGAGGCCGAGCACGGCTCGCTCTATGTCGGCGCGCCGGAAACGGTGGCGCGCAAGATCGCGAAGACCGCAAAGGCGCTCGGGCTTTCGCGGTTTCAGTTGAAGTACTCGGCGGGGCCATTGCCGCACGAGAAGCTAATGCGAAGCATCGAGCTCTACGGGCGCAAGGTGGTGCCGATGGTGCGGGAGATGATTGGGTAGCTGCGAACTGTCGTCAGTCCGTCTTCGCCCTACGGGCTTCGCCGGACCCCACGCTTCGCCTTTCAGGCCTCACGCGGCTGCGCCACGCGTAGCCCGAAGGGCGAAGCGTGGTGGGGGAGGCAGGACTCGAACCTGCGAAGCCATGAGGCGGCTGATTTACAGTCAGCTCCCTTTGCCACTCGGGACACTCCCCCGCTCGACGGCAGCACAATCGGGCCGGACCTTGCCGGCGGACCGAAGACGGCCATGGAACGTGAAGGCCGCGACAACCCGGATCGGGGCGCGACCGGGCGCGTTTATGGGCGAAGCGGTGGGGCAAAGTCAACCGAGGCAAGCAGCTAAAATCGACCTCACAGGCACCGAAATTGCCATATTCCGGAACCCATGACAGAAGCGAGCCCATGAAGGATCGAAAATTCGGCCCCAAGGGGGCTCGCGGCGGGGCTAAGCCCTTCAACAGACCCGGAAAATCGGCCGGCCGGCCGGCTTGGCGCGACCGTGATTCGCAAGGCGACGGCCCAGTCATTCTCTATGGCTGGCACACCGTCACCATGGCCCTCGCCAACCCCCAGCGGCGGATCCGCAAGCTGACGCTGACCGAGAACGCCGCGCGGCGGCTGGCGGACGAAAACATCGCGACCCGCATCGCGCCCGAGATCGTACGTCCCCAGGAGATCGACCGCCTGCTCTCGCCCGACGCCGTGCATCAGGGCCTGCTCGCCGAGGCCGATCCCCTGCCCTCGCCGGACATCGAGACGCTCAAGCAGGAAGGCATGGTGCTGGTGCTGGATCAGATCACCGATCCGCACAATGTCGGCGCCATTCTGCGCTCTGCAGCGGCCTTCGCGGTGAAGGCGATCGTGACCACCGCGCGTCACAGCCCCGAGGCGACCGGCGTGCTTGCCAAGGCCGCCTCCGGCGCGCTGGAGCTTGTGCCTGTCGTCACGGTGCAAAACCTCGCCCGCGCCCTAACGGCGTTGAACGAGCGCGGCTTCCAGACCGTCGGTCTCGACAGCGAAGGTACCGAGGACCTCTCGAACGTCACACTGCGCGAGCCGCTCGCGCTGGTGCTCGGCGCCGAAGGCAAAGGCTTGCGGCAATTGACGCGCGAGACCTGCAGCGTCGTGGCGCGGCTCGACATGCCCGGCGAGATCAAGAGCCTCAACGTCTCGAATGCGGCCGTACTCTCGCTCTATGTCGGCGCGAGCCGGCTGGGGCTGATGAAGCGCTAGCGCTTGAGGCACCGCGCATATCGCGACGATGCCAGACTACGCCTGTTTTGCCCGACGGATCAATCGAGATCTCTGTTTTTCCGAAATCTGGGGCGCGAACAACGAGCTAATGAGCGATGCTCGCCCATCTCGGGCACATTGCGCTTCAAGTCCTTGATTTCACTGTTGCCGGCTACTGTGCATGGGGTTGTTTTGAAGAGAAAGCAAAGCGCCCGTCCGCATCACGCGAACGGGCGTCTCTTCACTCGACCGATCAGAGATCAGTAGTAGCGGCGCAGCACGCGGTGACCGCCATAATAGCGCGGCGCATGGCGGTGGGCGTAGCCGTAGCGGTGAGCATGGCCGTAGTGAACGCGCGGCAGATAACCGTAGCGGGGGCCGTAGCCGAACCGATAGGGACGGAAGTACGGGCGGCGATAGGGATAAGCGGCCGGCGGCGCGACCGCAGCGGCACGATAGCCATAGCCATAGCCGTAATTGGCGGGCGCGACGACCGCGTCCTCGCGATAGGTCGGGTACGGCGCGAAGGCGCCCGGACCGGTATAGGTCGGACCCTGGTTGACGTAGTAATACTGCGTGGTCGGCTCGGCGAGACGCTCATAGGCGCCGTAGCCGTAGCCATAACCATATCCGCCGCATCCGGTGTTGCAGCCGGTATAGACCGGCGCAACGGGCGCGCATGTGCTGAAGCCGCAGGCCGCGGCCGGCACGGTGGCGGCTAACATCACGGCAGTTGCCGCGACCAGTCCCGAAATCATTTGACGCATTACTCTCTCCTGTTGATTTCCGTTTTTGGTTTTCACGTTTTTCAACCCGGCGGCCTGCCGGGTATCTCTGTGCGCGGCCGCGGCCGAGGCGGCCGAGGACGGTCGTTGATCTCGGGCGCATAGATCACCGGCGGCGGATCGACGGGCGGATCCATCTGCGCCGGCAGCGGCGCGGACGAGGCACCCCAGCTCTGGTGGTAGCTCTCGGCGGGCTTGGGCAATTTGCGGTTCGCCGGCGGCTCGACCTCCAGCCGGCCGTAGCCCGGCCGCAGGCCCAGCGTCGGATAATAATGGCCGACGTCGTCGGGCTGCCGCTCGGCGATATAGCGTCCGCCATAGATCGTGGGCTGCACCTGCTGGCCCTTGCCGAGGCCCCAGGTGCCCTCGACGACGGCGTAGGACGCATCGATGTTGTTGATGATGACAGGCACGCCGGGACGGCCGGGAACGACGATCTCGAAGCCGGCTGCAAACGCGGTTGCAGGCAGTCCGATCAGAAAGGCGGCGAGCGCCACGGCACGCATGAGGAGACCCCGGTTATCCGGGCGCAACCTAACCGATCGCGACGCAGAGAGAGTTAAGGCCTGCTCACCAAATTCCGGTAAGCCTAACGTGCAAGGATTGCGCGCCGCTCAAATGCTGCACGGCGAGCTAGCGAAGCGTTAACGGCGCGGAACCGGGCGGCTGGAACAACGCATGCTGCTCACATCGGTTTGACGGCTCGCATCCGAAAAATCCCAAGGTTGCATCGGAACGTCCTGCGCCGTCGGCGTTTAGCTCCTGTCAACAAAATGGGAGCGAACAACCATGACCATCAAGCTTCTCGGGGCCACGGCGAT
Source organism: Bradyrhizobium sp. NBAIM18 (assembly GCF_020193825.1). Taxonomy (NCBI): domain Bacteria; kingdom Pseudomonadati; phylum Pseudomonadota; class Alphaproteobacteria; order Hyphomicrobiales; family Nitrobacteraceae; genus Bradyrhizobium; species Bradyrhizobium sp. NBAIM18. The sequence goes on from NZ_JADYVO010000004.1 coordinate 222,598, forward strand.
CGCAGCGACCATGCTGGCAGGCTCTGCTATGGCGCAGACCGTCGTCGACAGGCAGGGCCGTTGCTCGGCGCAATTCCCAAACGCCAATTGCCAGACCTTCGGACCGGGACAGGCCACCACCGAGAGCGGCTATCGCCATCGCCGCGCGGCCTATCGTCAGGCCAACCGCGACTGGAATAACGACTGGAACAGGAGCCCCACCGGCTTCTGGCCGACCGACGTTGCGGCGGGCGCCGTCGGGACGGCGGCCGGCGTCGCAGGCGCGGCGATCGGGACCGCCGGCGCGATTGCCACCGCACCATTCCGAGGTTGGGACAATTCCTACGCCTATGACAATTCGTGGGACCGCGGCTGGGACAATCGTAGCTGGGACAGGCGCACCTATGCCCAGCGCAACGGTTTCGTCTGTACGCCCGGCACGTACTTCAAGGGCGCAGACGGCCGCCGGCAGCTCTGCCAGTAAGCCGGCTTGAGCCGAACGCGACACATCGGGCGGCCCGCGCGGCCGCCCGATTCACGTCCTGCGACGACGACCTGCCGGTTCTGGCACTTTCCGATCAAGTCTGGTATTGCGGCGCGCACGGGTAGACGGGGCCCGGCGCGAGCCGAGCTCTGCCCTGCCTCTTGAGGCATCGCCGGCTTAGCTCAGCGGTAGAGCAGCGGTTTTGTAAACCGAAGGTCGGGGGTTCAATCCCCTCAGCCGGCACCAGCTTCTGACGCGAAGCTATTCTCCGGCAGCTCATCCAGCCGCCAGAGCCCGAGGCTCTTGTCGCGCCAGCCGCCACCGCCCTCCTCGCAACGCTCGTCGATCAGTGCCTGAGGTGCCGGCCAGCCGAACGGCGCTTTCTCCATGTTGAGCGCGCGCCAGTCGCCATCCTCGCAATCGTGATTGTCGTCCCACTCCGGAAAGGTCGTGACGAGCAGGAAGCGCGCGCCGCTCATCCGAAATTGCACGAGGGCGCGATAGATGTTCGCAAAGCTCAGATGCACCAGGCAATCCCGGCAGAGAATGACGTCGGCGTGCGGCAGCGCATCGCGCGTGATGTCAGCAACGAGAAACCGACCGGACGAACCGTCAGCTGCGACACGCCAGCGGTTTGCCTCGATCAGCGCCGGTACGATGTCGATGCCGGTGTAATCGATATCGAGCTCGAGCCGGCAGATCCAACCTGCATCGCCGCAGGGCGCATCGAGCAGCGAGCGCGCGCCGAGCCGTTGCAGCAATGCAGGCAGCGCCTCCTGGATTGCGGCTGTGGCGACATCCTCCGAGCCGAGGCCGGACACCGAAGTGGCCGCGCCCCAGAGGTTGGTCCGCTCGATCCGCGCGAACCGCGCGGCGAGATCCAGCCCTGAGAAATTGTCACGGTCGGCAACGAAGCGTTCGTGCGCAAGCACGGGAGGACGACCGACGGTCATTGGGCGAGCCTTTTGCGGCGCGGGTACACTATACAATCCGGCCGAACTGTTCGAAATTCCCTGGCAGCGAACCTACGCACGTCATTCGTCTCGTCGAGACCATGCGCTCCACCACGCCCAAAGAGAAGGCCAAGATCGTCGCCGGCGCGCTTACGGCCGTCGTCGCGACGGCCATGCTGTTCGTGCTCGCGCTCGGCTTGGTGCTGTCGCACTAGGCGCGATCTAAAGCCCCCCGTTTTCGCATCGAAAATCGCCGGCCCGGAACCGGCTCCGGCGCCAGCCGTTGTCAGCGCATGCGGATCCGGGAAGAAAACCGAAACATGATTCTGCTGGCGACGGTGACGCTGTGCTGTAGCGCCGTGGCCGGGACGTTGGCGCTGTTCGAGCCGGCGCCTGTACGGACGCCCGATAAGCTGGTCGCCGATAGGGCCGTGATCGAGCCCACTCCGCGCACGCCAGCTCAGATCCCGGTTCGGGTGGTCGGCGCGCCGTTCGAGCCCAACGTCAATCCGCGCGAGCGGTAGCGCTCACCTCGACGAGGTCTTGCTTACCTCGGCGAGGCCTTGCTCACCTCGGCGAGGCCTTGGCGCCCTCCTCGGGTCGGCCGTGGACACGCGCCAATTCCTCGACAAACGCGATCACCTCCGCCCGCTTGTCGGGCGGCAGCGTCAGGAACGCGCGGATGAGCCTCAGGCCCTCCGCCTCGTTCGGTCTTTCTTTCGATGCATCCATCTGCCCAGTGTGGGCTACCGGGAAAAATATGCAACCCTTGCAAACAGCCTTGATTCGAAGCAGCCGCTTTGCTGGAATACGCGCGGGTGAGGTGGATCATGAAATGGATCAGGGAGCGCGACGCACTGATCGCGCAGACGCTGGCTTTCGTCCAATCGGTGACCGGCAGGAAGGATGACGTCCTTCAGCCGGAGGCGCCCGCATCCGGCCCGGCCGTCGCGATGGAGATCGTCACCGTGGAGGCGGTCACCGTCGAGATCGAACCGCCGCAAGCCCCCCTTCCGCCGCGGCCCGCGCCTCTGCCGACGCGGACGAGCGGCGAATTCCGTGCCGAGATGCAGGCCCGCATCGCCAATTTCCGCAAGCACCAGGAGCGCTTCGAGCGCGAACGTGAGGAATATTGCGCGGCGACCCTGACCAAATTGCGTGCAGCCATCCGCGACGCTTCAGGTCCACCGGCCGAAAAATAAGGCCCGGCCAGGGACCTACAGCCAGGACCCTACAACCACGACCAGACCAGCCAGAGATTGGCCGCGCAGGCGCCGAACAGCGCCAGCGTGAGCGGCAGGAGCATGTGCCCGCAGGATGTGTTCAGGTCGCTCGTCATGGCCGAAAACATCCGCTGATTCCGGCCGAAGAGTCCCAAGGATTCTTTTTTCCGGGATTCAGGACTCGTTAAGGACTCAAGGGCCGTCCACGACGATCACGGGCGCGTGATCGGGCGGGTGGCCGGAACCCTCCCCCCGTAAGCTCGTTAACGGGCATTCCTGGAGTCGGGATGCATGCCCTACGCCCTCTTCTGCAATGACGCCCAAATCAGCAAGTCCTATCCAAGCGAGGCCGACGTCTGGAAGCTCGCCGAGCGGAGTGGTCTCGTCGTGGACGTGACGGCGGACGATGAGCGGCCGGGACCGCGCCGGGTGCTCGACAACGATTACAAGATCGAGCCGTGCCAGGCAGCTCAAGGCGAGGACCCCGCCAAGAACAAGGCGGAGGCCGATCGGCAATCCAGAATGGAGCTCGAGCTGAATTCCTGAGCTCCGGCACGGAGCCGGAGCGAAAGCTCAGGGGGTGGCCGCCACAAGCGAGGCCTGCTCGCCCGGCATAGTCACGCAGGCCTTGCGGCGGTGCAGCCCGCGGATGGCGCCGGTGACCTTCATGACCTTGCCCGACGGACATGAAGCGTCCTTGACGAAGGCAACTTCGTACGGTGCCAACATCAGAGGCTCGGATCTGAGGATTGTCTGTGCAGAGCACGGCAGGCAGCCGAAGCACGAGAGCACCACTGCCGACACCAAGATACGCATGTCCGTCGTCCCACCTGCCCGGTAATTGTCATATAACGCGTTCCGGAGCGCGAGTTCCGTAAACCGCAAAAATTATTTTTGCTTTACGCCAGCCCCATGACGCGCGTGAGAAGGCGCGCCAGCATCGTTTGCAAGCAAATGACGCGCCAAATGGTTCACGGAATGCAAAGAAACAGGCGCCGGAGGCGGGAGGCCGGCAGACGAAAGGCCGGCGGAGCCGGCCTTTGTCAGGTCTTCGATTTTAAGGTCTTGGATCTTCAGGTCTTGGGTCGGCGCTGACCGTCAGTACCGCGAGGCGGCCGGGCCGCCCCAGCCGAAGCGATAGTTCACCCCGGCCTTGACGGTATGCTCGTCCTCCCGGCCACGAACGCCAACGATGTCAGCCGGGCCGGAGGTGAAGGTGGTGCTGCCGAAATTGTAATACTGGTACTCGGCCTTGGCCGACCAGTTTGGCGCGAACATGTATTCGAGGCCGGCGCCGACCGTATAGCCGTCCTTGTTGTTGCCGGTGGTGGTGAAGGCCTGCGGCACCCCGGCGATGTTCACGCCAAGGCCGTTATTCCGCCAGGCATAACCGCCCTTGGCGTAAAGCAGCGTCGGTCCCCAGGTGTAACCGATGCGACCGGTCACCGACCCGATCTGGTCGGTGTTGGATGTCACCTGCGTGCCCAGCGGGAAGATGGCGCCATTGTTGTTGGTCGGCAGCCAAGAATACTGGGCCTCGATACCCACCACCCAGTTGGGCGCGAACTGGTAGTCGAAGCCGCCCTGCACGCCGCCCAGGAAACGCGCGTCGCTCGACTGGAAGGTGTTGTCGCCCGCAAACGCGCCGCCGACATGGCCGCCGATATAGAAACCGGTCCAGTTATAGATCACCTGCGGCGGCGTGACCGGAGCCTTGGTGTAGGCGCGCGGCTGCATGTCGGCCGCTGCGGCCGGCGCAACCAGCGCCAGCAGAGCTGCTGCACCCAGCAAGATCGACTTCATGATCATCCCCGTTCTTTCATTACGACACTCGGGAAACAACGTGGCGTGAATTGGGTTGCTTCGCGGCAATGCCGGAACGTTGATCGTTCGTGACTGTGACGGCGTGGCAACAACACGAATTTGTTCCGTCAATTCGGCTGCGCAAGGCCGCCGCCACGATTTGTCGCAAGTCTAAACCACCCCGTTCAAAGCTCGCCGAAATGTGATCCCGCGGCTCCGGCTGCTTCTGCCTAACACTGGGCGATGAAGGCTGCCTTTGCGCTACCGCGTCATCTTTTCCAGTTCCGGAAACGGTGCGTAAACCGCACCGGCGCAGAGATCGCTGGTCTGGTCGACCACGCGGTCCGCCCGGCCGTTGACGAAGATAACGGCCCGCTCGCGCATGCCCTTGTAGCTCCCATCCGTCTCGCGCGGGGTGAAGTGCAGGCAGCTCACATAGAACTGCCGGCCGCCGACCTCGCGCTGTACCGGCTCGGCCATGGCGGCATTGCGCACGCCGACCGGATTGTTGAGATAGGCCCGCATCAACGCCACCGTGTCGTTCCGGAAATTTTCGGGAAACGGCTGCGGCCCGCCGGCCTGGGTCCCGCCCATGAAAGTCGGACGGTCACTGTCGCTGCCGAAACATGCCGCAAGCGCCAGCGGCAACGCCAGGATCACCGCACATCTCGCCAATCGCCCCACAGGCCCCGCTCTCCGCTCGAACAGATCAGGAGACGTTCTAGCCCCAAGCCGGGATGAAGGGAATTCGCTTGCAGCGGCGCAAACAGCGCACCGGCCAGCCGCCGACATCTCGGGCTTCCGCCCGAGGCGTGGCAACGGGCCAGGCCTGACGTCCGCGCGCGGCGGCGGGCAATACCAGGGATGCCGCCGCGCGGGATCAGTCGTCAGTTGCGCTTATCAGACGTCGCGGGCTTGGTCACATCCGGCTGCGCCTTCTGCGACTCCTTGGCCGTGACCCGCTTGTCGTGATGGCGATGCTTGCTCACGCTCTTGTGCTCGTCGGTGGTGACCGCGGCATTGGCGTCCATTGCCTTCGACTTGCCATCCACCTTGGCGTCCGTCTTGACATCGGAAGCCTTCGAGTCCGTCGTCTTCACGTCCGTCTTGGCGTCGGTCTTGGCGTCCGTCTTGGCGTCGGCCTTGACGCCGGCTTCCGGTTTTGCGGCAGTGGTCGCCGCCTTGGTCTGGCTCTGGTCGGCCTTGATCACCGGCGCGGCTGTGGTGGTCTTGCCGGCCTCGGCGGCGAACGCCGGGGCTGCGATCACGGAGGTTGCGAGCAAGGCTGCAGAAATGGTCTTCAACATGGTGGTCTCCTCTTGGAAGGATCATCAGGCGGCGCCCTCTCGCCCCCATCGATCGTGGGAAGGAACATAAGCGGGGGGCACTGAACCCAGTCTGAAGCCCTTTGCAGGCTTCCGTTCACCTCGATGACACGTTTGTCATCCACGGCCGGGCGAATAGATCGTGCGACGCGGGAATGTTTTTGCCCGAGAGGTGTTCCGGTCTTCGGGCAATCGTGTAGGATCGCCACGTTCCATACCGGAGAACTTAGATGCGCAAACTCTCAATGCTCGTTGTGCCGGGACTCGTCGCCATGACACTGGCGGCCGCGCCGGTGCTGTCCAGCGCGTATGCCGCCGCCGGCGACGACCCTTCGTCGCCGCCGAAATCGGACACCTCGACCAAGAAGGGCAAGAAGAAGAGCTCTTCCGTCAGCGACCCCAAATTCCTCGCGGCCTACCGCACCGCCTACGCCGCGATCTACGACAAGCACGATTACAGGGGCGCGATCGGCCAGCTGAAGTCGCTCAAGCGCAACGACGTCGCGGACGTCGCCAACCTGATCGGCTACTCCTATCGCAAGCTCGGCGACTACCAGTCGTCGAAGGCCTATTATGAGCTGGCGCTGAAGGACGATCCGAACCACGTCCGCACCTGGCAATATTACGGCCTCTGGCAGCTCGAGCAGGGCAACCGCGAGCAGGCGCAATACCACCTCGACAAGATCGCCTCGCTCGCCGGCACCGGCAGCTCGGAATATCGCTCGCTGGCCGAAGCGCTCGACAAGCCGACCGGCGCGACGCTCGTCTACTGAAGGCATAGACTGGAGTCATCGCATCTTCGAACGACGCAAACGGGCACAACCTTTCAGGTTGTGCCCGTTCTGCTTTCTCGGCTAGCCTTTCGCACCGACCTCCCTCGCAAACCGGTAGCGCAATGGACACGTGGCTGCGATCCGCGATCGACTACATCGGCTCCTGGATCGAATACCAGCTGACGACGATCCAGCAGCCGGGCCTCATCGTGGCTTTCGCCCATCGCGGCGAGGTCGTCGCCGAGCATGCGTTCGGCCTCGCCAATCTCGACACGGGCGAGAAGCTCACCCCGCGCCATCGCTTCCGCATCGCCTCGCACTCCAAGAGCTTCACCTCGGCTGGCATCATGAAGCTGCGCGAGCAGGGCAAGCTCCGGCTCGACGACCATGTCGGCCGATATGTCGGCGGCCTCGATCCGCGCGTCGCCGAGACCACGATCGCGCAAGTGCTGTCGCACAGCGCGGGGCTGACGCGAGACGGCGCCGATTCCGGCCAGTTCATCGACAGCCGCCCCTATCTCGATGCCAAGGAGCTGCTTGCAGAATTGAAGCTGCCGACCGCGATCGACCCCGGCACACGCTTCAAATATTCTAATCACGGCTTTGGCCTGCTCGGCCTCGTGATCGAGGCTGTTGCGAAGGAGCCCTACTCCGTCTGGATCAAGCGCGAGATCATTGCGCCGGCCGGCCTGCGCGAGACCGAGCCGGACGCACCGCTTCCCAAGGGCGCAGCCTTCGCGCGCGGCCACACGCGAAGAGTGCCGTTTGGCGAGCGCTGCGTGATCCCGGGTGACAATCCCGCCCATGCAATGGCATCTGCCGCAGGCTTCGTCGCCACCGCCGCCGACACCGCCCGCTTCTTCGCGCAGCTGGCGCCCAACGCGAAGAAGAGCGTGCTGTCGGTCGCCAGCCGCCGCGAGATGACGCGAAACCATTGGCGCATCCCGCAGAGCTTCGAGGCCTATTACGGCTTGGGCGTCAATGCCGGCAAGACCGACGGCTGGGACTGGTTCGGCCATGGCGGCGGCTTCCAGGGCTATATCTCGCGGACCTGCTCCATTCCCGCTTGCGAGCTTGCAATCAGCATCCTCAGCAACTCGATCGACGGCGCGGCGCCGTTCTGGATGGACGGCGCGATGCAGATCCTGCGCGTCTTCCAGACCCGCGGCGCCCCCGACCGGCGCGTGCGCGACTGGACCGGGCGCTGGTGGACGATCTGGGGCGCGACCGATCTCGTCCCCGCCGGCAACCGCGTGCTCGTCGCCAACCCGCAGTTCAACAACCCGTTTATGGATGCCGCCGAAATCGAAGTGACCGGCCGCGACACCGGCAAGCTCGCCTGGGCTGCCGGCTATTCCAGCCACGGCGAGCCGGTGCGCCGGGTCCGTGACAAGCGCGGCAAGGTCAGCGACATCTGGATTGCCGGCGCGAACGTGAAGCCAAAAAAAGTCGTCGCACGCGAGATCGCGCGCCGGTATCCGCCGCGCAAGCGCCGGCCTACTCCCGAATGAGCGCCTCGACCTCGCTTCGGAACGCCTGCCGCGATCCGTCGCGCGAATAGAACATGTGGCCGCCGGGATAGACCACGAACTTCACGCGCTGCGTCACGAAGGCCGGCAACTGGTCGAGCACCCGCCTCGTTGCGAAATAGGGCGTGGCGAGATCGAACAGGCCGTGCGTGACCAGCACGTTCAGCTTCGCATCGGTGGCGAGGATCTGGCGCAGATCGGAGACCGATTGCGGCGGGTTGATGCCGCGGCCGAAATCCCATTGCCCTTCGACAGCACCGTTCAGGACTTCATATGAGCCGCCGGGCCGCCAGTTGAGCTTGCGCGAGAGCACGTCGACCGCGGCGCTCGTCAGCGGTGCCTGGAGCGCATCGCCGGAGGGATCGCCGAAGCGCGAGCTGCTCGAATCCGGATAGGGATCGAAGCCGCGCACCGAGGCATCGTAGCGTCCGGTCACCTTGCCGTTCTTGCGGTCGAACTCGCGGCGGAATTCACCGACGTCGAAGCGGCCGGCGAGGCGGCGGCTCACCGCCTGGTCGATGCCGGTGAGTTCGGCGACCTTGTCGGCCAGACGCGTCGTTGCCTCCTTGTCCGCCTCGCCCCTGACGAGATCGGTCAGGAATTCGCCGCGCGCATAAGCCTCGACGTCGGCGAGGTCGGCGCGCTTGACCGGACGTTTGGCTTCGCGCGCCACTGCCACGTAGCTCGGCAGCGTCGCGACATACTGCAGGAGGCTCGTGCCGGTGAACTCGCGGAAATCCAAGAGCGGCGAGACCAGGATCAAGCCCCTGACGCCGACGCCGTGCTGGAGCTGCAACTGGCGCAAGACCTTGGGGCCGCGAATGCCGCCATAGCTTTCGCCGGCGACGTATTTCGGCGAAGTCAGCCGCTCGTGCTTTTCGAGCCAGCGGCGGATCACGAGCGCGATCGAGTTGGCGTCGCCATCGACGGAGTAGAACGATTTGCGGGCATCCTCGCCGCTCGCCACGAAGCGGCTGTAGCCGGTGCTGACGGGGTCGATGAAGACGAGATCGGTGAAGTCGAGCCAGGTCTCCGCGTTCGGCTTCACCTCGGGCGAGGCCGACGGCGACAGGGCCTCGCCATCGAGCGGCAACCGCCATGGCCCGGCCGCGCCGAACTGAAGCCAGGCCGAGGACGCACCGGGCCCGCCGTTGAACAGGAACGTCACCGGACGCGTGGCGCGCTCGGCACTGTCGAGCTGGTAGGACGTATAGGCGATGTCGGCCAACGGCTCGCCTTTGCCATCGAACACGCGGATCGACCCGGCGGTGGCCGTGAAGTTGAGGGTCCGGCCGGGCAGATCGAGCGTCTGCTTCGTGGTCGAATCCGGCGGCAGACGGTGCGGCTCGGCCGCGGACGACGACGTCTGCGGCGCGCCTTGCGCGGCACCGCCGCGCCCACCCTTCTGTCCGGCCGGCGCGGCCGCCTCGGAGCGCGGCTGCGGCGCATCATCTGCGTGTGCAAGGCCGGCGAACGCGAAAGCCGACACCGCCAACACCAGGCCCGCGAGGCGGAGCGCCGGCAAAGTCGTGACCATGATCATCCTCCGTGTCCGGCCGTGACCGCCGGGGAGTCAGAAAGCTAGCGCCAAATTACGACGGTTTGGGGAATCATTGGCGGTGCGGGCCCTGAAGCGGCCGGCCGGGTTCAAATTGCCCGGTTCTGTGCTTAAGTCCGGTTGGACCGTCCCCATTAGCTTTGGTGGGCGGTCATCCTCGACAATACGGGCCTACCTCGTATAGACGAGCCCGGCGGAACCTTCCTCGACCCAGCGGCCCTGCCGAGAAGCCATGACCAAGCCTGCGCGATACGACCGGATCGCCTTCGTCGCCAGCCCGAGCAACGAGGCGCAGGCCGCCTTTGGCCAGCTGACCAGGGACTATGGCAATTGCGATCCTGACGAGGCCGACGTGGTCGTCGCACTCGGCGGCGACGGGCTGATGCTCCAGACCCTGCACCACCATATGCGTACGGGAAAGCCGATCTACGGCATGCACCGCGGCACGGTCGGCTTCCTGATGAACGAGTACTCGACGCACGATCTGCGCCAACGGCTCGAGACGGCGCATGAATCCGAGATCAATCCGCTCCTGATGCGCGCGACCGACGTCAACGACCGCGTTCACCTGCACCATGCCATCAACGAGGTCTACCTGTTCCGCCAGACCTCCCAGGCGGCGCGCTTGCGGATACTTATCGACGAGCGCGAACGCATGCCGGAGCTGATCGCCGATGGCATTATCGTCGCGACGCCGGCAGGCTCGACGGCCTATAACCTCTCCGCCCAAGGACCCATCCTCCCAATCAACGCCGCCCTGCTGGCGCTGACGCCAATCAGCGCCTTCCGGCCGCGGCGCTGGCGCGGCGCCCTCCTGCCCAATACCGCCTATGTCGTGATCGAGGTGCTGGAAGACGACAAGCGCCCCGTCGCAGCGGTCGCCGACCACGAGGAGGTGCGCAGGGTCCGGCGCGTCGAAGTGCTTTCGGACAAGAGCATCTCGATGCGGATGCTGTTCGACCCTGGCCACAGCCTGGAAGAGCGTATCCTGCGGGAGCAGTTCGGCTACTGAGCGTCCTGCCGCCCCACCCCCGGGCCGCAACCCTTCGTTAACTCCCGGCACGATATGGTTAACGAAGGTTGACCCGCTTTTGGCCCGGGCGTCATGTTCCGTATCGACTTCAACAAGCTGCGCTTCCTCGTCTGCGACGACAATCCGCACATGCGCCGCATCCTGCGGACGCTGCTGCATTCGTTCGGCGCGCGCGAGGTCTATGAGGCCGAGGACGGCGCCACGGCGCTCGAAATGTACAGCCATTACGTGCCCGACATCGTCATCACCGACTGGGCCATGCCGATCTTCGACGGGCTCGAGCTCGCGCAGATGATCCGGCAGCCGGAATCCAAGGGCAATCCCTATGCACCGATCATCATGCTGACCGGACATTCGGAGAAACGTCGCGTCACGGTCGCGCGCGATGCCGGCGTCACCGAATTTCTGGCCAAGCCGATCTCGGCCAAGGGGCTCTATCAGCGCATCCTCAACGTCGTCGCCAATCCCCGCCCCTTCATCAAGACCAAGACCTATTTCGGCCCCGACCGGCGCCGCAACACCAACTCCGCCTATATGGGCCCGGAGCGCCGCGTCGGCGAAAAGCACGAGGTGCTGCAGCAGCCCTCGCTGCTCGACAAGGCCCGCTCCACCATCTAGCGCAACCGCTTCAGACGAGGCAGGCATCATGGCGAAGAACAGCGCAAAGGACATCGAGGTCAAGGCCTTCGCCACGCACCAGGTCATCACGCAGCCCAATCCGCTGCGCAAGGTCCTGCGCCGCGTCGAGGAAAAAGACCTGGACGACCCGGTCGGCCGCGCCGAGCAGGCGCTCGCGCGCCTCTCCGGCGAGTTCAAGGACTGGATGGTGATCGAGGTCCAGCGACTGTCCGCCGCCTGGACCGCCGTGCAGAACGACGGCTTCACGAAGAAACTGCGCGACGAGCTGTTTCACGCCGCGCATGACATCAAGGGCGATGCGGCGACATTCGGCTTTCCTTCAGCCGCAGGCATCGCCGAAAGCCTGTGCCGCGTCATCGAGCACGCGCCTGACCTGGACAAGGTGCCGGCCGAGCTGTTCACGCACCACATCAACGCCATTCTCGCCATCGTACACGAGAACACCAGGCTGGACAGGATCAGCGTCTCGGCCGAGCTCAGCCGCCGCCTGCGCAAGGTCGCCGACGATTATCTTGCCCACGTCAACCGCGACCGCCCCGAGCATCTCGAGGTGATCCTGGCGCCGAGCATCGCGCCGGGGGAATAAGGCTTCACTATCTCTCGTCATTGCGAGCGCAGCGAAGCAATCCAGACTGTCCCCGCGGAGGGATTCTGGATTGCTTCGCTGCGCTCGCAATGTCGGAGCCTGTCTCTTCCGGCCCGCCTTGTCGCGAGCTTCGAACTACGCCGCAATCAGATCGTCATAGAGCGGATCGACCACATCATCCGCGACGAGCTCGTCGCAGAACAGTCGTGCCTCTTCGCGCGCGGACTCGGTAGCGAAGCGGCGCAGCAGGACCATCAGCGGCTCGGTGGCGCCGCGATCGGATTCGCAATGGGTGAGCACGCGTTCGACCATGCGCCGGCGCAGCCGCACCGCGCCGTCGTCGCTGTCGACGAAGCCCTGCTCGTGGCAGGCATCGAGCGCGACCTGGAACGCCGCAAATGTCGCCTCCGGAAGCCCGGCGCGACGGAGCAGCGCGTGCACGCTGTTGCCGCCGCGCTCGTGCAGCAGCGCCGAGACGCGCGCGAGCGGCAGATCGGCGAGCTCGGCGAGTGCCGCATCGAACAAGCCCAGATTGCCGGACAGTAGTGCGCGCAGGATCAGGCCCGCGGTCAGCTGGCCGGTGACGCGCAAATGCCGGACCAGGCCCTGCATGTCATCGCCGCGCGAGCGCGCCGCGATGTTCATGGTGGAGCGATCGCGCGCCTCGATGGTGATGCGGTCCGCGCGCTCGGCGCTCAGCCAATTCCGTGCCACGACGAATTGCGCCAGCGTCTCGGAGAGCTTTGCCACCAGTGCAGCACGCGTTGCGGCCGGCAGATCCTCCAGCACCAGCATCGCCTCGCGGATCGCGGCGAGATGACCGTGACGCTCGACGATCCGGTCCCAGGAGAACGGGGCGAGCTCGGCATGGGGATTCTCGATCAGCTCCAGCGCGGCAGCCGCGCAGCCGACTTCGGCGATCGCGGCGCACACCGACACCGGCAATGCGATGCGGCGGGCGACTGCGCATTGCACCTCCTCGCCGCCGGTCGCGACGATGTCGACGAGATCGGCGTCGATCAAGAGCGGGGAATGTTCGAGCACCGGCAGCGCGACCGTCGGCTGATCGGCTGACAGCGCCCGCACGATTGCGGCCGGCGCATCGAGGCTGCGGGCAAAAGCTTCGGCCATCGCCTGCCGCACCAGCGGCGAGGCATCGTCGAGCAGCATCAGAAGCGCGCCTTCGGCGGCGATGCGATCGTCTGCAGAAAGGTCCGAGATCAGCCAGGCCCGGGCCAGCGCCCGTGTTGCCTCGGCCCGCTCGCCCGCGGGTGCCGTCCTGATCCAATGAATGAACTGCCGAACAATCATGCTGCTTCGGGCTACACAACAAACGAAAATGATGACGGCTCGTCACCTGCAATACAAAATAAACCACGACGCTTAACAAAGCGTTCACCATAACTGGCTGGTTTTGTTGATGATTTGTTAAGGGAACCAAGCCGCTTGGCAGGAGTGCCCCGGACGTAGCGCAGCACGCAAGTGATGCGCTGCTGAGCCGGGGCCCAGATGATCGAGAGCAGCTTTGTTGCATGGGTCCTGGCTCTGCGCCGCAGCGCGTCCGGGACACGAGATCTCGGCTAGCTCGAGAACGTGCCGCTGCGATCACTGAAGAGATCGAGCGGTTGCGGCGGCCGCACGTCCGGCGTCGCCGCTGCGACCGAGGTGAGCGAGGCATTGTTGCCCCATAGTTTCTGCACCGTGGTCGAGACCGGCTGCGTGGCATCGCCGGGTTGATAGATCGAACGAAACACCGGCGTGCCCGTCGGATTGTCCGCGACATGTGTCGACGACGTCGCGCTGACGGGCGTCACTGTGCGGGCATTCGGGAAGGTCTGGAGATAGGCGGCGTTGTCCACGACAGGCGCAGTGGGCACCACTGCATTGGCACTCGCGACCTGCGTGGTCGAAGGCGTGGCGCCATACATCGCCATCGCGCTGCGGGTTACCTTTGAATTGGCCGCGCTGGCATAGCGGCTGTCCAGGACTGAATAGACCTCCGAGACGCTGCGGGCGCGGCCGTCCTTGGCGTAGAAGATCGGGCGGTTGGCGGCCGCCGCGTTGGGAAACAGCCGCGCGCCGACGGCTTGCGGATTGTCCTCGGCATTGGCGATCAATTTCGCCGCGCCGCGGACGCCCATGAAATGGGCCATGTAGAGTTCGCTGTCGCTCGGCCTGCGCCCGAGCAGGCCGGTGAGCTTGAAGCTGTTCGACTGCGTCAGCGCTGCGGCCATGGCGGAAGCGGCTTCGGGATCGTCGCGCAGCTTCATGATCGACCGCTTCTTGACGGGATCGTCGACGGTGTAGGTCCCCGATGACGTCCTGGTGATGGCGTCGGCGTAGCTGCCATAGCCGAGTTGGGCACCCGCTTCCTTCACCGTGCCGAGCCAGGTCTGGTCGATGAACTGGTAGAGCCCCTGCGCGGACGAGGTGGTGGCGGCGGCCGTCGGATTGAAGTCCGATTCCATCTTGGCCGTGGTCAGCATGTACTGGAAGCTGACGCCTGTGACGTTCGAGGCCTGCTTGATCGCACCGGCGACACGCGCGCGCGACGGATCAAGGCCGGCCGTCTGCGTGGCACTGAAACTGTCGATCGACATGGTGGAGGGCCCGCCCCGCGCGGCGCTGAGCGACGCCGGCAATTCGGCGCCCATCGTCTCACCGTGGGACAGGTATGGTTAAGGCGGGGTTAACTGACGCTCCGCGTCATTCCGGGGCATGCGACAGCGCGAACCCGGAATGACAGGCTGCTACTTCCTGTAAACGTCGTTCGGATCGAACAGCCGGTCCGCCTCAGTGAAGACCAATCTCGCTCCCCCGCCCTCGGCCTCGACCTTGCGGTAGAAGCACGACCGCCGGCCGGTATGGCAGGCCGCGCCGATCTGCTCGATGCGGATCCAGACCGCATCCTGATCGCAATCGGTGCGCATCTCGACCACGCGCTGGGTCTGACCCGACGTCTCACCTTTTCGCCACAACGCATTGCGCGAGCGGCTGAAATACCAGGCTTCGCCGGTCGCAATGGTCTTGCGCAGCGCCTCCTCGTTCATGTGCGCGACCATCAGCACGTCGCCGGTGGCGACGTCGGTGGCGACGACCGTCACGAGGCCAGCGGCATCAAATCTGGGCAGGAAGGCGAGGCCCTCCTCGATCTCATGGGAATGAGCGGACACAGCAACTCTCGCCGGTTTGTCGCGAGGTCAGCGCGTCGTGCCTCGCACCAGGGACAGGAAACGGGCCTGCTCCGCCGGATTGTCGCGGAACATGCCGGTGAAGCGGCTGGTGAAAGTAGAGGCGCCATGCTTGGCGACGCCGCGCACCGACATGCAGGTATGCTCGGCCTCGATCAGCACGGCAACGCCGCGAGGCTTGAGGACCTCGTCGATCGCGGCGGCGATCTGCGCGGTCAGGTGCTCCTGGGTCTGGAGCCGGCGGGCGAAAATGTCGGTCAGGCGGGCGAGCTTGGACAGGCCGACGACGCGCTCCACCGGCGTATAGGCGATGTGCGCCTTGCCGTAGAACGGCATCATGTGGTGCTCGCATTGCGAGGTGAACTCGATGTCGCGCACCAGGACGAAATCGTCATAGCCCGCCGTCTCGCCGAAGGTGCGGTCGAGCACCTCGGCCGGGCACTGGTGGTAGCCCTGATAGAGCTCGTCGAAAGCCTCGACGACGCGGCGCGGCGTGTCGAGCAGGCCCTCGCGCTCGGTATTCTCGCCGATATAGGCGAGCAGCGTCTTCACCGCCGCTTCCGCCTCGGCGCGCGCGGGGCGCGGCTGGTCGGCGCGGACGGCGGCCGCGAGGAATTCGGCAGGATCAAGCTCGGCCGGGCGGCTCTCGGGCTGCCGGTCGGAGGGCTTGCCCGGGCGGATGGATTTGATTGCAGCGTCCATATCTTCTCCGTTCGACGGCCTAACGGCCGGAGTGTCACCGGCAGACGGGGCGGCCAAGCCGCCGGACGCCTGAACAGAACAGTTTCGGTGCAAAAGTCCCAAGGTCACAACGCCGGCAGCGCAGATCTGGATCACCGCCACCGCTCCGCTGGACTGTTTTTCCACCAGTTCCGCCCCTATATAGGACCGTGGGCGGCGCCCGCCAAGGCCGATCCGGCCTGGAAGCGGGTGTGGACGCGTTGGACTCCATCAAATGCTGAACGACATTTACAACAAGCGGATCATCGAGCTGGCCGGGAATATTCCGCGGCTCGGACGGTTGGCGGACCCCGATGCCTCCGCCACCGCCCATTCCAAGCTGTGCGGCTCGACCGTGAAGGTCGATCTCAAGATGAACGGGGATACCGTCACCGACTTCGCCCATGACGTGAAGGCCTGCGCCTTGGGCCAGGCCTCTTCATCCATCATGGCAAGTCACGTGGTCGGCTCGACTGCGAGCGAACTCCGTGAGTTACGCGAAACCGTTCGCAAGATGCTGAAGGAGAATGGTGCGCCTCCTCAAGGAAAATGGGAGGAGATCAAGTTCCTCGAGCCGGTCCGCGACTACAAGGCGCGCCATGCCTCGACGCTTCTCACCTTCGATGCCGTGGTTGATGCCATCGGCCAGATCGAGGCCAGAACCAAGCAGCCGGCCGCAGCGCAAGGCTGACCCCCTCTCCGTCATTCCGGGGCGAACTTGCGCACCCCAGGTACGTACTTGCTCACCAAGGTTCGCGCTGACGCGCGCCCCGGGATGACTGCCGAGATTTAAGAGCTTACTTCGGCGCCGCCGCAGCAGCCGGTGTGGCAACACTACCGGTCGGCACTAGGGCTTCCGCCGTCTTGGTCGACTTGGAAGCCTGCTCCGGTTCCGCGCCGAACCTCGCCTGCGTCTTCGGTGCAAGCTCCGCCATTGCCGGCGCCGAGATATCCACGTGCGGGAGCACGTCAGCCACGAGATCGGTCGTAACCAGATTGGTGAGCTTGAGCTCGCCGGCATCGAGTTCGTGCAGGTCCTCCCAAGGCGGGACGCTGAGCGCAAGCGACAACAGATCCCCGGCGCCACCCATATCGAAGGTGTATTTGGCGAGGCGGCCGATGTCGCGCTCCACGATCATCAGGTCCTGCGCGCTATAACTCGCCGCCTTGGCATCATCGGCGCGGTCGCCCATCCAGATCTGGTGAACCCGGACATGAGCGGCTTTCGGCACGTAACGCTTCTTGCCGGCCAGCAGCAGGAACGCGCACATGGATTCGCAATACGCTTCCGGCGCGACGGCCGGTCGTGTCGACGGCCCGCCGCGGAGGCTCACGCCGACCGTGGTCAAAAGCCCGAGATTGCGGAAGCGCCGGCCGAGCGTGATCGCGTCATTGACGGAGCCGCCGCTGGAATCGAGCACTACGGTGGCGCCGCCGAGCTGGCGGCCGCGCGAAAACTCTTCGAATTCTTTGGGCGTATCGGCGGTGATGATGCCGACCGCGCTGATCCAGCCGCGGCAATTCGGTTCGCAGGCGACCCAGCTGAACTTCATCGGCAGCTTGCGCTCTTCGAGGGCAGCGCCGGCGCGAGCCGACGATCCGAATGTTGCGACGGCGCCAGCCAGCGCGACTCCGCAGACGGCGGTTCCCACCAGCAACCAGCCGCGAAGTTTAAGGGAGTTCAGAAGTCTCAATCTGGTTCCTTCCCCAAGCCCCAAAGCCCCAAGGTCCCCAAACAATCCCCGGTGGCGCTACCTGAGTCCATCATACAGGCGTATGTTTCTACACACGACCGTCATAAAAATGGTATCCGGGCGAATACAGATCGTCCACAGATACTTGCTGCACTGCTCCCAAAAAACACGCAAAATATGGCGTGGAAACAACAACTTATGGTTCCCTGCACCGGAACCGGGCAAAGCTTCGCTCAACCTCGCAGCACAACGCACATGAAGCATTCAGCTTGCGAGCATTGTTCCAGTTCCGTCGATGGTGTGCTCCGGCTGCCGCGCAGATTCGGCCGTGCACTGATCTGGCTGTATCGCCACACGCTGTCACCTCTGGTCGGTTACAATTGCCGGCACCTGCCGACCTGCTCCGTCTATGGCGATGAGGCAATCGAACGGTTCGGGCT
Source organism: Bradyrhizobium sp. NBAIM18 (assembly GCF_020193825.1). Taxonomy (NCBI): domain Bacteria; kingdom Pseudomonadati; phylum Pseudomonadota; class Alphaproteobacteria; order Hyphomicrobiales; family Nitrobacteraceae; genus Bradyrhizobium; species Bradyrhizobium sp. NBAIM18. Next base: position 240,528 of record NZ_JADYVO010000004.1, read on the forward strand.
GTGGGCCGGCGGCTGGATGACGCTCGCGCGCCTGCTCCGTTGCCATCCCTTCGGCACGTCCGGCATCGACAACGTGCCTCTCACGGCGCCCAAAGGCGCACGCTGGTATCTCCCATGGCGCTATGGCCGCTGGCGCGGAGTTAACGCGTCCTGACCTGCGGTGCTCTGAACAGCGCCGCCCTGACCGGAACCTTAGACTTTCCGCCCGCGTTGTTTTGATGCTCCCCACGGGAGGAAACAACAATGCGCTGGAAAATCAGCCCGCATTTTCACATCAAGCCCGGTCCGAATCTCGATCACAGGGCACACGATCCAAGAACCATCGACCTGCTCGCCATCATCGCTTTGCTTGCGCTCGTCCTCGGCTCAGGCTGGTATCTTGAGAGGAGCCTTGCAACACAGCCGAGCACGACGACGTTCATCGTGCCGAGCCAGAGCGTGCATTGGTAGTCACCGGAACCAGTAGAACCGTCCCTGTGACGGAGGGATCGACTCCGGCGGTCGTAGCCGCTTCGGGCGCGGCGGCTTTGGCGCCGGCTCGGCGGCCGAAGTGGTCTCTGCAGCCGGTGCGGCCTCGCTGCCCGGCACCTTCACCGCCAGCAGCAAATTCGATTCACGCATGCGCCAGCGATAGCCCACGCCGAAATCGATCGGCTGGGCGCGCGTGAACAGCTCGGCGTAGCGCTCCTGGTAGCGGCCGGGGAATTCGTCGATGGGGCCGAGATAGCGGCCGAACGGGAAGAACCGCCATTGCCGCGCATTGTAGTTCGCAAGCGGAATGCCGGAATCGTCCTGGATGATGGTGGCGCTGTTGGCGAGCAACCAGTCGCGTGCGACGGTGAAATTGCCGGAGTGCAACAGGTAGGACGCACTCTTGAGCAGGCTGTTGCCGGGCCCGAGCGTCTCGCAGAATTTCAGGAAGCCCGTGGCACGTGCGCCGGAATTTGAGAGGTCGGTTGCGAAATAATACAGCGTACGCGCTTCCCCGTCGCTGCCGGCAAAGCTGATGCGGACGCCGCGCGTCACGTTCCGTCCGGGATTGTCGCCACCGACATGTAGCCCGCCCTTGTCGTCGAGCGCGACCATCTCGACGTTGCGGATGGTCTTGCCGGAGCGGGCGAGGAAGACATAGAGGATCGGCAGGGTGCCGTTGACCTGGTTGGCGCTCAGGTCGACCTTCATCTGCTTGGTGATGAAGAACGAGAAGCTCAGGATCGAGCCAAGCGCGCGTTCGACGTTATAGAGCGCAGCGCCGACCGAACCGCGCGGCAGCCGCGTCAAATCGGGCACCGCGCCGACCGGCTCCAGCGCGCCGAGCACGTAGGTGCTGGCCTTGGAATGGAAGGCGTTGGCGTAGAGGAAATCGGGGCCGCTGAACAAATAGAACATGGTCGGTCGGGGCGCGGCCAGATTGAGGTCGGCCCAGCTGCGGATCTTCGAGAGCTGACGCTGCTCGAGCTGAGCGAAGGCGCCGTCCAAGAATTTGGCGTGACGCTGCCAGGCCGGGTCCCTGGTGAGCGGCACCAGCGGCGAGTCCGCCGAAGGCTGCATGCCCGCAAGGAAGCGCGCCGTGTCATCGAAGGTGACGTCTGCGGCACGCGCGGACGAGACGGCCGCAGCCAGGAGGACGAAAGCGACGGCCGCAATTCTCAGGGGGCGGAGCATGTCTATTCGCGATGCGGTGATGCGGCAGCGACGACGGGCCGCCTGCGGAAAACAGCGTAAATCAAAAGGCCGGAGAGCATGACGAGCATTCCCGACAGCGACTGAAGCGGCCGCTCCGTCAGAAGGTAGTACATCATGAACGCGGTCACGAGCAGAAACACGAGCGGCGTGAACGGGTATCCCCAGGCGCGATAGGGCCGCGGCAGATCGGGATCGGTGATCCGCAGCTTGATGACGCCGGCGACCGTGAAGAACGAGCAGAACAACAGCGCGAACTGGATGAAATCGAGCACCGCCTCGAAGCTGCGCGTGAACAGCAGAAGATTGGCGATGGCCAGTTGGAACAGGATGGCATAGGCCGGCGCGCCGCTCACCGACCGCTTGGAGAAAACGCGCAAGGCGGGAATGTCCTCTCCCATCGTCATCATCACGCGCGGGCCGATCCACATCATCGCACTGATCGAAGAGATCAGACCGAAGCAAATCATGGCGCCGACGATCCGACCGCCGAGACTGCCGAAGATGGCGGTGCCGGCGACACTGGCGACGTCGAGCTGGCCGGCGAGCGCGCTGACCGGCGTCGAATGGAGAAATACCGCGTTCAGCGCGACATACAGCACGAGCACGATCAGCGTGCCCGCGAGCAGCGCACGCGGCAGGTTCCGCTGCGGCGTCTTCATCTCGCCGATGATGTAGGTGGCGGCATTCCAGCCCGAGAACGAATACATCACGAAGACGAGCCCGATGGCGAACGGCGCACTGACGATATGGGCGATATCGCCGGGCTGCGGCGTGAAGCTGATCGGCTGCGGCACGGCGATGACGAAGCCGGCGACCAGGAAGGCGACGATCAGCACGACCTTGAGAACGGTCGAGATCAACTGGAACGTGGATGAGTGCCTGACGCCGGTCAGTTGCACCAGCGAAACCAGCCACACCACGCCGATGGCGAGCGGAATCGCCGGCAGATCGGGTACGACCGACTTGGCATATTCCCCGAACGCCATCGCGGCGAGCGCGACCGGCGCCGCGAAGCCGACCGTGGCCGACACCCAGCCGGCGAGGAAGCCGAAGGCCGGGTGATAGGCGCGGCCGAGGAAATTGTACTCGCCGCTCGAGCGCGGAAACATCGCGCCCAACTCGCTGTACGCGAACACACCGCACAGCGCGACGACGCCGCCGACCGTCCAGAGCAGCAGGATCGAGAAGCCGGACGGGATGTCCTTGACCTGGAAGCCGAGGCTGGTGAAGACGCCGACCCCGATCATGTCGGCGACGACGATGGCGGTGGCGACCGGAACGGAGACCCCGGCCCCCCTCCCGGTCAGCCGGTCCGTCCAGGGCGGGGTACCCGCATCTGATGCCGTCATCGGGGTCCTTAATCTCAGGCGCTTCGCCTAATGGGCCCATGGTGCACTTTGGCCCAGTCAATTCAAGCAGGGTTAACAAGGGTTAAATGAGGCAACGGAGGTAGGTACCAAACCACCGCCTAGGCGCTTCCTTGGACGATGTCTCTGGATGCACCCGGGATTGTCCGTTCCGCTCCCCCACAATCAGGACACGATTGCATGGTCCTTTCGAGCGTTCCGGATGTGGGGAAGTTTCTCCGGACGCTTAACGTCGCCTAAACGCCAGTCGGCTCAATTGTTTCAACTTTGCCGATGGACGTGTGACTTGGACGTGTGACCTGGGACGTAAGACTTGGGTCGTGACTTTGGGGTCATGGGTGGATGGCCGGGGCCGCTCCTAAACTGAGAGCTGATGATCGTGCCGATCGGACAATGTCCGGTCGGCATGATCGTGCGCTCCGGGCCGGTCTGATCTCAGTCATGGTGCCGTTGTCGCTGACGCTGGTTCAATGCGGCAAGGCGCCGGATCCGGCGGCGCTGGCGGCGAACTCCCAGGCGAATGTCCAGGTGGTCGCCAAGACCAATTCGCAGAGCTCGAACGCGCGCGTGGCAAGCGGCGACACCTTCGAGGACCGCTTCCCTGCCCCGCAGTTCAAGGAACGCTTTCCCTCGGCGAGTGAAAGCTTCCTACAACGGCAGATGTCGGACTTCTCGCCCAAGAGCGCGGTCCAGCGACCAATACCGGAGCAGGCGCCCTACAAGGTGGCCTCGCTCGAGCCGCAAGTCCCGTACAAGCGCCCCGCCCGCGAGGATCTGACGACACTCGTCAGCATGAAGTCGTCGGCCTTTCCCTATTTCGGCAACAACCCCGCCTCCGATGCGCCCTTCCTCAACATTTCCAAAGGCGACCGCCGCGGCCACCGCAGCTATTCCGGCCGCGTCTACTGGCAGGACGAGACCTACAGCGACAGCCGCGTGCTGGTGCACGTGCCCGAGCATTTCGACCTGCGCAAGCCGGGCGTGATCGTGGTGTTCTTCCACGGCAATGGCGCAACGCTCGAGCGCGACGTCCGCGACCGGCAAATGGTGCCGAAACAGGTCACCGATTCCGGCGCCAATGCGATCCTGCTTGCGCCGCAGATGGCGGTCGACGCCGCCGATTCCAGCGCCGGAAAATTCTGGCAGCCGGGTGGCTTCAAGCGCTTCATGGCGGAATCGGCCGACCATCTTGCGCGCCTCACCGGCGATCCCAACAGCGCGCGCGCCTTCGCCAACATGCCGATCGTGATCGTCGGCTATAGCGGCGGCTTCCTGCCGACGGCGTGGAGCCTCGAGGTCGGCGGCATCAGCGACCGCGTGCGCGGCGTGGTGCTGCTCGATGCCGTCTATGGCGAGATGGACAAATTCGCGTCCTGGATCGAGAGCCACCGTTCCGGCTTCTTCGTCAGCGCCTACACCCGCCACACCGCGCGGCGCGACCGCGAGCTGATGAGCATGCTCCGCCAGAAGGGCATCAGCGTCGCCGAGGACATGGATGGGCCGCTACGACCCGGCAGCGTGGTATTCGTGGAGACCGGCGAGGGCATCACCCATCGCGACTATGTCACCCGCGCTTGGACGCGCGATCCGCTCAAGGACGTGCTGGTGAAGATGGCGGCGACGCCGTCGCTCGCGCTGACGCGCGTCGCCTCCACAAATCCCTAGCCCGGCCGATATCAGGTCTAGATATCAGTTCCCAATATCAGTTCCTGGGCAGCTTCGGAATGCTCTCGGCAAAGCCGTTGAAGCAGGCCAGCCGCTCGTCCTCTTCCTTGAAGAAGCGGCAGTCGGCATAGCCCTTGGCCTTGGCCGGCTTCGGCTTCGGCGCCGGCGGGATCACCGCGTCGTAGCAGTTGAGGCGATCCTTGGTGCCGTCGTCGATTTCGAGGCAGGCCTGGAGGCGGATCGCGATCGATTGCGGCTTGCCCTTTGGAGCGGCGACAGCCTCCTTGGCGCCTTTCGGCTTGACCTGCACCAGCGGCTTGTCCCCCACCATGGGTGGCTTCTCGGTCTGCGCAAATGCGGAGGCTGAATAGAGCACCGCGGCAACCGCCAGAATCATCCTCATCTCAGTCAACTCTCTTTGATCCCCACGCCGGCCTTCTACCGCTCCCGCGCGAGGTTTGCCAAGCGCCTTGCGCGCACGACCTGCTGCGTTCAGGCGGTGGCGGCAGCCGCCCGCCGGGGCCGGGTCACGACCACCAGGATCAGTGCCAGCACGACGAAACCGACCGCGACGAAGCCGAGCGCGTGCAGAAGTTCGCGGGCAAACAGCAGCCCGCCGACGGCGGAGCCGACCGCCTGGCCGATATAGAGAACCGACGTGTTGAGCGCGACGGTGGCCGATGCCAGCGGCGGCGCAGCCGCGACCAGCCGCACCTGCTGCATCGAGTTGGTCGAGGCGAAGCCAAGGCCCCAGATCGTCACCGCGCCCGCCATCATGACGAGCGAGCCGGCGCCGAGCGCCCACCCGCTCATCCCGGCAAGCAGCAGGCAGGTGAACAGCAACGAGGTGCGATAGGGCCCCGCAGTGTCGACGATGCGGGTGGCGACGACGACGCCGAGGAAGCCGCAGATCCCGTACAGCGCGAAGACCAAGCCGATCGCATCGGGACCGGCGCCAGTGAGCTTGTTGAGCAGCGGCGCCATATAGGTGAATATGACGAACTGCCCCGACATTTGCAGCATCGTGATCGCAAGCAGCAGCAGGATCGTCCTGCTTCGGCCGACGGCGGCCCATGTCTTCAGATCGACCGGTGCGCCCTGCAGGCCCGCCGGCAGACGCAGCAGCAACAGCAGCAAGCTGACGCAGCCGAGCGCGCCGACCCCGCCATAGGCCGCGCGCCAGCCGTAGCGGCTGGCGATAAAGGTGATGAGCGGCAGGCCGACGGCGGCTGCGAGCGACCAGCCGAGGAAGAGGTACGCAATTGTGCTGCCGCGCCGTTCCGCCGGCACGATCAGCGCAGCCGTGCCGGCCGCCTGCGGCGTATAGAGCGAGCCGACTGCGAGCATCGCGAGCCGAATGATCAGCAGGCTGGTGTAATCGGGCGCAAACGCGGAGGCGAGATTGCCGAGTGCGAGCACCGCCAGCGTCGTGGCGAGCAGGATCCGCCGTTCGATGCGGCTGGTCAGCCACGCCGTCAGCGGCGAGCCGACGCACAGCGTCACCGCGCCGAAGGTGATCAGGAGCCCGGCCGCGTGGATGCTGATCCCAAGCCCTGCCGACAATTCCGGCAGCATGCCCGCCGGTGCCAAGACCGAGCAGCCGGTCACGAGATTGCCGAGCATCAGGGCGGTTGGCGCGAAACGGCCGGCGGCTGGGGCGCTTTTCATGCAAACGCATGTAGCGGCGGCCTGCGACCGGTTAAAGGGTACAACGTCAAATAGTTGCGGGCTCCGCCCCCGGTTTTGCGCGCCACTTTCTTGGAAATGCCGGATTGCGCAGGCCGAATCGCCTGATATATCGCTCGTTCCCGCTTACCTGCGCTCGTTCGCAGGAGTGAGCCCCAGGAGAAAAGCAATGTCCGACCAGCCCAAATCCGAGTCCGGCTTCCAGTACAGCCTCTCCAATTTGAAGCCCGTGACCCCCGCTGCCAAAGTCACCCTCACCTTCCCCGACGGCGCCAAGCGCCAGTTCGACAAGGGCATCACCGGCCTCGATATCGCCAAGGGCATCTCGCCGTCGCTGGCCAAGCGCACGGTCGCCATGGCGCTCGACGGCACGCTTGCCGATCTCAACGATCCGATCGAGGCCGACGCTGGAATCGAGCTCGTCAATCGCGACGACCCGCGCGCGCTCGAATTGATCCGGCACGACTGCGCACACGTGCTGGCGGAAGCGGTGCAGACGCTGTGGCCGGGAACCCAGGTCACGATCGGCCCCGTGATCGAGAACGGCTTCTATTACGACTTCTTCCGCAACGAGCCGTTCACGCCGGAAGACTTTGCCGCGATCGAGAAGAAGATGCGCGAGATCATCGCGCGCGACAAGCCTTTCACCAAGGAAGTCTGGGACCGCGAAAAGACCAAGCAGGTGTTCCGCGACAAGGGCGAGGCCTTCAAGGTCGAACTGGTCGACGCCATTCCCGGCACCGAGCCGATCAAGATCTACTACCAGGGCGACTGGTTCGACCTGTGCCGCGGTCCGCACATGACCTCGACCGGCAAGGTCGGAGGCGCCTTCAAGCTGATGAAGGTGGCCGGCGCTTATTGGCGCGGCGATTCCAACAACCCGATGCTGACGCGCATTTACGGCACAGCCTTCGCCAAGCAGGAGGACCTCGACGCTTACCTGAAGCAGATCGAGGAAGCCGAGAAGCGCGACCATCGCAAGCTCGGGCGCGAGCTCGACCTCTTCCACTTCCAGGAGGAAGGTCCGGGCGTCGTGTTCTGGCATCCGAAGGGCTGGACCATCTTCCAGCAGCTGATCGCCTATATGCGCCGGCGCCTCTCCGGCGACTACAACGAGGTCAACGCGCCGCAGATCCTCGACAAGGTGCTGTGGGAGACCTCGGGCCATTGGGGCTGGTATCGCGAGAACATGTTCGCGGCGCAATCGGCCGGCGACGAGGCCGAGGACAAGCGCTGGTTCGCGCTCAAGCCGATGAACTGCCCCGGTCACGTCCAGATCTTCAAGCACGGCCTGAAGAGCTACCGCGACCTGCCCTTGCGCCTCGCCGAGTTCGGCGTGGTGCACCGCTACGAGCCCTCCGGCGCCATGCACGGCCTGATGCGCGTGCGCGGCTTCACCCAGGACGACGCGCACATCTTCTGCACCGAGGATCAGCTCGCCGAGGAATGCCTGAAGATCAACGATCTGATCCTGTCGACCTATGCCGATTTCGGCTTCACCGGCGACCTCACGGTGAAGCTCTCGACCCGGCCGGAGAAACGCGTCGGCACCGATGCGATGTGGGATCACGCCGAGCGCGTGATGGCGACGGTGCTGCGCGAGATCCAGTCGCAGAACAATCACATCAAGACCGAGATCAATCCGGGCGAAGGCGCGTTCTATGGGCCGAAGTTCGAATACGTTCTGCGCGATGCCATCGGCCGCGACTGGCAGTGCGGCACCACACAGGTCGACTTCAACCTGCCGGAGCGGTTCGGCGCGTTCTACATCGACCATGACGGCGGCAAGAAACCGCCGGTGATGGTGCACCGCGCGATCTGCGGCTCGATGGAGCGCTATATCGGCATCCTGATCGAACACTATGCCGGCAATTTCCCGCTCTGGCTCGCGCCGGTGCAGGCGCTGGTCACGACCATCACCTCGGAAGGCGACGAATACGCCAAGGTGGTGCTTGAGCAGGCGCGCCGCGCCGGGCTTCGGGTCGAGATCGACCTGCGCAACGAAAAGATCAACTACAAGGTCCGTGAGCACTCGCTGGCCAAGATCCCGGCCCTGCTCGTGGTCGGCAAGAAAGAGGCCGAGACGCACTCCGTCTCGGTCCGCCGGCTCGGCAGCGACGGCCAGAAAGTGATGACCACGGCCGAGGCGATCGCCGCCCTGGTCGACGAGGCGACGCCGCCGGACGTGAAGCGGGCGCGCGGCGCCGTCTGAGCCCTGAAATCGATCTAAATTCGCTTCCGGTTGCGGGCGTGCATGCTTATCTCGGCATGGCACGCCCGCCGACCATTTGAAGAGGATATCGCAGTGCCCGATGCCATCGAACTCCTGAAGACCCGCCGCTCGGTCAAGCCGCGCGAGATGACGGGGCCCGGCCCGTCGGCGGCCGAGCTCGAGACCATCCTCACCATTGGGGCGCGCGTGCCGGATCACGGCAAGCTCGCGCCCTGGCGCTTCATCATCTTCGAGGGCGAGGCCCGGCTACGTGCCGGCGAGGTGATCGCGCGGGTCTTCGCCAGGAAGAATCCGGGCGCGCCGGCGGCCGACGTCGAGACCGAGCGCAAGCGCCTGATGGACGCGCCATTGGTGATCGGCATCGTCAGCTTCACCAAGCCGCATCCGAAGGTGCCGGCGTTCGAGCAGGAATTGTCGGCGGGCGCCAGCGCCATGAACATCGTCACCGCCGCCACCGCACTCGGCTACGGCGCCTGCTGGCTGACCGGCTGGTTCTCTTTCGACCGCGACGTGCTCGACGGCCTCGGCCTCAAGCCGGATGAGAAGCTCGCCGGCTTCATTCATATCGGCACGCCGACCAAGCCGAACGAGGACCGTCCGCGCCCGTCACTTTCGGACGTCGTGACGCGATTTTAATCGATGTTGTGTTGACGCATCGAGCCTCTTGCGGCTTTGATCCCGCCGAGGGAGGAAGGTGCGGATGAGACGCCGTGAATTTCTGGTCGGGGCCGCGATGCTCGCCGGCACGATGGCGCGAAGCCGGGCCGCGGACATCCCCGCCCCCTCGCCCGACGGCCTTGACCGCATCACGGCGTACTTCGACAATGAGGTGGCAAGCGGCCGGCTGCCGGGCGCGGTGATCCTCGTTCAGCAGCACGGCAAGCCGGTCTACCTGAAGTGCTTCGGTGTGCGCGACACCAGGAGCGGCGTCGCGATGACGCCGGACACGATCTTTGCCATCCACTCCATGACCAAGCCGATCACGTGCCTTGGCGCGATGATGCTGATCGACGACGGCAAGCTTGCGCTGACCGACCCCGTGTCGAAATACGTCCCGCTGTTCGCCGAGACCAAGGTGGGCCGCGAGGTGACCCTGCCCGGCGGCACGGTCGAGCTGGACCTCGACCCACCGGACCGCCCCGTCAACATCGAGGATCTGCTGCGGCATACTTCGGGCATCAGCTACGATTACATCGGCAGCGAATGGGTCGAGCACGCCTACAAGATGGCCAACATTTTCGCGGGCCATTTCGACAACAGGGAATTCGCCGATCGCATCGCCAAGCTGCCGCTGGCGCGGCAGCCCGGAACGCTGTGGCGCTACGGCCATTCCACCGACGTGCTCGGCAGCGTCATCGAGATCATCTCGGGCCAGACGCTGTACGACTTCCTGAAAGCACGCGTCTTCGATCCGCTCGGCATGAACAGCACCAAATTTACGCTCGCGACCGAGGACGAGCTGGCGCGGATGGCGCGGCCGCTGCCGAGCGACTCAATCCTGCTCGCCGGCGAGCGCGACCGCCTGGACCATCCAGAATGGCAGTCGGGCGGCGGCGGCCTGCTCTCGACCATCACCGACTATCAGCGCTTCTCGCAGATGCTGCTCAACGGCGGCGAGCTCGATGGCAGACGCTATCTCAGCCCCGCCGCGTTCAAGGCCATGACGACCGATCAGATCGGGCCGGGCTCCGGCGTCGGACGCGACTATTTCTATTTTCCAGGCGACGGCTTCGGCTACGGCTACGGCCTTGCGGTGCGCACCGATCCCGGCAATGCAAAACCGCCGCCGCCGGGCTCGCTCGGCGAATTGAAATGGGACTCGGGGAGCGGCACCTATTTCGGCGTCGATCCCAAGCTCGACATGGTCTACGTCATGATGCAGCAGACCCAGAACGAGCGCGGCCGCATCACCCCCGCGTTCAAGGCGCTGGTCTACGATTGCTATCCGCCCGCATTACGCCGCCCGTGAGGTGCGCTGGCCGAAATCGGCGAGGAGCTTTCCGATCTCGGCCGCCGGCCGCGCGGCGCTGAACAGAAATCCCTGCACCTCGTTGCAGCCTTCCGCGCGCAGCCAGTCGAGCTGATCCTCAGTCTCGACGCCTTCCGCGGTCGTGGTGATGTTGAGGCTGCGCCCCAAACCCGAGATCGCGCGCACGATCGCACCGCAGTCGGGCCGCTCAGCCAGATCCTTGACGAAGGAGCGGTCGATCTTGATCTTGTCGAAGGGAAAGCTGCGGAGATAGCTCAGGCTGGAATAGCCGGTGCCGAAATCGTCCATGGAAATGCCGACGCCGAGCTCGCGCAACTGGTGCAAGGTGGCGACATTGGCGTCGGTCTCGGCCAGGAAAATCGACTCAGTGATCTCGAGCTCGAGCCGCTTCGGCGACAGGCCGGACTGCGCTAGGGCCGAGATCACGACCTGGACCAGGTTGCGGCTGCGGAATTGTGCCGGCGACAGGTTAACGGCGACCTTGACGTCGACGGGCCATTTCACCGCCTCGGTGCAGGCTTCGCGCAGCACCCATTCGCCGAGCTGGGTGATCAGGCCGATGTCTTCGGCGACGGGGATGAACTCCGCGGGCGAGATCATGCCCTTGTCCGGATGACGCCAGCGCAGCAGCGACTCGAAGCCGGAGATGCGGTCGGAGGCGATCGACACCAGCGGTTGATAGTGCAGCTCGAACTCGCCGTTGGCGAATGCCCGGCGCAGATCCAGCTCCATGTCGCGGCGCCTCTGCGCCTGGAGGTCCATCTCACGCTCGAAGAAGTGGTGCACGCCGCCGCCGTCGGCCTTGGCCCGGTACAGCGCCATGTCGGCATTGCGCATCAACTCTTCCGGCGTGGTGCCATCGCCCGGCGACAGCGCGATGCCGACGCTGGCGCCGATCACCATCTCCTGTCCGTCGACGTCGTAAGGCGCCTTGAGCATGTCGATCAGCAGGGAGGCACAGGCGCTGGCCTCGTTCGGCGAGACGTCGGCAGCCAAGATGACGGCGAACTCATCGCCGCCGAGCCGCGCGGCGAGATTGGTGCCGCGGACCGCTATGGTCAGGCGCTCTGCGACCTGCTTCAACAGGCGATCGCCCACCGGATGACCGAAGGAATCGTTGATGTTCTTGAACAGGTCGAGGTCGATGTAGAGCACGCCGACCCGTTTTCCCGCGGCCTGGTCCAGCGCCTGCTTCAGGCGCTCCTGGAAGTGCTCGCGGTTCGGCAGGTCGGTGAGCCCGTCATGATGGGCCATATAGGCGATGCGCGCTTCGGCCTTGCCGTCGTTCGGTGATGTCGACCACCGCCACCAGATAGCCGTCGCGCTCGTCGAAGGCGACGCGACGGCCGAAGGTGAGCACCTCGATCTCGCTCCCGTCGGCGCGCAAGTGTCGCCAATTGCGCGAGGAGTGGTAGGCGTCGCCGAGGCGCTCCAGCGCCGCGGCGTGGCTGTCCCACTCGTCCTCCGGCCATATCTCGTGCAGCTTCATGCGCAGGAAGGTCGCGCGGCTGTAGCCGTAATGCTGGACCGCGGCGTCGTTGACGCTGAGGAACTCCTTGGTCTCTGCGTCGAACACCCACATCGGCATTGGATTGTTGTCGAACAGGAGGCGGAACGAGGCATCGCGCCGCTTCAGGACGGTGACATCGGAGATGGTCAGCGAGACCACGTCGGCAAAGGCCGTGGCGCTGAGCCTGAGGTAGCGTCCCTCGCTCTCCAGCTCGAGCTGCTCGCAGCGGCTGCCCGAGACGGCCTTGAGCAGGAATTCCATCACCTCGGGGAAAGCCAGCAGCGTGCCGCCTTCGCCGATCCGCCGCCACAACAGGCTTGCGCCTGCAACCTTCAGCAGCTCACCCGCGCTCTTGTTGTGGTGCACGACCTGAAGGTCGAACGGCTTGCCGGCGGCATCGCGCAGCGTCGCCAGCGAGACCACGGCGTCGTCGGTCGCGGAAAAGATGGCGTCGAGGAGATTGTATTGCGCGCCGCGCTCGTTGACATAGGCGCCGATCAGCGTCGCGCCCCAGCGCGAGGACGTCGGCAGCGCCAGCACGTCGTAGGTCCTGACCATGCCGTCGCGCACGCAATGCGCGCTCGCCCGGTGCGGCCGTCCGGCCGCCAGCGCGCTCGCCGCCGCTTCCGACAGCGCCGTGGCGCAATCGGGCGACAGCTCGGCTAGGGGAATGTCCCAGCGCTCCTCGCCGAGCCATTTCTGCACGTAGCGTCCGCTGCGCGACAGTTCGAGCACGCCATCGTTCTTCAAGAGCGCGATGTGGTCGGCGAGCCGTCCGAGACTGCCGAGCATGACGTCCTCGTAACGCGGCAACCGCTCGCCCGGCTTCAACGCCGCACGCCATTTGCGCTGAAGCACCGGGATGTCGTCGAACATTTCGGCGGCCGGTTTTCCCGGCATCTTCTTCGCGGCAGTCATTGCAGTCCCCAACGCACTTTCCCGCCGCATCCAATGCAGGCGCGCTTAACGACGTGTAAAAAGCGCGCAGGCGCGGGTTCCATTCAGCGATTATGACAGTTTTAAGTCAGGTGTTGGTTAGTGGGCGTTAGAGACTGTGACGGTTGCGCGAAGCTGCTCTCGTGTCCCGGACACAGCGCGGCGCGCAAGCGATGCGGCGCAGAGCCGGGCCCGAGAGCGGAGCTTTGGCGCGCACCTGCCTCAACACCGTGAGCGCAGCGAAGCAATCCAGAATCTTTCCGCGGATGCCTTCCTGGATTGCTTCGCTGCTCTCGCAATGACGGAGTGTGTGGTGGGCAGCGCCGTTCTTCAATTCGCATTTCGCTTGCAGACACGCTTCCGCATCCTCGCGGCATTTCTCGCCCGAGCTTTGCTTCTCGCTCAGCCTCAATTGAAAGAGGGCGCAGGGAAGACCGGGTGCCGGCCGGGCACCCACGGTCCACTGTGCGAAAGGTGGCAACGAAGAATTTGCACAGCGGCATACAGGTGAAGCCAAACATCCGGCCTTCGCTGCGCAGTGGCTTTACGGCTTATGTCGTGCTCTCCCCGGGGAGCGATGCACTATTGCCCCCGTCGCCTTGCGGATGGCTGACGCGTGGGCCCGGTCGGGCAACCACATCACCACAAGACTTGGCGCACAGACCCCGGGCGCCAGGACCACACGATTTTGCGGTACGCCGATGACACTGGTCGTATGCGCGAGGTCTTTGCTCACGGCTCTCCGCCCTGCAAACCCTTTCGCGCCAACGCCATCAGCGTCCACCGCCCCCCGGCCCGCGTTCGTGACGATCGCGATACGTCCCTCTTCCTTGGGCCAGGTTGCGCGACACATACGCGATTTCCGAATTTCGGTAAAGCGGAATATTTTCGGTTGCGTGCGTTGACCTAGCACTCGCGTGTTTTGCCCGTCGGGCAACGCAAGGGATGGTGGCCTACCCCGCTAATCCTCGCTGGAGGCCGCCGAGCGGTTGCGCAAATAGGCCTGGGACAGCAGGAAGAACAACGCGCGTTCGCCCTGATATTTGGCGGACGGGCGCGTGCGCTCGAAGCCGTCGGCAAATATCTTGCCGGACTGGTCGCACACCTGCCACCGCCAGCCGAACCGCTTGCGCCTGGTGAGGATCACTTCGAACATGTCGACAAGCCTGGTCCCCTGCTCCATGCCGGTCCTGCAAGGCATGAGCCTGCTCCGGCTTCCCCCATTGGACGGACGCCAGACATATAGCGCAGCAGGATGGAAAGAGAATAAAATTGATTATCGGAAATACGTACCGTCCACGATCGTAAGCAAGACGCGCTGCTGCTGGAATAAGCCGATGCCGCCGGTGTTTGCTGGCCCCTGCACGTAATGATGACGCTACCGGTGGTCACAACAGAACACAGAGATGGGTCCGAGGTTACCTGGCAGAAACCCACTGACGGTGACGGTAACAGAAGATGCACATCCGTGCGCGCGATGAGAATCGTCGTGCCGGAGCCTCTCGCCGCCGGCTGCCCTTAGCGCGCGATGACCTCGACTTCGCCGTCGACGCCGTTGACGACGTTGAATCCGCGCTCGTAGACCTTGCCCTCATTCTTGGCGATGGCGCGGTACTCGCCTTCGGACAGCACGACGCGCGGGAACGCGCCGATCGATTCCTTGATGACGTCGCCGCCGGGGGTCAGCACCGACCAGGCGGTGTTGGCGAGCGCCTCGCCGCCCCTGTCGCTGACCAGCTTGAGCGTGATGACGGCGGCGCGGTGGGTGATGGTGACGTCGGTGAGCTTGCCGGCCTGGACGCGGATGTCCGAGCGCACCACCGAATTGGCATCGCCGTAGTTGGAGACGATGTAATAGGTGCCCTCCGGGATCAGCACGACGTCGCCGGCGGCGACGTTCGGCACCAGGGAAGCGCGCTCGCCGGATTCGAATTGGCTGCCCTTGTAGATCGCGAATGAAATCTGGTTCTGCGGAATGCGGCTGGTGCCGACGCGGCCCTCGATGCGCAGGCCGCCGGCCGGCAGCACGAAGGATTCGCGATTGGTCTCGGACTTCAGGCTGACGGTGCGCACCGCGCTGACGAGGCCGAAGGCGACGTGGACGACATAATTGCCGGGCGGCAGCACGATGTTCGGCGTCCCGCTGCGGTCCTCGCGGATCAGCTTGAAGGTGCCGTTCTCGTCGGGCCGGTCGGCAAACACGCGCCAGACCAGGCCGCTGGTGATCGGGGCCGAGTCCTTGCCGTACTTCGCCGTCAGCGACAGCACGCCCTGTCCGGGCACGGCCGCATTCAGCGGGGCGGCGGGCGGCACGGTCGAGACAGCGGGCGGTGGCATGCTCGGGGTCGCCGGCTGCATCAGGGTCGGCGGCAGGCTTGGCGGTCCCGCGCCCAGCCCGGAGGGCGGCGCCAGGCTGACAGCGTTGCCTGGGTCGGGCACCGAGGCCGGCGGTACCGGCGGCGGACGATCCGAGAAAAGCTGCGCCTGGGCGGCATTTCGGCCGGAAGTAAAGAGGCATACGGCAAGGACGAGCGCCGGCAGCAGCCTGCCGCTGCGCCGCCATCCGCCGATGCCGTCACCCCCGCGTGTCATGCTTCCTGCTTTTCACCGAAAACGCGGCAAATTCAAGCCTCTGAAACCCCAGGAAATACGGCCCTGGACCTTCGGTGGAACCGGCAGACGGCTGCGTGATTAGTCCCGTGGCAACCGGCCCTCGCCATATTCCTGCCCCGTGCCCTTTCCAAAGCGGCATAAACCATGCTTCGCGCCTGATATGGCGAAGCGCAAGTGCGATGCCTAGTCTGACGATGCGGGCTGGCCCGGCGTAGGAGAGTTTCGGTGCTGGACAGATTGAAAGGCCGGGGCGCGAACGGCTCGAACGGCGAGAAAGTGGGCGAAAAAGTCGGCGAAAAAGTTGGCCTGGGCAGCATCCGCCGGCCGGTGATCGGCCTTGCCCTCGGCGGCGGCGCGGCGCGCGGCTTTGCCCATATCGGAATCCTGAGGACCCTGATTGCCAATGGAATCGTGCCCGATGTCGTGGTCGGCACGTCCATCGGCGCCGTGGTCGGCGGCCTCCACGCGGCCGGCCGGCTCGATACGTTCGAGGAATGGGGACGCAGCCTGCAAGGGATGCGCAACATTCTCGGCTATCTCGATATCCGTCTCAACGGTTCCGGCCTGCTCGGTGGCGAGAAGCTCGCGACCCGGCTCGAGGAGGCGATCGGGCAGATCCTGATCGAGGATCTGCCCATCAAGTTCGCGAGCGTCGCGACCGAAGTTCGCACCGGCCACGAGATCTGGCTGACGCGCGGCCGCGTGGTCGATGCCATGCGCGCGTCCTACGCCCTGCCCGGCATCTTCGCGCCCGTGCTGATCGGCGACCGTTGGCTGGTCGACGGCGCGCTGGTGAACCCGGTACCGGTCTCGGCCGCCCGCGCGCTCGGCGCCGAAATCGTCATCGCCGCAAATCTTTCCAGCGACATCTTCACCCATTCCACCACGATCTATTCGCACGGCGCAGTGCCCGCCCCGGTCGTACCGGTGGCCGAGGAGCCGACGGCGAAGCGGCGCTTCCCGCGCCTGTTCTCGCCCGAGAAGACGATGAAGCGCGAGTTCTTCGGCGGTAACGGCCGGCCCGGCATCTCCTCGGTGATGGTGGACGCCTTCAACATCATGCAGGACCGCATCACCCGCGCCCGTCTCGCCGGCGATCCGCCCGACATGCTGATCACGCCGCGGGTCGGTCAGTTCGGCTGGTTCGACTTCCACCGCTCCGAAGACCTGATCGCACATGGCACGCGCGCTGCGGAGCGTGCACTGGAGTCCATCCAGGAGGCGATCCACGTGCTGGCGCCGGCGCCCGCGGGCATCGCGCCGAAAGCGGACGAGCCGAAAGCGGGAGACTTGGCCTGATCAGGCAGTCTTGATGTAGTCGCGCAGGGCTTCCTGCTCGCTCTCGTATTCCTGGACGCGGCGCTTGACGATGTCGCCGATCGAGATCAGGCCGACCACCTTGCCGTTGTCGATCACGGGCAGATGACGGAACTTGCCGGTCGTCATCATCTCCATGAGCTCGGCGACGGTGTCGGTCTCCTTGCAGGTCACGACCTTGCGGGTCATCACCTCCGAGACCGGCGCCTCCAGCACGCCGGCGCCGCGCTCGCCGAGCACGCGCACAATGTCGCGCTCCGACAGGATGCCCTCGAGCCGGCTCTGACTCATCACCAGCACCGCGCCGATCTTCTTCTCGCCGAGCAGCTTGATCGCGTCCGCCAGCTTGGCATCGGGCTCGACGCTCATGATCTGGTGGCCCTTGGTGTTCAGAATGGAACGTACCGTCATCGTCGCCTCCCTGAATCCGAGCCGTCCGCCTTTGGCGGTTCGGACTTGTTCGCGAGTCTTCAACTAACAGTTACAGCGCCGGTTTCACGCTCGTGCGCTTTGCGAAGCATCGTCGCTAAGGACGTGTCGCTTCGGAACATTCTTCGCGGGAATGATGGATGAATTCGGGCCGCGTCGCAAGCGCCGCTTCAGATACGATCTGAAACGTCCCGTGATGACGCATCCGCAGCATCGCTTCGCACGCGCGGCACGGGATCGAACAGCGCGAACAACAACAGGCCGGCGAAGAAGCCGCCGATATGCGCCTGCCAGGCCACGCTCGTGGTTTCCGCATCGACCCCGATCGCGCCCACGCCGAAGATGATGTTGATGCCGAACCACACGGCGAGGAAGCCGACCACCCGCCCGTCGCGGAGCGCGCGGGACAGCGGCAGCGCCGGAACTTTCGCGGCGGTATCGGCATCCGATCGGCTGAACGACAGGAAGCTGCCGCGGACGAAGGCAAAGCGGATTGCGGCTGCCATCGCGCCCGACACTGAGGCCGAGGCGCCGATCATCGGCGCCACCGCATGCTCATGGGTGATGAGATGGGCGAGCGCGCCGGCCGCCGCCGTCACGGCCAGGAAGACGAAGAACCTGACGATGCCGAAACGCCGCGCCAACGCGCTGCCGAACGGCAAGAGCCACAGCACGTTGAAGCCGAGATGGGTGAGATTGGCGTGCAGCAGCGAATAGGTGACGAAGGTCCAGACCTTCGCCCCCGCCCCGCCCGGGATCTGCAGATTGAGCAGCGAGGAATCGTAGCGCTTCGGGATGAAGCCGAAGACGTCGATGGTCCAGTTCTCGAGCTCGGGCGGTAGCAGCACGTGCAGATGGATCACCGCCAGCAGCAGGATATAGGCGGTCAGCGCCGGAGGCAGCGTCAGGATCGGCTCGTGCGGAGCCTCCACGACGGCCGGCCGGCCCGGCTCAGGACCTTGCGGCGACGAATCTTGCGGGGAATCCAAGGCAGCTTCGCTTTCGGGCGACATCGGGGCGACAGACTTGGAGATAGGCGCCTTTGCCGTCCCTGCGCAAGTGCACAAAAGGAAAAGGCAGGGCCGAAGCCCTGCCTGTCCGTGTCGGTCTTCCGGTGGCCGGAGAGATAAGGCGTATCCCCACCCCTCCCCGCGGCCCGTGACCAAACTGTTTGACGCCCTGTACAGGCCCCGCCGAGAACCTGGAGAAAAGCGGCGAGGCTTGCGACCGCGGTCACCATAGCAGGCGTGCGGCCGGCACGAAGCGCATAGTTAATTTAACGTTAACGACGTAAAGGCCGGCCCAAGAAGCCTGAAAACGCGCCGGCGGCATGGACGCTGCAAATCCCCTCCTGCACAACAACAGAAGGGATCGCGGGTGCACTGAAGCGGGACAAGTCTGTCCCTTCGAGGTTGCACCCCCGGGGCGAGCGTTCAGTCATGAAACATCCGTCGAGCCGCGCGTTCTTCGCGTATTGGGACAAGAAGCGCGGCACTGCACGGGCTCCTGACCGGGCCGACATCGACCCGGCCGCGGTCCGCGGCCTGCTCGGCGACATCTTCGTGCTGTCCTGCGAGCCGAACCTCGGCTTCCCGTTCCGCGTCGCCGGCACGCGCGTCTGCGCGCTCGCAGGAACCGACCTCAAGGACCGCAGCTTTGCGGCGCTGTTCACAGAAGCAAGCCGCAGCGAGATCGAGGAAATCACGACGATCGTCGCCGACGAGACGCTGGGCGCGATCGCCGGCGTCACCGCCGCGCGCGAGGACGGCAGCAAGGCGCATCTCGAGCTCCTGCTGCTGCCCTTCAACGCCCGCCCGCATACGCCGGTCAGCGTCACCGGCGTGCTCGCGCCGTTCGACGACGAATGCGGCACGTTGTCCGCCTTCACCCTCACTTCCTGGCGCTACCTGCACCAGCCGGAGAAACTCCTGCCGCGCGCCATCCGCAAATTGCAGATCGCGCGCGGGCTGATGGTGTATGAGGGGCTGCGATAGAGCCCCTGCAGACGTGCGGCGATCCTGCGATGGATCGCCGCGCGGCATGACCGTTTTTGCCGGATTTGCGTCATTCCTGATGTCGATGCGACCGGATAGCTTCCGCGCCGCGTGAGACGAGCGGGTGACATCATGATGAGCTGGCGCAATCTGGCGTGGACTGCCCTCGGCGGCATGACATTGCTGGCAGGGATCGGCGCGACCTGGCTGCTCCTGCTGCCCGCCGCGCCAGCCTCGGGACCCGCGCCTGCGATTTCCAGAGACGAAACCGAATCGACCCTGGCGGCGCTGAAACCGCCGAAACGCAAGCGCCCCTTAATCGCCATCGTCGGCATCAACGACATGAGCGAGACCACCGATTACCTGATGCCCTACGGCATTCTCGCCCGCGCCGACATTGCCGACGTCCTCACCTTGTCGACGCAGCCAGGGCCCGTCACGCTCTATCCCGCCCTCAAGGTGCAGCCGCATGCGACCATCGCCGAGTTCGATGCCGCGCACCCCGACGGCGCCGACTACGTCATCGTGCCGGCGATGAGCCGCGACGACGACGCAACGGTCTTGCACTGGATCAGGAGCCAAGCCGGCAAGGGCGCGATCGTGATCGGCGTGTGCGTCGGTGCCACGGTTGTTGCCAACACCGGGCTGCTCGACGGCAAGCGGGCCACGACGCATTGGTATTCCGTGGGCGATCTGAAGAAGCATTCGACGATCCGCTACGCGGCGGACCGCAGGCTGGTCGTCGACCAGGGCGTCGCGACGACCACTGGCATCACCGCATCCATGCCGATGGCCCTCACCTTGATCGAGGCGATCGCCGGCCGCGCCAAGGCCGAGGCGGTCGCCGGCGACATCGGCCTTGCGCGATGGGACGCACGCCACCGCAGCGACGCGTTCAGCTTCACGCGCCCCTTCGCGCTGACGGCGATCGCAAACACGCTCGCATTCTGGAAGCGCGAGCAACTCGGCATCGCGTTGACGCCTGATGTCGACGAGGTCTCGCTCGCCCTGATCGCCGATGCGTGGTCGCGCACCTACCGCTCGCGCGCCCTCACCTTCGCCGCCACGGCAGAGGCGCGGACCAGCCGCAGCGGTCTTCGCATCCTGCCGGACCGCATTGCCGGGAGCTGGCCGGCGGAGCAGGCCGTGCCGGATTCCGGCGCCTCGCCGCCGGCGCGGGCGCTGGACGAAACGCTGCGCGCGATCGAGACGCGCTACGGAGCACGCACGGCCGACTTCGTGGCGATGCAGCTGGAATATCCGCGATAACGACCGCCAGGATCTTTCCCGCTGCGCGCATCGCCGCGGCGGAATAGACTGGAAGGACACCACGAATGACGGATCGACATGAGCAAGCCGCATTGGCGTCCCGCGCGCGCCTCCGACCTTCCTGCGATCAGCGCGATTGCGGCACGCATCCATCCGGCGTTGCCCGAACGCGAAGAGGTGCTGGCGGAGAAGATCAGGCTTTGCCCGGACGGCTGCAGCGTGCTCGATACGGACCAGGGCATCGCCGGCTACGGGCTGGCGCATCCCTGGATGCGGCACCAGATTCCGCCGCTCGACGGCTTTCTGCAAGCATTGCCCGATCGCGCCGACTGTCTCTACATCCACGACGTCGCCGTATTGCCGGGGTTCCGCGGCGGCGGCGTGCGCGCTTATGTCGCCGATATCGAGAAGCTGGCGCGTGCATCACGCATCAGAACGCTCGCGCTGGTCTCGGTCTACGGCACGCCGCCGCTATGGGAACGCGTCGGCTTTCGGACCGTGACGGCGGACGCCGAGTTGCACGCAAAGCTCGCATCCTACGGCGACGGCGCGACCTACATGCTGCGCGACCTCGCCGCGACGTAATGCCCGTCCCCGGGCAAAATTGATCGGATTGCTTCGCAGGACGCCGTCAGGCGGCTTCACGCCGCTCCCGCGCGGAACGACTGCCTGCCCCCGGACTTCCCGTTTCGCAGACCCAGGCCTCCTTGGCAAACCACTCGTGCGTTGCCGCACACATCCCGCAATAGGTGCGAGAGAAGAACACTGCACTGCACCGAAATCGTTCGCGGTCCATCTCGATGCCGGTCGAAATGGCTCGGCCGGTTTCCGGGCACTTGATCATCACCATACCCATCTGATTTCCTCCAGCTCGGCATCCCTTCACGGAAAGGCGTCGCCGCCATCAGCCGGACGGCGTCTCTTCTGGCGAAGACGCTCGTCCGCCGATTCACGCGGCCGATAGCCTCGATTCAAGCTGCCCTGTGCAGAACCCGGTTGAAGCTCTTCTTGATCGGCTCGGCCGTCTCGGTCGCAACCTTCTGGGCAAGGTCCCAAAGCTCCCGGTTATGCCCGGAAGCCATTTCAAAGGTCCTGCGGCTGTGGGTGGTGGAGAGGTTCACGACATCCGCAAACGATCTCGCATCGGCGAGCTGGGACAGGAATTCCAGGGTGGAGCTGGTATTGACTTTCGATATTTCGATGACCTTGGTGCCGTAGTCGGCGGCACGCATGGCATTGGTCGCACAGGCTTCGTGGAAAGCGTCGGTGATCTCCTCGGAAGCCGCCTTCATCTGCTCGAGATTTGCCTTGGCCCGCGCGGCGCCCTGCTCGGCAAGATCGCCGAAGATCTCCTGGATATTGAAAAACGGCACGTCGAACTTGAGCCTTGCACCACCATTCCCACCCGCGGGAGTGGCATTCGCCTCGGCTTTCACATTGGCATCATGCATCGTCATTCCATCCTTTCACGCGAAACCAGATGTTGGATTGAAGACTCTCAAAAGCTCCCGGGTGCGGGCCGCACCGGGAAACCAGTGCCCCTACTCTCAAAATGGAGGGATGCTGCTGATGAGCTGCTCTCGCCCCCCTGCCGATGCCAACTATGACCAACCAGGATCGGACCTTCAGTTCGCTTTCAGACTCTCGACTCGATTAAATTCGATTCAAGCGACGACTCGCCGCAGGCGCCGCTCTTGCCGCTTTGTTGCGCCATAGCGCACCGCGCGAGCCTTCGGCGGCGTTAGTCTGGCCGGGGCCGGAAAGCGGCAGATCAGCCCCGACGCTTCTTCTTCGCATTTTTTCCGGGCGCGCCCTTCGCAGGCCACGGCGTGACCGAAGGCTCTGCATGGCCGGGCTTGTTCTTATGCTTCTTTTTCTTTGCGAAAGAACGCGCATCGCCGAGTTTCGGCGCGCGCTCGCCGTGAGGCTTGCTGCGCGGCTTGAATCCGGCTGCCTCGCGCGGGCGATCCTCGCGCCGTTCATGATGAGCGCCGGCCTCGCGCTGCGGCGCGCGGGGGCGCTCCTGAGGAGCTTCTTGCCGGTGAGGCGCATCCGTCATCGGCTCGATCCGGATGCTGTCTTCCTTGTCGGGACGCTTGATCTTTGCCGCAAAGGATTCGGCGACCCGCTGGGAAATCTCGAACTCGGTGGTGGTGTCCATGATCCTGATGGCGCCGATGTCGCGCTTGTCGATGCCGCCGCGGCGACAGATCATCGGCAGCAGCCAGCGCGCTTCCGCGTTCTTGCGGCGCCCGATGGCGGCGCGAAACCAGACGCTGCCATCCGCCATGACGTGCTTCGAGGATTTCCCAGCCTTCGACCGCGGCTTGGCGCGGTCCTCGCCCTGTTCGGACCTATCACGCCCGCGTTCCGGCCTGCCGCTTCGCTCGCCGGGATCGATGATGTCCTCGGGCGACGGCAGCCGCGCGCGATAAAGCCGCGCGAGCGCGGCGGCGATGTCCTCGGCCGAGCGCTCGGCCAATAGCGATTGCGCCAAAGCCAGATCGTCAGGACCAGTCTCCTCCGTGAACAGCACGTCCTTCATGCGCGCATGATCGAGCTTGCGGATGTCTTCCGCCTGCGGCGCCGTGCCCCAGACCGCGTCGACCCCTGCGAGATCGAGCAGCAGCTCGGCGCGCCGCCGCCGCGCGGGCGGCACCAGCAGGACGCTCGTCCCCTTCCGGCCCGCACGCCCGGTGCGGCCCGAGCGATGCTGCAGGACCTCGGCGTCGTTGGGCAAATCGGCATGAATGACGAGGTCGAGGCTCGGCAGGTCGATGCCGCGGGCGGCAACGTCGGTCGCGACGCAGACGCGGGCGCGGCCGTCGCGTAGCGACTGCAGCGCCAGGGTGCGTTCGTTCTGCGTCAATTCACCCGACAGCGCGACCACAGAGAAGCCGCGCTCCAGGAGCGCGGCTTGCAAATGCCTGACGGCATCGCGCGTGCTGCAGAACACCAGCGCGCTCGGCGCCTCGTAGAAGCGCAGCACGTTGACGACGGCATGCTCGACGTCGGCGGGCGCGATGCGGATCGCGCGGTATTCGATATCGGCGTGGCCGCCCTCGTCGCCGGCGACCTCGATCCGGAAGGCGTCGCGCTGATATTGCCGCGCCAGCGCGACGATGCCGCGCGGAAACGTCGCCGAGAACAGCAAGGTGCGGCGCGTCTGCGGCGTGGTCTCGAGGATGAATTCCATGTCCTCGCGAAAGCCGAGATTGAGCATCTCGTCGGCTTCGTCGAGCACAACCGCGGCGAGCTCGGAAATGTCGAGACGGCCGCGCCGCAGATGATCGCACAGACGCCCGGGGGTGCCGACGACGATATGCGCGCCGGCGGCGAGCTCGCGCTGCTCGCGCCGCGGATCCATGCCGCCAACGCAAGAGACGACACGCCCGCCGGCATGCCCATAGAGCCAGGCCAGCTCGCGCTGAACCTGGAGCGCGAGTTCGCGGGTCGGCGCCACGATCAAGGCGAGCGGCGCGGCCGCTGGTGCGAACTGCTCGGCGTCATCGAGGATGTTCTTTGCGATGGCCAAGCCGTAAGCGACGGTCTTGCCGGAACCGGTCTGGGCCGAGACCAGGAGGTCGCGGCCGGTGGCTTCATGGGCGAGCACCGCGAGCTGGACGGGCGTCAGTGAATCATAGTTCCGCTCGGCCAAAGCGCGGGCGAGCGGCGGGGTCAGGGCCGGAAGAGACACGAGATGGGAAACCTTGTTTGATTCAGGCGCGCAAACGGTGAACCGGCGCCCCGAGCTGCGTGCGCGGCAAACGGCCCGACCGCACGCTGATTTGATCTGGGCGCTCTTTACGCCAAGCGCCCGGAAATCACCATAGCCGTGATGCATGGCTTGACGGCGAGCCGCGCCTGAAGCTTGCAGCGGATTTTTGCGGCCAGCTCGATTAACCTTGGCGCGGTGGGATCGGCCTATAGCCGAGCCACGCTCACGTCTGGCGATATGGGGAATAAAGATGCGATTGGCGGTCATTTCCGACATCCACGGCAATCTCGCCGCGCTGGAGGCGGTGCTGGCGGATATCAAGACGCGGGGCGTCGATCGGATAGTCAACCTCGGCGACTGCGTCACCAGCCCGTTGTGGCCGAGGGAAACGTTCGAATTCCTCCAATCGCTGGCGTTGCCGACGGTTCGTGGAAATCATGATCGCTGGATCGAGGAGTTTCCGGATGACAAGCTCTCGCCGGCAGGTCTGTTTGCGCGCAACGCATTGACTGCGGAGCAGCGCCGCGCGCTTCACAACCTGCCCTCCCAGCTGCGGCTGGACGACGGCATCCTGGCCTGCCATGGCACGCCCGAGAGCGATACGGCGTGCCTGCTGGAGGACGCGCTCGACGACGGCCGCTTCGTGCCGGCACGCCGCGACGTGCTGGAGGCACGCCTTGCGAGCGAGCCGGCGGCACGCGTGGTGCTGTGTGGCCATAGCCACCGCCCGGCCGTCGTTCACGGACCGCGCGAATGTCTGGTGCTCAATCCCGGCAGCGTCGGATGCCCGGTCTTCGCCGACATTCCCTTTGCCGCGAAACTGGAACACCGCTCGCCTCACGCCCGCTACGCGATCCTCACCAAGGGCAAAAGGGGCTGGCAGGTTGAGCTCCTGGCGCTCGAATACGATTGGGAGGCCGCCTCGGCGCGCGCGCTAGCCAACAACCGCCCGGACTGGGCGCACGCCATGTTGTCCGGATACGTCAAATAGAATCTCTCAGATCTCCGCGTAGATCTCCAGCAGATTGCCGTCGGGATCGCGGAAGAACAGCGTGCGATGGCCGAAGGGCTGGTTCGTCGGCGGCGACAGCAGCGCCACGCCTTGCCGCACGAGTTCATCGGCGCACGCGTCGACCTCGGCCGCAGAGACCTTGAAGGCCAGCTGCAGCGAGGCGCTGCCCGTTGGCGTCGGTGCATCGCCGGCGGTGCGGCTCGGCCTTGCCAGCGCCAGCGTGTTGCTGCCGATGCTGTACTCGATCCAATTCGGCGACAGCTCGCGCGAGAGTGGAAAGGCGAGGACGTCCTCGTAGAAGCGCCGCATCGCCGCCATGTCGCGCACGAAGACGACGGTGTAGTCGATCGCGCGGATGGCGTTGAAGGGCGATTGCCGGGCTGGTTCGGGTGTCTTTTCGTCGGTCATTTCGTCGCTCGTTCCGGGCTCCGACTTTTAGCCCGCATGGAGCAAAGCGGAATGCGGGACGGGCGTCCCCGGATTACGCTCGGCTCCACCCGGGCTACGGATTTTATCTATCGCAGCAGGCCGCCACCATAGCGCAGCTCATAAAGCGGTGTACCATCCTGCCGGGCAATCGTCTCCACACCGTGGAAGCGATCGATACCGCCCTTTGATCTCGTTGCGGTACGCCATGCCGTCCAGCTCGAACAGGCGAGGTCCCCGGTAAGGCTCTTCGACGCCGACGCGCAGCAACGCCTGGCGCAGGAATTTGTAGATGGCGAGGAAGATCTCCCGCTCCGTGATCTCCGCACGAACGCCGCCGCTGTAGCTCATCGACCAGATGACGCGTTCATCCCGCGACACGGTCTCCTGCCCGACGAAGAAGCCCATCCCGAAATAGATATCGCGATAGGCATAAGGCGGCACGTGATGCTCGAGCTGCTTGGAGCCGGTAAGCAGCGGCGCAGCAACGGTCGCATCGTCATCGAGACCCGCATAGGTGCGGCGTTTGGCTTCGACCAGGAACGCCGCGAGATCGTGAGGCGCGGACGGCATCGTCTACTCCATCAGCTCCGGCCACGGCACGATGGTCGACTTCACCGTCTTCATCGCCATCGCGTCCTTCACCGCCTGCGCGACGCCCGCTTCCGTGAACGGGTAGATCGTCTGCATCTTCGCCCAAGGATATTTGTCACGCGTGCGGTAGAGCATGTCGACGCCGAGCGGGAGATCATTGCCGGTGAAGCCCCAGGATCCCAGCACGTTGAGATCCTTGGTGCAGATGCGGTGCCAGGAGGTGTCGATCGAGCCGGTGTCGGTGAACTGGCCCATCTCGACATAGGTGCCGCCGTCGCGCAGCATCTCGATGCCTTCGGGGCCGGCGGTCGGATGTCCCGAGCAGTCCATCACGAGATCGGCGCCGAAGCCGCCGACGATCTTTCGCACGCGATCGATGCGATGCGGCGGTGACTTCAGCTCCTCGATGTTCACGGTCGCCTCCGCGCCGAACTCACGCGCCAGCTTGAGCCGCGGCTCCTCCGGCGCGCCGACGCAGATCACGCGCCCTGCTCCCATCTCCCTGGCGGCCGCGACCGCCAGAATGCCGATCGGGCCGGAGCCCTGGATCACGACAGTGTCGCCCCAGCTGAATCCGCCGGCGCGGGTCGCACGATTGAAGGCCCGAATGCAGGACGTCAGCGGCTCCGACAGCGCACCCAGGCGCAACGACATGTCGTCCGGCAGCTTGTAGATCTTGGTGCCCGGCAGCATGTCGAGATCGACATAGACATATTCGGCCCAGCCGCCCCACAAATGCGGCGCCTTGTCGAAGCCGAGATAGCGGCCGTAATAGACCGGCGTCAGGCATTTGTTCGCGGTTTGCGGATAGTGGATGCAATAGTAGCAGCGGCCGCACGGCATCAAGGGCGGGATCATCACTTTCGATCCAACTTTGAGCGGCTTGCTCATGAAATCCTCGGTGAACTCGTCGCCGCATTCGACGATGACGCCGCCGAGCTCGTGTCCCAGCGTGAACGGCCAGGGCAGCGGCTTCGGCCAGTGCCCCTTGAGGATATGGAGATCGGTGCCGCAAACCCCGCAGGCGCCGACCTTGATCAGCGCGGCTTTCCGGCCGATCTTCGGCCATGGCACCGTGCGGATGACGGGCTCGCTGCCGGGCCCTGCGTGGGTGCAGACGCGGATCTGTTGCATGGCTGTTTCCTCGCTGCCCGCTTGTTATGATTTGTGTGCGGGCTGAGGCGAAGCGTATGTGAGACGCGCGCTCGTGCCAAGGTGCGGCCTTGCAGCCCGTATGGAGCGTAGCGGAATACGGGGAAGCGGCCCCCGGATTTCGCGGAGCCTGTCATCGGGCGGCGCTTCGCGCCGACCCGTTGGCGCCATCCGGGCTACAGGACTAAAGACCGCAGACGCATATCTGCCGCATGCTTTCTGCCGTCAGCTGACTGCGATCGAAATCACCGAAGCGCTCGATGAGGCGCAAGCCGCCCGAGGCCACGAGCAACGGCATCTCCTGCGGGAAGACGTTGCGCATCGGCAAGGCGGCTTGCCAAAAGTCCTTCTCCGTCTTGCTCGACCAGTACCAATCCACGTGCCTGATCTGGGTAAGCGGGTCGTACCTCGCAGTCTCCTCGACGGTGATCGCGCCAAGGCCATCGTGGATCACCGTGCCGATCAACTCGCGCTTGTTGGGATCAGTGTTGAGCATGGCGATATTGGGCAGGAAGGCGTCGAACACCAGACGGCCCTGCGGCGACAGGTGTCTGCCGACCGACCCGAAGAAGCCTTTGAAGTCGTCGGGGCTATGCAGATGCAGCACCGAGTTCATCGCGACAATGATGGTGTCGAAAGTCCGCCCGCCGAGATCGAAATCGCGCATGTCCAATTCGACGAAGCCGGGCTCAACCGCGTTCGCCCTGGCGTGATCTCGCGCCCGCTCCAGCATCGCGGAAGACAGATCGCCTCCAATGACATCAAGACCCGCCTGCGCCAATGGAAAGGTCAGGCGACCGCTCCCACAGGCAAGATCGAGAATGCGGCCACCGCGTTCGCGCGCGATGTCGACATAGAAGCGTTCTAGGATCGGATCTGGCGGAGCCATCAGGTCATAGAGATCCGGCCGATCGTAGAGACTGTTCTGTACCATGGAGACGATCGTAGCGAATAATTTCGTCACCTGCATGGGGCGACTGCTGCGGCTCGACGAGAGCAGGCCGGAAGTCGCGAGGCTCGCACCTCAGATAACGCGGGCCTCGTGGCAAGAGTGCATGGCTGCTGTTCCAGCACGCCCAATTGTCTTGAGCGCCGGCCGGCGAGCGTGTAACTCGCCACGAGTCTCACCTCAGGTCATCCCGTGAATCCCCTACCCCAAAATCCCGTGGCCGCGTCCGGATCGTTCGCGGCGATGAGGTCCGTGCCCTACCGTGTCCAGTTCGCCTCTTACGTGCTGGCGATGATGGCGGACAATATCGAGCATGTGATCAGCTATTGGGTGGTATTCCAGAAATTCCATTCGCCGACGCTGGGCGGGTTTGCCGTGCTGTCGCACTGGCTGCCGTTCCTGCTGTTCTCCGTCGCGGTCGGTGGCCTCGCCGACCGGTTCGATCCGCGCCGCATCATCCAGTGCGGCATGCTGCTGTTCATCGTCGCCTCCGCCGGTTGGGGCTTCTTCTTCCTGACCGACACGATCCAGATGTGGCACGCGATGCTGCTTCTGGTGATCCATGGCTGCGCCGGCGTGCTCTGGCAGACCCCGAACCAGCTCCTGCTCTATGACCTGGTCGGCCCGGCCGATCTGCCGAGCGCGGTGCGGCTGAACGCGATGGCGCGCTATCTCGGCATCCTGGTCGGACCTGCGGTCGGCGGGCTCATCATGCTGACGCTCGGTCCCTCGCACGGCATCATCTTCAACACGCTGTTCTATCTGCCGATGCTGCTCTGGCTGTTCTGGGCCCCGGTGCGGGACAAGAGCGTGGCAGTGCGGCGCTTCGCCGTGCGCGGGCTTGCCGACATCGTGCTCACCATCCGCGCGATCGGCACCCAGCCCGTGCTGTCGGCGATGACGTGGCTCGCCGGCCTCACCTCCTTTATGATCGGCAACGCCTATCACGCCCAGATGCCGGGCTATGCCGGGGATCTCGGCCATGGCGATCCTGGCGTCTCCTACAGCGTGCTGCTCGCGGCGGACGCCGCCGGCGCAGTGCTCGCCGCCATCGCGCTGGAATCCTGGGGACGATTGAAGGGCACGCCGCGCACAGCCATCCTGCTCGCGATGCTGTGGGGCGCAGCGCTGCTCGGCTTCGCGCTCGTGCCGGTCTATCCGGTCGCGATCGCGCTCTTGTTCTTCGCGGGCTTCTTCGAGCTCTCCTTCAACACCATGGCGCAGGCGCTGGTGCAGCTCAATGCGCCGCACGACATCCGCGGCCGCGTCGTCGGCCTCTACAACATGGCCGGGCTCGGCATGCGGGCCTTCAGCGGCATCACGGTCGGGGTCGCAGGCGCGGCGATCGGCATCCACTGGTCGCTCGGGCTCTCGGCCGCCGTGCTGCTGGCGCTGCTGTGCCTGCTTTATGGGCGCGCCGCGAGGAAGCCGAGCCCCCCTGAAGGTGTGGCTTTTCGAGCGCATCGCGTCTGTCCGTGTCCAGCGCGCCCGATCCTAACGCGGCATTAACCCTGTGCACCTTAGGGTCGCAAGGACTCCGCCCGGGCGGGGGGTCGGGTGTTGGAAATGGCGTTGGCGAACAAAAAATTTCTTCCGGCCGCCGAGGAGCGCAGACGCTTCCAGCGGGTGAAGGTGCACCTACTCGGCCGCTACATGCTGCCGGACCGCCGGGAATTCCCCTGCCAGGTGATCAACATGTCGCCGGGCGGCCTCGCTTTGCTCGCCCCCGGCATCGGCAATGTCGGCGACCGCGTGGTCGCCTATCTCGACCATATCGGCCGCGTCGAGGGCAAGATCACCCGGATCATCGACAACGGCTTCGCCATGACCATCGGTGCGACGCCGCGCAAGCGCGACAAGCTCGCCGCGCAGCTGACCTGGCTCGCCAACCGCGACATCCTCAATCTGCCGGAGGACCGCCGCCACGACCGTATCGTGCCGCGCAACCCGATCGCGGTGCTGACGCTCGAGGACGGCACCAAGATGACCTGCCGCATCATCGACCTCTCGCTGTCGGGCGCGGCGATCGCTGCCGAGAACCGTCCGCCGCTGAAATCGACGGTTCTGCTCGGCCGGGTCCAGGGCCGCGTGGTCCGAAACCTCGAGGACGGCTTCGCGCTGGAGTTCATGCACGAGCAGCCGGCGGAGACACTCGAAGAGAGCGTTACCGCGCGGTAAAGCGCAAAGACGCGAAAACCTCCATATTTCCAGGCTCGAAGGCGGCTTCCGCGATGCGGACGCCGCCTTTTTCATGTCCTGCGGCGAATGGCCAGCGGTTAACGGAGGGGCTGCAGATGAGCACAAACAACGCTTCTCCCGGCGTTTCCGCGTTAATGGATAAAATTTGAATCAATTGCAGTCATATCGAATTTTACGCGAATTCTATTCAAGTATAGATCGAATTTGCCGCGCCTTTTACTTGCATTCGTCTCGACTTGACTTGGTCGACTTAGCGGCAACTCAAAAGCTCCGTGCGAAATGTGGTCCCAACAAGAAACGGGGGCCGCAATGTTTGACTTCAGGGGACGGGGGAAGGGACTGGCGCTGGCCGCCATGCTCTTCGGGATCAGCGCGGCAGCGCAGGCCGGCGAAGGCCGTCTGCTCTACGCGAGCCTCGGCGACACCACGCGTGCGCCGATCGGCTGGGTCGAGTTCTGCGCGGACAATGCTGCCCAGTGCCAGGGCGCACCGCTGCAGCCGCGCGACATCGTGATGTCGCAGGCCGCATGGCGCGACCTCGTCAAGGTCAATCGCTGGGTCAACGAGACCGTCAAGCCTTTGACCGACCAGGAGCACTGGGGCGTGATCGAGAAGTGGTCGCTGCCGACGGACGGTTACGGCGACTGTGAAGACTACGTGCTGTTGAAGCGCAAGATGTTGATGGATGCCGGCTGGCCGCGCCAGGCCCTGCTCATCACCGTCGTGCGCGACAAGAAGGGCGAAGGGCACGCGGTGCTGACGGTGAAGACCGACAAGGGCGAGTTTGTTCTCGACAATCAGAACGAGAACGTCCTGGCCTGGACGGAGACCGGCTACCGCTTCGTCAAGCGCCAGTCGCAGAGCGATTCCAACGTCTGGGTCTCGCTGGGCGATACCAAGCCGGCGGTCTCCACCGCCAGCGCGAAAGATCAATAGGAACGAGACAACAGGTTACGCGACCCGGTCACATCCCCACCCCTCCCCGTCCCAGACCGGTTCGCGCGCGGCCAGCCATCCCCCAATGGCTGGCCGCAACTTTTTGGGAAAGCGCGATCAGCTCTGCTCGCCCTGGCGCGACCAGGGCACGCGCGCGGCGGTGAAATCCCGCCAGCTATCCTGCAAGCCCTGCTGCATGCCGATCGATGCCCGCGCCTGCCAGCCGGCGATCGCGGCCGCCGCAATGGTGCTGTCGCGATCGTCAGCGCCGAGCCCGTCGAGCAACGAGGCCGTCACCGCCATGTCGTTGAAGACGCCGAGCTCCTCCTGCAAGCCGGCGAGCCGGCGCGCGAATTTTCGTGCGGACTTGCGATCCTCGTAGAGCGGCAGCAGGAACTCGCTGAGATAGCGCAGCCGCTTGGTGGCGAGCCGCACGCGGTGCAGTTCGTCGACCGTCAGCGACTTGAAGCGGCGGCCGCGCTTGAGCACCTTCGCGTGCTGTTCCGACAGGACGCGCTGCGCGAAATTGATGGCGGGCTCGGCGAGCCGGCCGAGATCTTCCGGCGCAACGCCGTTGCGCCAGCCGCGCGTCTCGATCCAACCGCCAAGACCGATCAGGAAGAGCGCGCAACGGCGATCATCGAGCGCGTGGCGGGCGCTGCGATAGGCTTCCGCCTGACGCTGAGCCGCGGCCCGCCCAAGCGCATCGAAACCCGCGACCGACGGACAGGCTTTTGCGATCGCCGGCAAGGTGGCGAGCAGGAACACGTCCCAGTCGCGCGCGGCAGACAGGCCTTGCGCCAGCCATTTGGCCTCCGAGCGCAGCGCCTCGAGGTTGCTGAGCGCGCCGACCGATCGCATCAGATCGAGCGCGGATCGCAGCCGGCGCAGCGAGACGCGCAGCTGATGCACGCCTTCCGGATTGCGGCCGTCCTCGGCCGCCGGCAGCGATTGCAGCAGGTGAAGGAAGCAGGCGCGCAAGATGGTCGCGAAGGCTTCGTCGAGCGTCACGGAGGGATCGAGACGAAGCTTGCGCGGCCGGCGAGCCGACGGCGGCAGGTCCGCGGCAAGATCGAAGCCGCGCGCCGACTTGCTGCGGATGGACGGCTTCACCGTTCCGTGCTCCGCAAGGCGCAGGGCGATCTCGTAGATCACGCTCGTGCTGCCGCTCTTCAGCTCCAGCTCGATCTCGCTGACAGGAACCGACCGGTCGCCGGCCGTCAGCTCGCCCTGGTCGCAGGCGACCTCGACCGTGCCGGATGGCAAGTCGATGATGCGCGTGTGCCGATGCACATCGGCCGTGAACACCGCTTCGAGCGGCTGCGCTTTGAGTCGCTCGCGAAGCTTCTCCGGAATGAACGGCATCGCCAAAGCGAGATCGGGCGCAAGCGAAGGCACGCTTGCTTCCCATTCGCCGCGACGCAACGGATCGTCCGCAACCTCGGTCTTCACGGTCTGCACGAAACGCGTGCCGCTCTGGCGGACGCGCAAGCTCAGGCCGGCACGACGAAGCGCCCGCTCGGGCGTGTCGTAGTAGACGGATTTGAGACGTTTGCGCGTGCCCTTGTTGCGTGCGTTCGCCGCGATCACGGGCGCTGCGCCGAAATGCGCCATGCGATCGGCACCGACGAGCAGCTTGAGCTCGATTTCGCCAACGGGAGATGCGGGCTGGGTTGGGCTCGGCGCGGGCGTCACGTCCTGCGATGGCGTCTGCTCAATGGCAGCGCGCTCCTCGACCGTCGCGGGTTCCACGCTGACTTCCTCGCGTTGCCCCGGGAAGCCGGTGAGGAGCTGCGTTCTCTTGGTGTTCCCAACAGCAGAATTGGCTTCCGGCGCGCCCGGAGTCTTGCGAGCCGGCGCAGCATCTGACTTCAGCATTTGCGGTAACATGACAGTTCAATGAGAAGGCGACAGGATATAGCCTGTACAGTTTGCGAGGACTAGTCACATCAGATCGCCGCGCGTCATGATTCACATGCAGCTCGTCACGTATAAGCTGCAGCCGTCAGGGCAAGCCCCGTTAAAGCCTGACCACAACACGCCGACCGATGCCGGTCATTCTGCCGCTTCAAGATTGGCCGGCTTTTCAGCCTCGCCGAGCGGGGAAATCGCCGGGCCGTTGAGCGCGGTGCCATCGGGGGCAAACTGCGATCCGTGACATGGGCAATCCCAGCACTGCTCGAGCGAGTTCCAGTGCACGACGCAGCCCAAATGGGTGCAGCTCGCCGAATGCAAATGCAAATGTCCGCTTCGGTCCCGGCACGCCGCGATCTTCTTCAGGCCACTTCGGAAGAGGCGCCCCTCGCCGGGCCGCAGTTGTTCAGCGCTCGCGATTTCACTTGCGGTGAGATACTCCGCGAAATTCTTGATAGGGGTGATGTTCTCGCTGATGAACTCGCCGATGTTCCTTTGAATCTTCCGCGACGGAGCGTAGACGTCCTCCCAGGCACTTGCGCCGCTGGTGATGAGATCCGCGATCAGCATGCCGGCCACGAGCCCGTTGGTGATCCCCTGCCCGGAGTCGCCGCTGACAACGAATACATGCTCCTCGTCGGGGCTGCGGCCGATGAAGCCGGCGAAATCGACCGGCTCCAGCACCTGACCCGACCACCGATGGGTGACCTCGCGCAAATCCGGCAACCGCTCGCGCGCCCAGCGCTCAAGCGCGTCAAGGCGCTGTGCGCCATCATTCGCTTCACCCGACTTGTGATCTTCGCCGCCGATGATCACGATGTCCTCGTCGGCAGACAACGGGTGGAGGCGGACATAATGATAAGGATCGAGCGTGTCCCAGTAGAGCGCATCCTCCACGGCGCCGGCCGCAATCTTCGCGGCGAGTGCATAAGTGCGGTAAGGCGCCTGCTTGGTGTGGATTGCCACCTGAACATTGACGGGCGAGTTGGTCGCAACCACCACGTCGGCGGCGTGAACCTCGTAGCCTGAGGCGGTGGTGACGACCATGCTACCCTGGCGTTGCTGGATGCTCTCGACGCAGGTGTCAGCATAGAGCTGGGCGCCCCGGCGCTGCAGTGCGCTCGCCAGACCGGCGAGATATTTAGTCGGATGCAGGCGCGCCTGGCGCGGAAAGCGCAGCGAACGCGTCTGACCCCTGTCATGGAATGGTGTCGGATTAATGCAATTTTCGACAGGAATCTGCAGCTTGCGACAGCAGTCCAATTCACTATCCAGCTCGGATGCGGACGTTTCGGATGCCAGTACCCAATAGCCATCGACGCGCTTAAAACCGCAATCGATGTGCTCGGCGCCTTGGATGGCCTCGACGCGATCGATCGCGGCAGCGACGCTCTGATAGTAACGCCGCGCACAGTCAGGGCCGCGGACTCGCA
This sequence comes from Bradyrhizobium sp. NBAIM18, assembly GCF_020193825.1. Classification (NCBI taxonomy): domain Bacteria; kingdom Pseudomonadati; phylum Pseudomonadota; class Alphaproteobacteria; order Hyphomicrobiales; family Nitrobacteraceae; genus Bradyrhizobium; species Bradyrhizobium sp. NBAIM18. The sequence goes on from NZ_JADYVO010000004.1 coordinate 275,556, forward strand.
CAAACGCATCATAACCATCATCAAGCGCGGTCGCCAGATGCGCCGTGGTGCGCGCCGTCATCCCGCTGCCGATGCGGCCGCGATCGAAGACTGCGACCGAACGTCCATGGCAAGCAAGTTCATATGCGACCGAAAGCCCGGCTATTCCGGAGCCGACCACGGCAACGTCCACGCCGACCGTACTCGACAGCACCGGAGCTTCGGCGACAGATACGTCCATCCAGAGGGACCACGTGTGCTCATCCCGTACATTCATGGCGCTACTCCTCGGAAGAACAAACGATGCAGCAGAATGACGGTTCCTATGTGCGCTATCGAACGAAACGCCGATGAGATGGCCGCATTCATTAGGAACCTTCATCGCGCTCGCGCTTGAACCGGCATGAAAAGTCCATCACCGGGGATGCGCAGGGCGCTGCGCCAGGCGCGATTGTACGGGCACCTGCTCGTCCGCAACGATAGGCTGTATCACCCGGGCGGCAATCATCCGATCTGCTCGATACAGCTTGCACGAGAGATGGTCAGGTCAGGATGGATGACCAAGCACGACGGCGAATACGAGATCACGGCAGAGGGGCAGCTTGCCGCCGAAAGCGAACTCGGTCGCTGAGGAGCCGATGCGGCACCGTCCAATTCCCGGCCGGGAGTCGGGCCTGTTGACTGATCCGGCGATTGCATCATTGACTAGCGGAACGGTCCTCACAAAGAGCTGCCATGCCCTCGTTCCGTCCCGTTATCGCGTTGTCGAGAGGCCTCGAGGTCCTGCGCGTCATCAACCAGGAACGGCAATCGACCGTAGGCTCGCTGCATAAGGCGACGGGCCTCAACAAGGCAACAATCGTCCGCATGCTCGAAACGCTGGAGCATGAAGGATATGTGGTGCGGCGCGCCGAGCCGCCCAGCTATGCCCCGACCGGACGGGCGCTCCTGCTCAGCGCCGGCTACGACGAACCCAATTGGATCGGCGGTATCGCCGAACCGATGCTCAACAAGTTTCGCCAACAGATTCAGTGGCCCTCGGACGTGGCCGTGCTCGACGAGGAATCCATGGTGATCGCGCATACGACCCGGATCGGCGGTTCGCTGCTCTTCTACCGTCCGCCGGGTTTTCGCTTTCCCGTGCTGGGCACCTCGATGGGGCGCGCCTATTTGGCGTTTTGTGAACCGGCCGAGCAGGAGCGCATCGCGGCGCGCCTTGCCCTCAGCCCGGAGCCCTGGAACGACCTCGCCCGCAATCCCGCCAAACTCACCAAGGTGCTGCGCGCGATCCGGAAAGCCGGATTCGCAGTGATGGACGAGAGCTACAGCCGCCGCATCTTCGGCGGCGCCGTCTGGGCGATCGGCGTTCCCGTCGCTGTTCCGAACCGCCTGTTCGCAAGCATGAACGTGATGATGCTGCGCGAGGCCGTCAGCACCGAGGAAGGTCTCCGGCGCTTCGTGCCTCAGATGAAGAAAGTCGCCTCCGCACTGGCCGAGACGCTCAGCGCCAGGCTTGCTGCGGCCGGCCCGTCCGCGGCCGCCAAGAGCTAGCCATTTCACATAATGAAATGTTGTTTCTATTTGGCTCTGGTCGTGTGACGTCTCTGCCCGGCGGCCAAAGGGCGCCCAAAGACGCAACAAAACGGGAGGGGCAAGTGAGGACATTCGTCGCAATGCTGGGCGCTGCAATTGCAGGCCTGGTGCTGGCCACGGCTGACGTGTCCGCGGCCGAAGCCTGGCCGACCAAAGCCATCAAGATCGTCGTCTCGACGCCCGCCGGCGGCATCACCGATGCGTTCGCCCGCGCCTATGGCGATTACATCTCTCAGAAGCTCGGACAGCCGGTCGTCGTCGAAAACAAGACGGGAGCGAGCGGCGCGCTGGCAGCGCAATCGGTCAAGGAATCGCCGGCGGACGGTTACACGCTGATGTACACGATCTCGTCCACCCTGCTCGGAAACCGGCTGCTGCTGAAGTCGCTCGCCTACGATCCGGACAAGGATTTCACGATCGTCGCGATGACACCATCGGGTCATCTGCCGCTGGTCGTCCATTCCGCCACCGGCGCAAAGTCCATCGAAGATTTCGTCGCCTATGCGCGCCGCAACAAGGTCACGGCAGGCTCGTATGGGATCGGTTCGTTCGCGCACATCGCGATCGCCGAACTCAACCGCCAATATAACCTCGACATCTCCATCGTGCACTACCGCGGCGAAGCGCCGATGTGGCAGGACTTGGCGGCCGGCGTCATCCAGGCCGCGACCGGCAGCTACCAAGCCGCGCTTCCGGTCCTTGATACCGGCGTTGGCCGCGCGATCGCTGTTCCGTCACTGGTTCGCATGAAGAAGCTGCCGGACACCAAGACGTTCACCGAGCAGGGGGTCACCGGCAAGGTCTTCCAGCTGACCAGCTTCACGACCCTGGTGGCGCCCGCTGCGACGCCGCCCGACCGGATCGAGCTGCTCGCCAAGCTCATGGTCGAAGGCGGCAAGACCGAGCGTGTCCAGAAGCTGCTGGAGGCCTTCGGGGTCGATGCGCCGGCAATGGACCGCGCATCCTCGGTCGCCCTCTACGAAAAAGAAGGGCCGGTCTGGCTGGAGTCGATCAAGAATCTCGGATTGGAGCCACAATAGCGTCCGGACCCGCCGATCCCGTGCGCTGGCGACGCCCTTCTCACGCCCCCAGCACGTCCGCCAGCCGCAGTTCGTCAGCGGCGGGATCCTTCAGGAACAGCTCCGCCTCGATCTCGTTCAGGTGCGACAGCATCAAGGCGCCGGCGCGCGCCTTGTCGCGCTTGCGGATCGCGGCGGCGATCCCCGCGTGGTGATCGGTGCCGCACGCGGGCGTGTCGTGACGGCGGTAGAGCAGGATGATGAGCGAGGAGCGCGCAATCAGCTCCTTCAGGAAGCCGAGATAGATGCTGTGGCCGCTCATCTCGGCGACGAGACGATGAAACTCGCCGGACAGACGGACGGAGGCGCGGGCATCGCCGCGCAACTCGGCCTCGCGTTCTTCCGTGAGATGGTGCTGCAGGCGATCGAGCCAGGCCGGCGAGACCGCGTCAATGGCGCGGTCCACGATGCTGGGCTCGATCAGACGCCGCGCCTCGAACACCTCGCGGGCATCAGCCGGCGTCGGGCGCGCAACGAAAGCGCCGCGATTCTTCTCGATGTTGACGATGCCCTCATGCGCAAGCTGCTGCAGCGCTGAGCGCACCAGCGTCCGGCTTGCGCCGTAGATGTCGCCGATCTCGTCCTCCCCAAGCTTGGTGCCGGGCAGCAGGCGATGCTCGAGGATCGCGGCAGTCACACCCTCCCGGATACGGCTGACGCGATCGCTTGCATCTGGCGCATCGGATTTCTGGCGGGTCTTGGCGGCCATGATTGTGAGGGCTCGATCGACGAACGTTCGGCCTGCAATGTTAGTCGACGAGCTGTATCCAATCACAGGCGAAACTTTATACAATCTTCGCCCGTTTTGTGTGCAGCTGGCTGCACGGGTGACGGCCCGATAAATTGGGACCGAATCGATCTAACGATCTGACTCCGCTGCACAGTTTTTAAGATTCGCATCGTCGCGGGCTGTTGGCACGGACCTTGCGGAGAGAGGCGGGACGCAACGCCCCTCCTCGGATACGCCATGGCCATTCCCGCCGCTCTCGAACTGGTCGCCGTCACCAAGCGCTACGACGCCACGCTGGCCGTTGACAACGTCAACCTGAAGATCCCGGCCGGCACCTATTGCTGCCTGCTCGGCCCCTCCGGCTGCGGCAAGACCTCGACGCTGCGCATGATCGCAGGTCACGAGGCGGTCAGCGAAGGCGACATCATCCTCGGCGCGCAGAACGTCACTGACCTCGAGCCCGCCAAGCGCGGCACCGCGATGATGTTCCAGTCCTACGCTCTGTTTCCGCACCTGACCGTGCTCGACAACGTCGCCTTCGCCCTGAAGATGCGCGGCATCGACAAGCCGACGCGGCACAAGCGCGCCGGCGAATTGCTCGAGCTGGTCGCGATGAGCCAATATGCAGGCCGTCTTCCGGCGCAGCTCTCGGGCGGCCAGCAGCAGCGCGTAGCGCTCGCGCGCGCGCTGATCACCGAGCCGCAGATCCTCCTGCTCGACGAGCCGCTCTCGGCGCTCGATCCGTTCCTGCGCGTCAAGATGCGCGGCGAGCTGAAGCGGCTGCAGCGCGAGCTCGGCATCAGCTTCATCCAGGTTACCCACGGCCAGGAAGAGGCGATGGCCCTCGCCGACCACATCGTGGTGATGAACCACGGCAGGATCGAGCAGCAGGGCACGGCGCGCGACATCTTCCATCGTCCCCGCACCGAATTCGTGGCCCGATTCATCGGCGGCCACAACGTGCTCAGCGACGCCGGCAATCTCATCGCCGTTCGCGCCGATCAGCTCGGCATCGTGCCGTTCGTCGACGGCGCCTTCGGCGCGCCGGCGCTGCTGACCCAGACCGAGTACCAGGGCTCCTACATCGCCGTATCGCTCACGCTCGACGACGGCACCGCCCTGTTCTCCCACGTTCCCGAGGCCGCCTTCGACGTGCATCCGTTCCGCCCGGGCGATCGCGTGCTGGCGACTTGGGATCCCGCCAAGGCGCAACGCCTGCAATAGCACCCTTCACCACGGAAATGCGCAACACAGAGGAGTGAGCGAAATGACCGAGACGACCAGGAAGACCGGCGTCAGCCGCCGCACGCTATTGAAGGGCACCGCGGGTCTCGCCGGCCTCGCCGCCGGCTCCGGCGCGATCACCGGCTTTCCCTACGTGAAGTCGGCCGATGCGAAGGTGCTGCGCTATCTCGGCACGGCCGTGAACGAGGGCGACGACATCGCCAAGCAGTGCCTGAAGGACACCGGCATCAAGATCGAATACATCACCGCAACCACGGACGACGTCACCAAACGCGTGATGACCCAGCCGAATTCCTTCGACGTGCTGGATACCGAATATTTCTCGCTGAAGAAGCTGGTGCCGTCGGGCAACATCCTTGCGCTCGACGCCAAGAAGATCAAGGAGTTCGGCAACATCACGCCCGTCTTCACCAAGGGCGAGACGCCCGGCGGCAAGAAGATCGGCGGCCAGGGCACCGCGCCCTGGAAGGTGCTCTATCTCGAAGGCAAGGACTCCAAGAAGTTCGCGACGTCGGCGACCGAATTCGTCACGCTGATCCCGACCGTCTACAACGCGGACACGCTCGGCATCCGCCCCGACCTGATCAAGCGTCCGATCAGCACCTGGGCCGAGCTGCTCAACCCCGAATTCAAGGGCAAGGCTTCAATCCTCAACATCCCCTCGATCGGCATCATGGATGCCGCCATGGTCGTGGAAGCCTCCGGCAAGTACAAATATGCCGACAAGGGCAACATGACCAAGGAAGAGATCGATCTCACCATGAAGGTGATGACCGAGGCCAAGAAGGCCGGCCAGTTCCGCGCCTTCTGGAAGGACTTCAACGAGAGCGTCAACCTGATGGCCTCGGGCGAGACCGTGATTCAGTCGATGTGGTCGCCGGCGGTCACCAAGGTGCGCTCGATGGGCATCCCCTGCACCTTCCAGCCGCTGAAGGAAGGGTATCGGTCCTGGGCTTCCGGCTTCTGCGTATCCAAGGGCGTCTCGGGTGCCAAGCTCGAATGGGCCTATGAATTCGTGAACTGGTTCCTGTCGGGCTTTGCCGGCGCCTATCTCAACCGCCAGGGCTATTACTCCGCCGTGCTCTCCACCGCGAAGGCCCACATGGAGCCCTACGAATGGGCCTACTGGATGGAAGGCAAGCCGGCCGAGAAGGACATCAAGGCGCCCGACGGATCGCTGCTGGAAAAGGCCGGCGCGGTGCGTGACGGCGGCTCCTACGAGGATCGCATGGGCGGGGTCGCGTGCTGGAACGCCGTGATGGACGAGAACGACTACATGGTCCGCAAGTGGAACGAGTTCATCGCGGCGTAACGGACATGTCGGAAGAAGTCCTGCAACAGGCAGCCCCGGGCTTGATCCCGGGGTCGGGCACAGCGCGCGCCGCAAAGCCGACGCGCCTGTCGCCGTCCTTCATCTCCTGGCTCCAAGCCGGGCCGATGATGCTGGTGCTTCTCGCGTTCTTCCTCATTCCGCTCGTCTTCGTCGTCATCGTCTCGTTCTGGGACTATAACGAATACCAGCTGCTGCCGGCTTTCTCCGGCCGCGGCTACACCGACACGTTCGAAGGCTGCATCGCGCAGCTCCCTGAGCTCTGCACCATCGCCAAGACCTATCTGAAGACGCTGAAGCTCTGCTTCCTGGTCTGGGCCATCACCCTCTTCGTCGGCTTCTGGGTCGCCTACTTCCTCGCCTTCCACGTCAAGTCCAAGACCTGGCAGATGGGCTTGTCGCTGCTGTGCACGATCCCGTTCTGGACCTCCAACGTGATCCGCATGATCGCCTGGATCCCGCTGCTCGGCCGCAACGGCCTCGTGAACACCGGCCTGATGAAGACGGGCCTGATCAACCATCCCGTGGAATGGCTGCTGTTCTCCGAATTCTCCGTGGTGCTGGCACTGGTGCACCTCTTCACCTTCTTCATGGTGGTGCCGATCTTCAACTCGATGGTGCGCATCGACAAGTCGCTGATCGAGGCCGCCTATGATGCCGGCGCCAGCGGTTTCCAGACCCTCGTCAACGTCATCATTCCGCTGGCCAAGCCCGGCATCGTGATCGGCTCGATCTTCGTCATCACCATCGTGATGGGCGACTTCATCACCATCGGCGTGATGGGCGGCCAGCAGATCGCCGCCGCCGGCAAGATCATCGAGACACGGGTCAACGCGCTGCAATTCCCCGCCGCCGCGGCCAATGCCGTGATCCTGCTCGCGATCACCTTCCTGATCATCACCATGATGTCGCGCATCGTCGACATCAAGAAGGAGCTCTAGAGCATGAAGGAAGGACGCCCCCGCTCGTTCTACGTGCTCGCGATCTTCTTCGCGACCTATGTGCTGTTTCTCTATGGGCCGATGATCGCGATCTACGTGCTGTCGTTCCAGGGGCCGCAGGGCGGCCTCACCTTCCCGATGAACGGCGTATCGACCTTCTGGATCGCGAAATTGTTCCAGGGCACCGGCATCGTCGATCTCGGCGCCGCCTTCCGCCGCTCGCTGCTGCTCGGCATCGTCGTGATGATCGTCACCGTCGTGCTGTCGGTCGCCGCCGGCATGGCGTTCCGACGCAAGTTCAAGGCGCAGAGCATCCTGTTCTACTCGGCGATCGCCAGCCTCATCGTGCCCTCGATCATCACCTCGCTCGGCATCTCGCTCGAGTTCCGCATCATCGACGACCTGATCAAGGCGCATTGGAACGAGAATTTCGAGACCTCGATGGGCCTGCTGACGTCCGGGCTCGGCGCGCACCTGACCTGGACACTGCCGTTCGGGCTGCTCATCATGTTCGCGATCTTCAACCGCTTCGATCCGCGGCTGGAAGAGGCCGCGCGCGATCTCGGCGCGACACCGTGGCAGACGTTCCGCCATGTCGTGCTGCCGATCATCCTGCCCTCGGTGATCGGCATCGGCCTGTTCGGCTTCACGCTGTCCTGGGACGAGCTCGCACGCTCGAGCCAGGCGATCGGCGCCGTGAACACGTTGCCGCTGGATCTTCAAGGCCTCACCACCACCGTGACCAACCCCGACATCTACGCGCTCGGCACCGTGATCTCGGCGGTCTCGTTCACGGTCATCACGCTTGCGCTCGGCACCATTCACGTGCTCAACAAGCGGCAGGCGGCCAAGGGCTCGGACGCCGGCAAGGGACTCGTCTGAGATAAGGACTCGTCTGTTCTGATGCGGCTTCACGTCGTCAATCCCAACACAACCGCGTCGATGACGGCGAAGATCGCCGCTGCCGCGCGCAGCGTTGCCCTCGCGGGCACCGTGATCGATGCGCGTCAGCCGGCGATGGGCCCGGTCTCGATCGAGGGGTTTTACGACGAAGCTTTCGCGGTGCCCGGCATGCTCGGCTGCATCCGCGAGGCAGATCGCGACGGCGCGGACGCGCACATCATCGCCTGCTTCGACGACACCGGCCTGGATGCCGCGCGTGCCGCCGCCAAAGCGCCGGTGATCGGCATCGGCGAGGCCGGCTTCCACCTCGCGAGCCTGATCGCGGCGCGCTTTGCCGTGGTGACCACGCTCGGCGTCTCCATCGTGCCGATTGAGCACAATCTGCGGAAGTACGGCCTGGCCGAACGCTGCGCCGGCGTCCGTGCCGCCGAGGTCCCGGTGCTGGCGCTGGAAGAGCGCAACATTGATGCGCTCGGCAAGATCTCGGCGGAGATCACCGCCGCCATCCGTGACGACCGGGCAGAAGCGATCGTGCTCGGCTGCGCCGGCATGGCCGATCTCGCAGGCGAGCTCGCCGCCGCGCACGGCCTTCCCGTGGTCGACGGCGTCGCCGCCGCCGTGACGCTGACGGAATCACTGGTGCGCCTTGGACTGAAGACCTCCCGGCTCGGGCCCTATGCGGCACCGCGCGCAAAGAGCTATTCCGGGCCGTTCTCGCAATTTCAGCCTTGATCCCTGCCCCCTGCGCGGCGCTCCCGGGCTGCAAGGGCCGCTGATCACTGGTTTTTTGCCGCTCAGCCTCTTTTTGGTCCCATTCCTTGCCGAAACGTAAGGCTTTCGGGACGCCCCGGTGGCCCCTCTGGGTTGCCGGTCTTCGCCACTCACCAAGTTTCAATTTGGGTTTTGTCAGCGATGATCGATCTCGCCCAGGACAGGCCGTCCAACACCCTCCTTCGCCTTGGCGCCCAGCCGATCGCGCTGACTGCTGCAGCCCTCCTGCTGCTGATCGCGGGCGTGACGTCGATCGCAATCTGGCGGGCCTATACCGGCGCCGCCCCCGAGAGTGACCGGGTGGTGGCCTCGCGGCAGCTTCAGGCCCGCACCGCCCAGGCCTCCGAGCAGCTGGTCGAGAAGACCAAGGGGCTGGAGGCGACCCAGCAGGAATCGATCGACCAGCTCCAGGTGGTGCAGGACCAGCTTCAGACGATGAAGCGGCTGCTGGCGGCGCAACAGGCCGACACCAAGCGCCTGTCGGAGCAGGTCACGGCCTTGAACGAATCCATCGACGGCTTGCGGCAGTCCTTTGCCAGTGCACGGGCGACCGAGGTCGAGACTCCATCGGTTACCCGCAGGAAACCGGCGCGGCACCGCCACGCCAGCGCACGCAAGCGCTCGGGCGGCTGAGCCGGTCACGGTGCGGGAACTTTATTTTCGCCACTTGTGAACTGGATCACATTCGCCGGTATGATTCCGCGCGATGCTCGCCGTTACCGGATGGCGTGAGCCGATTTCAATATCCGGGGCTGGCAAGGTCGTTGACGGTATACTGCGTCAACGACCTTGTTTTTTAACAGCTATTCCGCCTCACTCGCAGACGTCGACTTGGCGGTAGCGCCATCCCGACGGGGTCATGACGCGCTTGCGCACGACGTAGCAGCCGCCATAACCGTCGTTGTAGCCGACGCCATAATAGGTGGGGCCGCCGTAATAGGGGTAGCCGTAGCCGTAATAACCGCCGTAGTAGCCGGCGCCGGCGAGACCTACCCCGATCCCAACCCCTGGCCAGAAGCCGCCGCCATGCCAATGACGGTGCCCCCAGCCATGGAAGCCGCCACCATGGAAGCCACCGCCGTGAAAACCTCCACCACGTCCGAAACCGCCGCCCGCCTCGGCCTTTTGTGGCGCCGACAGCCCGACCGCCGCCACGGCCAGCGCCGTCATCATCATCCTGCGTAACATCACTCGATCCTCCGCGTGGAGGTTGCTCCACGCTTCAAAGCAGGACCAAGCTACCGTCAGTCGGTCATTCGTGACAGCCACACTGTCTCACTTCCGCGCGAGCATCGGCAGCCCGCGGCAGATGCGAGCTGCCGCCGGCCGCTATGCCGCCGCCGCCGGCCGTTCGGTCCGATCCTCGACCATGGTCACGAACATGTGGGACTCCTCACCGGCGCCCCCCACCTGGATGCGGCGGGCGCAGATGACGCGGCGCCCGCGGACGGGATTGTCGATGGTGTCGATGATCGGCTCGAGCTACTGCCGCTGTGCGAGCAACTGCTGGTCGCGCCGCTCGATCAATTCGGCAGCCTCCACGGAGAACAATTCCCGTGCCGTCTTGCCGATGATCTCGCCGCGCGACATGCCGATCATCTTCTCGGCGGCCCTGTTGACGAAGACGTAGCGCAGATTGCGCGCGTCCTTGGCGATGATGCCCTCGGCCACGTTCTCGATGATAGTGGCGAGAAAGCGCTCCATCCGTTCGAGAATGCGTTCGCGGTGGCGCTGTTCCGTGACGTCCTCCTGCACCGAGACCCAGCCGCCGCCGTCCATCGGCCGCTCGTAGATCTTGATAATGCGGCCGTCGTTCAGCGCGATCTCGTACGACGTCGGCTGGCGTTTGGCGATGCGGTCGAGCACCGCCGCGACGTATTTCGTGATGTCGCCGCTGAACAATCCGCTCTCGACCCTGTGCTGGAGGATCTCCTCGAGACTCGACCCGGTCTGGATCGTTTCAGGCAGATTGTAGATCCTGCGGTAATTGGCGTTCATCGCGACCACATTGGCCTTGCCGTCGAGCATGATCAGCCCCTGCGGCATGTTGTTGATCGCTGCCGAAAGCTGCCACTTCTTGGCCTGGTACTTGTCGTTGAACTTGTCGCGCTCGGTCATCGCCGCGTCGCGCGCCTGCGCAGTGCCGAGCTCGAGCTCCTCGAGCTCGAAGATGCGCGCCACCGCGTCACGGAAATTCTGTACCGCGCGTGCAAGGCGCCCGATCTCGTCGTGACGGCGCAGATGCGGCACCTCGCTCTTGACGTCGCCCTGCGCGATCCGGTCGGTGGCCTGCGTGATATCGGCGAGCGCGCCGACCACCGAGTTCCGCATGACGACGACGTTCAACGCCGCCAGCATCAGCGCCGCGAGCCCCAGCGCGAACAGATAGGCGGCTGCGTAGCGGTGGCTGTCGGCGAGCTCGTCCGCCTCGCTGGCGCGCTGTTCGTAGATGCGCTCGAGCGCTTCGAGATCGCTGTTGAGCTTGCTGCGCAAGGTGCGGTTGGCGTCGTTGTCGCCCCACTCGCGGGCCGCGGCCGGGCTGATCTCGACGCCGCGGCGCACCAGCTCCTGGCGGAAGTCGATGAACTGCTGGATGCGCTGGCGGAAGGACGAGAACAGCTCGGCGTCGTCGTCGCCCACCGTGCGCTCCATGCTCTTCACGGCCTCGGCGAGCTCGCGGTTGCGCCGCACCAGCCCGTCCGCGAACTGCTTCATCGCGGCACGATCGGCGGACATGTAGATGCCGCGCGATTCCATCACGACGGCGTAGATCAGGGCGTTGATGCGCCCGACGCCGACCGCCGCGTCGGCGGAGGTGGCATGCAGGTGGCGATACGTCGTCTGCAGGCGCACCGACTGGACCGACATCACCAGCAGGAAAGTGGTGACAATCGCGAGGAAGGCGGCAATGCTATAGACCTTCTCCGCAACGGTCAGCGTGTCGGCGCCGCGCACGAAACGGACCAATTTCTTCAAGAATTCGGTTCCGGCCCCAAGACCGGATTCCAGCGCCACAGCTCCCATGGCGCCGCTCCTCTTGGTTGAAAACGCTGGATGATAAGCGTGATCGCGCTAGCAGAGGATTAAAGCGTCAGGCTGTATTTTTACGGTATGGGGAAGTCCCCTCGCTGGAGGCGTCGGGGCGCAGGTTCAGCCGATCCGCTTCAGGCCCTGCTTGAAGCGCGGACCGTTGGCCACGTAGAACCGGGCCGCGCTCCCCATCTTCTGCACCTGGGCGTCGTCGAGCGTGCGGATCACGCGGGCCGGCGAGCCGATGATCAGCGAGCGTTCGGGGAACTCCTTGCCCTCGGTGATGACGGAGCCCGCGCCGACGATGCTGTTGCGGCCGATCTTTGCCCCGTTCATCACGATCGAGCCCATGCCGATCAGCGCGCCCTCCTCAATGGTGCAGCCGTGCAGGATGACGTTGTGGCCGACCGTGCAGTTCCTGCCGATGACAAGCGGAAAGCCGAGATCGGTGTGGCAGGTCGAGCCGTCCTGCACGTTGGCGCCCTCGCCGACCTCGATCCACTCATTGTCGCCGCGCAGCACCGCGCCGAACCAGACGCTCGCGCCCGGCTTCAAGCGCACCCGGCCGATCACGGTCGCGGTCTCGGCGATGAAATAATTGCCGTCGGCGGGAAGGTCGGGCGCCTGCCCGTCGAGCTCGTAGATGGCCATTGGCTGTCTCCTGTCGCGTTGACGACTGGCATAGCCAAACGGCAGCCGCGACGCAAAGGGCCGGCCGCGCTCGAGGTGCTTCGGATCAGACCAGAAGGCCGGCGGCGCGCAGCGTCATCAGGAAGAAGGTGCCGCTCATCATGCTCCAAAAGGCGGCGATGACGGTTGCCATCATCACGAATTCCATGCGGCGGCTTTCCACCCGCACGCCGCGCAGCGTGTTGCGCATGATGATGAAGGGCGCGGCGAACACCAGGAAGGGAACCGCCGCGAAGGTTTTCGGGGCCACGCCGTCCTGCAGCAGGCCGAAGCCGGCTGGCCGCTGCGCCAGCGCCTGGTATCCGTTCACGAGCGCGCCCGCGAGCGCGAAACCGATGCCGATCGAGAAGAAGGTGTTGAGAGCTTCAGGTGTCATCGGAAGTGCTCCGCCCTTACACAACGCGCGTGCCTTCCTGTGACAAACAGAGCCCGTTAACGCTACATTATCCTTAAGGAAAGGTTAACGCGGCCGGCCGTCCCGTGCAGGGGCCGTCCCCGATCCAAGCGGCCGGGAACGCTGCGCGAAAGCGCCGTCGCATGGCATATTCGCGCTGATTCGTCGGCCATCGGCCGACCTCCGGTCGACCTCGCGCAGTTCATGACATTGTTCTCGGCAGCTCCCCTCAGGTCCCCCCGCACGCGCACCCGGGCGCATGTCGTCCCGATCGTGCTCGGCGGCGTGGCGGCGGTCGCTGCGGTCGCGCTCGTCGCCTATCTGCTGTGGCCGACCTGGGGCAGCCGGGGCGCGAACGCGCCGGACAAGCTGCCGGTGAGCGTCGGCGGCACGTTGTTCAACCTGCCGGTAACCGCGATCCGAATGAAGATCCAGCGGCACTCGGGGCCGCAGGAGCGCATCGATCTCGACTTCCTCTATCCCTCGCTGGAGCCGCCCGGCGCGCCCAAGCATGTCACCTCCGACACGGCGGAAGCGGCGCTGCAGTCGATCGACCGCATCTTCCTGTCGATCGCGGCCCATCACGATGCGCTCTCGCCCGAGCAGCGCACGGCCACGATCTATCCGCGCTATCTCGACCCGGCCGCGGCAAGCCCAGCGGACGGCCTGACGATGCGCATGTTCCGCACCGACACGCCCTACGGCAGCGAGGACCTCTATTCGGCTGCGAGCCCCGCGCTCACCGCGCGCTGCACGCGCGATGCCGCCACCCCCGGCATGTGCCTCTCCGAGCGCCGCGTCGGCGGCGCCGACCTCACCTTCCGCTTTCCACGCAGCTGGCTGTCGCAGTGGCGCGACGTGGCGGAGGTGATGGAGAGGCTGACCGCGCAGCTGCGCGGGCCGCGGGGCTGAGCGGGGTCGGCTGGAGCCTCCAAAAACAAAACGTCGAAAACAACCCCATGCACAGTAGCCAAGCGTGGGCAGCATCGAGTCTTTTCGTTTTTTTCGAATAATGATTGACCCATCGGGCCAAAACAGGGCATGATGACCGTGATGCGTGGCACGGGGTTGCCCGGATGGCGCATGGATGTGTGACTGATATCACTGAGCACAGATTGCGATTGGCCATGCTGCGAATAATCTGACGCTATTGCATTCGGGGGCTGGAATGCGGCTTCGGCTGTTTGTTTTGTTGATTGCTGCGATCTGGGCTGGAGCGGGCCCGGCGCTGGCCGAGAAGCGCGTTGCGCTGGTGATGGGCAACTCGGCCTACAAGAACGTGGCGCGGCTGGCGAACCCCGCGAACGATGCCACCCTGGTCGGCGGCATGTTCAGGAAGGCCGGGTTCGATACCGTCGACATCAAGCTCGACCTCAACGGTTCGGAGATGCGCCGGGCGCTGCGTGACTTCGGCGGCAAGGCGCGGGATGCTGGGGTCGCGGTGGTTTATTACGCCGGTCATGGCATTGAACTGGACGGCGTCAACTATCTGATCCCGACCGACGCGACGCTCGAGACCGACAGCGACGTGCTGGACGAAACGATCGCGCTGGACCGCGCGCTGTTCGCCGTCGAACCTGCAAAGCAGCTGCGCCTGATCATCCTCGATGCATGTCGCGACAACCCGTTTGCCAAGACGATGAAGCGTACCATCGCCTCGCGTGCCATCGGCCGCGGCCTCGCCAAGGTCGAGCCGACCAGCCCAAACACTATGATCGCGTTCGCGGCGAAAGCGGGCTCGACGGCGTCCGACGGCGACTCCAAGAACAGCCCGTTCGCGGCGGCTCTCGTCGAACGTCTGCCAACGCCCGGGCTCGATCTGCGCAAGGCGTTCGGCTTCGTGCGCGACGACGTGCTCAAGAATACCGGCTACAAGCAGGAGCCGTTTGTGTACGGCTCGCTCGGCGGCGACGATGTGGCCCTGGTTCCGGCCAAGCCGGTCGCGACCGGACCGCAGGCGAACCCGGACAGCGACATCCGGCGCGACTACGAACTGGCGCTCCAGCTCGGCACGCGCGATGTTTGGACCGCGTTCCTCAATCGTTATCCGAGCGGCTTCTATACCGACCTCGCCAAGGCCCAACTCAACCGGATCTCCGCCGAAGACGCCCGCGCTGCAGCGGCCGAGAAGGCGCGGGCGGCCGAGGAGGAGAAGGCAAAGCTTGCCGCCGAACGGGCCAAGAAGGCCGAGCAGGAGAAAGCCGCAGCAGCGGCCAAGGCTGCCGAAGATGCTCGGATCGCCGCGGAGAAGGCCAAGCAGATCGAAGAGGCCAAAGCGGCGGCCGCCGAGCAGCGCAGGAAGGATGCAGAAGCAGCTGCCAAGGCGCTGGCCGACAAGCAGGCTGCCGAGAAGGCGCTGGCCGAGAGAATCGCCAGCGAAAAGGCAGCGGCTGAGCTAGCCGCCAAAGAGAAGGCTCAGCGTGACGCTGAGCAGAAGGTCGCGGCCCTGGTCCCTGCTCAATCGGCGCCGAGTCTGTCGCCGCAGGAGACGGCCAAACTCGTGCAGTCAGAACTCCGTCGAGTCGGATGCCTCGCGAGCAATGCGGACGGCGACTGGAATGCGACCTCGCAGCGTTCGCTCAGCCTCTTCAACAAATATGCCGGCACGAAGTTCGACGCCAAATTCGCGAGCTTCGAAGCGCTCGATGCCATCAAGGCCAAGCCGGGGCGCGTCTGCCCGCTCGTGTGCAATCACGGCTTCAAGGCGGACGGCGATACTTGCGTGAAGATCACCTGCCGCGCCGGCTATCGCATCAACGACGACAATGAATGCGAGAAGGCGCAGGACAAGAAGCCGGTCGCGACCCGCGAGGATGCCAAAAAGCGAGACACGGAGCGCAAGCAAACCGAAGCTGCACCTGCGAAGCCGCAGTCGTCTGGTCAAATGGTCTGTACCAGTGGAATCTGTCGTCCGGTTCGATCTGGCTGTCGCCTTGAAACAACAAGCAGTGGCAGCGGCTACAGAAGTGTTGAAGTCTGCAATTGAAGACGCATGGCAGGCAGTCCTCCTCTGGGACGCTCCGCTGCGTGCCCCGGACGGGGCGCAGCGTCTCTTCGACGGTGCGCTGCTGCGCCGGGGCCCATGGTGCAGAGATTGCGGTGTGCAGCTTGTGGGTCCCGGCGCTGCGCTGCAACGCTAAGAGCGTTGCAGCGCGTCCGAGACACGAAGAGCGCAACACGCTACGAAGCTCCACTTTGCTCGCGACGCTGGCGTGCCAACAATTATTCCTGATCGACCAGGTCGTCCTCGAGGATCGCCATCTGGAATTGGAACGAGCGATCGTCGTCCTCGTCGTCGACGAAGAGCACGCCGATGAATTCCTCGCCGATATAGACCTCGGCGGAATCGTCCTTCTTCGGCCGCGGCACGACGCGGATCTTGGGATTGCCGAATACGCGCTTCAGATACGCATCTAACTTTCTGACTTCTTTGACGTCCACGGCAAGTCTCCGATCGAAAATGGTCGGCGGGTTTTAGGACGAGATGCGGCGAACCGCCAGCACGAATTGTCAAAGAATTTGGCGAGGAAAAGGGCCGGAAAAATCCGGCCCTTCGCAGCATCAAGGCCTTCTCAGAGCCCCATCGCGTTGATCATCTGATCCATGGTGCGCGACGGCTCGGCGCAGCCGGCCTCGCCGACGATCTTGGCCGGCACGCCCGCGACCGTGACGTTGTGCGGCACTGGCTTGACCACGACCGAGCCTGCGGCAATGCGCGCGCAATGGCCGATCTCGATATTGCCGAGGATTTTTGCGCCGGCGCCGATCAAGACGCCGTGGCGGATCTTGGGGTGACGGTCCTCGTTCTCCTTGCCGGTGCCGCCGAGCGTGACGCCGTGCAGGATCGAGACGTCGTCCTCGATCACAGCCGTCTCGCCGCAGACGAAACCGGTGGCGTGGTCGAGGAAGATGCCGCGGCCGATGCGCGCGGCGGGATTGATGTCGGTCTGGAACACCGCCGAGGACCGGCTCTGAAGGTAATAGGCAAAATCCTTGCGGCCCTTCAGATAGAGCCAGTGCGCGAGGCGATGGGTCTGGATGGCGTGAAAGCCCTTGAAGTAGAGCAAGGGATCGATGAAGCGCGAGGTCGCGGGATCGCGGTCGTAGACGGCCACGAGGTCGGCGCGGAAGGCGTTGCCGAGATCGGGGTCGTCGCGCAGCGCGTCCATATAGGCCTGACGCACCAGGTCGCCCGACAGCGCGGAATGATCGAGCCGCTCGGCGACGCGGTGGACCACCGAATCCTCCAGTCGGCCGTGATGCAGCACCGACGAATAGATGAAGGTCGCAAGCTCCGGCTCGCGGCGGACGATGTCCTCCGCTTCGCTGCGGATCCGGTCCCAGATCGGATCGAGCGATGCGAGCTTTCCTCCCGGATTGACCTGATGCACTGCCATGGGATCTGCTCTTTCGAATTGGCTGATTTTGTTGGCTCTATAGCACAGTCTAGGCGACAAAGTCCTGACGGGCTTGCCTGAGAGTGAACAGTGCCTTGCCCCGGAGAGCAAGCCAAAGCATTGATAAACAAGACTTTCTTCTGACGCCCCGAGCGGCAAGGTCGGCTCAAGGTGGTCAGAGTTTCGCCAAATTCAAGCCGGGCCGCGTCAAACTATTGGTGAATTCGCCCCCAACCGTTATTGCGGGCATGATCCGAACGGGGGCAGAGCCGATTTGACCATCACCACCGATCAACTGCGCGCGCGCGCCGCAGGCTCATTTTGGCTGCGCCTGGCGGCGGTGGCCCTGCCCCTCCTGATGATCGCGCCGGCGTTCTGGAACGGCTATCCGCTGTTGCAATGGGATACCGGCGGCTATCTGGCGCGCTGGTACGAGGGCTATCTCGTTCCCAGCCGCTCCACGGTGTTCGGCCTCTATCTGCATTATGGCGAGGGTTTCGGCTTCTGGATCAACCTCGCGGTCCAGTCGCTGGCGACGCTGTGGCTGCTGCAGCTCACGCTTCGCGTGCTGGGTTTGATGCAGACCTTCCGCTTCGTCGCGATCAGTCTCTCCCTGATGCTGTCGACCGCGCTGCCCTGGCTTGCGAGCATGCTGCTCACCGACATCTTTGCCGGCCTCTCGGTGCTGTCGCTGTTCCTGCTGGTGATCGGCGCAAGCCGCACCTCGGCGCTCGAGAAGATCTCGCTGTTCGTCTTCACCGCCTTTGCCGCAGCGACCCACAGCGCGACGCTCGGCGTGCTGCTCGGACTTTGCGCAGCGGGTTGGATGGCGCGGCCGTTCGTGGGCAAACGGCTGCCCATTGCGGGATTGGCGCAGGCGAGCCTCACCATCGTTGCGGGCGGCCTGATGCTGGTGTCGGCGAATTATGCGCTGTCCGGCAAGCTGGCCTGGACGCCCGGCGGCTACGGCGTCGCCTTCGGCCGCATGATGCAGGACGGCATCGTTGCGCAATATCTCAACGACCGTTGCCCGCGCGAACGTTACAAGCTTTGTCCCTACCGCAACGAGCTGCCGGCGAGCGCCGACGAATTCCTGTGGGGCAAGAGCGTGTTCAACACGCTCGGCCGTTTCGCAGGCATGAATGAGGAGATGGGCACCATCGTCGTGCAGTCGCTGAAGGATTATCCGGCCTGGCAGGCGGGCGCGGCACTCCGCGCGATGGGCCAGCAATTGCTGCACGTGGCGACCGGCGAAGGCACCAACGGCTGGATCCCGCACACCCGCGGCATCATCGAGCGCTACATCCCCGCACAGGCCGCGCCGATGCGCGCGGCGCGGCAGCAGAACTGGGGTGTCGATTTCGATTATCTCAACTGGCTGCATGTCCCCGTCGCGCTGGCCTCGATGCTGGCGCTGGTGGCGCTGCTCGGCCATGCGCTGGCGAGCGGCCGGCTGGACGACCTGACGCTGCTGGCGGCAACCGTGACGCTGGCGCTGCTCGGCAACGCGTTCATCTGCGGCGTGATCTCCGGCCCCCACGACCGCTACGGCGCGCGCATGGTGTGGGTCGCGACCTTCGTGGTGCTGATGGCCGCGGCGCGGCGGTTTGGCGAGGACAGCAAGGCGGGATGAGATCGGGGTGAAGCCTCATCGCTCCCAATCTCCTGAGGGAGTGGACGATGTGTACACATTTGCACAGTTTAATGCGGCAGCCGTCTCGGTCAGGTAGGCTGTTCGCATGGACCGAGAATTCCGCCGCCTCGAACATGCCGCCCGCGAGCAAGCAGCACTGTCGGCTGACGGGCGTACCAAGGCTGCGCTGCTAGAGATCGCCGAAGAATACCGTTTGCGCGCCGACTACCTCGAAGCTCAAAAGCGCAGCCCTGCTGATTAGTTGCAATATCGCTTGCTTGGCACTCTGATGGCATTGACTGCCAAGCCGTTGAGGAACAGTGTGTTCCATCACCGCCCGGTCCGTGGCTTCAATCGGTGACAGAGAGACCGGTTGTGCTCCCGCCCTACTCCAACAGGGAGCAGCGTCATGCCGATTCTACGGCTGATTGCGAATGTCGATCTCACCCGCGAACAGGAACATGTTCTTGAACTCGCCTTCAACCATGCCTTGCGCAAGCTCGACGTGGTGGATCGAAGCGATCCGATCTGTGATCTTCTCGCCAAGAGGATGATCGACATTCACATGCGCGGCGTGACTGACGCTGTCGCTCTGGCCGAAATCACCGTCCGGGAAATCAGAGCACCGAAACAATAGGGCCCGAGATCGGTGACGCCGTTGAGCGACGGCGCCTGGCACTGTCGCCATAGTTTCACATCGCCTTGGCGAGCGCGAACAGCCGGAAATCCTCAAGCGCCGCGTGCCGGTGGGGCGCCACTTCGCGCCTGTAAGTCTCGGTGTCGACGATCGAGCGGAAGGTGGCGAAGTCACCGTACTCATTGAGCGCCGCTTCGTCCCAGCGTTCGCCCGGCGAGCCGACGAGGCTCGCGAGGATCGGCCCGGAAAACATCGGCGCGATCGGCTTGCCGGCCGCAAGGCGCCGGAATGCCGGCCTGTAGCGTTCATGAAAGGCTTCGCGGCCCGAGCAGGGCGCGGCGTCAAAGGCGTCCTCGTAACGCGCCTGCGCGCGGTAGCGCAGCAAATTGAGCATGTAAACCGGCTGGCCGGGCGGAATCGCACGCTCGGCGGCGTCGAGGGCTTGCAGGGTGATTTCGATAGGGTTCATCGGACGTCCCGCGTTTCCAGCGCCGCAGAATGCGTGCTGACGCTTCCGAATTAGCCGTTCGGGACCGGCCCTTGTAGTGACTTCATAGCCATGATTATGTGGACTTCATGTCCACAACGACTTTGCCTCCCGACCTTTCGCGCCTCCTCGCCTTCGTCCGCGTCGTCGAAGCGGGCTCCTTCGCCGAAGCCGCGCGGCGGGCGGGGACGACCACATCGGCGATGTCCAAGGCGGTCGCCCGCTTCGAACAGGCTCACGGATTGCGGCTTTTGCATCGCTCCACCCATTCGTTGGCGCTGACCGAAGAGGGCGACAGGCTGATGACGGCGGGACGCGCGTTGGTCGAAAGTCTCGCCCGTGTCCAATCCGCACTCGGCGAAGTCGCGCGCGACGATGGCGGACGGGTGCGCGTGACCGCCCCCGCCTCGTTCGCGCGCGCCTGCATCCTGCCGCGACTGCCCGCCTTCCTGCGGGAACGGCCGGAAATCGAGATCGAGGTCAAATTCCGCAACGAGATTCTCGATCTCGCGGCGGAAGGCGTCGACGTCGCGATCCGCTCAGGGCCCCTCGACCGCGCGCCCGGCCATCAGGCGCGGCGGCTTTGCACGTTCTCCTGGATCGCCTGCGCCTCGCCCGCTTATCTGAAGGCGCGCGGCGCGCCGGCCACTCCCTTCGAGCTTTCCGCGCACGAGCACGTCGGCTTCCGCAATCCCGCGAGCGGTCAGATCCTGACCTGGCGGTTCGCCAATCCGCGCGGCAAAGGACCCATTCGCGTCACGCCCAAACCCAAGCACATTTGCGACGACGCGCACGCTTCGCTCGCCTTGATCGCGAATGGGTTTGGGATCGGCTGGGGGCCATCGTGGCTCGTTGGCGAAGACCTTCGCGCCGGCCGGCTGGTCGAAGTGCTGGCGCCCTGGCGCGCGCCTGGGGAACCCCTTTGGATGCTGCGCACCTCGGGCCGCCGCCCGCCCCTGCGCACACAGCGCGTCATATCGTTCCTCAACACGCTTCCCGCCGCGTTCAGCGACAAGGTGGCGTGAGGCAGCGGGCGTCACCGACATTGAGGCGCGCCAAGAGACTCAGCTAAAGGTCCTAGGGATTTGCCGACTCAGACGCGGCGTGAAAGAAAATCGAGCACACCGGTCTTGTAGACCTTGTCACCGACTGCGCGCATGTGGTCGCGATTGGGAATATCGAGCACTTCGGAACCCGGTATGATCGCGCCGAGCGCGCTGGCACTTCCTGCGACATCGTCGGCGCTGCCGACTGCGATCAGCACCGGCACCTCGATGCGCGCGGCCTCTTGCCTTGTCATGAGATCGCGCGTGCCGCGCAGGCACGCGGCGAGCGCGCGGCGGTCGGAGCGGGTCTGGTCGGCAAAGGCGCGGAAGGTGCGGCCGACGGGATCGGTGACGTCGTCCAGCGCGGGCGCCTCCAGCGCTTTGGCGACGTTCTCGCCGGGACCGCTGCCCTCGATCAGGCCGCCGATGCCGATGCCGCCGAGGATCGCCGAGCGCAGGCGCTGCGGCTCGTTGAGGGAGAGCCAGGCCGTCATCCGCCCGCCCATCGAATAGCCCATGATGTCGGCCTGCGGAATGGCGAGATGATCCATCAGTGCGAGCACGTCGCCCGCCATCACGGGTATAGAATATTGCGCGGGCTCGTAGAGCTTTGCGCTCTCGCCGTGGCCGCGATTGTCGAGCGCGATGACGCGGCGTCCGTTCTTGCGCAGTTCCGATACCCAGGTCGGATAGACCCAGTTCACGTTCTTGCTGGAGGCAAAGCCGTGCACCAGGATGATCGGATCGCCCTCGCCTTCGTCGAGATAGGCAATTTCAACGGCGCCGTTGTGAAAGCTCGGCATCAGCAGTTCCGTGAGGTGTTGAGGGGAATGACGCGATCTTAGAGCACGATCCGGCAAAGTGTGCAGCGGTTTTCCGGCAACATCATGCTCAAACAATTCCCCGAAGCGGATCGCGCCTCAGGCCGTCGCGGCCGCGTTAGCCAAAGCAGCGTCGGCCGCCATCTGCGCGCGGCGCAGCCGCCGCGCCCGCCTGCGATCGCACCAGGCCTGGGTCAGGCGCTCGGTGGTCGCCTTGATGGAGGAGAGCAGGCCGAACAGCGTCACGACCGCGCCGAACAGCCACATCGCCAGATCGAACGCGCCGCCGACGAGCAGCAGCGCGCCGCGGCCGAGCAGCTTGATGATCGCGCGCGTCTTGCCGCCTTGCGCTTCCGCAAGCCGCACGGCGCGCGCGACGTCCTTGGGACCCTCGGCGATGCGGAGCGTATCCATGGCCCCGCGCGTGCCGGTCTTTCCGGCGACGCGCGTGACGTCCTTGCCGAGCCGGACCAGCGCACCGGCCTTCTCGGCCCGGAACGCGGCCTTGATCGCGCTCACGGTCTGGCCAGGGCGCAGCACCGAGCCCGATGCCACCGCGTTCCGCAGCATCGGCGCGTCGACCACCTCGCGCGCGGACCGGCCGGCCCATGCGGCGAGCCCCTCGCCGAGCCGTCCGAGCTTGCGCGCATCCTTCACCAGCGTCAGTCCTGCGCGCACCGGCGCGGCACCGCCGACGGAGACATAGGTTGCCGCCGTCACCGCAAGGCCGGCCGCCGCAAGGGAGAGCACGAGGCGGTCGGTGTCCTCGCCCATGGCAAGATGCTTGCCCTCGCGCACCACGTCCCTGATGTCGCCGAACACGAAGAGATCGCCGGCCACGGTCCCAGAGAGGCTGGCGACGTCGTCGGCGTTGCCGGTGACGAGACCCGTGGCGAAGCGCTTGGCGAAATGCGCGGTGGAATTCTCCGCTTTCACCGCGTCGGCGACGCGGCTCAGGAGGTCGTCGGGGAGCGCGATGTTGCGCTCGCGCGCCAGCGTGACGAAACTGTCGGCGAGATCGGCATCGCCGGCCGCGAGCGCGGCCTCGATATTGTCCTGAACCAGGCGGTCGTTGTGCCGGAGCAGTGCATCGAGCTTCAGCTCGGAGAGCGCGGCCGGATCATCCTGGGCGGCCAGGATCGCGCCGGCCTCGCGGGCATGCGGCGCCACCTGCGCGAGCACGAAGCCGCACACGGCCATTCCCGCCAACGCCGTACTGATTCGCAGCCACTTCATGTGGAAAAGCCCGGATGCCCTGAGATCGCTTGCGCGGAACACTACGTCTTTCGTCCCGGTTTCACGCAACCACAGAGATAGTATGCCAAGATTGCGACACAACGTCCCCGACGAAAGAAGGGCTTCTCTAGGGGCGCAAGATTGTGTCGAATTTGCATGAGCAGATGAGCATGGGGCGCTTGCGAAGCTTTTCGGTTCCGCTGGACTAGCAATCACCTGTACCCGCCAGTATGGTCCGCAGCGCCTCAAAGATGCCGCGTAAGTTCGTGATTGTATCTGCCGCCATTGCCACTCCAGGATGAACTTCGATGTCCGACCATGTCGTCCCGCACTTCCATAACGATGCCGGTGTCCCCGTCATCGAGATCGGCTCGCAAGAATTCATGTGCGTGGGCGCCAATCCTCCGTTCGACCATCCGCACGTCTTCCTCGACCTCGGCAACGACAACGAGATCATCTGCCCCTATTGCTCGACGCTGTACCGCTTCGCGGCCGACCTGAAGCCGGGCGAAGCCCGCCCGCCGGAATGTGTGCTGAAGGACAAGGTGGCCTGACCGCGTCCATCGGTTAAGGGATGGCGCTCTCCCGAACGATCGTCGTCGCCGGTGCCGGCATCGGTGGCCTGACGGCCGCGCTCGCGCTCGCCGCCCGCGGCTTCCGCATCGTCGTGCTGGAGAAGGCCGAACGCCTCGAGGAGGTCGGCGCCGGCCTGCAGCTCTCGCCCAATGCCAGCCGCGTGCTGGTCGAGCTCGGCCTCACCGAACGCCTCAAGCTGCGCGCCGTCACCCCGGAAGCACTCTCGATCATGAGCGCGCGCGCCGGCGGCGAGCTGCTGCGCATGCCGCTCGGCGAAGCCGCCTCGCTGCGCGCCGGGGCGCCCTATTGGGTGGTGCACCGCGCCGACCTGCAATCGGCCCTCGCCGGCGCCGTCGCTGAGCATCCCGACATCGACCTGAAGCTGGGCGCGACCTTCGAGGACGTCGCCCCTCACGCCAAGGGCCTGACCGTAGTCCATCGCAGCGGCACGATCCGCCGCAGCGATCTCGCCAGCGCGCTGATCGGCGCCGACGGCATCTGGTCGACGGTGCGCCAGCATCTGTTTCCCGAGGTGCAGCCGCGCTTTTCCGGCCTGATCGCCTGGCGCGGCACGCTCAATGCCACGCAATTGCCGAAGGACTATACCGCGCGCCGGGTGCAGCTCTGGATGGGACCGAACGCCCATCTGGTCGCCTATCCCATTGCGGGCGGACGCCAGATCAATGTGGTCGCGGTGCTGCCGGGCACCTGGAACCGGCCGGGCTGGAGCACGCCCGGCGATATCAGCGAGGTGATGGACGCCTTTGCCGGCCCACGATGGCCGCCGGCGGCGCGGATGCTGCTCGCCGCGGTCGACAGCTGGCGCAAATGGGCGCTGTTCGGCGTGCCGGACGGCTGCCCCTGGAGCAAGGGTTCGGTGGCGCTGCTCGGCGATGCCGTGCACGCGATGCTGCCGTTCGCAGCCCAAGGGGCCGGCATGGCGATCGAGGATGCCGCCGTGCTCGCCCGGCATTTGAGCCTGGAGGCCGCCGAGAGCAGCCAAGCGGTTGCCGCCGCGCTGACGCAATACGGCCGGGCACGGCAGGCGCGGGTGCGGCGGGTGCAGCGGACCGCGCGGCAGCAGGGCCGCATCTATCATCTCAATGGGCCGCTCGCGCTCGCACGCGATGTTGCGATCCGCGCGCTCGGCCCGCAGCGCATGCTGGCGCGACAGGACTGGATCTACGGCTGGCGGCCCTGATGCGGCGCGCCGCCGGCAGGATGCCTCAGTGGGCCGCTTTGCCGGATTTCGACGCGGATTTGGCGCTGGCCGCGGGCGATGCCGGAGGCGGCGGCGCCTCGGGCGGCGTCTCCCGGCATCTGTTGCGGCGCCAGGCATCCTCGGCCAATTGGACCTGCCCGCGCACGGCGATATAATCGTTGCGATAAGCGAGTTCGGACACGACGGCGCCGCCGGCCCCGGTCTCGGCCTTCTCCATCAGCCTCTGCAGATCGGCGGTGCGCTTGGCGAGGTCCTTGCGCTCGGTCTCGAGCTGCTTGCAATCGTACAATTCGTATTTGGCGGGATCGGCAAAAGCCGGTGCGATCGTCTCGCTCACGCCGGCGCAGCCGGACAGCGCGAGGCCAGCCGCAAGCAGCGCGAACAGCGCGCCAAAGCCGCGCAGCGAAAAGGAAAACGAAGCAGCCATGCCGAATGAATAGCCCCCGTGGATTGAGAATGCCTAAAGCAGCAACAGATGTCCGGATTGAGGCTTTGCCTTGTGCCCCCGGCTCGCTTAAGGAAGAACCGTCCCTCCGGCGGCGAAACGCGCCAATTCCAGACCGCCGGAACGGACTTAAGTGTTTGATCTCGTTGGATCATGCGGGCATGGCGGAATTGGTAGACGCAAGGGACTTAAAATCCCTCGGTGCGCAAGCGCTGTGCCGGTTCGACCCCGGCTGCCCGCACCACTAGCTTGTATCACCCTTGCTCGAGGCGCTCGGGCTCTGCGCGGAAATCGAGCAGCACGATCCAGAAGCAGATCAGCGCGATGACGAGGAGGATGAAGGTGCCCTCGATCGGCGCGCCCAGAAGCGAGACCAGTGCCGGAAAGGCGAGGCCGACGCCGAGACAGGCGGCGAGCGCCAGGGGCGGAAGATCGACGATGAGGATCGCGGCATAGAGCGCAAGCTCGAAGAAGGCATATTCCTTCAGACGCGGCGAGCTGAGATAGAGCGCGAACATGGCGAGCACCGTGATGCGCATGCCCGTGCGCGGGTGATCCATCAGCCAGCGATCGAGCTGCGTCAGCAGCGATGCCCCTTCGCGCACCGGTCCGCTCGCGGCCGCGCGCAGGACGGACAGCGCGAACGGCACGAGCACGAGCGCGAGCGCCGCGAACGCATAGGCCGCCAACATCGCCGGCTTGCCGTCACCGAAGCCGGCCTGGACCATGAGGTCGCGCGCCAGCAGCAACAGCGACGGATTGGTCTCCACGAGACCGACGGCATGTTGACCGGGAATTTGTCCTGCGATCGCGAGCAGCCAGCTCGCGAACAGATCGGGATACAGCAAGCGCGACAGCGCGAGCGGCAACGCGAAGGCGAACGCGGCCACCGCGATCAAGGCCAGCTTGCGGCTACGCGGCAGCGGCAGGAAATAGAGCGCCGCCAGCACCGGGACGAACACCAGCTTGAACGAGGTCACGAGGCCGAGCAGCGCAGCACCGGCGAGGCGCGAGGAAAAGTTCGAATTCTGTTCGGACGCGAGCGGACGAAGCAGGAGCTTCAGCGCGATCGCGGTCAGCACTCCGCTCAGCAGCGCAAAATTCCCCGACGCCACCACGAATTCGAAACCGACGAACGCGCCGAGCGCGCAGAGCACCTTCAAGCCAGCATCGCGCGCGCTGGCACGCGTCCGGCCAAGGCCGGGCAGAAGCAGCGCGCAGAGCACGGCGAGAACGAGAAAGATGCTTCGGTGATGATCGAGCAGAACCCCGCCCGCGCAGAGGGGACGGAAAGCGTCCAGCGTCACCGGCAGATAGGGATAAGAATAAGTGGTGCCCTTGAGGTTCTTGACGAAGTAGGGATCGAGCCCTTCGGCGTGTGCATCGACCGCCGCGCAATTGACCCGGACGTCCCAGCCATACGGCAGGTCGAGCGAGGCATCGTTGGCGAGATTGCCGAGCACCAGCAGCGCGGTCAGCGTGACCACGCCGGCAAGCCAGACGTTGCGCCTGGCAACCTTGGCCGCAGGCGCCAACCATCGTGCTGCACCTGATATGTCGGACACGGGCGATACCCTGTTTGGCTTCTCGCGGCGCCGTTGCGGCAGCCGGTCCGACCACAATGGACAGGACGGGTTGCCGATTCATCTCCCCGGCGTGCCGCGCCCGATCTTATGGTGAATCCCTGGTTGCAGGCCCAGCCCTCCGGCGACGCGGCGGATGGCCATCAGGCCGGCGACGGGCCCTCACCCGTTTTTGACCGCTCCTGCCCCGCCTGCCAGCCATCCCGAAACATGGGTTGTGCAACGCAGCATCGGGGCTAGATAACTCGCTTGATTGCAGGGGTAAGCTTCTTGTCCGACGTCAACGCCGACGGTTGGGTGTCCTCGGGACACCGCCCAATGGGTTTTCCGGAATTCGTCATCGTGATCGCGTCCATCATGGCGCTGAATCCGCTCGCGATGGACATGATGCTGCCGGCGCTGCCCAATATCGGCGCCGCCTTCAAGATTCCCGTCGAGAACCATCTGCAACTGGTGCTGTCGACCTTCCTGATCGGCTTCGGCGCCGGTCAGTTCGTCATGGGTCCCCTGTCGGACCGTTTTGGGCGCCGGCCGGTGCTGCTCGGCGGCATGGCGGTCTATGCGGTGGCGAGCGTGCTGGCGGTCGTTGCCCCCTCGTTCGAGACGCTGCTGCTGGCGCGTGCGCTCCAGGGGCTCGGCACCGCGGCGACGCGCGTGATCGCGACCTCGATCGTGCGCGACTGCTATGTCGGCCGCCGCATGGCGAGCGTGATGTCGCTCGCCATGATGATCTTCATCGCGGTGCCCGTGGTCGCGCCCTCGTTCGGACAGGCGGTGCTGCTGGTGACGGCGTGGCGCGGCATCTTCGTGGTGCTGATGCTCTACGGCCTGCTCGCGCTCGCATGGTGCGTGCTGCGGCTGCCCGAGACGCTTCCCGAGTCGAAGCGCAGGTCGCTGGCGCCCTCCGACGTGCTCTCGGCATTCCGGCAGACCCTGACCCATCGCCAGACCGTCGGCTATGCCACCGCCGCCGGCAGCGTCATCGGCGCGCTGTTCGCCTATGTCTTCTGCGCCCAGCAGGTCTTCACCGGCATCTATCATCTCGGCCAATATTTCCCGCTGGCTTTCGCCGCGATTGCCGCCGGCACAGCCATCGCCGGCTTCCTCAATGCGAGGCTGGTCGGCCGGCTCGGCATGCGCGTGATCTCGCACGGCGCGCTGACGCTCTACACGGCCGTGGCCGGCGTGATGCTGCTGACGGAAAGCCTCGGCGTGCTGCCGCTCGCCTTGTTCATGGTGCTGTCGGCCCTGATGATGTTCTCGTTCGGCATGATGGTCGCCAACTTCACCGCGCTGGCGATGGAACCGCAGGGCCACATCGCCGGCACCGCCTCCTCGCTGTACGGCTCGATCACCACGCTGATCGGGATCGTGGTCGGCATGGCAATCGGGCAGAGCTTCGACGGCACGCTGCTGCCGTTCTCGATCGGCTTTTTCCTATCCACCCTCGCCGCGCTCGCGATCGTGCTGGTGGTGGAGAAAGGGCGGCTGTTCAGGCCGCATCATCGCCCGATCAGCTAGGAACTTCCCGCCCCTCGCGATGTTGTACTGCAGCAATTCAGAGGATTGGCGAGATGGAACAAGAGAACAGATCGGATCAGCCCGCGTCCGAGATCGAACAGCCGATTTCGCAGCCTCGTTCCGATGAACGAATGGACTCGAGCTTGGCATTCGTGAGTGAAGGGCTCGAGCAGCTGCGCGACAGCCACTGCTAGACGAGCGCGATCACAGACCGCCTCATAGAAAACGGCGCCGCAGGAAACTGCGGCGCCGTTCGTATTCACATGCAAGGCGCGCGGCGCGTAAAGCGCGATGAGATTCGGATGATCGTCATCGCGCTTTAGGTTGTTGTTTGCGCATGATCTTTCCGGAAAACCGCTTCGCACTTTTCCGGATCATGCTTTATTCCTTCTTGTCGATGTTCCAGAACACCGGCGTCGCGGGGCCGTCGAGCACGCCCGTCAGCGATTTGCGCCAGCCGCTCGGGATGAGATACTGCCCCAGCGGAATGTAGATCACCTGCTCATAGGCCTGCTTCTGGATATCGGCGGCGATCTTCTTCTGATCGTCGACCGAGGCCGCGCGGACGAAAGCGTCCTTGAGCTGCTCGATCTTGGCGTCCTCCGCCCAGCCGAACCAGCCCTTCTTGCCCTGGCCGCCGATCGAGAGATTGGCGATCGGGTTGGACACGTCGGCCGCGACCCAGTTGGTGAAGAACATGTTCCAGCCACCTTCCTTCGGCGGCTTCTGGCTGGCGCGGCGGCTCACCACCGTCTGCCAGTCGGTCGCCTGAAGGTCGACCTTGAAGCCGGCCTCGCGCAGCAGCTGGGCCGAAACGATCGGCTGCGCCTTCAGCGTCGTGACGTCGCCAGGGGCCATGATGACGATCGGCGTGCCGTCATAGCCGGACTCGGCGAGCGCCTTCTTGGCTTGCGCCATGCCGTTCCCCTTGACCAGGGTCTCGGAGCCCGCATCGGTTGCGAGCGGCGTGTCGCAAATGAAGAACGCGCCGCAGATCTTCTGATATTTGGCGTTGCCGACCAGCGCGTCGAGCACGTCCTTCTGGTTCAGGGCCAGCAAGGCAGCACGCCGCACCTTCACGTTGTCGAACGGCGGATGCAGGAAGTTCATCCGGCCGAGCGTCTGGAAGCCGAACTTGTTCAGGACCTCGATGGTGAGCTCCTTGTTGCCTTCCAGCACCGGCAGCATGTCGAACGGCAGGTTCTCCATGAAATCGATGTCGCCCGACTGCAGCGCGTTCACCGCGGTCTGCGAGTCCGGCATGGTGATCCACTCGACGCGGTCCACCTTCACCACCTTGCCGCCGGAGGTCCAGCTCGCCGGCTCCTTGCGCGGCACGTAGTCAGTGTTCTTGACGTAGACCGCCTTCACGCCGGGCTGGAACTCGCCCTGCACGAACTTGAACGGACCAGAGCCGATCTGCTCGGGGATCTGCTTGTCCGGCGGCGTCTCCGCAAGGCGCTTCGGCATCATGAAGGCGACGCGCGAGGACGGCTTGCCGATGGAGTCGAGCACCAGGCCGTAGGGCTCCTTCAGCTTCAGCGTGATGGTCTTGGGGTCGGTCGCCTCGATGCTGGCGGTGAAGTCCATGAGCTTCTGTCCCATGCCGTCGACCGCAGCCCAGCGCTTCAGCGAAGCGACGCAGTCCTCCGCCGTCACCGGCGCACCGTCATGCCACTTCAGGCCGTCGCGCAGCGTGAACGTGTAGGTGAGCTTGTCGTCGGAGACCTTCCAGTCCGCCATCTGCGGCTGGACCTTGAAATTCGAGTCGGTGGCCACCAGCGTGTCGTAAACCATGTAGCCGTGGTCACGCGTGATGTAGGCCGTGGTGAAGATCGGATCGATGATGCGCAAATCCGAATGCAGCACCGCCGTGAGAGTCTTGCCGGCCGCGAGCACCGGCGAGGCCAGCGCGGTCGAAAGCGCGACGACCGACAGCGCAAGTGTGGAGGCGAACGCGCGAGGCCCCCGGCGCATGAAGTGGAACATAGAAAGTTCTCCTGACGTGAAACTGTTCAAAGGCAGGTTATTGGTTGAGCATGAGGTTCGTTCGTTGGGCGAACTAACCTCATGCAATGCCTTCGTCTTTCGAGACTTGCAGACAGGGTGAAGCGCGTCAATCCGGTTTCGGTGCAAGCCCTTGCGGCGCGCGCACGGGCTCCACAAAGATCGGTTTGGCTCTACAACACCCTCCGCTTGTCCCGTCCGCGCCAATGCAATGCGCGTTCCATCTTTCCAAGCTTGAGAGACATTGAGATGAATCCTGCCAATCTTCCCTTTGATTCCGAGGCCATGCTCGAAGGCCTGCGCGGCTGGATCGAATGCGAAAGCCCCACCTGGGATGCCGGTGCCGTGGACCGCATGCTCGATATCGCAGCGCGAGATATGGCGATCATGGGTGCGACGATCGAGCGCATCGCCGGCCGCCAGGGCTTCGGCGGGGTCATCCGCGCGCGTTTCCCCCATCCGAAGCAGGGCGAGCCCGGCATCCTGATCGCCGGGCACATGGATACCGTCCACCCGGTCGGCACCATCGAGAAGCTGAAATGGCGGCGCGAGGGCAACAAGTGCTATGGCCCCGGCATCTACGACATGAAGGGCGGCAACTACCTCTCGCTGGAAGCCATCCGCCAGCTGGCACGCGCCTCGTTCACGACCCCATTGCCGATCACCGTGCTGTTCACGCCGGATGAGGAAGTCGGCACGCCCTCCACGCGCGACATCATCGAGGCGGAAGCCGCGCGCAACAAATACGTGCTGGTGCCGGAGCCCGGCCGCGCCGACAACGGCGTCACCACCGGACGTTACGCCATCGCACGCTTCAACCTCGAAGCGACGGGCCGGCCGAGCCACGCCGGCGCGACGCTGTCCTCGGGACGCTCGGCGATCCGCGAGATGGCGCGACAGATCCTCGCGATCGACGCCATGACGACGGAGGACTGCACCTTCTCGGTCGGCGTCGTGCATGGCGGCCAATGGGTCAATTGCGTTGCTACCACGGCGACGGGCGAGGCGCTCTCCATGGCCAAGCGCCAGGCCGATCTCGACCGCGGCGTCGAGCGGATGCTGGCGTTGTCCGGCACCAGCAACGACGTCAGCTTCAAGGTCACGCGCGGCGTGACGCGGCCGGTCTGGGAGCCCAATGCCGGCACCATGGCACTGTACGAGAAGGCCCGCGGCATTGCCAAATCTCTCGGCATGGAATTACCGCATGCAAGCTCCGGCGGCGGCTCGGACGGCAACTTCACCGGCGCGATGGGAATCCCCACGCTCGACGGCCTCGGTGTGCGCGGCGGCAATGTCCACACGCTCGAAGAGTATATCGAAGTCGAGAGTCTCGCTGAGCGAGGACGGCTGATGGCGGGGCTGCTGGCGACGCTGGAGTGATCGCGAAGCGATCCCGTAGGTGGGCAAAAGGCGCAAAGCGCCGTGCCCACCGTTTTCCCGACCGAAAGCAGGTGGGCACGCTCCGCCTTGCCCACCCTACGAAGATTGGCTGCACCGCAAAAACTGTGGCCCTCGTGGCACGGGAATTGCTGAAATGTTAGGCTGATGGCAGGCTGGCCGAAGAGCCTGCCCAATTTGACTCTAAACTGACGGATCCAACTTGCTCGGATATCTCCTTCGCCGAATTCTCGCCGCCGTGCCCGTGATGGGCGTGGTCGCGCTGTTCGTTTTCCTCCTGCTCCGCCTCACCCCCGGCGATCCCGCCGCGATCCTCGCCGGCGACAACGCGACCCCGGAACGGCTGGAGCGCATCCGCGAATCGCTCGGCCTCAACGAGCCGCTGATCGTGCAGTTCGTCACCTGGGTGAACAAGCTGCTGCACGGCGACCTCGGGACGTCGCTGATCTCCAATTTGCCGGTGATGAAGATGATCGGCCAGCGCGTCGAGCCGTCGATCTCGATCGCGCTGTGCACCATCATCCTCGCCGTCATCGTCGCAGTTCCCTTGGGGGTGATCGCGGCGTGGAAGCACGGCACCTGGATCGACCGTTTCGTGATGGGTCTGTCCGTGCTCGGCTTCTCGGTGCCGGTTTTCGTGGTCGGCTATGTCCTCATCCAGGTCTTCGCGATCGAGCTGCGCTGGGTGCCGGTGCAGGGCTTCCGTAGCATCTTCAACGGCTTCGGTCCGTTCTTCGAGCGCATGATCCTGCCGACCTGCGCGCTGTCCTTCATCTACGTCGCACTGATCGCGCGCATGACGCGTGCGGCGATGCTCGACGTGCTCGGCGAAGACTACGTGCGAACGGCGCGCGCGAAGGGCATCAACGAGGTTGCGGTGATGATGCGCCATGCTCTGCGCAACGCCGCCGTGCCCGTGATCACCGTGATCGGCACCGGCTTTGCGCTCTTGATCTCCGGCGTCGTCGTCACCGAGAGCGTGTTCAACATCCCCGGCATCGGGCGTCTCACCGTCGACGCGGTGCTGGCGCGCGACTATCCGGTGATCCAGGCGATGATCCTGCTGACCTCGCTGATCTACGTCGTCGTCAATCTTCTCATCGACGTCGCCTACACCCTGCTCGATCCCCGGATCCGGTACTGAGGCAAGGACAAGAACAAAATGTCGGTCGATACCCTTCCCCAGTCCTCCATTCCGATCACGTCGCCGCTGCGGCCGCGATTCGGATTCCTCACCTCGACCCCGATCATCGCCACCGCGACGTGCCTGCTCGCGCTGATCGTGGTGGTCTCGATCCTCGCGCCGCTGATCGCGCCGCATGATCCGATCCAGCTCGCCCCGTCGCAGCGGCTCAAGCCATCTTCCGCACAGTTCCTGCTCGGCACCGACGCCTACGGCCGCGACGTGTTGTCGCGCGTGATCTATGGCGGCCGCATCTCGCTTCTGATCGGCATCGGTGCGGCGATCCTGTCGATCGCCATCGGGCTGGCGATCGGCCTCGTCTCCGGCTTCTTCAAGCTGGTCGATTCCGTGATGATGCGCGTCATGGACGGCCTGATGGCAATGCCGAGCATCCTGCTCGCGATCGCCGTGGTGTCGCTGTCCGGCGCCAGCCTCTGGACCGTGCTGATCGCGATCACGATCCCCGAGATTCCGCGCGTTGCACGCCTGGTCCGCTCGGTCGTGCTGTCGGCGCGCGAGGAGCCTTACGTCGAGGCCGCGATCTCGGTCGGCTCGAGCCTGCCGAAGATCATGTGGCGCCACCTGATGCCGAACACGATCGCGCCGCTGATCGTCCAGGGCACCTATATCTGCGCCAGCGCCATCCTGACCGAGGCGATCCTCTCCTTCCTCGGCGCCGGCATCTCGCCGGAGACGCCGACCTGGGGCAACATCATGGCCGAGGGCCGCCAGTACTTCCAGATCAAGCCGTCGCTGATCTTCTGGCCGGGCCTGCTGCTCTCCATCGCCATCCTCAGCATCAACCTGATCGGCGACGCCGCCCGCGACGCCCTCGATCCGCGCATGAAGCAGCGGGAGGGGAAGTGATGCGAGTAGCGTTGTCATTCCGGGGCGCGCGTAGCGCGAGCCCGGAATCCATTTCACCACGCGTGCTGCGGCCCGATGGATTCCGGGCTCGCGACTTTGTCGCGCCCCGGAATGACGGAGAGAATTGACGTGACCGACACCATCCTCGACATCAACAATCTCGTCGTCTCCATCGGCAAGCAGCCGAAAGGCGCCAACATCATCGACGGCATCTCGATCCAGGTGCGCGAGCGCGAGACGCTGTGCCTCGTCGGCGAGAGCGGCTCGGGCAAGTCGGTGACCTCGCTGACCACGATGGGCCTGTTGCCGAAGGGCACCCTGGTGCCGACCGGCGGCAGCGTGAAGCTGGTCGGCGAGGAGCTGCTCACCGCCACCGACCGCCGCCTGCGCCAGCTCCGCGCGACCAAGATGGCGATGATCTTCCAGGAGCCGATGACCGCGCTCAATCCGGTGGTGCCGGTCGGCCGCCAGATCGACGAGGTGCTCCGCGCACACACCAAACTCGATGCCAAAGCGCGCAGGAAGCGCATTCTCGACATGATGGAGCAGGTCCACCTGCCCCAGGTCGAGCGCATCTTCGCCTCCTACCCGCACCGTCTCTCCGGCGGCCAACGCCAGCGCATCATGATCGCGATGGCGCTGGTGCTGGAGCCGAAGCTGCTCATTGCCGACGAGCCGACCACCGCGCTCGACGTCACCACGCAGAAGCAGATCCTGTCCCTGATCCGCGAGCTCCAGCGCGATCACGGCACCGCCGTGCTGTTCATCACGCACGACATGGGCGTGGTGGCCGAGATTGCCGATCGCGTCGCGGTGATGCGGCAGGGCCGCCTGGTCGAGACCGGTCCGCTCGAGACCGTGCTGCGCAATCCGACCATGGAATACACCCGCAACCTGCTCTCCTCGGTGCCGAGCCTGGTGCCGCGCCCGCCGCGCGAGGAAACCCGCGAGCCCGTGGTGCTGGAGGCCAACGAGCTCGGCAAGGTCTACAAGGAGCGCGCCTTCTTCGGCAAAGGCCGCGAGGTCGTCGCTGCCGACAAGGTCACGTTGACCCTGCGCAAGGGCCGCACGCTCGGCATCGTCGGCGAAAGCGGCTCGGGCAAGTCGACGGTTGCGCGCTGCATCGTGCGCCTGATCGATCCGACTTCCGGCGGCGTGCGCCTCGCCGGCCGCGAGATCGCCGACATCTCGCGCCGCCTGTTGCAGCCGCATCGGCAGAAGATCCAGATCGTATTCCAGGATCCCTATCGTTCGCTCAATCCGCGCGTCACCGTCGGCGAGAGCATCGCCGAAGGCCCGGTCAATTACGGCGTGGCGCACGCCGACGCGATGAAGCGGGCGCGCGAGTTGCTCGAGCTGGTCGGCCTGCCGCCGGATGCGGTGTCGCGCTATCCGCACCAATTCTCCGGCGGCCAGCGCCAGCGCATCGCGATCGCCCGGGCGCTCGCGCTCGATCCGGACGTGCTGGTCGCGGATGAAGCGGTCTCCGCGCTCGACGTCTCGGTGCAGGCGCAGGTGCTGGAGCTGCTCGACGAGATCCAGAAGCGGCTCGGCATCGCCATCCTGTTCATCACCCACGACCTCCGCGTCGCAGCCCAGATCTGCGACGAGGTCGTGGTGATGCAGCACGGCCGCGTCGTCGAACAGGGACCGGCCGCCGAAGTGCTGACGCATCCTAAGGAGGCCTACACCAAGGCGCTGCTGGATGCGGCGCCCGGGCGGGGTTGGGATTTTGCGAACTTCAGGCCGGTGGCCGAGGGCGTGGGGGCCACGGCTTAACTCTCTCCGCCGTCATTCCGGGGCATCGCGAAGCGATGAGCCCGGAATCCATCAGGCTGCGAACTCTGTCGCACGATGGATTCCGGGCTCGCGCTACGCGCGCCCCGGAATGACGGCGGAGCAGCATTCCCAAATCGATCTGACCCTATGCGTGGCACGATGGCCTCTCACCTTGCCCTCTCCTCAGAGCCAAGGCTAACGTCGCGCACTTTTCAACGCTGGACCTGAACTGAATGACACGTATTGCCGTCGGCGGCTTCCTGCATGAGACCAACACCTTCGCTCCGACGAAGGCGACATTCGCCGACTTCCAGCATGGCGGCGGCTGGCCGGCGATGACTGAAGGTGCCGACGTGTTGAAGGTGATGCGCCGCATCAATGTCGGGCTCGCCGGTTTCGTCGACAGCGCCGAGGCGAACCGCTGGGAACTCATTCCGACCATCGCCTGCGGCGCGAGCCCGTCGGCGCATGTCACCGAAGACGCATTCGAGCGCATCGTGAAGGTCATGGTCGACGGCATCGCCGCCGCCGGCCCGATCGACGCCGTCTATCTCGACCTGCACGGCGCGATGGTGACCGAGCATCTCGACGACGGCGAAGGCGAGATCTTGGCGCGCGTGCGCCGCGTCATCGGTAAGGATGTTCCGCTGGTCACCAGCCTCGATCTCCACGCCAACGTCACGCCCGAGATGATGGAGCATGCCGACGCGCTGATCGCCTACCGCACCTATCCGCATGTCGACATGGCCGAGACCGGCCGCGCCTGCGCGCGCCATCTCGCGCTGCTGCTGCAGACGAAGCAGCGCTTCGCAAAGGCCTTCCGGCAATTGCCATTCCTGATCCCGATCAGCTGGCAATGCACCAACGACCAGCCCACCAAAGGCATCTACGAAAGACTCGCCGCGCTGGAGAGCGATGCCGTTCCCACCCTCTCTTTCGCGCCCGGCTTTCCCGCCGCCGATTTCCGCGACTGCGGCCCCAGCGTGTTCGCCTACGGCAAGACGCAACACGACGCCGATCGTGCGGCCGACGCGCTTCTGAAGCTGATCGAAAGCCACGAGAACGATTTCGACGGCAAGATCTGGACGCCCGACGACGGCGTGCGCCACGCCATGGAACTTGCCAAGGGCGCGCGCAAGCCGATCATCATCGCCGACACCCAGGACAATCCGGGCGCCGGCGGCGATTCCGACACCACGGGCATGCTGCGCGCGCTGGTGCGCAACAAGGCGAGTGCCGCAACCGGCGCGATCTACGATCCGGAATCGGCCAAGGCCGCGCACGCAGCCGGCGTCGGCGCCACCGTGACGCTGTCGCTCGGCGGCAAGTCCGGCATCCCCGGCGACGAGCCCTATCGCGAGACCTTCGTGGTCGAGCAGCTCTCGGACGGCCGCTTCATCGCGCCCGGTCCCTATTACGGCGGCCGCGAGATGGAGATGGGCCCGTCCGCAGCCTTGCGCATCGGCGATGTCCGCATCGTCGTCTCTTCGCACAAGGCCCAGCTCGCCGACCAGGCGATGTACCGCTATGTCGGCATCGAGCCGACCGAACAGAAAATCCTGGTCAACAAGAGCTCGGTGCATTTCCGCGCCGATTTCGAGCCGATCGCCGAGAAGCTGATGATCTGTGCCGCGCCCGGTGCGATGCCGGCCGACACCGCTTCGCTACCCTGGACGCGCCTGCGCCCGGGCATCCGCATCAAGCCGAACGGCCCCGTATTCACGCCTCCCTCACGCTAACCGGACAGGACCACAATGCCCACGATCGATCGCATCGACGGCTACGCCGACGAGCTCACCGCAATCAGGCGCGACCTCCACGCCCATCCCGAGATCGGCTTCGAGGAAGTGCGCACCTCCGGCATCGTCGCCGACAAGCTGAAGAGCTGGGGCATCGAAGTGCATCGCGGCCTCGGCGGCACCGGCGTGATCGGCGTCATCAAGGGCAAGGGCACCGGCAGCAAGCGCATCGGGCTGCGCGCCGACATGGACGCGCTGCCGATGGAAGAGAACACCAATCTGAAGTGGAGCTCGAAGATCCCCGGCCGCTTCCACGGCTGCGGCCATGACGGCCACACCACCATGCTGCTCGGCACCGCGCGCTATCTCGCCGAGACCCGGAACTTCGACGGCACCGTGCATCTGATCTTCCAGCCGGCCGAGGAAGGCCTCGGCGGCGCCCGCGCCATGATCAAGGACGGGTTGTTCGAGAAATTTCCCTGCGACGAGCTCTACGGCCTGCACAACGCGCCCGACCTCAACCATGGCGAGATCGCGATCCTTCCCGGCCCGGCCATGGCCAGTGCCGACTTCTTCGACCTGCGCATCACCGGCTACGGCGCACATGGCGCGATGCCCGAGCGCTCCAAGGACGCGGTGGTCATCGCAACGACGCTGGCGCAGGCGATCCAGACCATCGTCAGCCGCAACGTCGAGCCGCTGCAGGCCGCGGTGGTGTCGATCACCCAGATCCATGCGGGCTCCGCCTACAACGTCATTCCGGGCGACGCGCATCTGTGCGGCACCATCCGCACCTTCTCGAAGGAGGTTCGGGCCCTGGTCAGCGAACGCATCCGCACCATCTGCGCCGGCATCGCAAGCGCCTATAGTTGCGTGATCGACGTCGACATCCGCGACACCTTCAACGTTCTGGTCAACCAGGTCGAGCAGTCCAAGGTGGTCGAGGAGGTCGCGCGCACCATCGTCGATCCCGCCAACGTGATCACCCGCATCCAGCCGAAGATGGGCAGCGAGGATTTCGCCGACATGCTGGAGACGATCCCCGGCGCTTACTTCTGGGTCGGCCATGACGGCTCGGTGCCCGTGCACAATCCCGGCTTCGTGCTCGACGACAAGATCCTGCCGATCGGCGCCAGCATGTTCGCCCGCATCGTCGAGACGCGCATGCCGGTGGGTGGCAATGCATAAAAAGAGCGTCGAGGAAGCGGTCAC
The DNA here is from genome assembly GCF_020193825.1 of Bradyrhizobium sp. NBAIM18. Taxonomy (NCBI): domain Bacteria; kingdom Pseudomonadati; phylum Pseudomonadota; class Alphaproteobacteria; order Hyphomicrobiales; family Nitrobacteraceae; genus Bradyrhizobium; species Bradyrhizobium sp. NBAIM18. The sequence continues at coordinate 314,030 of NZ_JADYVO010000004.1, forward strand.
CTCGCTGCACGATCTGTCCGCGGTCGACCTGATCGCGGGCTATCGCGCCAAGCAGTTCTCGCCGAGCGAGGTGCTGGAGGACGTGCTCGCGCATGTCGCGGCGTGGGAACCGCATCTGAAGGCGCTGTATGCATTCGACCCCGACGGCGCGCGAGAGGCCGCAAAGGCCTCGACCGCGCGCTGGACCGGCGGCGAGCCCTCCGGCCCGCTCGACGGCGTGCCCGTGACGGTGAAGGACAACATCGCGACCAAGGGCGTGCCGGTGCCGCTGGGGGCAGCCAGCGTCAAGCTCGTGCCGGCCGAGAAGGACGCGCCGCCCGCCGCGCGCCTGCGTGAGGCCGGCAGCATCATCTTCGCCAAGACCACCATGCCCGATTACGGCATGCTGTCCTCCGGGCTCTCCTCGTTCCATGCGCTCGCGCGCAACCCGTGGGATCTCAGCAAGAACCCGGGCGGCTCCAGTGCCGGCGCAGGGGCCGCGGCTGCAGCGGGCTATGGCCCGTTGCATCTCGGCACCGATATCGGCGGCTCGGTCCGCCTGCCCGCCGGCTGGTGCGGCCTCGTCGGCCTGAAGCCGAGTTTTGGCCGCGTGCCGATCGACCCCACTTATGTCGGCCGTGTCGCCGGCCCGATGACCCGCACGGTCGACGATTGCGCGCTGATGATGAGCGCGATCGCAAAGCCCGACCGGCGCGACGGCATGAGCCTGCCGGCCGAGCTGCTGAACTGGAAGGGACTGGAGAAATCTCCGCGAAAACTGCGCATCGGGTTGATGCTCGATCCCGGCTGCGGCCTGGCGCTGGAGAAGCCGGTGCGCGAGGTCGCGGTGAAGGCCGCGAAGGCGTTCGAGTCCGCAGGCAGCGTCGTCACCGAGGTCGAGGGCATCCTCACGCGCGAGATGCTCGACGGTCTCGACAATTTCTGGCGCGCGCGGATGTGGGACGATCTGTCCAAGCTGACGCCGGCCGAGCAGGCCAAGGTGCTGCCCTATATCTTCAAGTGGGGCGAGTCCGGGGCGAAGCTCTCGGGCGTCGATGTCATCCGCGGCTTCAACCAGACCATGGCGATCCGCGCGGCTGCGGCAAAGTTGTTCTGCGAGCTCGACTATGTGATCTCGCCGACGGCGCCGAACGTGAACTACCCGGCGGAATGGGCCTCGCCGACCAACGATCCCATGAAGCCGTTCGAGCACATCGCCTATACCGTGCCGTGGAATATGTCGGAGAACCCGGCGATCTCCCTCAACGGCGGCTTCGACGCCAAGGGTTTCCCCATCGGCGTGCAGATCGTCGGCCGCCGCTTCGACGACATCGGCGTGCTCGGCATGGCCAAGGCTTTCGAAGGTCTGCGCGGCCCGCAGCGGCCCTGGCCGACGCCGCCGGCCCAATAACGCACCGTCGTCATTCCGGGTTGCGCCCTCTTGGCGCAAGCCCGGAATCCATTCATCCGCAAGGAGTGTGGAGAAATGGATTCCGGGTTCGCGCTTCGCGCGCCCCGGAATGACATGCTAGACAGACGGACAAAGAACCAAGGAAGAGGAAACCACCATGGCGTATGAGACGATCAAGTACGAGGTCGCCGATCAGATCCTCACCATCACGTTGAACCGGCCCGACAAGCTCAACGCCTTCAACGCGCAGATGCAAGCCGAACTGATCGACGCGTTCGACACCGCCGACAAGGATGATAACGTCCGCGCCATCATCGTCACCGGCGCCGGCCGCGGCTTTTGCGCGGGCGCCGATCTCTCCTCCGGTGCCGACACGTTCGATCGCGACGCGCGGCGCGGGCCAGTCAAGCGTTTTGCCGACGGCAAGGTCGACTATAGCGACCCGCAGGTGCGTGACGGCGGCGGCCAAGTGACGTTGCGCATCTTCAAATGCCTCAAGCCCGTGATCGCGGCGGTGAACGGCCCGGCCGTCGGCATCGGCGTCACCATGCAGCTTGCAATGGATATCCGCATCGCCTCGGAGGCTGCGCGGTTCGGCTTCGTGTTCTCCCAGCGCGGCATCGTGCCCGAGGCGGCCTCGAGCTGGTTCCTGCCGCGCATCGTCGGCATCTCGCAGGCGCTGGAATGGTGCTATTCTGGCCGTGTCTTCCCGGCGCAGGAAGCGCTTGCGGGCCGCCTCGTCAGCAAGGTCGTGGCCCCCGATGATCTGCTGCCGACCGCCCGAGCGCTCGCCAAGGAGTTTGCGGCAAAGACCGCGCCGGTGTCGGTCGCGCTGATCCGCCAGATGATGTGGCGCATGATGGGCGCCGACGATCCCATGGAGGCCCACAAGGTCGACAGCCGCGGCATCTACGCCCGCGGCCGCTCGGACGACGTCAAGGAGGGCGTGGTGTCGTTCCTGGAGAAGCGTCCCGCGCACTTCAAGAACAAGGTGTCGACCGACATGCCGGATTACTTCCCCTGGTGGACGGAGCGGGAGTATAAATAGCGCTCTCGTAGGGCGGGCAAAGCGAAGCGTGCCCACGCATTTTTTGCAATCGGGAGAGATGGTGGGCACGGCGCAAGGGCGCCTTTGCCCACCCTACGGCACCGTCACTCCATCACCAGCGCGACGCGTCCGATCGCCTTGCGGTCGAGCAACAACCGCATCGCCTTCGCATAGTCCTTAAGCGGCAGGCGGTGCGAGACGTTGGGGCGCAGCTTGCCCTCCTCCGCCCATTGCAACAGCGCCTTCAGGCGGACCTCGCCGAGCGCAGGATTCTTCCGCACCGCTTCGCCGGCGCGTACGCCGAGCACGCTGGCGCCCTTGATGAGCAAGAGATTGGTCTTGGCTGAGCCGATGCCGCCGGTGAAGCCGATCACCAGGAGCCGCGCGCCCCAGGCGATGCAGCGCATCGAATCTTCGAAAACCTGGCCGCCGACCGGATCGAACACGACGTCCGCGCCGCGGCCGTCGGTGATGCGCTTGACGGCATCGCGGAACGGCTCGCGGTCGTAGCGGACGAGATGATCGGCGCCGCGCGATTTCGCGATTCCGAGCTTCTCGTCGCTGGAGGCGGTCGCAATCACTGTCGCGCCCAGCATCTTGCCGATCTCGACGGCGGCAAGGCCGACGCCGCCGCCGGCGCCGTGGACCAGCAGCACCTCGCCGGGCGTGACCCGGCCGCGATCGATCAACGCATGATAGGCCGTGCCGTGGCCGGCGAGATAGGTCGCAGCCTCCGCATAGTCGAAGGTGGACGGCATGGGAGTGAGCTGCGACGGCGTGACCACCGCTTCATCCGTGAAGGCACCAAAGCGCATCTTCACGATGACCTTGTCGCCGACGGCAACGCCGCTTGCCTCCGATGCCACCTCGGTGACGTCGCCGGCCGCTTCCATGCCCGGCGTGAACGGCAGCTCCGGCTTGAGCTGGTATTCGCCGGCGGCCATCAGCACGTCGGGAAAGTTCAGCCCGGCGGCGCGGATGGCGACGCGCACTTCGCCCGGCTTCAGCGCGCGGGGCGGAAACTCCTCCAGCAGCAAACGCTCGGGCGCGCCGAGCTCGCGGCAGACGACGGCGCGCACCATCAGGCCGCGCTCGCCTTGCTGCGCTGAAGCGCTTCGCGGATCAGCGGCAGGCGATCATTGCCGAAATACATGTCGCTCTTGTTCACGAAGATCGTCGGCGAGCCGAAGCCGCCGCGTGCGATGACCTCCTCGGTGTTGGCCTTGAGCTGGTCCTTGATGCCCTGCTCGGCAATGCCGGCGAAGAACTTTTGCTCGTCGATGCCGACCTTCCTGCAGATCTCCGCGAGCACCGCGTCCTGCGAGATGTCCTTGTCCTCGCCCCAATAGGCCTCGAACACTGATGTCGCGAACGGCACCATGTCCTGACCGAGCCAGAGGCAGCCGCGCATCACCTTGACGCTGTTCACCGGAAACACCGTCGGCGGCATCTTGATGGCAAGGCCCGCCGAACGCGCCCAGTCGGCGAGGTCCTTCTTCATGTAGCGCGCCTTCAGCGGCACCGGCGTCTCGCGCTGGGCGTAAACGCTCGGATTGACCGTGTTGAAGATGCCGCCGACCAGGATCGGCCGCCAGGTGATGTCGGCCCCGAACTCCTTGGCGAGCGGCTGGATGTTGTGGAAGGCGAGATAGGTCCAGGGGCTGGAGCAGTCGAAGAAGAATTCGATCATGGGGGTTCCTTTTTGCTGTCATTCCGGGGCGCGCCGCCTTTGGGCGCGAGCCCGGAATCCATTTCGCCTCTCGTTACGCTGCCTGATGGATTCCGGGCTCGCGACTTCGTCGCGCCCCGGAATGACGGATGTGGCACTACTTCCTTCCCAACACTTCCTTAGCTCTCTGGCCGAACATGATCTTGCGTGATTCCTCGTCGAACGGCTCTTTCACGAATTTTCCGATCGCTAGCCCCGCCTGCACCTGCGGCCTTGCTCGGACCTCGGCATACCAGCGTTTCACATTGGGATAGTCGTCGAGCGTAAAACCCTGCGCCTTGTGGGTCATGGTCCAGGGGAAGCAGGCGATGTCGGCGATGGAATAGTCGCCGGCGACATAGGCGCCGGTCCTGGCCAATTGGCGATCGAGCACGCCGTAGAGCCGCGCCGCCTCGTCGCGATAGCGCTCGATTGCGTAAGGGATCTTCTCGGCCGCATAGAGCGCGAAATGGCCGTGCTGGCCGAGCATCGGCCCGAGGCCCGCCATCTGCCACATCACCCATTGGATCGTGCTGGAGCGGCCGCGCCAATCGGCGGGCAGCAAGCGTCCGGTCTTCTCCGCGAGGTAGATCAGGATCGCGCCGGTCTCGAACGCGGAGAACGGCGCGCCGCCATCGGCGGGCTCGTGATCAACGATCGCGGGAATGCGGTTGTTCGGAGAGATCGCCAGGAACTCAGGATTGAACTGCTCGCCGGCGCGGATATTCACGGGGATCACCTGATAGGGAAGCTCGAGCTCCTCCAGCATGATCGAGATTTTCCAGCCGTTCGGCGTCGGCGCGTAATAGAGGTCGATCATGGGCCTTCCCTTGCGCCGTCCCTATCGCTGCCGCCAGCCAATGACGACTTTTGTTGTTCTGTACCTCGACGTTAGGACATGGCAGGAAGGGGCGCAACAACCCGCCGGGAGGGCCGCCATGCTGTTTCCAACCACGATCGCCGGCTCCTTGCCGAAGCCGGAATGGCTCGCCGAGCCCAACATGCTCTGGGCGCCCTGGAAGTCTGAAGGGGACGAGTTGCTCCGCGCCAAGCGCGACGCGACGCTGATCTGGCTGAAGATCCAGGAGGACGCCGGCATCGACATCGTCACCGAAGGCGAGCAGGCCCGGCAGCACTTCGTGCACGGCTTTCTGGAGAAGATCGAGGGCATCGATTTCGCCCACAAGGTCGAGATGGGCATCCGGAAAGACCGCTACAAGGCGATGGTGCCGCAGGTGGTCGCCCCGCTGCGGCTGAAGGACCGCGTCCATGCCTTCGAGGCGCGCGTCGCGCGCACGCACACCAGGAAGCAGCTGAAATTCACCCTGCCCGGCCCGATGACGATCATCGACACCATTGCCGACCGCTATTATGGCGACAGGGTCAAGATGGCCTTTGCCTTCGCCGAGCTCTTGAACGAGGAAGCCAGGGCCTTGCAGGCCGACGGCGTCGATCTCGTGCAGTTCGACGAGCCCGCCTTCAACGTCTACATGGACGAGGTCAACGATTGGGGCATCAAGGCGCTCGAGCGCGCCGCACAGGGCCTCGCCTGCGCCACCGCCGTGCACATCTGCTACGGCTACGGCATCAAGGCCAATACGGACTGGAAGGAGACGCTCGGCAGCCAATGGCGGCAATACGAGCAGATCTTTCCGGCCATCGACGCGAGCCCGGTCCAGCAGGTCGCGATCGAGTGCCGCAATTCCAAGGTGCCGCTCGACCTGCTCGCGCTGCTGAAGAACAAGATCGTGCAGGCCGGTGTCATCGACGTCGCCAGCGACACGGTGGAGACGGCCGAGGACGTCGTGAAGGTGATCGAGGCGGTGTCGCAATTCGTGCCCAAGAGCAACATCATCGCCACCACCAATTGCGGCATGGCGCCGATGCGGCGCGAGATCGCCGAGGCCAAGCTGGTGGCGCTTGGCGCCGGCGCGGCGCTGGCGCGCGAGAGGCTGGGGTGATGGCGGTGATCCGCAGGTCGCTCGGCTAGTCCGGAGCGGTCGGATGCAACGCCGGTCGATATCCGGCGCTGAACGCCCGTAATGTGGATGGAGGCGTCAGCAGCATCGCACTCGACAGTTCGTGCTCGGTACGGGCATAGCCGGCTGGCGACCAAAGCAGCGGCCGGCCTTTCGTCACAAGATAGCTCTGCTCGCCCTGCTGCACCATCACGCCATCGGGTAAGTCCGCGAGCGGCCCTCGCAGTGGGTGCAGGCGCTTACGGCCGTGATCCAGACGCTCCAGGTGCAGCTTTGCGTCCATCGACTTTGCGCTCACCTTGCTTGCGCCGTTTCCCCTCTCCCATGCCGCGCGAAACCGGTTGGCATCGTCACGCCGGCAGAAGAAGCATGGGCGATGTCCGGCAGCAAAGGCGGTGGCTTCGTCGAGAAAGAACAGCTCGGTCCAGCTCCGCCGCGCCATCACCGGCCGCCGCCAGCCGCGGAATTCGCACAGGCATGTGATCCAGGCCGGCGTCGACCAGCGCTTCTTCAATAGCGTCTTCGTCGCGGGATCGTGGATGATGCCCCGATTGCCGGTGAAGAGACCGCGATGCGGCGTGGAGATGATCTCGCCGGTGGGTGTGACGCGGTTTTGCAGGGGCATCGGTGTCTCAACCCGTCATTGCGAGGAGCCCTTCGCGACGAAGCAATCCAGACTGCCTCCGCGGATGCATTTCTGGGTTGCTTCGCTTCGCTCGCAATGACGGTGTCCGTCACGCCGCCCCGTCGCGCAGCGGCGGGTGGTAGGACAGCGCGGTGTCCCAGGGGAAGAAGATCCAGGTGTCCTGCGACACTTCCGTGATGAAAGTGTCGACCAGCGGGCGTCCCATCGGCTTGGCATAGACCGTGGCGAAATGCGCATCGGGCAGCATCTCGCGCACCATCCTGCCGGTCTTGCCGGTATCGACGAGGTCATCGACGATCAACAGGCCCTTCCCGGTGCCGCCGCCGAGCGTCATGGTCGCCTCGGAAATGCCCTTGAGCACCTGGAGCTCGCCCTGCTTGTTGTGGTCGTAGCTGGCGACGCAGACCGTATCGATGACGCGCACCCCTAACTCGCGCGCCACGATCGCGGCGGGCACCAGGCCGCCGCGGGTGATCGCAATCACCGCATGGAACGGACCGACCTCGTTGAGCCGCCAGGTCAGCGCCCGGCAATCCCGGTGGAACTGGTCCCACGAGACGGGGAAGGCCTTGCCCGCCCGCTCCTGCGCACTCAGTTCCGGTGCTTCACCAGCCATCGCCTGTCTCCTGCAATCTCGTCCGGCAATTCCCTGCTAGCGGTTGACGTTCAATCCCGCCAGCATTTCCTTCACCGCGGCCATTGCCGCCGCGAGCTTCTCGGGATCGCGCGAGCGCACCACCAGATTGGTGTTGGGCTTCTGCTCCTCGTCCATGAAGGGATAGCTGCCGATGATGGTGTCGGGATGGGCGGCAGCGATCGCCCGCAGCGGCCCGCCGATGTCGCCCTCGCGCGCATTGGCCCGGACCGAGTCCGACAGCATGCGCACGCCCGACTTCAGCTTGGGCGAGACGATGTCCATCATCGCCTGCATGATCGAGGGCACGCCGGCCATGACGATGACGTTGCCGATCTTGAAGCCGGGGGCGAGGATGGTCGCGCTCTGAATCAGCTCGGCGCCGTCGGGGATGCGGGCCATGCGCAGCCGGGCCTCGTTGAGGTCCTGCTCGCTCCAGCGCTCGCGGAAGCGGGCGACCACTTCCGGATGATGATCGATGCCAACGCCGAACGCCTTGGCGACGGCATCAGCGGTGATGTCGTCATGGGTCGGCCCGATGCCGCCCGTGGTGAAGACGTAGGTGTAGCGATGCCGCAATGCATCCAGTGCAGCGATGATATCCGGCTCGTCGTCGGAGACGATGCGGACCTCCTTCAGGTCGATGCCGATATTGGTCAGGTATTCGGCGATGAAGCCGATATTCTTGTCCTTGGTCCGGCCGGACAGGATTTCGTCTCCGATGACCAGAATGCCCGCCGTGACGATCTCGCTCATGCCTTAAGTCCCTCACCTGTGACGCCGACTTTGCCGAGGTAACGCGTTGAAGTCACGCGGTTTTGCTTCTGAAATAAGCAGTCTTCAGCCATTTTTTCAGGCACGCCGCCGGCCGTCGCCGGCAAATGCCCCCTCTCCATGCTTATCGCGCTGGCCCGGCCCTTGCTACCACATGAAAGTCATGCACTGTTGACGCATGGCCACAGGACGTTGCGGTCTCATCAAGGCCGACGCGACCTGGCGCATGGCGCAACGCCTGGGGGACAAGTCGGGATCTATGGCAGTCGCGTTTGACGAAATGAACATTCCCGGCGGGGACCTCCGCCCCGCCTATCAGGAGCTGGCGCGCTGGCTCAAGGAGACGCCTCCCGAGGCGCTCGAATATCGCCGCCAGGAAGCCGAGCTGCTGTTTCGCCGGATCGGCATCACCTTCGCGGTCTACGGCGATTCCGAGTCCACCGAGCGCCTGATCCCCTTCGATGTGATTCCGCGGATCATGTCCGGCAAGGAATGGGCGCGGCTGGAGAAGGGCCTGAAGCAACGCGTGCGCGCGCTCAACATGTTCCTGCGCGACATCTATCACGGCCGCGACATCCTCCGCGCCGACATCGTGCCCGACGATCTGATCTTCCAGAACCCGGTGTTCCGGCCCGAGATGAACGGCCAGCAGGTGCCGCACGACGTCTACGTGCACATCGCCGGCATCGACATCGTCCGGGTCGACGCCGAGGACTTCATCGTGCTGGAGGACAACGCCCGCACGCCGTCGGGCGTGTCCTACATGCTGGAAAACCGCGAGATCATGATGCGGCTGTTTCCGGATCTGTTCGCCCGCCACCGGGTGGCGCCGGTCGAGCGCTATCCGGACGAGCTGCTCGCAGCGCTCCGCTCGGTCGCGCCGCAAAGCGCCTCCGGCGAGCCGACAGTCGCCCTGCTCACCCCGGGCGTCTACAATTCGGCCTATTACGAGCACTCCTTCCTCGCCGACAAGCTCGGCATCGAGCTGGTCGAAGGCCGCGACCTCGTCGTCAAGAACAACGAAGTGTTCATGCGGACGACGGAAGGGCTGAAGCGGGTCGACGTGATCTATCGGCGCGTCGACGACGACTTCCTCGATCCCCTCACCTTCCGTCCCGATTCGGTGCTCGGCGTGCCCGGACTGATGTCGGCCTACGCGGCCGGCAACATCACGCTCGCCAACGCCGTCGGCACCGGCATCGCCGACGACAAGGCGATCTACTCCTACATGCCCGACATCGTGAAATTCTATCTCGGCGAGCAGCCGATCCTGAAGAACGTGCCGACCTGGCGCTGCCGCGAGCCAAAGGACCTCGCTTATGTGCTGGACAATCTAAGCGAGCTCGTCGTCAAGGAAGTGCACGGCTCCGGCGGCTACGGCATGCTGATCGGCCCCGCCGCGACCAAGGCGACGATCGAAGCGTTCCGCGACAAGCTCAAGCGCGAGCCGGAAGGTTTCATCGCCCAGCCGACCCTGGCGCTCTCGACCTGCCCGACCTGCACGGCGTCGGGCCTCGCTCCACGTCACGTCGATCTTCGCCCCTTCGTGCTCACGGGCAGCAAGAGCACGACCATCGTGCCGGGCGGGCTCACCCGCGTCGCGCTCAAGGAAGGCTCCCTAGTGGTGAACTCGAGCCAGGGCGGCGGCACCAAGGACACCTGGATTCTGGACGAGTAGAGAGATGCTGTCGCGTACCGCCGAAAACCTCTACTGGCTCGCCCGCTACGTCGAACGGGCCGAATATCTCGCGCGCACCATCGATGCGACGCTGCGCGTCACCGCGCTTCCCGCCGCCTATATCGGCAAGACCAATGAATGGGATTCGGCGCTGCTCACGGCCGGGGTCGCTGCGAGCTTCTATCAGGCCTATGAGGAAGCCAACGAGCACAACGTCGTCGAGTATCTCTCGTTCTCCCAGAACAACCCGTCCTCGATCCGAAACTGTATCGAAGCGGCGCGGCTGAACTCGCGCTCGGTGCGCACGGCCCTCACCAGCGAGATGTGGGACACCATCAACTCGGCCTGGATCGAGCTTCAGGCTGTGTGGAGCAAGGGCACCTCGACACGCGAGGACCTCGCAAAATTCCTGCGCTTCGTGCAGGAGACCTCGCTGCGTTTCGACGGCTCGGCCTATCGGACCATGCTGCGCAACGACGCCTATTGGTTCTCGCGCATGGGCGTGCACCTGGAGCGGGCCGACAACACCGCGCGCATCCTCGACGTGAAGTATCACGTGCTGCTGCCCGAGGAGGAGCATGTCGGCGGGCCCCTCGATTTCTATCAGTGGAGCTCGATCCTGCGCTCCGTCTCGGCGCTGACGGCCTATCATTGGGTCTATCGCGAGACGCTGAAGCCCTGGCTGATCGCGGACCTGTTGATCCTCAACGACACGCTGCCGCGCTCGCTCGCCAGCTGCTACGGCAACCTCGTGCGCAACCTCGACCAGATCGGCGTCGCCTATGGCCGCCAGGGCCCGGCCCAGCGCCACGCCCGCGGCATCCGCAACCGGCTGGAACACAGCAACATGAACGACATTTTCCAGCATGGCGTGCATGAATTTATTCAGGAATTCATCGCGGACAATTCCAGGCTGGGCGAAATCATCACGAAGCAGTATTTGATCTAATGTCGCTCGACTGACGACAGGGGATATTGTCATGGCCGGGCAAGGGCGCGAAGCGCGTCTTCGCGCTAGATGTCCCGGCGTCCACGTTCTTGCTTTTGCGCGACGAGGAAGAACGTGGATGCCCGGGACAAGCCCGCCCGACGAGCTTCTTTGCGACGGCAGTCACGCCTTACAACAAACGACACGGTCCACCATGCGCCTGCGAATCCAGCACACCACGACCTATCGCTACGAGCCGCCGGCCACCAGCGTGATCCAGATCCTGCGCATGACGCCGGGCAGCCATGACGGGCAATACGTCGCGGAATGGCAGATCGACGTCTCCACCGACACCAAGCTCGACATGCATGAGGACGCGTTCGGCAACGTCACCCACGTGCTGTCCTGCGGGCCGGTCGGCGACATCCAGATCATTGCCGAAGGGCTGATTGAGACTCACGACACCGGCGGCGTGCTGCGCGGCAGCGACGAGCGTTTTCCCCCCGGCATGTTCCTGCGCGTCACCGACCTCACCTCGGTCAATCCGGCGATGACGGCGGTCGCGCGCCAGTTGCGCAGCGAGGCCGAAAGCGACACGCTGGGCTTCCTGCACACGCTGATGACGCAGGTGGCCGATCACATGACGTTCGACGAGGACCCGACCAACAGCGGCACGTCCGCAGCGGAGGCGTTCACGCTCAAGCGCGGGGTCTGCCAGGATTACGCGCACATCTTCATCGCCTGCGCCCGCGCCGGCGGCGTGCCGGCGCGCTTCGTCTCCGGGCATTTCCTGCGTGCGGACGACACGGTGCACCAGGACGCCGGCCATGCCTGGGCAGAGGCTTACGTGCCCGATCTCGGCTGGGTCGGCTTCGATCCCGCCAACAGCATCTGCGCCACCGACGCACATGTCCGCCTCGCGATCGGGCTCGACTATCTCGGCGCGGCCCCGGTGCGCGGCACGCGCTACGGCGGCGGCACGGAAACGCTGACGGTGGCGGTGAAGGTCGAACAGGCCGGCCGCGGCGGGCAGTCGCAATCGCAGTCCCAGCGGCAGAGCTAGGAGTCGCCAGCCGAACACATTCGGCGTGCTACATTTGCGGCGTCAAATCAGACCCGCGAGGTAGCCATGGCGACAGTGAAACTGCTTTCGGACGATGAACTCTCGACTGAAGCGCGCGCCGTTTTCGACGACATCCGCAGGGTGCGGAAATCGGACTTCGTCAACAATTTCTGGCGCGCGCTTGCGCATGATCCGAAGACGCTGCGGCGGACCTGGGAGAGCATCAAGGAGGTGATGGCTCCCGGCGCGCTCGATCCGAAGGTCAAGGAAATGCTCTACGTCGCGGTGTCGATCGCGCATGGCTGCAGCTATTGCATCCACTCGCACACGGCTGCGGCACGGGCCAAGGGCATGAGCGAGGCCGAATATGGCGAGCTGCTCGCCATCGTCGGCATGGCCGCGGAGACGAACCGGCTGGTCACCGCGCTCGGCGTGCCGGTCGATGAGGCGTTTCTGGTGAATGCCGCGGACTGAGGTGGGAGCGGAGCGCTAAGCCGCTTCCTCGTCATTCCGGGGCGCGACGAAGTCGCGAGCCCGGAATCCATTCATCCACCAACTCCGCGGCCCAATGGATTCCGGGTTCGCGCTGGCGCGCGCCCCGGAATGACGGACCCAATCGGGGGGTTGGAGCGGCCCCTGAAATTGGCTAGTAATTCCGCGCAAACGCGTTCGGGGACTGGAAATGACCTATTGCTGCGGAATCCTGGTTCGGGACGGTCTGGTGATGATCGCCGATACCCGCACCAATGCCGGCCTCGACAACGTCTCGACCTTCCGCAAGCTGCACATCTTCTCCAAGCCCGGCGAGCGCATCATGGCAATCGCCAGTGCCGGCAACCTCGCCATCAGCCAGTCGGTGCTGTCGACGCTGACCGAGGGCCTCGAAGATCCCAATACGGGCGAGATCGAGACGCTGATGAACGCGCCGACCATGTTCCAGGCCGCCCAGCGCATCGGCCGGGCGATCCGGGCGGTGCATGCCACCGAAGGACCGGCGCTGAAATCCGAGGACGTGTCCTTCGACGTCTCCTTCCTGTTCGGCGGCCAGATCAAGGGCGCGCGGATGCGCCTGTTCATGGTCTACACCGCCGGCAATTTCATCGAGTGCACCACCGACACGCCGTACCTGCAGATCGGCGAGCACAAATACGGCAAGCCGGTGCTCGACCGTGCCATGCATTACGACGTCGAGCTCTATGAGGCGCTGAAGACCGGCCTGATCTCGATGGACTCGACGATGCGCTCGAATCTCGGCGTCGGCCTGCCGATCGACGTGCTGGTGGTGCGCAACGAAGCCTGCGAGGCCGATCTCAACCATCGCATCGAGGCAGGCGAGCCCTATTTCCACGACCTGCGCTCGCGCTGGTCGGCGGCCTTGCGCGCGGCGCATCAGAACATTCCGCGCCCGCCCTACAAGAACGACAAAGAACCCACAACCTGACAGCAGAAGAGAAAAGGCAGGAAACGATGAGTGACGCGAAAAAGATCGCATTGGTGACGGGCGCCGGCACCGGCGTCGGCCGCGCGGCGTCGCTGGCGCTGATGAACACCGGCTTCACCGTGGTGCTCGCAGGCCGCCGGCTCGACATGCTCGAGGAGACGGCAAAGCTCGGCCCCGCGGGCAAAAGCCTCTGCGTCACCGCCGACATGACCAAGCCGGACTCCATCGCCGCACTGTTCGACAAGGTGAAGGCGACCTATGGCCGCCTCGACGTGCTCTTCAACAATGCCGGCATGGGCGCGCCGGCCGTCAACTTCGAGGACCTCAGCCTCGAGCAATGGCAGGCGGTGGTGAACACCAACCTCACCGGCCCGTTCCTGTGCACCCAGCACGCCTTCCGCATCATGAAGGACCAGACCCCGCGCGGCGGCCGCATCATCAACAACGGCTCGATCTCGGCGCACGCGCCGCGGCCGTTCTCGGCGGCCTACACCTCGACCAAGCACGCCATCACCGGCCTCACCAAGGCCAGCAACCTCGACGGCCGCATGTACGACATCGCGGTCGGCCAGGTCGACATCGGCAATGCCGCGACCCCGATGACCGACCGCATGGTCAACGGCCCCGGCGTGCTGCAGCCCGACGGCACCACCAAGCACGAGCCGCGCATGGACGCGAAAGCGGTCGGCGATGCCGTCGCCTACATGGCCAGCCTGCCGCTCGATGCCAACGTGCTGACCATGACGGTGATGGCGACCAAGATGCCGTTCGTCGGACGGGGCTGAACAAAAAGCGCGAAAACAACCCCATGCACAGTAGGCGTCAAGAGGCGCCTGCTGCTGCCGGGCCGCGGGGGTGACGCAAGTTAAGTCTCCACGCCATCTCAACAATCGTCATTGCGAGCGCAGCGAAGCAATCCAGGCTGCCAAATGCGGCGAGATTCTGGATTGCTTCGTCGCAAGAGCACCTCGCAATGACGTTGAGAGAGCGGAGGGCCTACTCCAGGCTCTCCACCTTGCGCAGGGCTGGAAACAGCTTCATCCAGAGCAGCGCCACTGCGACGGTGGCGACGCCGCCGAGCACGGCGGCAGGCATGGCGCCGAGCAGCGCGGCTGCCACTCCGCTCTCGAACTGGCCGAGCTGGTTCGAGGCGTTGATGAACAGGAAGTTCACCGCGCCGACCCGGCCGCGCATCTCGTCGGGCGTCGACAGCTGCACCAGCGAAAAGCGGATCACGACGCTGATCGTATCGGCCGCCCCCAAAACGGCGAGCGATAGCACCGACAGCCACATCCAGGACGACAGCGCGAACACGATGGTGGCGAGGCCGAACACGATCACGGCCTGGAACATGCGAAGGCCCACATGCCGGGAGATGGCGTGGCGCGCCAGCACCATGGTCATCAGCAAGGCACCGACCGCAGGCGCGGCGCGCAGCACGCCTAACCCGACCGGGCCGGTCTGGAGGATGTCGCGGGCATAGATCGGCAGCAGCGCCGTGACGCCGCCGAACAGCACGGCGAACAGATCGAGCGAGATGGTGCCGAGGATCGCCGGGTTGCTGCGAATGAAGCGGACGCCGGCGAAGATGTTGTCGGAGTCCATCCCCTCCCTCGCGATCGCCTGCGGGCGCGGGCGGATGAAGCCGGTCAAGATCATCCCCAAGACCCAGAACAGGACCATCACGGCATAGGCAAGGTGCGGGGCGACCGCATAGGCGATGCCGCCGAGCGCGGGGCCCGTGATGGTCGCGACCTGCGCCGCCCCGCTGGAGACGGCAGTGGCGCGCTGGAGCGAGCCCTGCGGCGCGATCAGCGGCAGCAGCGCCGCCGTGGTCGGGCTCTCGAACGCGCCGGCGATCCCGAGCAGGAAAGTCGCGATGAAGATCTGCACCTCGCTGACCGCGCCGAGATAGGTAATTGTAGCGAGATAGAGCGCGGTCGCGGCCTCCACCAGCTGGCATAGCTGGACGACGCGCTTGCGCTCGTAGCGATCGGCGGCGTGGCCGGCGACGAACACCAGAAGCGCGGTGGGCAGGAACTGGACGAGGCCAACCATGCCGAGGTCGAACGCCGAGCCGGTGAGATCGTAGATCTGCCAACCGATCGCGACCGCCGCGATCTGGCTGGAGAAGCGCGACAGGCTGCGCGAGAGCAGGAAGAACAGGAAAGCGGGATGGCGGAGGAGCTCACCGGCGGTGACCGGTCGATGTCCGGATATTGGCTGCTCTGGCATCGCCTCTTCTGTCACGCTCGGACCGCTCCCTCGATATTGAAGGCCCCCGGGTGGCCGAGGTGACCCCGCTTGTCAACACTGGTCGTTCCCGGCTGCTCCCGGCATTGCCTTTGCAGCGCATGCGCAGCCATAATCATCGAGGGGCTTGGGACATCATGCTGCGCCTGCAATCTGCACTCGGCATTTTCGCATTGCTGCTGATCGCCTTCGCGCTGGCGGAGAATCGGCGCGCGGTGTCGCTGCGGCAGGCGGCGATCGGCCTAGCCGCGACCTTCGTCACCGCCCTCGTGCTGCTGAAGCTGCCGGTCGTCGCCCATGCCTTCGGCGCCATCAACGACGCGGTCGGCGCGATCTCAGCGGCCTCGCGGGCGGGCTCCGCCTTCGTGTTCGGCTATATCGGCGGCGGACCCCTCCCCTTCGACCTGAAGAGGCCCGGCGCGGACTTCATCCTGGCGTTCCAGGCGCTGCCGATCGTGCTGGTCATGAGCGTGCTCACGACGCTGTTGTTCTATTGGCGCGTGCTGCCGCCGATCGTCCGCGGCATGGCCTGGCTCTTGGAGCGCACGCTGGGCGTCGGCGGCGCGGTCGGGCTTTCGACGGCCGCCAACATCTTCCTCGGCATGGTCGAGGCGCCGCTGTTCGTGCGGCCGTATCTGGCACAGATGACGCGCAGCGAATTGTTCCTGGTCATGACCGGCGGCATGGCGGGCATCGCCGGCACCGTGCTGGTGCTCTATGCGACGCTGTTGGCGCCGCTCATCCCCGACGCCGCCGCACATTTCGTCATCGCCTCGGTGCTCGGCGCGCCGGCGGCGATCCTGGTCAGCCTGATCATGGTCCCTGAAACCTCCGACAAGCGCACCGGCGGCGCGCTGGAGGATCCGCAAATGGAGGTCGCCAGCACGATGGACGCGATCGTGAAAGGCACCAGCGCGGGCATCGAGCTGCTGATCAACATCGTCGCGATGCTGCTGGTGCTGGTGGCGCTGGTCTATCTCGTCAACGCAATGCTCGGCCTGCTCCCGCACGTCGGCGGGGCCGCGATCTCGCTGCAGCGGCTGCTCGGCCTCGTCATGGCGCCGGTGTGCTGGCTGATGGGGCTGCCGTGGGATCAGGCGATCACTGCCGGCAGCCTGATGGGCACCAAGACCGTGCTGAACGAATTGATCGCCTATGTCGACTTCTCGAAGCTGCCGCCCGATACGCTCGATCCGCGCTCACGCCTGATCATGCTCTATGCGATGTGCGGCTTCGCCAATTTCGCCAGCCTCGGCATCATGATCGGCGGCTTAGGGGTGATGGCACCGGAGCGGCGCGAGGAGATCAACGCGCTGGGTCTGAAGTCGATCGTGTCGGGGACGCTGACGACGTGTCTGATGGGAGCGGTGGTGGGGGTGTTGGCTTGACAAGCTGCCGTCATGGCCGGGCTCGTCCCGGCCATCCACGTTCTTAGCTGCGGCCGAGACGTGGATGCTCGGGACAAGCCCGGGCATGACGATAGAGAGCGGTGGTAGGCGTCGCTTACGCCTTCAGCTCCACCGTCTTGAACTCAGCGGGGAGGATCACCTCCAGCAGCTCCACGTCGTCCGAATAGTCCAGGATCATGTGCCTGATCTTCGGCGGCTGGGTCCAGGCGCTGCCTTGCTGCATCAAGGTCTCGCCCTGGCCTTCCATATAGGTCTTCACCCAGCCCTTGAGCACGTAGACCATCTGGAATTCGACGTCGTGATAGTGGAGCTTGGACACCTCGGCCGGGTTGCAGGGGCCTTGCAGGCGGATCACATGCGCCTGCGCGAGGCCATGGGTCGCCTCGCCGATGCCGAGATCGCGATACTTCGCGTAGGCGCGCAGGCCGTCGGCCTTGAAGTCTTCCTCGCGGTGATGGCTGACGGCGATGCGCTGCTTCGGACGTGCGGGCTTTTTCGCAGCAGCAGTGCGCGCCTTCGCCTTCACGGCCTTGCGCGCCGAGGATCGCGCCGCCGCCTTGGCGCCACTCCGCTTCTTCACCGCGGTCTTCAATGCGGGCCTCGATGCCTTTTGCTTGGCCATTGTGTGCCTCCCTGTTCTGAGCCGCCCGTCGCACGGGTATGGCTTGGACGCCAGCTTACCCTAGTCCCGCGCGAGGCAGCAATTGCAGAGCTCGTTGGGTTGAGTAGCGCCGCATCCACGCTCGCACCCTCCCCTGGAGGGGCCCTGGAGGGGGAGGGTCGGCTCACATTGAGCGCAGCGAAATGTGAGACGGGGTGGGGTGACGTTCTCTCCACGTCGCATACTGCCCGTGTGGAGAGATCACCCCACCCCGCTCGCGCTGCGCGCGATCGACCCTCCCCCCCAGGGAGGGTAAGAAGATGTTTTGCCCAGTCACGCGATCACCGCATCGCTTCGTAGCTTGCCCCAAGCTGGCGTGGCGAGCGGCCCTCGTCTCGTCTTCGTTCTCGCGCTGAACTAGTCTCGCCCGGGACCTCCGGGGGAATTGATTCATGGGCAGCAATGTCGGTCAGCGTGCATTTCAAAATGCTCGGCTTCAGAAGCGGCAAAAGGCCGACGTGCTGCCATTGCTCGGGCAAGCGCTCGAATTGCACAAGAAGGGCCGCCTGCCCGAGGCCAAGGCTGCCTATCGCCAGCTCCTGCAGATCGCGCCCAATCAATTCATCGCGCTACATATGCTCGGCGCGCTGGAGTCCGATGCCGGGCACTTTCAGCAGGCCGAGATCCTGCTGAGCCGGGCGGTTGTCGTCGATCCGCGCTCGGCCGAAGCCCATATGAGTCTGGGCGTCGCGCTGAACGGGCTGAAACGTCACGCCGAGGCCCGCGAGAGCTATCGCAAGGCGCTCGCCTTGCGGCCCAACTACGCCCTCGCCCTCTCCAACCTCGGGAACGCGAGCGCGGCGCTTGATCGCTACCAGGAAGCGCTCGACAGCTACGATCGGGCGCTCGCCATCGACGCAAACCTTGCCGAAGCCCACAACGGCCGCGGCTCCACGCTCTGCCGTCTGCGCAACTACGACGAGGCTCTTGCAAGCCTGAACCGCGCGCTCGCGATCAAGCCCGACTATGCGGCGGCACTGGCGAACCGCGCCGTGGCACTCCGGGAGCTGCAGCGATTCGACGAGGCCATGGCGGATTGCAACCGGGCAATCGCCCTCGCCCCTGACGACGTGAACGGATGGCTCTGGCGCGCCAATGTCTTGCTCCAGACCCGGCAGATGGCCGAGGCACTATCCGATTGCGAAAAGGCGCTCGCGATCGCGCCCGATTCCGATCAGGCTCACCTGGTGCTGGGCCTTTGTCTTGCCGCACTCGGCCGGGTCGACGAAGCCCTCGCCAGTTTCGACAGAGCCCTCGACATCCGGCCCGACCTCGAGAGCGCGATCTCCAGCAAGATCTTCACGCTCGACTTCGTGCCGGACGCCAGCGTCGAGCAGCATCAAGAGGCGCGACGCGTCTGGTGGGAGCGGATCGGCGCGAAAATCGCTTCCGAAGCGGGGGCACCGCATGACAACAGCCGCGATCCGGATCGTCGCCTGGTGCTGGGCTACGTCTCGTCGGACTTCAACGCGCATTCGGCTGCGTTCGTCTTCAAGCCCGTTCTGCAACACCATGACCGGGCCCAGTTCGAGATCGTGTGCTATTCGTGCTCGGCGAAAGTGGACGCGACGACACGCGAATTTCAAGGCATCGCCGATCGCTGGCGTGACGCCTCGCAATGGAGCGATGATCGCCTCGCCGACCAGATTCGCGACGATCGCATCGATATCCTGATTGATCTGTCCGGCCACACCAGAGGAAATCGCCTCGGCGTATTTGCGCGCAAGCCGGCGCCGATCCAGGCGCACGGCTGGGGCCACGGCACCGGCACCGGGCTGCCGACGATCGACTATCTGTTCTCGGATCCGGTCGGGATTCCGCACGACGTTCGGCATCTGTTTGCAGAGACGGTCGTCGACCTGCCGTGCTTCGTGACGCTGGCGCCGCTGCCGGCCGGGATTGCGCAGGGCAAGACGCCGGCGCTCTTGAACGGCTTCGTCACGTTCGGTGTCTTCAACCGCATCAGCAAGATCTCGGATGAGGCGGCGGAGGCATGGTCGAGAATCCTCGAGCGAGTGCCGGGGGCGCGGCTGCTGGTGAAGGATTTTGCGCTGGACGATCCTTTGGTGCGCGACAACCTGCTGGCGCGGTTCGCCGCGTGCCGCCTGCCGGCCGATCGGGTCGAGCTGCTCGGCGCAACGTCCCGACAGGACCACCTGGCGTCGTTCAATCGCGTCGATATTTGCCTCGACACCTTCCCGCAGAACGGCGGCGTCAGCACTTGGGAAGCCCTGCAGATGGGCGTGCCTGTGGTGGCGAAGCTCGGCAACAGCCTGCCCGGCCGCGCTGCCGGCGCCATCCTCACCGCACTCGGCCTGCCGGACTGGGTCGCCGACAGCGAGGAGGCTTATGTCGAGATCGCGGCCAGCCGTGCGGCCGAGATTGGCGCGCTCGACAAATTGCGCCGCGAATTGCCGGCAACGATCGACGCCGCACCCGCAGGCAACCCCATCTCATATGCACGCGCGGTGGACGAGGCCTATCGCGCGATGTGGAGGCGCTACTGCAGCAGCGGCGTCTGACCTCTGCTCAATGCAGCCGGAACACGCCGTCGACGGCGCGGAGCTCGGCCGGCTTGATCAGCTTGGAATGCGCCACCGTGACCGAATGGAGAGGGCCGTCGAGCTTCTCCTGCCAGAACGCCAGGAAATCCTTCAGGGCCGGAAATTTCGGAAACATGTCGTAGTTCTGCCAGACATAGGTCTGGAGCAGCGAGGGATGATCCGGCATTCGATAGAGAATTTGTGCCGTCGTCAGCCCGTAGCCCAGCATCTGTTTCCGGAATTCCTCGGAAACGCCCCCAACGCGCAGTCCCATGCCAAACCTCCTTTGCAGGAGCGCATTCGGCGAGTGGCTTGGTCCGTGCCCCGGGGAGCCACCCGGAAACGATGCGCTCACATGAGAGAAATGTGACGCAAACTGACAACTCATCTCAAGCCCAAAAGTTTAACAAGCTGTTGAAATTCAATGCTTTAGCAGCAGAGACGACTCCGTGCTAATACGGTCACGACTGCCCGGTTAACGATGGTTAGGGGTTTCTGGCAGTCCGCGCTTTCGGCTGCTAATTTTTCTGCTACAAACCCTTGCCCCCGCAAAATTCCTGTCCTATTTCAGGCTCGCTCGTGCTAGCACTCACGGGCAGCGATTGCTAACAATCTCGAAACCTCAACCCGAGCAAATGCTTAGGAGGACTGCATGAAATTCCGTCCGCTTCACGACCGCGTCGTGGTCAAGCGCATCGACGCAGAAGAGAAGACCGCTGGCGGCATCATCATTCCCGACACTGCCAAGGAAAAGCCCTCCCAGGGCGAAGTCGTCGCCGTTGGCCCCGGTGGCCGCGACGAAGCTGGCAAGCTGATCCCGATCGACCTGAAGGTCGGCGACCGCGTGCTGTTCGGCAAGTGGTCCGGCACCGAGGTCAAGATCGACGGCCAGGACCTGCTGATCATGAAGGAGAGCGACGTCATGGGCGTTCTCGAAGTCAGCGAGTCCAAGAAGAAGGCGGCTTAAGAGCCCCTCTCCTCCCTCCAGTCAAACCCTCAAGGAAAAATCCAGATGGCAGCCAAAGAAGTCAAATTCTCGGTTGAAGCGCGCGACAAGATGCTGCGCGGCGTCGACGTACTCGCCAACGCGGTGAAGGTCACGCTCGGTCCGAAGGGCCGCAACGTCGTGCTCGACAAGTCGTTCGGCGCTCCCCGCATCACCAAGGACGGCGTCACCGTCGCCAAGGAGATCGAGCTCGACGACAAGTTCGAGAACATGGGCGCGCAGATGGTGCGCGAAGTCGCCTCCAAGTCCGCTGACGCGGCCGGCGACGGCACCACCACCGCCACCGTGCTCGCCCAGGCGATCGTGAAGGAAGGCGCGAAGTCCGTTGCCGCCGGCATGAACCCGATGGACCTCAAGCGCGGTATCGACCTCGCGGTCGAAGCCGTCGTGGCCGACCTCGAGAAGAACTCGAAGAAGGTCACCTCGAACGACGAGATCGCCCAGGTCGGCACCATCTCGGCCAACGGCGATGCCGAGATCGGCAAGTTCCTCGCCGACGCCATGAAGAAGGTCGGCAACGAGGGCGTCATCACCGTCGAGGAAGCCAAGTCGCTCGAGACCGAGCTCGACGTGGTCGAGGGCATGCAGTTCGACCGCGGCTACATCTCGCCCTACTTCGTCACCAACGCCGACAAGATGCGCGTTGAGATGGACGACGCCTACATCCTCATCAACGAGAAGAAGCTCTCCTCGCTGAACGAGCTGCTGCCGCTGCTCGAGGCCGTGGTGCAGACCGGCAAGCCGCTGGTCATCGTCGCCGAGGACGTCGAAGGCGAAGCGCTCGCGACCCTGGTCGTGAACCGCCTGCGTGGCGGCCTCAAGGTCGCGGCCGTCAAGGCTCCGGGCTTCGGCGATCGCCGCAAGGCCATGCTGCAGGACATCGCGATCCTGACCGGCGGCCAAGCGATCTCGGAAGACCTCGGCATCAAGCTCGAGAACGTCACGCTCAACATGCTCGGTCGCGCCAAGAAGGTGATGATCGACAAGGAGAACACCACGATCGTCAACGGCGCCGGCAAGAAGGCCGACATCGAGGCGCGCGTGGCCCAGATCAAGGCGCAGATCGAGGAGACCACCTCGGACTACGACCGTGAGAAGCTCCAGGAGCGTCTCGCCAAGCTCGCGGGCGGCGTCGCGGTGATCCGCGTCGGCGGCGCGACCGAGGTCGAGGTGAAGGAGCGCAAGGATCGCGTTGATGACGCGATGCATGCGACCCGCGCGGCCGTGGAAGAAGGCATCGTTCCGGGCGGCGGCGTCGCCCTGCTCCGTGCCTCCGAGCAGCTCAAGGGTCTGCGCACCAAGAACGACGACCAGAAGACCGGCGTCGAGATCGTGCGCAAGGCGCTGTCGGCCCCCGCCCGCCAGATCGCGATCAACGCCGGTGAAGACGGCTCGGTGATCGTCGGCAAGATCCTGGAGAACAAGGCCTACAATTACGGCTTCGACTCCCAGACCGGCGAATATGCCGACCTCGTCAAGAAGGGCATCATCGACCCGACCAAGGTGGTCCGCACCGCGATCCAGAACGCTGCCTCGGTGGCCGCGCTCCTGATCACCACGGAAGCCATGGTCGCCGAGCTGCCGAAGAAGGGCGGCGCCGGCCCCGCGATGCCTCCGGGCGGCGGCATGGGCGGCATGGATTTCTGATCCAGCCTCTCAGGCACGATACGAATCGCGAAACCCCGGCAGCGATGCCGGGGTTTTTGTTTGTGGCACGTCATTCCGGGGCGCGCCCCCTTGGGCGCGAGCCCGGAATCCATAACCACGAAACTCACGGGCGAGAGGCATAGCGGGCCATTCCATCCGCCTGTGGTTATGGATTCCGGGCTCGGCGCTGCGCGCCGCCCCGGAATGACAAGGAGTGCAGGATGAGCCTTATTTGGCTATCCCCGGATAGAGATCATCCCAATTCGGGTTCTGCTCCTCGATCAGGCGCGTCTTCCAATCCCGCCGCCATTTCTTGAGCTCCTTTTCGCGGGCGATGGCCGTCGCGGGATCGTCATAGATTTCGAACAGCACGAGCTTGTCAACTCCGTACTTCGTCGTGAAGCCAGGCATGGCCTTTGTCTTGTGCTGATGCACGCGGCGCACGAGGTCATTGGTCACGCCGATGTAGAGCGTGCCGTGTTTCTTGCTCGCGAGGATGTAGACATAGTAGGCCATTCCGTCCGCCTGTGGTTATGGATTCCGGGCTCAGCGCTACGCGCTGCCCCGGAATGACGGAGCAAGCCTTACTCCACCTTCCCGAGCCGCTCGAAACGCGGCTCGCCGTCTTCATCCAGCGACCAGAAGATCCGCGTCGCCTTGCCGATGAGATTGTCCATCGGCACGAAGCCGAATGTCGACATGCGGCTGTCGGTGGAATTGTCGCGGTTGTCGCCGAGCACGAAGATGTGGCCCGGCGGCACCGTGAAGACGTCTGTGTTGTCGAGATAGCCGTTGTCGAGGCAGTCGTAGGTCACATAGGACGCACCGCTCGGCAGCGTCTCGCGCCAGCGCTTGACGGCCGCGCGGTCGTCGACACCGCAGGCGTCGCCGGCAAATGTCGCCTCCAGGGCGACGCGGGTCACCGGGCGGCCGTTGAGGCTGAGCCGGCCCTGCCGCATCTGGATGCGGTCTCCGGGCAGGCCGACGACGCGCTTGACGTAGTCGGCAGAACTGTCCTTCGCCGTCCGGAATACCACGATATCCCCGTATTCGGGATCGGCGGCGAGGACGCGGCCCGAGATCCAGGACGACGCGAATGGGAGTGAATAGCGGCCATACCCGTAAGTGTATTTCGCGGCGAAGACGTAGTCGCCGACCATCAGCGCCGGTGTCATCGACCCGGACGGAATGTTGAACGGCTGATACAGGACGAAGCGAAACAGGATCACCGGCGACCACAGCACCGGGATCATGAGGATCAGGACGACGATCGCCTTCCAGTCGCTGGATCGTGCCGCGGGGCGGATCGATTCCTGAAGAACGGTCATGGGCCTTCCCTGATCAAGACGTTGCGGCCCCAAGATGACGCAACCTGCGAGCGCGCTCAATCCCCGACGAGCTCAAATTTGGTCGCGCCCCGCGCCGATCGCGTTCATCGCAGACGGCAGCAACGCCGATGTGAAGGGCCGCCCGTGGGCGGCCCTTCGGTTCATGCGCTCTCGGGCGCCTTCAGACGCACGAGCCGGGTCAGGAGGGCATCGAGGCCCTGGCCTTCACCGGCATGGAGGTCGATGCGGCCGACCTTCTCGACCAGCCGCTCCAGCGACTCCAGCTCCTTGAGCCGAAGCAGCAGGGGGTTCTCCTCCATCAGGCGGGCAGTGTTCAGGAGCGAACGCGTCGCCGCGGTCTCCTCCTGCCGGCGGATCAGGTTCGCCTTCGCGACCCGCTCCGCCTCCACCACCTTGTTCACCAGCTCCCGGATCTCGCCGGGCAGGATCACGTCCTTGACGCCGAGCTCGGTCACCTCCACGCCTGATACCGCCACGCGTGCACGCACATAGTCGCGCAGCTCCGCATCCAGCGCCGCCTTCGCAGACAGCACCTCGTCCAGCGTCCGGCCCGCCACCGCCTCGCGGATCGCGAACTGCACCAGGCGGTACAGCCACGCATCCACGTCGGGCACGGTCGCCACCGTGCGCTCGGGATCGACGATGCGGCGGAACGCCGTCAGCGTCACCCGCAGCGCGATGCGATCCTTGGTCAGCATCTCCTGCGCGGTGATCTCGACCGCCTGGGGCCGCAGATCGAGGCGCTTCACCTCGATCTTGCGGCCGACGGTCCAGAAGGCGTGCCGGCCGGGCGCGAGCCGCTCCACGAGCCGGCCCTCGACATAGAGCAGGCCCGCTTCGTGGTTCTCGACCACAGTCTCGCTCATGACGGTCGAGCGGCTGCGCTCGATCATGGTGAGGTGCCGCGCGTCGACCCTGACGTCGCTGGACACATCGATGCGCTCGACATCGATGCGCGTTGCGACCTTCCAGTAGACGCGCACCTGCCAAGGCGTCATCAGATGCACGGGCCGGCCGTCGAGGCTGACGATGGCGATCTCGTCCGCCTTGGTCTCGACCGCCTCGAACAGCTCGGCGGCAAGATCAGGTCGCGCGGCCTTCAGCACTGCGTAGCGCTCCGCAGGAAATTCGCTGCGGACCACGTCGAGCACCTCGGCCTTCAGCTCGTGCAGGGGATCGAACAGGCGATGCTTGCCGGGCGCGAGCACGCGCACGAGCTGCCCGTTGCGCGTCAGCAACGCACGCTCGCCATCCTTCACCGTCACGTTCAGCATCAGCAAATGCCAGGTCTTGTTCAAAGTCATGGCACGCCTCCTTACATTTGCGCCCGGCCGGATGCCGGACGACAGGTTTCGTTTTGCAAAGGATGTGAGGACGCGGACGACGCTTCCCGCGAAATCGGCGGGCCGGGGCTTGAGCTTGCATGACGACGGGCGCACGCGCGCGATCGCGCGACGCCTGTCGCGCGGCCGTGCGGAGCCACCCGGCATCAGCGCAAGCGGTATCTACCCGCGGCGCAAAGCCGGTCTCACAGTGTCTAGGTTCGGACGGAAAGCCTTGCGGCAAAACGGCCGGACCGCGACTGAAGCGCGCGTCCGGTCCTCGTCAGAGGTATCAGCGTTTCAGGCTGAAACGGAGCGCTGGAGCGGGATTCGAACCCGCGACAGGATGAGTCACAATCATCTGCTCTACCAAACTGAGCTATCCTTTGTGCAAGAGACCGGAATCGAACCGATGCCTTCGGGTGTTCAATCCGACGCTCTCCATGAGCTACGTCCTGCGTTTCTCCTTCATTCGGCGGAACACGAAACCGGCAAGACCCGGCCCGCGCCAGTCGGGATCTCAGCGAGCCCGAACCCATGGCCTAGCGAAGGACGGCGCTAATAGACCAGGCACGTTCGGGTTGCAAGGGGGCGGCTGAAGTTTTTTCGTCGCAGCGTGCGCTGCGTGGCGCGATGATTGCGGCGATATGCGACATCAATTGCGCGAGATGTCCTGGAAGCACGCCCTCACCCACGCGATCGTCACGCGTGTCGCGGGATCGCGCTTGAGGTGGTTCTGCACGAGCAGCCAGACGTCGCGGCGCTTCGGCAGCAGGGTGGCGCGCAGGCTGCGGTCGGCGAGCAGGGGTGCGCAGCTGTGCTCGGGCAGCACGCCGATGGCCTGATGCGACTGGATCATGGTACGGATGATACGGATATTGTCGGTGACGCAGCGCATGTTGGTCAGCCGCTTCGCACGCAAGAACTGCGCTTCCGGAATCGCGTCGAGCTCGTCCGGATAGACGCACGCAACGGGCTCGCGGCCGCCGCGGTCCGCGGGCTCGAAGAAGTACAGCCTGACGTCGCCGAGCTTGGAGATGGTGAAGTCGCCCTTCTCCGGCTTGCGCAGGCGGATGGCGAGATCGGCCTGCCAGCGCGAGAACTTGACGTTGCCGCTCGCGGTGAGGAATTGCAGCGTCAGCCCCGGATGATCGCGCAGGAAGCTGCTCGCACGCGGCGCCAGCAGCTCTTCGGCGACCGCATTGGTCGAGGCGATGCGCAGCCGCCCGACCGGGCCGACCTGGCCCTCCTTGATGCGGTCGATCGCCGCCGCATGCGCGGCCATCGCGCCGACATGCGCGAGCACCGCCTCGCATTGACGCGTCGGCCGCCGCACGCCGTCCACCGCATCGAACAGCTTCACGCCGAGATCGCGCTGGATGCGCGCAAGCCTGCGGCCGACGGTGGTCTCGTCGATGCGCAGCCGCGCGCTGGCGCCGGCATAGGTGCCCTCGTCCCTGACCGCGGCGATGATGCGCAGATCGTCCCAGTTCATCGGGCGAGCTTAGCAGGCGGCGCCGCTGCCTGCAAATTTGCAGCCATCAGCTGCAATAGTCCTGCACAATGGCAGGCTGCTGCTGCGCTAGTGTCGAAGCATCCGAATTCACGAAGGCTGACGGCATGAACACTCCAAAGACGCTGCTCGAACTCGCCGGCGCCGATCTCGATCCGCCGGAGCTCAACGAGACATGCCTCGTTCTGATCGACATCCAGAACGAATATTGCGCCGGCCCACTCGCCCTGCCCGATGCGCAAGCAGCGATCGCCGCGGCTGCGCGCCTGCTCGCGCGCGCACGGGAGAGCGGAGCTGCGATCTTCCACGTCGCGCACAAGGGTCGCGCCGGCGGCCTGTTCGACCGCGAGGCGGCGCGCGGCGCGATCGTCGAACGCCTGACGCCGCTCGCGACCGAGCCCGTGATCGAGAAGGCGCTGCCGAATGCCTTCGCCGGCACCGACCTGCAGGCCCGGCTGGCCGCGACCAGACGCAAGAACATCGTGCTCGCGGGTTTCATGACGCATATGTGCGTGTCTTCGACCGCGCGCGCCGCGCTCGATCTCGGCCTGCGCACGACGATCGCGGCGGATGCCTGCGCCACGCGCGATCTTCCCGATGGGCGCGGCGGCACGCTGCCGGCGAGAATGATTCACGAGGTCGCTCTGGCCGAATTGTCCGACCGCTTCGCGATCATCGCGCAGAGCGACGTGCTGACCTGAGGAGACCTTCCCGATGCTGCAGCTCTATTTCTTTCCGATGGCCTGCTCGCTCTCGAGCCGCATCGCGCTGCTGGAGGCCGGAATCGAGGCGCAGTATCACCTCGCCCATATCTGGACCAAGCGGCTCGTGGACGACGGCGGCGATTTCCTCCGCGTGTCACCGAAGGGCGCGGTGCCGGTCCTGGTGCTGGAGAACGGCGAGCGGCTGACGGAAAGCGCAGCGGTGCTGCAATACATCGCCGATGTGAAGCCGGAGGTACGCCTTGCGCCGCGGCCCGGCGACATCGATCGTTATCGCCTGCAGGAATGGCTGAGCTTCGTCGGCGCCGAGATCCACAAGGCGTTCCTGTTTCCAACCTTCTGGTACAAGGACGACGGCTCGCTGGCCAAGCCGCGCGCGAGAATCATAGAGACATTGTCCGTGCCGGCAGCGCATCTGGCGGGCCGCGAATTCCTCGTCGGCGACGCCTTCACCGTGGCCGATGCCCATCTCACCTGGACCTTGCTGCTGCTCCGTCCCGCAGGGATCGACATCGCGCAATGGCCGCCGCTAGCGGCCTATCTCGAGCGCATGCAGGCGCGGCCCGCGGTACGGCGCGCGATCGCAATCGAGATGGCGCTGCGCAAGACCGTTGCGGCCTGAGCTCACCTCACTCCACCCGCGCCAGCACCGCGAGCTTGCGGATGCCCTTGTTGCGGTAGGCGTCGAGGAACGCGTAATAGTCCTTGAACGACACGCAGCCGTTGGAATCGCCGCCCGGCCCGAGCATGAAGGTGTGAGCGAGCAGGCCGTCGCGGCCGTAGATCGCGCTCTCGCCGCCGATCGGGGTCAGGCGCAGCGCCGGCACGCCGTGGAACAGCGCCTCGCGCGGCTTCAGCGTGTAGATGTGCGGCGGCGTCACGCCGCGCATGCGCAGGCGGCGGGAGTCCGGATCGTCGCGGTTGGCGCCAAGGCCGGAATGCGCCTCGAGCCTGGTGCCGTCGGGCAGATACACCATCTTGGCCGTGATGTCGTAGACCGCGGTGTCCCGCTCATAAGGCGGAGCGCCGCCGAACATCGGGTTCTGCTCCTTCGGGGCGATGGACGCAGTGATGCTGGCATCGGCCGAGGCGTAGGCGAGCAGCCCGCCGGACGACTCGCGCTTGCCCCACAGCTTTTCCACCATCGACTGGCGCGGAGCGGTGATCGACATCACCGCGGCCTTGGCACGGTCGGCGAAGGATTTTTGCTTGGCTTCGGGCGCCGGCACGATCTCGGCCGGGTCGGCCGAGGCGAGTTGCAGCTGGGCAGCCGGCGCGCGCTTGGTCTTGTCCGCGGCGTTGTCGGCGCCCTTGGCTGCCGGCTTCAGCGCCTCCGCGACCTTCGCGATCACGCCCTGCTTCGGGGCGTCTTTGGCCACCGCAACGACCTGCGCCGGGGGTGCGGCGCTTGTGGCATTCGACGGCACGCCCTGCGTTGCGGCCGCCGCAAAGCGCTCGTTGAACATTTCGCGCGAGATCGGAGCTGCGACCTGGAGGCGGTCGGGCAGCAGCGCGAAGGTATCCTTGACGGCCTCGCCGGCCTCGCGCAGCGCCACCCTGGGCGCGCGCTTGGTCACCGGCTCGTCGTAGCCGACGCTGCCGACTGAGGGATAGACGCTCGCGCCGAAGATGTTGCTGTGGATGGTCCAGCCGGCGCCCATCACGGCGCAGCCGATCGCCGCGGCGCCAAGCCAATTGGTCGTGGTCATTTTCCGGGAAGATTTCCGCGAATTGTTCTTCGAGAAATTCTTGGACTTCCGTGCCGCGTTACTCTGCGCAGCGATACTCGTACTCATTCGCCTTGCGTCCAGGACGGTGTCACTCAGTCCCCCTTCGAAGTGCCGCTGGTCACGATCCTGGAACAGCATCTCGCAGAGGGTCGGAGCGTCATTAAGGCGACTTTTAGTTAAATGCGGATTAAGTTCGGGCGGATCTGCGACAACTCGTTAACGCTGTCCCATTTTGAGAAAAAAGCCCGCAGAACTACGGACTTAGTCGGGTCTGTTAACTATAATTCTCGGCCGGTTCAGCAGGCTCTGCGGACGTCTGCGGCCACATCCATGACGCACTTGAGAACGTTATTTTCGTGGTCCTCAACTGCCCCCGAACGTAACGCGCCAGCGTTGCGCGAGGCTGGTGGACGACGCGTCGGATTGGCCTCGTCGGCCGCGCGGGAATGTTGCATGCTTATGGCGCGCCGGGCGACCTCACGCGGC
This sequence comes from Bradyrhizobium sp. NBAIM18, assembly GCF_020193825.1. NCBI lineage: Bacteria > Pseudomonadati > Pseudomonadota > Alphaproteobacteria > Hyphomicrobiales > Nitrobacteraceae > Bradyrhizobium > Bradyrhizobium sp. NBAIM18. The sequence continues at coordinate 343,960 of NZ_JADYVO010000004.1, forward strand.
ACGGCGCCGTGATTGAAAGTTGATCGCCTCGGTTCTGGACATCACCGCCGCGAGAAAATAGCTCCCACTTCGGCACTTTTCAGCAGCCTCTGCGCGTGATACGGTACCGTATCATCCTGCCCTGAGCTGTGCCGAGCACGCAAACGGAGGCTGGCATGAGAGGAATCGCGCGCGCGGGGTTTTTCGCCCTGGCGGGGTCGTTTCTGTTGATCGGATCTGCGACTGCGCAGCCTGCGGCGAATGCGGGCTGCACGGCATCGCCGTCGGCTGCCGGGACGCAGACCTGGCGCTGCGACAACGGCATCACCATCGTTGCGGAAAACGGCGCCAGATTTGAACTTAAGGACGCCAACCGCGACGGACATATAGACTCCGTGGAGTTGAGCAGCAAAGCGCTGCTGATCGAGGTACCCAAGAAGCCGCGCGGCAATCCCTTCAAGGTGCTGACGCCGCAAGCGATTGCCGCAGTACGCGGCACGAAATGGGCGGTCGATGTCGCCGACACCAAGACTTCCGTGTTCGTCGCAGACGGCCGGGTCGGCGTGAGCCGCAGGGCTCGTGGACGCGGCGTCGTGCTTGGACCCGGGGAAGGCGTCGATGTCGAGCCAACCGGCCCGTTGACGGTCAAGACCTGGGGCCAGCCGCGCGTCGACGCGCTCATGGCCAGACTCGGGCAATGAGCCGGGGCCGGCAAGGCCCGGCCCATGAGATTTGGATTATACGATTGCAAGACCGCATGCGCAGCCGACGCGTTCAGATCCTGGTGGCACTCGTCCTCACCGCGCTGTGGGGCGCGGGCATCTATGCCACGCACGCCCACGGCCATCTGCGCTTCCTGGACCGCCTCGAAGCCACGTTGACGGATTGGCGGACGCAGGCGCGCGGCGTGCGGCGTCCGCCGGATCTCGTCACCATCGTGGCGATCGACGACACCGTGGTGAAGCGCGGCGGCACCTATCCGCTGCCGCGCGCCGATCTTGCCCGCGTGGTCGATACCATCGTGCAGTTCAAGCCGAAGGTCGTGGCGATCGACCTGCTGCTGGTCGACCGCAGCGCCGCGATCGGCGATGCGACGCTGGCCAACACGCTCGCCACCGGCCCCATGGTGCTCGCCGCCGCCGCGATCTTCCCCTCCGACAGCGAAACCGTGACACCCGGCAGTGAAGACGGGCCCCTCGCCGTTCTGCCGCAGGCCGAACGCTTCCTGCAGCCCTTGCCCGCATTCACCGATCATGCCGAGGTGGGTGTCGTCAACGTCGCCACAGGACAATCCGGCTCGCCGCTCTCGGTGCCGATGCTGTTCCGGACGCGGGACAAGGTCGAATTGTCGTTTCCGTTGCGCGTGGCCGCCCGCGCGCTCGACGAGCCGCTGACGGTCGCGCCGGACCATCTGAGACTGGGTGACCGCGTCGTGCCGACCGACAGCCACTTCGCGCTGCCGATCACCTATTACGGCCCACGCCGCACGATCCGCACCGTCAGCGCGCAAAGCATCTTCGACGGCACGCTCGACCGCGCCGCGATCGAGAACCGGATCGTCGTGATCGGCGCCTCGGTCGCCGGCGGCGGCGACTTCTTTCCCACGCCGTTCGACTCCCTGATGCCCGGCGTCGAGGTGATCTCGACGGCGATCACGCATCTCGTCGCCGGCGACGGCATCCTGCGCGACCGCAGGGTCCGCATCGCTGATGCACTCACTGCGATCCTGCTGCCGATGTTGCTGGTCGGCCTGCTCGCCTGGCGGCGGAGCGCGCTCGGCATCATGGCGGCAGGCGCGGTGATGATGGCCTGGGCCGGGCTCAACCTGTTCGCGTTCACGCACGGCGTCTGGCTGAACGCCGCGACCACGCTCGCCGCCGCCGTGCCGCCGGTTGCGGTCTTTGCCGGCGTGCAGCTGTGGGCCGGAGGCCGCCGCACGCAATATTTCGCCGCCAAGAGCAGGTCGCTTGCGCAATTCCAGGCTCCGGCGCTGCGGGATTGGCTCTCGCGAGATCCGAACTTCCTCTCGAAGCCGGTGCGGCAGGATGCAGCCGTGGTGTTCGTCGATCTCTCCGGTTTCACCGGTTTGAGCGAGCGGATCGATCCGGACGAGCTCACGGATATTCTGAAGGCGTTTCATGCGCTGATCGACCGGATCGCGATCGATTGCGGCGGCATGATCACGGGCTTTCTCGGCGACGGCGCCATGATCCTGTTCGGGCTGCCGCGCGCGATGCCCGACGATTCGGCGCGCGCGCTGAAATGCGCGGTCGATCTGCATCGCGGCCTCGCACGCTGGATCGCCTCGCTGCCGCCGGCGATCGCAGGTCAGCTCGGCTACAAGATCGGCGCGCATTGCGGCCCGATCGTCGCCTCGCGACTCGGCGAAAGCCATCAGCACATCACGGCGACAGGCGACACCGTCAACGTCGCAAGCCGGCTGATGGAGATTGCCGCCCAGAACGATGCGCGCCTCGCGCTGAGCGACACGCTGCTGGATGCGGCCGACTTCCAGGGCGCGCCCGACGGCGTTCTGTCCGGCCCTCTGCTGGCCCGGGTTCGCGGCCGTTCCGGCGTCGTCACCGTCTGGTTCTGGCGCGATCGCGATGGGCCGGGACAGGATGCTGACAAGGCCGAGATGATCGATTAAGCCGTTAGAGATGATCCGGAAAACCTAAAGCGCGACGATGATTCATCCTAATCGCATCGCGCTTTAGCGCGCTTCCGGCGGCGGCGAGCGGTCCAGCACCTCGCCTTTGGCGCCTTCCAGCAGGTCGATGCCGTAGGTCTCGATCACGAGCGGCCCGCGCTTGCGCTGCAATTGCGCCACCTGCGTCACCTTTGCAAAGAGAGCATTGAGGGTGGGATGACCGTCGGCGCGCAGCTCGTCGACATAGAGCAGCTTGCCGGCGAGCAGCTTGGGATCGGGCTCCGCCATGTTGATCCAGCGGATGCGCTGGCTTTGCTGCGCGACGCAGGTGCCGCGCGGCAGATAGAATGCGAGCCAGCTCGTGGTGCCGTAATCCTGCGCCAGCACGCAGGTGGCGCCACTGCGCGCGCGCACCGCTTCGATTCCGGCCGCGAGCTCGCGCCAGCCGACACCGACACTGCGCACGGTGGCATCGCGGCGATATCCGGACAACCAGCCGGTATTGGCCTGCACGATCAAGGCGGCAAACATGACGATGCCCACAGGCGCGGCCCAGCGCAGGCAAACGTCGACGAGGCGCCGCTGACGGGGCTTCCATTGCGCAAGATTGGCCGCGGCGGCCGCGGCTATGACGAACGGCGGATACACCGGCGCGAACCAGTTGGCCTCGACGCGCGCATGCAGCGAATGCCAGACGAAATAGACGACGATGGTCCAGAACATCGTCTCGATCAGCACGCGCGAGGGCAGCGCGCCGACGCGCTGCCAGGTCAGCGCATGCAGGCCCATGGCGCCGAGGATGAAGACCAGCGGGGTTGCGAACGCGATCTGGGTCGGGATCAGTTCGGCGATGAAGACCGGGCGGAAGTCCTCGATCTTGGCACGCCCGAGCTGCTTTGCGAACGAGACCCATTGATGGTCGGCATTCCAGAGGATCACCGGCGAGAACAGTGCCAGCGCCACGAGGCCGCCGAGATAGGGCCAGGGCGAGAGGAACCAGCGCCGCAGCTTCGGCACGCAAGCGAGCCAGATCAGGATCGCGGCGCCAAAGAACATCGCGGTGTATTTCGACAATAGCGCCGCGCCGACTGCGGCGCCGACCGCGAGCCACCAGGCGCCGCGTCCGGTCTCCAGCACCTTGGCGAGAAAGAACAGCACGAAGCTGGAGGCGACCAGCAGCGGCGCATCTGGCGTGACGATCAGGGTGCCGACGGAGGCCAGCAGCGTCACGTTGAGCAGGATGGCGCTGGTCGCGGCCAGGCGTGTGCCGCCGAACAGGATCGCGGCCGAGCGATAGACCGCATAGCTCATCGGCAGCGCGAGCAGAATCGAGACCAGGCGAACGCCGAGCTCGGTATCGCCCGCGATCATGGTGCCGGCGCGGATCACATAAGCGACCATGGGCGGGTGGTCGTAATACCCCCCGGCGAGGCTCTTCGACCACATCCAGTAATAGGCTTCGTCGAACGTGATCGGCGTGAAGGCGGCTGCGACGAGCCGCAATCCCACCAGCGCGACAATCAGCAGCGCGGTGTTGCGGACGATCCGCGCATCGGCCCCGCCCATCACGCGCTATTTCTTGCGCCAGACGAACAGTCCGGACATCGCGTAGTTCCACACCACGCCCATCAACGCGCCCGCCAGGCCGGCCAGCCACCAGATCGGCTCCTGGTCGTAGACCGAGAAGGCGACGCCGACATTGGCGAGCAGGCCGACGCTGCACACGATGTAGAAGGCGATCAGGCCGCGCAGCAGCGCAAAGCCCTTCAGCCGCTGGTCGCGATAGGTGAGGAAGTTGTTGAGGATGAAATTACTGGTCATGGCGACGATGGCGCCGGCGGCCTGCGCCTCCGGGAACGGCACGTTGAACAGGCGAAGCGCGATGAACAGCGTGGTCAGGTGCACGACGAGGCCGATGCCGCCAACCATCGCGAACAGGATGAAGCGCAGTGAGACGATGTCGTTGGTCAGCTTGGCGAAGACGAGGCCAAGGAAGTCGAGCGCGACCATGGAATCGAGCTTGCTCTCGCCGTGCTGGCGGGCGCCGAAGGTGTAGGGAATCTCGACCGCCCGCAAGCTGCCGTGCGCGGTCGCGACGATGTCGAGCAGGATCTTGAAGCCGTGCACGGAGAGTTTTGGCGCGAGCTGCTCGAAGCGGTCGCGGCGGATCATGAAGAAGCCGCTCATGGGATCGGCAATCTCGACCCGCAGCATCTTCTTGGCGACCTCGGTCGCGACCGCGCTGGCGCCGGCGCGCTGCCTGTTGAAGCCTTCGCTCTTGTAGCCCTCGATGTAGCGGCTGCCGACGACGAGGTCGGCCTGATCGCTCGCGAGCAAGAGCAGCATCTTGGGCAGCTGCGTCTCGTCGTGCTGGAGGTCGGCATCGATCACGGCCACATAGGGCGCGCTGGAGGCAAGGATGCCCTCGATGCAGGCGCCCGACAGGCCGCGGCGGCCGATGCGGCGGACGCAGCGCACGCGGCTGTCGCGCTGCGCCAGCTCACGCACGACATCCCAGGTGCCGTCGGGCGAATTGTCGTCGACGAACACGACTTCCCAGACGACGTTGGCGAGCGTCGCCTCGAGGCGCCGGTACAGCACGGTGACGTTGTCGCGCTCGTTGAAAGTTGGGACGATGACCGACAGTTCCGGCCCCTCGTGGGCTTGGTTGTCGATGCCCGGTCTGATCGCTTCGTTCATGACGGCAGCGTATATCCGCCGCATCCTGCGCTGCCAAGCCGGGGGTCTGGGGAATGGCCGAAAAGGGGCCTAAAATGCCAACGACCCCGGAACGGCGGGCCGCGCGTGCATCCGGCGCAAGCCTTAAGCTATTCCAAGGTCGTTCCAGCGACGGAGGTCTTTACGCTCAACGTCGCCGTTAGAAGCTAGATGGGAATGGCAAAAGCGTTCCGCAAGGGGGCGGAAATCCGATTTTCAAACCCTATTGGTTGGGCACTTCCCGGATGACCGGCCCGCGCGGCGCGGGCGCGACCGGGGCTGCGGGCGCCGCCGCAGGAGCCGGCTCGGCCTTCGCCGGCTTGGGCGGCTTGCCGTACTGGCCGATCGGCCCGAACACGACGGCAACCGCAAGGACGACCGCCGCGACGATCGCTCCCAGAATGCCACCCACCGACTCAGACGACATGCAAGTTCCTGCTCCAGACGGGCTCACTGATACCATGGATGAGCGCGCGACTGGAAGGCCCAGGGCGAATCGCGAATGGCGAGTGGCGAATGAGCATGGCCTGCCTTGTCGCCCTATTCGCTATTCGCCATTCGCCACTCCCCTACTTCTGGGGCGGCCGGTGCTTGACGAAGGCCATCACGATGTCCTTCTGCGCCGCCTCCACCGCCCTGTTCGCGGTGGCGAGATGAGCGCCGGAATCGATATCAGGATATTGCGTGGTGAGATAATCGAGCAGCGTCACCCGGTAATATTGCCGCTCCGACGGACAAGCGCCCGCAACCGAGCGGCCGAAATCCTGCTCCGACAGGCCCTGATTGGACTCGCGCGAATATTCCCGCGCGAGGCAATGCCAATAGTCGTCGCGGCCCTGCTGAGCGAGCTTCTGCGCGCCCTTCGTGTCGTCGTCATCCGCCACGGCAGAACTTGTCATGGCAGCAGATGTCATCATGACGAGCGCGACCCCCACCAACAGCATCCGCATCCTGTTCTCCTTCTTCGCGGGCCCGTCGCGAGCTTAGACCGGACCGGCCAACTGGCCAATCACATCCGGTTTGATTAGGATGAGATCCCTCCCGTCGATGCGAGATCCTCCCGTGGCCAAAGCAAAAACTGCGTCCAAAAAATCCGGCAACATCTTCATCGGTATCGGCGGCTGGACCTTCGAGCCCTGGCGCGGCGTGTTCTATCCGGAGAAGCTCGCGCAGGCGAAGGAGCTGTCCTATGCCGCCTCGAAGCTGACCTCGATCGAGATCAACGGCACCTATTACGGCTCGCAGAAGCCGGAGAGCTTTCGCAAATGGGCGAGCGAGGTGCCTGACGGCTTCGTGTTCTCGGTGAAGGGACCGCGCTTCGCGACCAACCGCCGCGTGCTCGCCGAGGCCGGTGATTCCATCAAGCGGTTCTACGATTCCGGCGTGCTGGAACTCGGCGATCATCTCGGGCCGGTGCTGTGGCAGTTTGCGCCGACGAAGAAGTTCGATGGTGCCGATTTCGGCAAGTTCCTGGAGCTGTTGCCGCGCAAGCTCGAGGGGCGCGCGCTGCGCCATGTCGTGGAAGTGCGCCATGACAGCTTCTGCACGCCGGACTTCGTGGCGCTGATCCGCGAGTTCGAGACGCCCGTGGTTTTCGCCGAGCACGGCAAATATCCCGCCATTGCAGATGTCGCCGGCGATTTCGTCTATGCGCGGCTGCAGAAGGGCAATGACGAGATCAAGACCTGCTATCCGCCGAAGCAGCTCGACGCCTGGGCCGAGCGCTTCCAGGACTGGGCTTCGGGCGGTGAACCCGACGATCTCCCGAAGGTTGACAAGGCCAAGCCGAAGAAGGAGCCGCGCGACGTGTTCGCCTATGTCATCCACGAGGGCAAGGTGCGCGCACCGCACGGCGCCATGGAACTGATCGCACGGGTGAGTTGAGGGTCCCATGGCAAAGGCGAAGAAGCTGTTCACCATCGGCTATGAGCAGACGCCGCCGAAGGCCGTGCTGGACGAGCTGGAACGGGCCGGCGTCAAGCTCGTGGTCGACGTGCGCGCGGTGACGTCGTCGCGCCGGCCGGGCTTTTCCAAGAAGCAGCTTGCGGCGGGCCTCGACGAGCGCGGCATCGGCTATGTCCATCTCGCCGCGCTCGGCACGCCGAAGGAAGGCCGCCTCGCCGCCCGCAGCGGTCAATACGACGTGCTGGAGAAGATCTTCTCCAAGCACCTGAAGACGCCGCAGGCGAGGGAAGGGATGGACGAGCTTTCTGCGCTGGTGAAAAAGGCCGGCCCGGTGTGCCTGCTCTGCTACGAGCGCGACCACACCCACTGCCACCGCCAGATGATCGCGGAGATCATCGAGGAGCGCGATGGGGTTGCGGTGAAGAATTTGGCGGGGCGGCAGGTGTAGTTGTCGCCGTCATTCCGGGGCGCGCCTCTTGGCGCGAACCCGGAATCCATCAAGCGGCAGAGATGGTGTATGGATGGATTCCGGGTTCGCGACTTCGTCGCGCCCCGGAATGACGACCTACCCCTCTCCCGCCAGCCGGAACGTCCCCTCCATCATCTGCACGCAAGCGCCGCCGACGTGAGCGGCTACAATCTTGCCGTCCTGCTTGCGCACGCGGGTCGAGAGGATGCTTGGGCGACCCATGTCAAAACCCTGGCCGAGTGTGAGCTTGAGCTCACAATCGCGCGCGGGATCGAGATCGGCGAACAGCGCGGCGGCGGCAACCGTGGCGCTGCCGGTGGCGGGATCCTCGACGAGACCGCTGGCACCGCGCATGAACATGCGCGCCTGTCGCTCGCAAGGCGCCTCCGTCGCCGGCACATCGCGCGTATAGAACCACACCGCGCGGGCACCATCGCGTGGCAAGACCTTGCCAAAGGCTGCAGCATCGGGCCGGGCCCGCTTCAGCGCCTCGCGCGAATGCAGCTCCATCACCAGAAACGCGTTTCCGACGGTGACGACCTCAGGCTCGTGATTGTCGGTCCTGATGTCGTCGGCAACGAGCGAGATGCAGCTCGCGACCTCTGCTGCCGACAGCCTTGAGAGCCGCTGCAGCGGCTGCGGCGCGGTGAGCTCGGTTCTGATCACCCTGCCCTGCTCTCGCACGATCTCGACCGGAACCAAACCGGCTTTCTCCTCGAACAGCAGGCGCGGCTTCGGCTCTTTCGCCATCGCGGCCAGCACGAAGGCGGTGCCGACATTGGGATGGCCCGCAAAGGCGATCTCCTGCACCGGCGTGAAGATGCGCACCTCGGCGTCGTTGGCCTTGTCGCGCGGCGGCAGCACGAAAGTGGTCTCGGAATAATTGAACTCGGTCGCGATCGCCTGCATCTGCTGCGTCGTCAGCCCGCCGGCATCGAGCACCACAGCGAGCTGGTTGCCGCCGAAGGCGCGGTCGGTGAAGACGTCGACGGTGATGTAGCGGCGCTGCATCGTCACTTCCTCATGCAAGTCGCGGCCGCGACCGGCCGCATCGCGCAGCACTCTACAAGCCGAAAACATCGCTCGTCATGCCCCAAAATTGAGTGCAATCGGAGCAATCGCTTGGATGAAAGAGAACTGCGCGCGCCGATGCGTGATGCACATTACCCCAGCTGAAACACCGGTACTTTCTGCTCGTAGCCGCGCACTTCGACCTCGCCGAGCGCGACGGCATCGCTGCCGTCGGCTCCCAGCGCCTCGCGCACGGACGCCGAGATCAGGAGCTGCGAGCCGAAATCCTTGTTCAGCGCCTCGAGTCGCGAGGCGAAGTTCACGGTGTCGCCGATGACCGTGTATTCCTTGCGCCGGGGCGAGCCGATATTGCCGGCGACGACCTCGCCGAAATGGATGCCAATGCCGATCCGCAGCGGCCAGCTGCTCTCCGCGTTGATGCGGTCCATTGCCCGGAGCATCTCGCGGCCGGCGGCGACCGCGCGGTGCGCGGCGTCCGATGCTTCCAGCGGCGCGCCGAACAGCGCGAGGAAACCGTCACCGAGAAACTTGTTCACGATGCCGCCCTGGCGGTCGAGAATGTCGACCAGGACGGCGAAGGCGCCGTCGAGCCGGTCGACCACCTCCTGCGGACTGCGCGACTGCGCACCGGCCGTGAAGCCGCGGAAATCGACGAACATCACCGCGACGCGGCGGACGTCGCCGCTAGCGCCCGTTCCCGCCGTCATCAGCCGCTCCACCACCTGCGGCGAGACGTGCTGGCCGAACAGATTGGTGACCCGGTCGCGCGCGGTGGCAGCCGCGATGCTCGCGGCGAACTGCCGCCGCAATTGCGCGCCGACGGCGCCGGCGAGCACGCCACAGATCAGGATGATGGTGCTGCGGACCGCGTGAAAATAGAGCTGGGGCTCGCCGACGCTGCTCGAGGCATCGTAGACCCGTGCGACCGCGAACAGCTCGGCAGCAGCGACGAAGCCGGTGAAGGTCGAGAGCCAGAAATCGAGCCGCAGCGTCGAGAGGATGACGAAAATGAAATACATCAGCGGCACGGCGAAGCCGAGGGCCTGGGTCGCGCCCATGGTCCGGATCTGCAGGATGAGGATCACGGTTGGCAGCGACGTCTCGATCAGCGTGCCGATATAGCGCCTGGCCACCGGCACGTCGCGATCGAGGCGGAGGTTCTTCCTGATCTGGGTGTGGACCCAGACCTCGAACAAAATGAACCCGACGAGCAGGCCGTAGACTTCGGCGAGCCCTTCGGTGCCGCGCCAGACCCGGTTCACCACGGCGGGGTCGATCAGATAGATCGCGGTGAGGAACAGCGTCATGACGCAGCCGGTCGCGATCAGCGCCCGGACCCGCAACAGCTCGGTGCGCAGCACCTCCCGCGTCAGCTCGCGCTCGAAGTCCTCCGACAAGACGGCATGCTGCCGCGCTTTCCTGCTCGCAAACTTGGCCATTCCGCCCCTCGATTCCGGGGTATTGTGCCTCAATCCAGCGTGCGGCGGAAGCGCGTCACCGCGATGGTCATGGCGAGCAGCATCAGGGCCGCCAGCGCCAGCGTATCGAAGCGTAAATTCTCCATGGTCGCGCCCTTCAGCATGATGGCGCGGACGATCCGCAAATAATGGGTCAGCGGCAGGCATTCGCCGAGATATTGCGCCCAGGCCGGCATGCCCGCGAACGGGAACATGAAGCCGGAGAGCAGAATGCTCGGCAGGAAGAACATCATCGACATCTGCATGGCCTGGAGCTGGTTCTGAACCAGCGTCGAGATGGTGTAGCCGACCGCCAGATTGGTGGTGATGAACAGCGTCGACAGCAACGCCAGCAGGACGAGATTGCCGAGCAGGGGCACGCCGAACAGGCCGACACCGATGCTGATGATCAGGAAGGCCTGGACGAAGCCGACCAGCACGTAGGGCACGATCTTGCCGAACATCACCTCGACCGGCTTGATCGGCATCGACAACAGGCTCTCCATGGTGCCGCGCTCGACCTCGCGCGTGACCGAGAGCGCGGTGAAGATCAGCATGGTCATGGTGAGGATGGTGCCGACGAGGCCTGGCACGATATTGAGGCTGGAATTCGCGGCCGGATTGTAGCGGGCGTGGGCGCGGATCTCGAACGGCATCTCCGGGGGCTCGCCGATATAGAGATCGTGCGCGAGCGCGGTCTGCACGATCATGCCGAGCGAGCCGAGCGCAGCGCTTGCGGCGACCGGATCGGTGGCGTCGGCCGCGACCAGCAGCGCCGGCCTGTCGCCGCGCCGCACCGCCCGCTCGAAGCCGCGCGGGATCTCGACCCCGAACAGCACCTTGCCGGACTTCAGGAGGTTGTCGAAATCGTCGACGTCGTGAACCTCGTAGAGGAAGCGGAAATATTTGGTGTTCTCCAGCGCCTTCAGCACCGAGCGGGCGAGATCGGAATCCTCCTGGAGCAGCACCGCGCTCGGCAGATGGCGCGGCGTGGTGTTGATGGCATAGCCGAACAGCATCAGCTGCATCACCGGCAGCATCACGATCATCGCGAACGAGACGCGGTCGCGCCTCAGCTGGATGAACTCCTTGACCAGCATCGCGTAGGAGCGCCGCAGGAAACCGAAACGCTCGCGGATTTCGCGCCGTGGTTCGGGATGTTCTACCGCGGTCATTGGAAATTGTCCTTGGAGCGTCCCATCAGCTCGATGAACACGTCTTCGAGCGAGGGCTTGGACTTCTGCCAGTGCAGGCCGCCTCTCTCGCGCCAGGGCGCGATGCTGGCTTCGAGCGCCGGGACGTCGCGGCCGGAAACATGCAGCGAAGTGCCGAACGGCGCCACCATGTCGATGCCGGGCTTGCCCGTGAGCGCCGCGCCAAGCTCGTTCAGGTCGTCGCCCGTGACGGTATAGGTCGTCAGCGCCGACTTCGCGATCACCTCCTCCACCGTGCCGTGCGCCAGCAGATAGCCGTAGGCGATGTAGGCGATCTCGTGGCAGCGCTCGGCCTCGTCCATGTAATGGGTCGAGACCAGCACCGTGAGGCCCTCGGCGGCCAGCGCATGGATCTCGTTCCAGAAATCGCGCCGCGCCTTGGGATCGACGCCGGCGGTCGGCTCGTCCAGCAGCAACAATTGTGGATTGGGCAGCGTGCAGGCCCCGAGCGCCAGCCGCTGCTTCCAGCCGCCCGAGAGCTCGCCGGCGAGCTGCTCCTCCCGCCCCGAGAGCCCGAGCCGCTTGATCATGTCGCGCGCGGCGCCGCGCGCGTCAGCGAGGCCATAGAGCCGCGCCACGAATTCGAGGTTCTCACGCACCGAGAGGTCCTGGTACAGGCTGAAGCGCTGGGTCATGTAGCCGACCTGGCGCTTGATCTTCTCGGCATCGCGGCGGATGTCATAGCCGAGACAGGTGCCCTCGCCGCTGTCGGGCGTCAGCAGGCCGCAGAGGATGCGGATGGTGGTGGTCTTGCCCGAGCCGTTGGGACCGAGGAAGCCGTAGATCGAGCCGCGCTTCACCTGCATCGACAGATCGTGCACGACCTCGCGGCCGCCGAATGACTTGGTCAGGCCCTTGACGTCGATTGCGATGCCGTTGCCGTTGCTCATCGCTTGTCCGCCACCGGTGTCTTGGTCTCAGGAGTTTTGGGATTGAGGTGGATGTCGATCGGCTGTCCGACGCGCAAGGCATCGGGCCGCGAGGGTCGCGCCTGGATCAGATAGACCAGCTTGTTGCGCTCTTCGAGGCTGTAGATGACGGGTGGCGTGTATTCGGCCGAGGTCGCGATGAAGTAGATCTTCGCGGTGAGGTCGGCGGCGCAATTGTCACAGGAGACACGCACCGTGTCGCCAATCGCGAGCTTCGGCAGCTCGGTCTCCGGCACGAAGAAGCGCAGCTTCATGTTGCCGGGCGGCATGATCGAGAGCACCGGCCGCTGCGCCGCCACCATCTCGCCTTCGCGGAAATAGATCTGCTGGATGGTGCCGGCGACCGGCGCAAAGCCCTTGCGCCGCGCCATCCGCGTCTCCGAGGTCGCCACCCGCGCCTCCGCGACGCGCAAGGCGGACACGGCGGAATCGAGATTGGCCTGCGTGCCCGAACCGGTCTTGTTCAGCGAGGCCGCACGGTCATAGGTCTGCTGCGCATTCGCAAGCGTCGCCTTCTGCTGGTTGAGGTCGGCAAGCTGGAGATCGTCATCGACGGAATAGAGGTGATCGCCGACCTTGACCTCGTCGCCTTCGCGGACGTTGAGCTTGGTGACGCGCCCGGCTTCGTCCGGACTGACGAAGATCATGTCGGCCTCGACCCAGCCCTGGAAGCCGGGATCGCGCTTCTCCTTGCACCCCGCAAGCCCGGTTGCGAGCACAAGGACCAATGCCAAGAAAGAAATCACTTGCGACGACCTCATGTCGTCCTCCGTTCGCCAAAAATCAAATCGAGATGAACGCGCAGCATCTCCTGCGCGTCGAGCGGCGCATGCCGCGCAAACAGGCTCTGCCAGATCACGGCGATCATCGCGGGCGCGACCAGGATCTGTGGATAGCGCGCGAGGTCCTTCTGCCGGATCTCGCCGCGGGCGATGCCGAGCTCGATCAGCGCGCGCATGGCAGTGATCCCGCGCGAGACCACCTCGCGGTAGTAGAAGTCGGCGACGGACGGAAAGCGCGGCCCCTCCGCCACGATCAGACGCACCAGATCGCCCCGTCTCGTGCCGATCACCTCTTTCAGGAAGTTGCCGGCGAACGTCTCGATGAGGTCGCGCACCGAGCCTGCCGGCGGCGGCAGCGTGGTCAGCCGTGCGACCACGGGAACGATGACGATGCGCACCAGCTCCTCGAACATCGATTCCTTGTCCTTGAAGTGCAGGTAGATCGTGCCCTTGGCGACGCCGGCGCGCTTGGCGATGTCGTCGAGCCTGGTGGCGGCAAAGCCGCGCGCGATGAACTCCTCCATCGCCGCCTCCACGATCGCCGCACGCCGCTCCGCCGCACGCGAGGCGCGGTTCGAGGCAGGCGCTGCATCGGGGCCAGCAGTCCCAGGGTCGTTCGCTCCGGTGGGAGCGGCGGAGGGCAAGGCGGCTTTGGTCGGCTTCTTCGTCATTCGATATATATGACTGACTGGTCAGTCATAGTCAAGAGCGCGCGGGGGCGGCGACTGTCCAGACGAATTAGTGTTGACTAATGCATTAGTATCCGCTAATTTGATGGCATGATCGAAGCCACCCCAAACCCCGTCACCACCGTGATGCGCGCCCTTGCCGATCCGACCCGCCGCGCCGTGTTCGAGCGTGTGTTCGAGAGCAAAGAGATCAGCGTCGCCGAGCTGACGCGCGGCAGCGGCGTCACGCAAGGAGCCGTCTCGCAACACCTGAAATCGTTGAAGCAAGCGGGCCTCGTCGCCGAGCGCGCCGAGGGCCGCAACGTCTATTACCGCGCCGCGCCGCAGGGACTCGAGCCGCTGGTCACCTGGATGGACCATTACGGCGTCTTCTGGCGCGAGCGTTTCCGGAACCTGCGTGACCTCTTGAAGGAGATCGACCCGTGAGTGCTGCCGCGTTGAAAGCCGACACAAGAGACATCGTCATCGACGAGGTCTTCCCTCACACAGCCCAGACGATCTGGAAGGCGCTGACCAGCGGACAGCTGATCGGGCGCTGGCTGATGCAGCCGACCGGCTTCGAAGCCGTCGAAGGCAAGGCCTTCACCTTCCAGACCACCCCGGGGGGCAACTGGGACGGCGTGATCCATTGCCGGGTTCTGGAGGTCGTGGCTTTCAGCCGCCTCGTCTACGCCTGGAAAGGCGGCGACGAGCGCAACACCGGCTATGGCGCCCCGCTCGACACCGTCGTGACCTGGTCCCTCACCCCGGTCGAAGCCGGCACGCGGATCCGCCTCGTGCATGCGGGCTTCGTCCTGCCCAGGAACGAGTCGGCCTACACGGTGATGAGCGGCGGCTGGAAGAAGGTCGTTCGCAAGCTCGACGAGATCAGCGGCGAAGGTTGAGTGGGAGATATTGCGATGGAGAAGCCCTATACCGGCGGCTGCGCCTGCGGCGCGATCCGCTATTCGATTGAAGGGGAGCCCCTCTTCAGCAATCACTGCCAATGCCGCGACTGCCAGCGGGAAAGCGGCAGCGGCCATGGCTCGTACGCGACCTTCGCGCGCGCCGGCGTCACGCTGACGGGCGATGCCAGGCACTGGGACATGGTCGCCGACAACGGCAAGGTGAAGACCCGCGGCTTCTGCACACAATGCGGCGTAGCCGTCTACATGACCTTCGCGGCGCAGCCTGACGTCTTCACGATCCGCGCGGCAAGCCTCGACGAGCCCGCCCGCTACAGGCCGCAGGCGGTGACCTTCGCCGCGCGCGGCCATGAGTGGGATCCTCTCGACCGTGGCCTGGTGAAGTTCGACGGCATGCCGCCAGGGTAAAGCGCCAGATTCTTGTTTTGACGCGTTTTCTTAACGCGAACCGGTGTCCACTTCGCTCGAAAACGCTTTAGCCAAAATCCAGCACCATGCGACCGTCGATCTTGCCGGCCCTCATCCGGTCGAAGACGTCGTTGATCGCTGCGAGCGGCACCTTGGTCACCTCGGCCTTGACCTTGCCGTCGGCGGCGAACGCGATGGCTTCGTCGAGGTCACGCCTCGTGCCGACGATGGAGCCGCGCACGGTGATGCGCTTGAGCACGACGTCGAAGATCGGTGTCGGGAATTCGCCCGGCGGCAGGCCGACGAGGCTGACAGTGCCCTTGCGACGCACCATCTTGAGCGCCTGAGCGAATGCAGCAGTCGACACCGCCGTCACCAGCACGCCATGCGCGCCTCCCCCACTCGCCGTCAGCACCTTCTCCACTGCACCATCCGCCAGCGCGTTGACCGCGAGATCGGCACCGGTTTCACGCGCCAGCTGCAACTTGTCCTCGGCGATATCAACCGCGGCGACCTTCAGCCCCATCGCCTTGGCGTATTGGATCGCGACATGGCCGAGCCCGCCGATTCCGGAGATCACGACCCACTCGCCGGGCTTGGCCTCGGTTTCCTTCAATCCCTTGTAGGTGGTGACCCCAGCGCAGAGGATCGGCGCGATGGCCGCGAAATCGATCGTCGCCGGCAGCTTGGCGGCGAACGCGGCCGAAGCGATGACATATTCGGCAAAGCCGCCGTTGACGCTGTAGCCGGTGTTGTGCTGGTGCTCGCACAGCGTCTCCCAGCCGGTCTCGCAATATTCGCACGACATGCAGGCGTCGTGCAGCCAGGCGACGCCGACGGCATCGCCGACTTTCAGATTCTTCACGCCGGGCCCGAGCGCGGCGACGATGCCGGCGGCTTCATGGCCGGGGATGAAGGGCGGCACCGGCTTCACCGGCCAGTCGCCGGAGGCGGCGTGCAGATCGGTGTGACAGACGCCGCAGGCCTTGACCTTGACCAGAACCTCGCCCGGACCGGGCTGCGGCACCGGCACGTCCTCGATCACCAGCGGCTTGCCGAATTGCTTGACGATTGCGGCTTTCATGGTCGGCATCGGTCTGCTCCTTGTGCTTTGTGAAGCAGAATAGCGACGCCGCCCGGCGCACCCTTGAGGAGAGTCAAAAAGCACAATGTTTGCGCAAGGGCGGGTCCATCATGACACCCCGATGACGCCGCGCGGTGCTCTCGATCTGTCAGCTATGGAACTTGAGACCGTCGACGATCTTGTCGATCACCTTGCGCTCGGCGCGTATCGCAATGCCGACGAGATTGAGATCGGTGCGCGCAACCGCCCTCACCGCCTCGCGGTTGGCGGCATCATGTGTCGTCTTGAACATGTCTTCGGTATAGACCGCCGCCTTGACGTTGCGGGCGAGCGCGCGGTCCAGCGCGCGCGACAGCGCCGGACCGTCGGCGCCATAGATCAGGATCGGTTGGCCGATCAGTGCATGATACTTCGTGCCCGAGGCGTCCTCATAGGCTTCGCCGATGCATTCCGGAAAGGCCGCGGCGATGCCGCTGGTGAGGAAGGAGGCTACGTTCAGCTTCTGCCAGGCTTGAAGATCGGTACGGATCACGACCGCGATCTTGGTGTCGAACTGCATGTATGCCTTCCACTGTCATTCCCGAGGCGATGCTACGCAACGCCCGATCACGACAGCAAGAGAAAATCACCCTTTGGCGTCACAGGCCCAGGCGCGGATCACGCATTCCTTGCCGCCGTATTTGTAGCATTCGCGCGTGGCGGCGTTGAGCGAGGCGGAAATATTCGGCTTGACGGCATAGCCGTAGGCGCCGCAGGGATTGGTCATATCGACCGACATCGCAGCGCAGGCGCGCTTCATTGTCATGGTGGTGCAATCGCCCTTGCACTGCTTCTGCGCGGCGGCGCGGGCCTCGTGCTCGTGGCCATAATCATAGGCCTGGCCATAAGCGCCGCACTTGCCGACCGCGAAAGCGCCGGCGGCCTGGGCTTCTGTCATATGGCGCGCGCCGGATGCAAAAACGGACAGCGCAAGGAAAAACATCGCGCAACGGCGCGCGACGACGTTCGAAGCCATGGAAAAACCCCTCCCCCCAAGGCAGGTGGCGGCAACTCTAAGCGGCGGTCGTTTCCAGATGGTGAACGGGGGGTTGAAATCGGCAGGCTTGCAGGATGCCGTAGTCCCGTAGGGCGGATTAGCGAAGCGTAATCCGCCTCTTTTGTTTCCGCGGAGAAACACAGCGGCGGATTACGCCTTCGGCTAATCCGCCCTACGCACCTTCAGCCCCGCCGTGCCGCCTCCAGCGCCTGCGGCGTGTCGATGTCGAGGAAGGCGCTCTCGCCGTCCACGGGCACTTCGGCGACCGCCTCGGTGTGCTTGGCGATCAGATGCCGCGCGCCGACGTCGCCGTCGAGCGTCATCAGCTCCTTGAAGAAGCGGCGCGACCACAGCACGGGGTTGCCGCGGCGGCCCTCGCTGACGGGAACGACGATGAGATTGCCGCGGTCGGGCGCGAAACTGTCGATCAGCCTGTCGATCAGGCCGGCGTCGATCAGCGGCATGTCACCGAGACACACGACGGTGCCATCGCAGGTCTCGGGAACGGCTGCGATGCCGGCCTTCACCGAACTGGCGATGCCGCCGGCGAAGTCCGGATTGCGGACGAATGTCACCTTCAGGCCTTGCAGCGCCTGCTCGACGAGCTCGGCCTGATGGCCGGTGACGACGATCACCTCGGATGCCCTGGAGGCCAGCGCCTGCTCGGTCGCGAGGCGCACCAGCTTCTTGCCGTCGAGCTCGGCGAGCAGCTTGTTCGGCCCGCCCATCCGGGTCGAGCGTCCCGCCGCGAGCACGATGGCCGCGACCTGGCGGTTGCCCTCGGTCTCCGGCTTGGCGCGCGGCTGCGGCCGCGTCACGATCTCCATCAAGAGGCCGCCGACGCCCATGCCCATCAGCTCGGAGCGGGTCACCTTGATGCCGGCGAGAAGCCGCATCAAGACCCAGTCAAAACCGTTCTCGACCGGCGAGCGCGCGCAGCCCGGCGCGCCCAGCACCGGCACCTCGCCGGCGCGGGCGATCAGCAGGAGATTTCCGGGGTCGACCGGCATGCCGAAATGCTCGATCTCGCCGCCGATTCCGGTGACGGCCGCCGGAATCACGTCGCGGCGGTCAGCGATCGCGGATGCACCGAACACGATCACGAGCTCGGCGCCGAGGCCGAGCAATTCCTTGATCGCGGCCGACAGCGCCTGCTCCTCGTGCGGGACCCGGCGCTCGGCGATGATGCTGGCGCCGGCTGGCGCCAGCCGTTCGGCAGTGACGCGCAGCGTCTTGTCGATCACCTTGGTGGACAGGCCCGGCAGCAGCGTCGAGACCACGCCGACGCGCTTGATCACGTAAGGCGCGACCTTCAGCACGTCCTTGCCCGCCGCCTTCACCGCGGCATCGCGCAAACTCGCCTCGACGCCGAACGGGATGATCTTGACGGTACCGACCATCTCGCCCTCGACCACCGGCTTGTAGGCGGCGAGCGTGGCAAAAGTGATGGCTTCGTCGATGTTGTTGATGCGGTCGACCGCGGCGCGATCGATCACCAGCACGCCCGCTCGCGCGGCGAACAGATTGGCACGGCCGGTGAAAGCGCGCTCGACATGGATGCCCTCGCCGCCGATGGCGAGCGCGATGCTGGCGGCGGCAACGTCCTCGGAGACGTCGCCCGCCTCCATGCGCACCACGACGATGTCCTTGATGCCGGCGCGCTCCAGCGCCTCGACCTCGGCAGGTCCGATCGTCGTGCCCTTCTTCAGCACCAGCGATCCCTGGCGCAGGGTGTGGACGGTCACCCCGCCAATCGCATCCCTGGGGCTCGCCGGGCCGAACTTCATGCCGCTTCTTCTTTTTCCTTGGGAGGCAGCCGAAGCACGGCCGTGATCTCGGCCATGATCGCCACCGCGATCTCGGACGGCGAGACCGCGCCGATCGCTAGCCCAATGGGCGCGTGGATGCGCGCGATGTCGCTTTCCTTGGCGCCTTGCGCCCGCAACCGGTCGCCACGCTTGGCATGCGTCTTTCGCGAGCCGAGCGCGCCGATATAGAAGCAGTTGCGCTCGAAGGCGTGCAGCAGCGCGGGGTCGTCGATCTTGGGATCGTGCGTCACCGCCACGAACGCGGTGTAGGCATCGACATTGAGCGGCGGCAGCGCAGTATCGGGCCATTCGGCGATCAGCGGAATGTCGGGGAAGCGCTCGGGGCTCGCAAAGGCCGTGCGCGGATCGACCACGGTGACGTCATAGCCGAGCGAGCGCGCCAGCGGCGCGAGCGCCTGGCTGATATGGACCGCGCCGATGATGACGAGCTTTGCCGTCGGGGCGTAGACGTTGAGAAACAGCTTCTTGCCGCCGGCCTCGACATTGGCGCTCTTGCCTATGCGAAGCTGCTTCTCGAGCTCGGCGCGCAGCGGATCCTTGGCGAAATCCTTCGCCTTCACCAGCCGCTGCTCGCCGCTCTCGGTGTCCGTCACCAGGATGACCGGCCGGCGCGCGGCGCGTTCGGCATTGAGTTCGTGCAGGATGTCGAGCTTCACGGCTAACCGACCTTCTCGACGAAGACGCGGATGGTGCCGCCGCAGGACAGCCCAACGTTCCAGGCGGTCTCGTCGGCGACGCCGAACTCCAGCATCTTCGGCTTGCCGCTCTGGATCACATCCATGGCCTCCGTAACCACCGCGCCCTCGACGCAGCCGCCGGAGACGGACCCCAGGAACGTGCCTTCGTCGTTGATAACGAGGCTCGAGCCCGCCGGGCGCGGCGCCGAGCCCCAGGTTTCCACCACCGTCGCCAGTGCGACGCCACGGCCGGCCTTCTGCCAGTCCTCCGCCGCCTTCAGGATGTCCTCGTCGCGATCGAGCATGGCTGGCCTCTCAAGCTGCGGAGCGGATCAGGCTGCGGTGATGCGGCGGCAGCGGCTGGGAGAGCGTCGTGATCAGCTCCTGGATCGAACTCAAATTATGTACCGGGCGGAATTCGTCAACGTGGGGGAGCATCATTTTGATGCCCTGCGCCTTGGCCTCGAAGCCGCCAAACCGCAGCAGCGGGTTCAGCCAGATCAGCCGCCGGCAGGACCGGTGCAGCCGGTCCATCTCGAAGGCGAGCTTGGAATCGGCCTCCCGCTCCAGCCCGTCGGAGATCAGGAGCACGATGGCGCCCTGGCTCAGCACCCGCCGCGCCCACAATTTGTTGAAGTTGTGCAGCGAGGCCGAGATCCGGGTGCCGCCGGCCCAATCCTCGACCGAGGCCGAGCAGCTCGCCAGCGCCTCGTCCGGGTCACGCTGGCGCAGCGCGCGGCTGACATTGGTGAGGCGCGTGCCGAACAGGAACACCGAGACGCGCTTTCGAGCATCCGTGATCGCATGCAGGAAGTGCAGGAACAGACGGGTGTATTCGCTCATCGAGCCCGAGATGTCGAGCAGCGCCACGATCGGCGCCGGCTTCTCGATGCGCCCGAGGCGATGGATGTCGATGATGTCGCCGCCGGTGCGCAAGGAGGCGCGCAGCGTGCGGCGGAGGTCGAGGCGCAGGCCGCGCGCATCGGGCCGGCGCCGGCGCGTCAAGAGCTCGGCCTGCGGCAACCTCATCCGCTCGATGGCACGGAGCGCCTCGGCGATCTCCGCCGCGCTCATCTGCGCAAAATCCTTCTTCTGCAGGATCT
Source organism: Bradyrhizobium sp. NBAIM18 (assembly GCF_020193825.1). NCBI lineage: Bacteria > Pseudomonadati > Pseudomonadota > Alphaproteobacteria > Hyphomicrobiales > Nitrobacteraceae > Bradyrhizobium > Bradyrhizobium sp. NBAIM18. The sequence continues at coordinate 364,826 of NZ_JADYVO010000004.1, forward strand.
CCTTGTCGGAGACCGACAGGCGCAGATCCTGCTCCTGGTGCTGCGGCGTCTCGGTCATGCGAGGCTGCGCCATCGCCTCCTGGACGCGGCGGGCGCCGGCCTGGGGCTTCTTCTTGGCCTCGTCCGGCAGCGGCACCGAATCCAGCATGTGCTTCCATTCTTCCGAGGCGCGGAAGAACAGGTTGAAAGCCTGCTTGAAGATCAGCGCATGCTCATGGCGCTTGACGAAGATCGCCTCCAGCGTGGTGAAGACGTCGGATCGGCTGCCGATGTCGATCACCTGCAGCGCGCTCATGGCATCGATGACAGCGCCCGGCCCGACCGGCAGGCCGGCCGCACGCAGCGCGCGTGCGAAGCCCACGATGTTGTCGGCGAATTGCTCGGTCTTTTCGGGGGCAAGGTGGTTGATGGCCATTGGTTCAGCACCCTCGGTCGTCATTCCGGGGCGATGCGCAGCATCGAGCCCGGAATCCATTCATCCACCAACTCTGCGGCCCGATGGATTCCGGGTTCGCGCTAACGCGCGCCCCGGAATGACGTGAAGATCAATTCTCGCTCGTCGCGTCCTTCAGCACCTTCTGCAGCGTGTCGCCCTGCATGCGGGTGATGTCGTCCTGGTATTTGAGCAGCGCGCCCAGCGTGTCGCCGACCACTTGCGGGGTCAGCGAGCGGGCATCGAGCTCCGACAGCGCCGTGGCCCAGTCGATGGTCTCGGCAACGCCCGGCGACTTGTAGAAGTCCTGGTTGCGCAGCGCCTGCACGAAGCGCACGACCTGCTGCGAAAGCTTGGCGGAGATGCCGGGCACACGTGTCTTGACGATCGCGAGCTCGCGCTCGGCGGCGGGATAATCGACCCAGTGATAGAGGCAGCGCCGTTTCAGCGCGTCGTGGATCTCGCGGGTGCGGTTGGAGGTGATGATGACGATCGGCGGGTGCGGCGCCTTCACGGTGCCGAATTCGGGGATGGTCACCTGGAAGTCACTGAGGATCTCGAGCAGGTAGGCTTCGAACGCCTCGTCGGCACGGTCGAGCTCGTCGATCAGCAGCACCGGCGGACCGGCGACATCAGGCTCCAGCGCCTGGAGCAGCGGCCGCTTGATCAGGTAGCGGTCGGCGAAGATGTCGCTCGAAAGCTGATCGCGATCGGTGTCGCCGGCGGCTTCCGCCATCCGGATCGCGATCATCTGCGACGCGCTGTTCCACTCATACACCGCGGAGGAGACGTCGAGGCCTTCATAGCACTGCAGGCGGATCAGCTTCCGCCCCAGCGCCGCCGAGAGCACCTTAGCGATCTCGGTCTTGCCGACGCCGGCCTCGCCTTCCAGGAACAGCGGTCGGCCCATACGCAGCGATAGATACGCCACCGTCGCCAGTGAGCGCTCAGCGAGATAGCCGCGCGACGTCAGGAGTTCGAGCATCGCATCGACCGATGCCGGCAAAGCACCGGAAGAAGTGGCCGCTGAAGTCATGAAAAAGCCAGTCTCGCTACGCCCTCACCGGGGACAGGTCTGGACCGAGGAATGAGGTCAGCTCATTCCTTGGCATTGGCGGCGTCGACGGCGCGCCGCGTCAGCACGCCGATGAGATGCGCGCGGTATTCGGCGCTGCCGTGGATATCGCTGTTGAGGCCTTCTGCCGGTACCGCGATGCCCTCCAGCGCCTTCGAGGCGAAGCGCTTCTTCAAGGCTTCCTCGAATGCGGTGACGCGGAACACGCCTTCGGAGCCCGCACCGGTGACCGCAACGCGCACCTCCGAAGGACGCCGCGCCACGAACACCCCGACAAGCGCATAGCGCGAGGCCTGGTTGCGGAACTTGACGTAAGCGGCCTTCTTCGGCAGCGGGAACATCACCTTGGTGATGATCTCATCCGCTTCGAGCGCGGTCGTGAACAGGCCCTGGAAGAACTCTTCCGCCTTGAGGCGGCGCTTGTTGGTGACGATGGTGGCCCCGAGCGCGAGCACCGCGGCCGGATAATCGGCAGTCGGATCGTTGTTGGCGAGCGAGCCGCCGATCGTGCCCTTGTGACGCACGGCGGGATCGCCAATGCCGCCGGCGAGATTCGCCAGCGCCGGAATGGCTTCACCGACGATGGCGGAGGTCGCGACCTCGGCATGCTTGGCGGTGGCGCCGATCACCAGCGAGCGGCCCTTCATCTCGATCGTGTTGAGCCCCTCGATGTGGGAGAGGTCGACCAGATGCGGGGGACTGGCGAGGCGCTGCTTCATGACGGGAATCAGCGTGTGGCCGCCGGCGATCACCTTGGCGTCCTCGTTCTTCACCAGGAGGTTGGCCGCCTGGCGAACGGTCCCAGGGCGATGATATTTGAATTCGTACATCTGTATGTCCTGATCGCGGGAGGCGCGTTACGCGAGGTCGGATTTGGCCATCGCCTTCGCGCCGGCGGAGATCGAGGCGACGATGTTCTGGTAGCCCGTGCAGCGGCAGAGATTGCCTTCGAGCTCCTCGCGAATGGTGTGGTCGTCGAGCTCGTGGCCCTTGCGGTGCACGATGTCGATCGCGGTCATGATCATGCCGGGCGTGCAGAAGCCGCACTGCAGGCCATGGTGCTCGCGGAAGGCCTCCTGCATCGGATGCAGCGGCGCGCCGTCCGCAGCCAGCCCCTCGATCGTCTTGACCTCGTGGCCATCGGCCATCACCGCAAGCGTGGTGCAGGACTTCACGGCCTTGCCGTCGAGATGCACGACGCAGGCGCCGCACTGCGAGGTGTCGCAGCCGACATGGGTGCCGGTCAGCCGCAGATTCTCGCGCAGGAATTGCACCAGGAGCGTGCGGGGATCGACATTGGCGGTGACTGGATTGCCGTTCACGATGAGGGAGATTTTTGCCATAAGCACTCTCTGTCAGCGCCCCGACGGGTCCCGTCGAAGCGGTTCTTATAATTATTCCAACCCATCATATGGGCCATTATGCCCCGGGGCAACATCGCCCCGGGCGCAAGGCGCCATGCCGAAGGCGCTACCCTAAAGGTATTGGACCTTCAGCCCTGTACGGCCTTGGCGAAGTTCGCGAAAAACTCGTCGGCAAGCTTCTTGGCGGCGCCGTTGATGAGGCGCTGGCCGAGCTGCGCCAACTTGCCGCCGATCTGCGCCTCGACGTCGTAGGAGAGCAGCGTGCCGCCGTCCTTCTCGGCGAGCTTGACGGCCGCACCGCCCTTGGCGAATCCGGCCACCCCGCCTTCGCCCTCACCGGAGATCTTGTAGCCGTTCGGCGGGTCGAGATCGGACAGCGTGACCTTGCCCTTGAAGCGCGCCGACACCGGGCCGACCTTCATCTTCGCCGTCGCGCGGAAGCCGCCGTCGTCGGTCTTCTCCAGCTCCTCGCAGCCGGGGATGCAGGCCTTCAGCACCTCGGGATCGTTGAGCTTGGCCCACACGGCCTCGCGCGGCGCTGCAAGCTGGACTTCGCCGTTCATCGTCATGGCCATGAGGGTGCCTCCCGGATCGCGTAACTATAGTGCTGATCAAGTAACGCAGCGGCGCGGCAAAGAAAAGGCCGGCGCCCGGTCACGTGCAATGCATATTCGCAACTGCAAAATGACGTGTGCGGGCGGTGGGGGATTGGCACGGCCGGGCCATGATGATTAGGTCGCGCGCAACATGAGCACATCCCTCTCCCCCCTGCTCGCACTGATGCTGTCGAGCGCCGCCATGCGCGTGGTCTGCGACGATCGGTCGACCTTGCAGAACATGCTCGATTTCGAGGCAGCCTTGGCACTTGCGGAGGCGGCCACCGCCGTGATTCCCACATCCGCCGTCGGACCGATCGAGGCGGCGTGCAAGGCCGATGGCTTCGACATGGCCGCACTGGCCGAGGCCGCGACGCGGTCGGGCAATCTCGCGATTCCCCTGGTCAAGATGCTAACCGCCAATGTCGGCAAGAATGACGCAGAGGCCGCGCGCTACGTGCATTGGGGCGCGACCAGCCAGGACGTCATCGACACCGCGACCATGCTGATGCTGCGCGCCGGCATCGCGGCGCTGGATGCCGACCTCAGCCGTGCCATCAAGGGCTTTGCCGCGATGGCGCGCAGCCATCGCAACACCGCGATGGTGGCGCGGACCTGGCTCCAGCATGCGCTGCCGATGCCGTTCGGGCTGAAGGCCGCCGAATACGCCTCGAGCCTTGCCCGCGCCCGCTGCCGCCTGCGGCGGCTCTCCCGCGAGGGCCTCGCGCTGCAATTCGGTGGCGCTGCCGGCACGCTCGCTGCGCTCGGCGACAAGGGGCTCGCGGTGGCCGAACGGCTGGCGCAGGAGCTCGACCTGCCGCTGCCCGAGGCGCCCTGGCATACCCATCGCGACCGCATCGCCGAGGCCGCATCCTGCTTTGCCATTCTCGCCGGCAGCTGCGGCAAGATCGCGCGCGACGTCTCGCTGCTGATGCAGACCGACGTCGCCGAAGCGTTCGAGCCCGCCGGCGAAGGCCGCGGCGGCTCCTCGACCATGCCGCACAAGCGCAACCCGGTCGCCGCCGCAAGCGCGCTGGGCGCTGCCACCATGGCCCCGCAGCTCGCCGCGACGATCTTCGCCGCCCAGGTGCAGGACCACGAACGCAGTGCCGGTCCCTGGCACGCGGAATGGCCGACGCTGCCGCAATTGATGCTGGTCACATCAGGCGCGTTGGCGGCCGTCGTCGACATCGCCGAGGGTCTCGAGGTCGATGCGGCGCGCATGCGCAGCAATCTCGATGCGACGCATGGCTTGATCATGGCCGAGGCCGTCACCTTCGCGCTCGCCGAAGCCATCGGCAAGAGCAACGCGCATCATCTCGTCGAGGCCGCGAGCAAGCGTGCCGTCGCCGAGAAGAAGCATCTGCGCGAGGTGCTGTCGGCCGATTCGCAAGTCATCGCGCACCTTTCGCCGGAAAAAATTGCGGCATTGTTCGAGCCGATGGCCTATCAAGGGACGTCACAGGCGCTGATCGATCGCCTGCTGGATTCATTGGATCTCTCCTGATGTCATTGCCGGGCTTGACCCGGCAATCCATCACTTAGGGAAGATTCTTTTTAGATGGATGCGCGGATCAAGCCCGCGCATGACAAGGAGCATGCCATGCCCATGATCGATGCCGACGGATGCCTCCTCAACGTCTCCGTCGAAGGCCGCGACGGCGGGCCGACCTTGATGCTGTCGAACTCGCTCGGCTGCACGCTGCAGATGTGGGAGCCGCAGATGAAGGCGCTGACGCAGGTGTTCCGTGTCATCCGCTACGATCGCCGCGGCCACGGCAAGTCGAACGTCCCGCCTGGCCCCTACACGATGGAGCGGTTCGGCCGCGACGTGCTCGCGATCCTCGACGATCTCAACATCGAGAAGGTGCATTGGTGCGGCCTGTCGATGGGCGGCATGGTCGGGCAATGGCTCGGCGCCAATGCGCCCGAACGGTTCGGCAAGCTGATCCTCGCCAACACGTCCTGCTACTATCCCGATCCAACAAACTGGCACAATCGCATCAAGGCGGTAAAGGAGGGCGGCATCGCCGCCGTCGCGGACGCCGTGATCGCGGGCTGGCTGACGCAGGATTTCCGCGAGCGCGAGCCTGCGATCACCGCGAAGATGAAAGCAATGCTGCTGGCGTCCCCGGTCGAGGGCTATCTCGCCTGCTGCGAGGCGTTGTCGACGTTGGACCAGCGCGCTCTGCTGCCGAAGATCAAGAGCCCGACGCTGGTGATCGCCGGCCGCCACGACGCGGCGACGCCGATCTCGGCGGCCGAGTTGATCCGCTCCAGCATTCCTGGCGCCAGCATGACCATCATCGACGCCGCGCACATTTCGAGCGTCGAGCAGCCGCATGCGTTCACGGATGCGGTGGTGGGGTTCCTGACGCAGCGCTAGCAACGACCGTCATTGCGAGGAGCGTAGCGACGAAGCAATCCAGTCCGTCTCCGCGGACACATTTCTGGATTGCTTCGCGGAGCCTGTCATCGGGCCGCGCTTCGCGCGGACCCGTTGGCTCGCAATGACGAAAGAGGAGGATGGAATGGACGACCAGAAGCGCCGCGATGCCGGCATGAATGTGCGCCGCAAGGTGCTGGGCAATGCCTGGGTCGACAAGTCGATCGCGAACCGCAATGCCTTCAACACCGACTTCCAGGACCTGATCACCCGCTACGCCTGGGGCGAGATCTGGACGCGGCCGCATTTCGACGAGCGGACGCGCCGGGTGCTGGTGATCGGCACCATGGTCGCGCTCGGGCAATGGGACGAATTCCGCCTGCACGTGCGTGCGGCGCTGGCCGAGGGCGGCTTCACGCCCGACGACATCAAGGAGATCCTGCTACAGCAGGCGATCTATTGCGGCGTGCCGGCCGCGAACCACGCCGTCAAGGAAGCCTCAGCGATTGTGCAGGAGCTCGGCCTGCTCAAGACCTAGAGGTTGAAGATTCGGCGGCGCAGCGACCTCGGCCACCTTCGCCGCTGCGTCCGGCTTCTCGATCACGACCACGACCGCGGCACCGAGCAGGAGCAGAAGCTCGGTGGCGTGCAGCCGAAGCGCCGCCATCTCGCCGACCTTCGAGGCCATCACCATGCTGGCAAAGGAGATCACGCTGCCGATCCCAAGCGCAATCCCGAGCGCCTCGTCGCTGCCGCCGCCCTTGCGGGTGCGGGGAATGCAGAGCAGCACGAGGTAGATCGCAAAGAACGCCACCACGGTCAGCCGTCCGAGCGCCAGCAGCCAGGCGGCACGCACCGTGTCCATGCCCGCCATCTGCAGATGGTCGCTCAGGTACAGCGCCACCGCGACGCTCGGCCGCTCGTAGAGGCCGCGCACGGGCGCAACAATGATGCTGAAGGCGACGAGGCTCCATACGGGAATGAAATAGGCCGCCAGCAGCGCGCCGTTGACCGAGCCGATCCGCCAATTCCTGAACATGCCGCTTCCCGCCTGATTTGCCGAGCCTTCGATGGAAGGCGGCGGCCATGCCGGAGCTAACTCGCATCAGACTGTGGCGGCAATTTAAACTGTTTGTTTACCTTAACTGCCCCCTCGCGCGGCGCCGTTCCGGGATGGTGCGCAGCACCAGACACGGAATGACTCTTCCGCAAAGAAAAAAGGCCCCGCCTTCCGGCGGGGCCTCTCCTCACTCCTGGCTCCCAAACTCGCTATTCCTGGTCGCGCTGGCCGCCCTGCTGCTGGCCCGGGCGATCGCCCTGGCGCGGGTCCTGCTGCTGCTGTCCGGGTTTCTGGCCACCACCCTGCTGCGGGTTGCGCTGGCCGGGATTCTGACTCTGCTGACCCGGATTCTGGTTCTGCTGCTTCGTCATTCGGGGAAACTCCCTTGTTGGACGTCAGAGGGGAGACAACGGCCGGCATCCGCTTTGGTTGCCTCGGGAACCGGGTTCCTCGCAGGGCCCAGGGAACCCGGCGCCGAAATGATCTCTGTACAAGCCTTAAGGTGGAGACCGGGCCAGTTGCAGCCGCCAGTTCCCTCCTGTTACAAAACCCAAATGCTCAAGGGCTGCCGGGGCCCAAGAACTCTCTGCAAGAGCTCCCTTTGAGCCGCGTCAAGTTTGGGTACGGCAGCTTATGGATTATTTCGCCCAGCAGCTCATCAACGGCCTCGTGCTCGGCTCGATCTATGGCCTGATCGCGATCGGCTACACGATGGTCTACGGCATCGTCGGCATGATCAACTTCGCCCATGGCGACGTCTTCATGATCGGCGGCTTCATCGCCCTCATCACCTTCCTGATCCTGATCTCGCTAGGCCTCACGGCCATTCCCCTGATCCTGCTCGTGGTGCTGCTGGTCTCGATGGCGATCACGGCGCTCTATGGCTGGACCATCGAGCGCATCGCCTACCGGCCGCTGCGCCATTCCTTCCGCCTCGCCCCGATGCTGTCGGCCATCGGCATGTCGTTCGTTCTGACGAATTATTCGCAAGTGGCGCAAGGCGCCCGCGTCAAGCCGATCCCACCCTTCATCACCGGCGGCCACACGCTGCATGAGAGCCCGGACGGGTTCGTGATCCAGCTCTCCAACATCCAGATCATGGTCGTCATCACCACCATCGTGCTGCTGGCGATCTTCACCTGGCTGGTGTCGAGCACCCGGCTCGGGCGCGACATGCGCGCCTGCGAGCAGGATCAGACCATGGCGGCGCTGCTCGGCGTCAACGTCGACCGCACCATCTCCATGACCTTCGTGATCGGCGCGGCGCTCGCCGCCGTCGCGGGCCTGATGTACCTGCTCTATTACGGCCTGGTCGACTTCTTCATGGGCTTCGTCGCCGGGATCAAGGCCTTCACCGCCGCGGTGCTCGGCGGCATCGGCTCGCTGCCCGGCGCCATGCTCGGCGGCCTTGCGATCGGCCTGATCGAGACGTTCTGGTCGGCCTATTTCTCGGTCGAGTACAAGGACGTCGCGGCGTTCTCGATCCTGATCGTCGTGCTGATCTTCATGCCGACCGGCCTGCTCGGCCGTCCCGAAGTCGAAAAAGTCTGACGGACCGGCCGCGTGACAGCACCCTCGACCCACACGACCAAACCTGCAACGGGCATCGCCGCCCTCCTGAAGACCGCCGTCGTCAACGCCCTCATCGCGCTGGTGCTGTTCTCGCTGATGGTCGGCATCCGCACCGAGGCGGGCTCCGACGGCCAGCTCACCTATTGGACGCGATTCGGCGAGCTCGCCTCCCTCGTCGCCGCGGTGTTCGGCGGCTCGATCGTGATCGAGCTGCTCAGGCAATGGATCGGCCCGGCCGGCACCGAGAGGCTGGTGCCGCCAGCGTTGCAGAAGGGCGTGTCGCTGGTCGGCCGCTACCTTGCGCCCGCGCTGCTGATCTTCACGCTGCTGGTGCCCGTGATCTTCTATAACCAGCGCTACATCCTCGACCTCGCCATTCTCGTGCTCACTTATGTGATGCTGGGCTGGGGCCTCAACGTTGTGGTCGGGCTCGCCGGCCTGCTCGATCTCGGCTACGTCGCGTTCTATGCCGTCGGCGCCTATTCCTACGCGCTGCTCGCCACCAATTTCGGCTGGTCGTTCTGGATCTGCCTGCCGCTCGCCGGCATCCTCGCCGCGTTCTGGGGCGTGCTGCTCGGCTTCCCCGTGCTGCGCCTGCGCGGCGACTACCTCGCCATCGTGACGCTCGCCTTCGGCGAGATCATCCGCCTCGTCCTGATCAACTGGCAGGATCTGACCGGGGGACCGAACGGCGTATCCGGGATTCCGCGTCCAACCCTGTTCGGCATTCCGCTGACCAACACCGACGATGGGCTGGCCACCAAGCTGGGGATCGAGTACTCGGCGACCCACCGTATTGTCTTCCTGTTCTACCTGATCCTGGCGCTCGCGCTGCTCACCAATTGGGTGACGATCCGCCTGCGCCGGCTGCCGATCGGGCGCGCCTGGGAAGCCTTGCGCGAGGACGAGGTCGCCTGCCGCGCGCTCGGCATCAACACCACGACGACCAAGCTCACGGCATTTGCAACCGGCGCCATGTTCGGCGGCTTCGCCGGCGCCTTCTTCGCCACCCGGCAGGGCTTCATCAGCCCGGAATCCTTCACCTTCCAGGAATCGGCGCTGGTGCTCGCCATCGTCGTGCTCGGCGGCATGGGCTCGCAGCTGGGCGTCGCGCTCGCCGCGCTGGCGATGATCGGCGGCTTCGAGCTGTTCCGCGGCCTCGAGACCTATCGTATGCTGGTGTTCGGCTGGGCCATGGTGCTGATCATGATCTGGCGGCCACGCGGCCTGGTCGGCCATCGCGCGCCGACCGTTTATCTGAAGAAGGCGCAGGCCATCTCCTCCGACCTCGTCAAGGAAGGACACGGATGAGCGGCGACAAGATCCTCAGCGTCGACCGGCTGACCATGCGCTTCGGCGGCATCGTCGCCGTGCAGGATCTCTCGTTCGCCGCGGAGCGGAAGAAGATCACCGCGCTGATCGGGCCGAACGGCGCCGGCAAGACCACGGTGTTCAACTGCATCACCGGCTTCTACAAGCCGACCGGCGGCGCCATCCGCCTCACCCACGATGACGGCAAGGAAATCGCGCTCCAGCGGCTCAACGACTTCCGTATCGCCAAGCAGGCCAAGGTCGCGCGCACGTTCCAGAACATCCGCCTGTTTCCCGGGATGACCGTGCTCGAAAACCTGATGGTGGCGCAGCACAACATGCTGATGCGCGCCTCAGGCTTCACTCTGCTCGGCCTCGTCGGCGCGCCCGCCTATCGCGACGCAGAAAAGCGCGCGATTGATCTCGCCTCCGACTGGCTGAAGCGGGTCAACCTGCTGGACCGCGCCGACGACGCGGCCGGCAATCTCGCTTATGGCGATCAGCGCCGCCTCGAGATCGCGCGCGCGATGTGCACCGAGCCCGCACTCCTGTGCCTCGACGAGCCGGCTGCCGGCCTCAACGCGCGAGAGAGCGCCGCGTTGAACGAGCTCCTGCTTTCGATCCGCAACGACCTGGGAACGTCGATCCTCCTGATCGAGCATGACATGTCGGTCGTGATGGAGATCTCCGACCACATCGTGGTGATGGATCACGGCGTGAAGATCGCACAAGGTACGCCGCGCGAGGTACGCGACGATCCCAAGGTGATCGCCGCCTATCTCGGCACCGACGAGGAAGAGGCCGTGGCCGTCATGGAGAGCGGATCGTGACGGCGGCATCCCCCCTGCTCGCGATCCGGGGCCTGCGCGCGGCCTACGGCAAGATCGAGGCCTTGAAGGGCGTCGACGTCGACATCAATTCCGGCGAGATCGTGGCGCTGATCGGCGCCAACGGCGCCGGCAAGTCGACGCTGATGATGACCATCTTCGGCAAGCCGCGCGCCCGCGCCGGGCAGATCCTGTACGAGGGCAAGGACATCACGGCCGTCCCGACCCACGAGATCGCCCATTTGCGCATCGCGCAGTCGCCCGAAGGCCGCCGCATCTTCCCGCGCATGAGCGTCGCCGAGAACCTCCAGATGGGGGCCGACGTCACCGAGAGCACGCCGGCGGAACGGGAGAGCACGCTCGAGCGCGTGTTCGCCCTGTTTCCCCGCCTGAAGGAACGTTTCGCCCAGCGCGGCGGAACCCTGTCCGGCGGCGAGCAGCAGATGCTGGCGATCGGCCGCGCCTTGATGAGCCGCCCTCGCCTGCTCCTGCTCGATGAACCCTCGCTGGGGCTCGCCCCGCTGATCGCGCGGCAGATTTTCGACGCCATCCGCACGCTGAACCGGCAGGACGGCCTGACCGTGCTGATCGTCGAGCAGAACGCCAACCACGCCCTCAAGCTCGCCCATCGCGGCTATGTCATGGTCAACGGCCTGATCACGCTGGCCGGCAGCGGCGCCGAATTGCTGCAGCGCCCCGAAATCCGCGCCGCTTATCTGGAAGGCGGCCGGCACTGACCGGCCCCGCCCTGCGCGAGAATGCGGCTAGATATCTTGGCGTATGCCCGTATTTTGCCGGTGACTTCTCCTCGAATTCATTCAAGAATGGCGCCGGTTTGAACCGGGCATGCCCGGCAACTTCCACAGGCGACCACCCGCGAGGTATCTCATGAAATCACTGAAGCTCATCGGTCTGGCATTCGGCGCATCGCTCGCGCTATCGAGCGCGGCATTCGCGCAGGATGTCACCGTCGCAGTCGCAGGCCCGATGACCGGCGGCGAGTCCGCCTTCGGCCGCCAGATGAAGAACGGCGCCGAGATGGCCGTCGCCGACATCAACGCCGCCGGTGGCGTCAACGGCAAGAAGCTCGCGCTCAACGCCGAGGACGACGCCTGCGATCCGAAACAGGCCCGCTCGATCGCGGAAAAGATCGCCGGCGCCAAGATCCCGTTCGTCGCCGGCCATTTCTGCTCGTCGTCTTCGATCCCGGCCTCTGAAGCCTATGCGGACGGCAACGTCCTGCAAATCACCCCGGCTTCGACCAACCCGCTGTTCACCGAGCGCAAGCTGTGGAACGTGGCGCGAGTCTGCGGCCGCGACGACCAGCAGGGCCTGATCGCCGCGCAGTACATCGCCAAGAACTACAAGGGCAAGAACATCGCGATCCTCAACGACAAGACCACTTACGGCAAGGGTCTTGCCGACGAGACCAAGAAGGCGCTCAACAAGGCCGGCATCACCGAGAAGATGTACGAATCCTACAACAAGGGCGACAAGGACTTCAACGCGATCGTCTCGCGCCTGAAGAAGGACAATGTCGAGCTCGTCTATGTCGGCGGTTACCATCAGGAAGCCGGCCTCATCCTCCGCCAGATGCGCGATCAGGGCATGAAGACGGTGCTGATGTCGGGCGACGCGCTCGCCGACAAGGAGTACGCCTCCATCACCGGTCCCGCCGGCGAAGGCACGCTGTTCACCTTCGGTCCCGACCCGCGCAACAAGCCGACCGCGAAGAAGATCGTCGAGGCGTTCAAGGCCAAGGGCATCGATCCGGAAGGCTATACGCTCTATACCTACGCTGCGCTGCAGGTCTGGACGCAGGCGGTCAAGAAGGCCGGCACCACCGACGCCAAGAAGGTCATGGAGACCATCAAGGCCGGCAAGTGGGACACGGTGCTCGGCCCGATCGAAATTGACGCCAAGGGCGACCTCAAGCAGATCGACTATGTCGTCTACAAGTGGGACGCCAAGGGCAATTACGCCGAGCTCGGCGCCAAGGGCTCTTGATCCAGAATGCTCTTCGGGGATCCCGATCAGCGATCCCCGAAGGCTCCCGCCATCGCGACCACGCCCCGGCTTGCCGGGGCGTTCTTTTGCCGGTCAGACCGCGGCCGAAATCTCGTCGCCGGCCGCGGCCTGGGCCTTCCGCAGGGCCTGCAGCAGATCGTTCGGCCGAAACGGCTTTTGCAGGCCGACCACGTTGGCGAGGTGGGGCGATTGGTCCATGAAATCGAGTGCCGTCATCCCGGATACCGCAATCACCGGCAGCGCCGGCGCGCGTTCGCGCAAGGCGGTGATGACGTCGACGCCGCTGGTATCACCGAGGAAGATGTCCACAATCGCCGCGTCAAAGCGGCTTTCCGCAAAGGCCTTCAGCCCCGCCGCGCCGGTTTCGGCCTCCACGACCTCGAAATGGTTGACCCGAAGCACGATCGCCACCATCGCGCGGACGTCCTTCTGGTCGTCGATGATGAGAACGCGGGGCATGGGCAAACTCCCGATCTCGAAATCAAAATCGCCTGTTTCAAGCCTGGAACCGGCCGCAGCGGCAGGGCATTATGACACCGCCCAGTAAAGTGCCCCTTACCAATCCCTGTTCCGTGCTCTCACCGAAATTAGGTAAGCTGTAACCCTCGGTTGAGTCGTAAAGCGGTTCCGTGACAACCTGCGCCCAGAACCCGCTACGATGAACGGACTGCCGGCGAATGAGACTAGCGGAGATGCTCAAGCCCATCGACTCGCGCGAAATGCACGTGCCTGCGCCGATCGACCGAAGCACATTTCTGTCGACCCTGCCGGCCACCTCGACCGACCGCACTGCAGCATTGACGATTGTCGGTGTGTCCTCGCTCCTGTTCGCTGCAGCCGTGCCCTTCGCCGGTACCCCGCTCCTGCCGGTGCCAGCCTTCGTCGCCAGCTATCAATCCGCGCTGGCCGTGAGCGACATCGTCACGGCGGTGCTGCTGCTGTCGCAATTTGCGATCCTGCGCACCCGCGCGCTGCTGTGGCTCGCCGGCGGCTATCTCTTCACCGCCGCGGCGGCGCTGGTTCATGCCCTCACCTTCCCAGGGCTGTTCGCCCCGACCGGACTCCTGGGCGCGGGCCGGCAGACCACGGTGTGGCTCTACATGATCTGGCACGCCGGCTTTCCGCTCTGCGTGATGGCATATGCCTGGCTGAAGGAAAAGGACGGTGGACCCCGGATCCGCGGCGCGGCAAGCACCGCGATCTATGCCTGCGGGCTCGGCGTCGTCGCCGCGATGGCGGTCTTCGCCTGGATCGTCACCGCGCAGCACGATCTGTTGCCGGTCCTGTTGAGCGAGGGCCGCTACACGGCGACCATGATCGGCGTCGTGTCCTTCGTGTGGTCGCTGAGCTTTGCCGCGCTGGTCTCGCTCTGGTTCCGCAAGCCGCATACGGTGATCGACATCTGGCTGATGGTGGTCATGTGCGCCTGGCTGTTCGACATCGCCCTGTCGGCGATCGTCAACGTCGCGCGCTTCGATCTCGGATTCTATGCCGGCCGGCTCTACGGCCTCGCCGCGGCGACCTTCGTGCTCGCGGTGCTTCTGATCGAGAATGTCCGCCTCCAGGCGCATACAGTGGGCCTCGTCGGAAAGCTGCGCCAGCAATCGGCCTCGCAACGCGACTATTTCGGCAAGCGCCTCGCGCTGTACGGCGCCGTGGTCGAATCCTCCAATGACGCGATCATCACCAAGTCGCTCGACGGCATCATCACCAGCTGGAACAAGGCCGCCGAAAACCTATTCGGCTACTCCGCCGCCGAGGCCGTTGGCAAGCCGATCGACATCATCGTGCCGCCGGATCGCAAGGGCGAGATCAGAAGCACCCTCAACCAGATCGCCAGCAATGAATCGATCGCCCAGCACGAGACGGTCCGAATCCGCAAAGACGGCCGCCCGCTCGACGTCGTCCTGAACGTCTCGCCGCTGCGGACCGACGATGGAGAGATCATCGGCGCTTCCAAGATCGCCCATGACATCACGGAAGAAAAGCAGGCTAGAGAGAAGCTGCGCCGCGAGACCGAGGAACGCCAGCGGATTTTCGAGACATCGCAGGACCTGATCCTGGTCACCGACGGCTACGGCAATTTCGTCCAGGTCAGCCCGAGCGTGCAGAACATTCTCGGCTACAGCCCCGAGGACATGGTCGGGCACAGCGCGATCGAGTTCATCCATCCCGACGATCTCGAGAAGACGCGGAGCGAGATGCGCGCGGCCCGTCGCGGCGCGGTCAAGCGCAGCTTCGAGGCGCGCTACTACCATTACGACGGTCACGAGGTCACGCTGAACTGGATGGGCACCTGGTCCGAGCCGGTGAAACGCCACTTCTTCATCGGCCGCGACCTCACCGACAAGCAGGCCGCCGAAGCCCAGCTCCGGCAGGTCCAGAAAATGGACTCGATCGGCCAATTGACCGGCGGCGTCGCCCACGACTTCAACAACGTGCTGACCGTGATCACGGGCACGATCGGCATTCTCAGCGACGCGGTCGCCGACCGGCCCGATCTTGCCGCGATCACCAAGCTGATCGACGACGCCGCCGAGCGCGGCGCGCAGCTGACCAAGCACCTGCTCGCCTTCGCCCGCAAGCAGCCGCTGCAGCCGCGCGAGATCGACGTCAACGCACTGGCGCTCGAAGCCGCCAAGCTCTTGCATCCGACGCTCGGCGAGCAGATCACCATCATGCCGCAGCTCACCGAGGATGCCTGGCCGACACTGGTCGACCCGGGCCAGCTCTCCACCGCGATCCTCAATCTCGCGCTGAACGCGCGCGACGCCATGCCCGAGGGCGGCACCCTGGTGCTGGAGACCCGCAACATCTTCCTCGACGACGGCTATGCCAGCATGAACCCCGACGTCGTTGCCGGCAATTACGTGATGATCGCGGTCAGCGACACCGGCACCGGAATTCCTGCCGAGCTGATCGACCGGGTGTTCGATCCCTTCTTCACGACCAAGGAGGTTGGCAAGGGCACTGGCCTCGGCCTCAGCATGGTGTTCGGCTTCGTCAAGCAATCGGGCGGGCACATCAAGATCTACAGTGAGGAAGGCCACGGCACGAGCGTGAAGATCTACCTGCCGCGCTCGACCGGTGTGCAGGAGACCGAGTTCGAATCGCTCCAGAATGCGCCAATCACCGGCGGTAACGAGAAGATCCTGATCGTCGAGGACGATGCCTTGGTGCGGCAGTATGTCGTGACGCAGGTCAAGAGCCTCGGCTATACCGCGCTCGAGGCCGCCAACGGCGCCGAGGCGCTCAATATCATCGACAGCGACGAGACCATCGACCTGCTGTTCACCGACATCATCATGCCCGGCAACATGAATGGCCGCCAGCTGGCCGACGAAGCCCACAAGCGCCGCCCCGACCTGAAGACGCTGTTCACCTCGGGCTACACCGAGAACGCCATCGTCCATCACGGCCGGCTCGATTCCGGCGTGCTGCTGCTGGCCAAGCCCTACCGCAAGTCCGAGCTCGCCAAGATGCTGAGAACCGCGCTCGCCGGTTGAGCCTGCGGCATTGCTGCGCTATCGCAGATCGTGAATTCTCAAACACGAGGCCGCCTTGAAGAACCTTCTCACCGATATCGCCGGCGTCCGGGTCGGCCACGCCGAAGATCCGAAAGTCGGTTCCGGCGCAACCGCCATCATCTTCGATTCTCCTGCGATCGCCGCGATCGACGTGCGCGGCGGCGGCCCCGGCACGCGCGAGGATGCACTGCTCGATCTCGCCAACACGGTCGAGCGCGTCGACGCTATCGCGCTGTCGGGCGGCTCGGCCTTCGGCCTCGACACCGGCGGCGGCGTACAGGCCTGGCTCGCCGAGCAGGGCCGCGGCCACCGGGTTCGCGATGCGCTGATCCCGATCGTGCCGGGGGCGATCCTGTTCGACCTGCTCAATGGCGGCGACAAGGCCTGGGGACGCTTCTCGCCGTATCGCGACCTCGGCTATGCCGCGGCGACTGCCGCCACCAGCGCGGATTTCGCGCTTGGCAGCGCCGGCGCCGGCTTCGGCGCCACCACCGCGACGTTCAAGGGCGGGCTTGGCTCGGCATCGGCCGTGACGCCGAGCGGAATCAAGGTCGCGGCGATCGTCGCCGTCAACGCCGTGGGCAGCGTCACCGTCGGCAATGGCCCGTGGTTCTGGGCGGCGCCGTTCGAGGTGGACAGCGAATTCGGCGGACGCGGCCTGCCGGACAAGTTCACCGAGGACATGCTCCGCATGCGCATCAAGGGCGGTCCTGCCGCGAGCGCGCGCGAGAACACCACCATCGGCGCCGTCGTGACCAACGCGGTGCTGACCAAGCCCCAGGCCAAGCGGCTGGCGATGATCGCGCATACGGGCTTCGCGCGCGCGATCTATCCGGTGCATGCGCCGACCGACGGCGACGTGCTGTTCGCCGCCGCCACCTGCGAAACGCCGATCGAGCCGCTGGTTGGCCTCACCGAGCTCGGCACGATCGCCGCCAACGTGGTCGCCCGCGCGATCGCCCGCGGCGTCTACAGCGCGACGTCCCTACCGTTTCCGGGCGCGCAGCCAACCTGGCAAGACCGGTTCGGCTAGAAACGAAACCGTCACCCAAGCGTTACCCGGCGGACAAGGTGTGCGGCCATGCCCTCTTCCGTGATCCGCTTCTTTCGCTATTCGCCAGAGAAACGCGAGCTGAAGGTGACGTTCGTCAGCGGGCGCCTCTATGTCTATGAGGATGTTCCGCCCGAGGTCGCCGCCGCGTTTGGGGATTCGCGCGCAAAGGGAACGTTCTTCAATCGCGAGATCCGCGACCGCTATGCCTGTCGTGACATCACGCACGAACTTGCCGGGTAACTTCGGGATGTGCTCACACGCTGATCGACATCGATGAAGCTGCTGATCCCGCAGTGGCCTGCGCCTGGCGCTGCATCATCTGCCCGAACCAGTCATAAGGCGAATTGCCGCCGCCTTTCGCATGCGACGAGCTGGCGGCGCCCGGCACCGTGGTCGACATCTTGAAGCCGTCGTCATAGGTGACGGTGGTGGTGGTCGAGCCGTCGGCATTGGTCGTCGTGGTCGACGTCGAGCCGCGGCTGGATTGCGACGAGGAATCCGAGCCATCGCCCGCGCCTTCCGCGTGATCACGGCCGTGACCGCCCCTCAGCGCCTTCGTCATCTCGCCGAGATTGACGCTGCCATCCGCATTCGCGTCCATCTTCGAGAACACGTCGTCGGCCTGGGCCAGGTTGGTGCCGCCCGCGCCGAGCGCGTCCTCGAACTCGGACTTGGTGATCTTGCCGTCGGCGTCAGCGTCGATCTGCGAGAACAGATCCTTCAGCGCAGCCTCCCGGCCCTTCGACGACGAGGATGTGCCGTTGGCCGACTGGCCCTGCGCCGCGAACAGCGCATTCATCGTCTCCGCTGAGATCTGCGGATATTTACCTGCATTGACCGACGAGGTCGCGCCGGTCGTGCTGCTGCTGCCGCTGTCGATTGCGAACGGATTGGTCGGCGCGCTCTGCGAGGAGCCGGTCTTGTGCGCCGCCGACGACGATTTCGCGTTTGTCAGCGACTGGATCGCGTCGAGCGCGCTCGATACCGCACCAAGGGCGAACAACATTGCACAACTCCAACAGGATGCGGCATGCCGCGACCAATGTTCTGCGGCTGAACTCAGCAAGCGCCGTGCCATCGCGAAAAGCTCAACGAATTCCGCATCCGTCGGGTCGTGCAGGCCGCGGGAACATCGGCAATTCATGCCGCCGGCGGCAGAAATTTCCGCCCACAGGAAGCGCGCCCCTCCTGCATTGCCCGCCACAAGAGCCCATGTTAGGCGAGGCCATTCGTCGTCCGTCCGCCTCCGGGAAAACGCGCCATGACCCAAGCTTTCGCCCCCCGCCCCCTGGCCATCGCGCCCTCGATCCTGGCCTCGGATTTCTCGAAGCTCGGCGAGGAGGTGCGCAGCGTCGACGCCGCCGGCGCCGACTGGATCCATCTGGACGTGATGGACGGGCACTTCGTTCCGAACATCTCCTACGGCCCTGACGTCATCAGGGCGATGCGCCCGCACACCAAGAAGATCTTCGACGCGCATCTGATGATCTCGCCCTGCGATCCCTATCTCGAGGCCTTCGCGAAAGCCGGCTGCGACCACATCACCGTGCACGCGGAGGCAGGTCCCCACTTGCACCGCTCGCTCCAGGCCATCCGCGCGCTCGGCAAGAAGGCCGGCGTCTCGCTCAATCCGGCGACGCCGATCAGCGCGCTCGAATACGTTCTCGACCTCGTCGACCTCGTGCTGGTGATGTCGGTCAATCCCGGCTTCGGCGGCCAGGCCTTCATCCCCTCCGCGATCAACAAGATCCGGGACATCCGCGCGATGGTTGCGGGCCGCCCGATCGACATCGAGGTCGACGGCGGGGTCGGCCCCGATGTCGCGGGTGCGCTCGCCGCGGCCGGCGCCAACGCTTTCGTCGCGGGCACCTCGGTGTTCAAAGGCGGCACGCAGGAGGCCTACAAGACCAACATCGCCGCAATCCGCAACGCGGCACTTGGGGCACGCGGCGAGGCGATCTGAGACCATCGCTATCCGAACCGGAGCCGCGGCCGCTACGACCAAGTGGAATGGATAAACTCCGCGCCACTCCGTTTACTGCCGGCCTGCTTCGTCTTCTCGCCGAGTCCCTTCAGGATGGAGAGCAAGTGGTCTGGCACGGGCAGCCCGACGCCATCGCCAACGCGATAATGTGGCGATTTCTCTGGTGGATCGGATTTCCCTGGTTGTTGCTGACCGTCATCGCCGTCAGCAACGATTGGATCGACCAAGCGACCCAACCACTGGCAATGATTGGAGTTGGGATGATTGCAGCTCCGTTCGTGATGCTGCTGCAAGACCTGCAGACGCTTTATGTGATCACCGACCGCCGCGCGCTGATCGTGCGCACGGCCTGGAGCAGACGCAGCGTGACCGCTACTTCGTTCGACGCCATGGATGAAGTGTTCGAAATCCTCGACATCGGCGGCGGCGTAGGCCACCTCAACTTTGCGTCAGGGCGCTCGACCCGTTCGCCCGATACCGACTACACCGGGCGCTATGGGTTTCGCTGTGTTCGAGACGCACCGCGCATCCGGGATATCCTCGATCATGCGCGTCGCACGCGGGAAGAACTGCGGCTTCCACGGGTTCTGCAAGGCGCAAAGCTTAAAATTGTAGCCTTGGTCCGTACTCATCCGGACTTCCCTGATTCGCGCAAATCACTGCAAGTGATTCCTGCCTGTTTTCGCGGGAGCACATCATGACGACGACCCTGGTTTGGACTGGCGTGGCGTTGTGGATTGTTTTCAGTGCGTTTGTGGTGTTCGGTCCCTCGGCCGGACCGGTCGAGGCCCCGGCACGTCCGGCCCGCAACATCCGTCGCGACCGCACCAGGGGCTGACGTCCATGCAGATCGCACTCGTGAGGCGTCAGCCGAAGCGCCGGTGCCGGATTCCACGGCGCCCGCATCCGAGCCTCGATTATTTCTTCGGCCGCCTCGAGCGCGCCGATGGCACGCTGGACGACGATGCCGGGCTCGACAATTCGGACCTCGACCGTTCGCTTGGCTCGCCGCGCCGACACTAAGACCTCTTTTCCGGACCGCCCATGAAACCGCATTGCCCGAACTGCCTGAAGGAAATGACTAAGGCGTCCGCGTCGCGTAACCTGTTCAACTGCGAGCCCTGCCGCGAGATCATCCAGTATTTCGGCGGCAGCGCGGATCACGGCGAGCCGGGACCGCAATTCTCCTGGCCGATCCGCCGCAAGCGCGCATTTGCCGTCCACGCGGCCTGATCCGGCCCGCAAATCGCCCCGGCCGGCCTAACCTTCGCCGGCCTCCGGTCCGCCGACGTCCCCCGCCAATCGCGGCGGCCGCACCACGGTGACGGTGCAGCTCGCCTCCGAGGCCACCTTGGCCGACACGCTGCCGAGCAGCATGCGCCGGAACGAGCTCTGTCGCGCGCCGATGATGACGTGGTCGACCTGGTTGGCCTTGGCAAAGTCCAGGATCGCGGCGGCGGGATCGACCGCCTCCAGCACATGAGCCGACAGCCGGCTCTCGTCCAGCTTGAGCGGCGTTGCCCAATGCCTGAGCGCGACCAGGCGATCGATATGCTTGTTGGAGCCCTGCTCGTCCAACGTCCGATCGATCGCAATCCGGTTCAGCTTGAGCACGTTGACGCAGGCAAGCCGCGCCGAGGGCAAGGTGGCGAGGATGCGCTCGGTGGTCACGCGCAGCGCCTCGTTCAGCTCCGGAGCGCCCTCCGCCGTGTCGAGCGCAACGGCAAGGATCGGGCTCGATGCGATCTGGGCTGCGACATCCGATTTCGCGCGCGGCGCCATGACACCCTGGTTGAAGCGCCGGCGCCAGACGATGCCGAGGGAATCGCGTTTCACCCGCTCCGAGCGCGCGGTGAGCTTGACCTGGTCCGGATAAGCGAGATCGAAGGCAAGCTGGGACGCGGTCGGATAGCGCCACACCGGCTCGATCTCCAGACAGCGCAACACCACCTCCTGAAGCCAGGGCGGATAATCCGCACGAAGCTTCCGCGGCGGATGCGGATCGCGCCACAGCCGGCGCCGCATCGCCCGCAGCGTCTCGCCCTCGCCGAACGGCCGCTCGCCGGTGGTAAAGAAATAGAGCAGCACGCCGAGCGAAAACAGATCGCTGCGCGGATCGTCGCGCACCCCGAGCAGCCGCTCGGGTGCCATATAGGGCGCGGTGCCGTAAGGCAGGCGGAATTCCTCCTGCAACAGGTCCGGCAGGTGGTTGTGATGCGACAGGCCGTAGTCGATCAGCACCGCTTCGCCGCTCTCGCGGAGCATGATGCTGCTCGGCTTGATGTCGTGGTGGATCACGTTCTGCCGGTGCAGATCCGCAAGCGCCGTGGCGATCCTGGCGACGAGCTGCCGCGCCTCGTCATAGGGCAGCGGCAGGTCGGGGAGCCGCTTGTACAGCGTGGCACCTGGAATGCGCTCGATCACGACATAGGCTTGGCGGGCGAAATCACCGGTGCCGAAGCAGGCCGGCACGTGCGGCCCCGCCAGCCGCGGCAGGATCATCATCTCCATCTCGAAGGAAACGATCGCGGCGGCGTCCTCGCCCTCCGACACCCGCGGGATCTTCATCAGCAAGGGCACGTCGATGCCGGGATGGGTGACGGTCCACAGCGTCGCCATGCCGCCGGCATGAACGCATTCGCCGATCGTAAAACCGTCGATCTCCGCGCCTGACTTGACCAGGGGTTTGGGCATCCGTCAGCGCCCCTGCAACAAGCGGTCGGCAAGCCAAGGCGGCAGGCCGTTGTCGCGGATCCTGCTCGCTGCCGTCTCGACGTCATAGGGCGCGCGGCAATAGGTGATCTGGCACGACTCGGTGTCGAACAGCACGAAGGCCGCCGACGGATCGCCGTCGCGGGGCTGGCCGACCGAACCGAGCACGGCGAGCCATTGCCGTCCGCGCAGGAGCTGCACGGGGACGTCGGTCTTCGGCACGAAGCTCGTCATCTTCGCCGTCACCGACATCGAATAGAGCGCCGGCCTGTGGATGTGGCCGCAAAAGGTGACGTGGGCCCGTGTCGCAATCAGGCTCTTGGCGGCGTCCACGGTCGAGCGGACATAGTGCCAGCGCTGGGGATGCGAGGCTTCCGCATGCACGAACAGGCGGCCATCGTCCTCCACCTGCATCGGCAATTCGGCCAGAAACCGCCGCTGCGCCGTGTCGAGGCGGCCGCGGGTCCATTCGATCGCGATCTGCGCCTCGGCGTTCATCGTCTCGGCCGTGGAATTGATCGCCTGGTCATGATTGCCGCGCACCGCGACGGCGCCCTGCGCGACCAGCTCCATCGCGGTGTCCACCACCCATTCCGGATCGGCGCCATAGCCGACGAAGTCGCCGAGCAGGACGATGCCCTCCGCGCCCTTCGCACGCGCGATCTTCAGGCAGGCCTCGAACGCCTGCCTGTTGCCATGGATATCCGAGAAGACAGCGAGAAGCACGCACCCTCCACCCCTCAAATTCTTATTCGGGGCCGATGAGGCCAAATTGAGGGAGGTCAACAGGATGCGCCAGCACTGGGCCGTTTGCCAGCGCTGCTCTACGATGATGGTGATGGGCCTATTGCTCGTCCTTCGGCGGCATCCGGGGCGGCGGAATCGGCGTGAACACCGCGTCCTGGGCACCGGCCGGCGGCGCAGTGAACTCGCCGGTCGAGGAATCGCCGCCGCTGGTCTCCAGGATGGTCTTCGGCGTCACATATTCTCGAACCAAGTCGATCAGGCTGCCGTCGCCGCCGCCGAAATCCGCCGCGCGCCCTCCTTGCGGATGTCCGGCCGCGATCTCGTTCTCGGCGGCGTGGGTCTTGTCGGCCAGCCGGTCATTGTACGGCACACGAAAAGCGCGCGGGATGCCGCTCGGGCGATTGTCCTCGTCCAGCGCCTCGACCCAGAGATAGATCGAGCCGGGATCGCCCTCAAGCGAATGCGGCTCGACGATGCGGGCCTTCAGCAGCTTGAAGGTGGTCGGCAGCCGCTCCGTGCTGGCCCAACCGAGCAGGCCGCGCATTTCGGTGAAGCTGACGATGTAGAAGGTGCTGGTCACGACCACGGCGACCGCCTTCAGCGACCAGTGCAGCCGCGCATAGACCAGAACGACCAGCAGCAGCGCGCCGATGACGGCATAGGCGACCGACAGCGTCAGGATGACCGTTTGCAGGTTACTCACGGCGTACCCTCGTAGCGTTCCTGCTCACACCGGTCCTGGCATCGAGATCGCCGCCGTTGCGCCAGCTGCTGCGGAACGTCTCCAACAGCGATTTCGGCCGCTGATCGACATCGACGACCTTGCCTTCCGCATCGATCCGGAATCGGACCGCGGTCTTCTCGTCGCCGGTGTGGTCCAGCGTGAACTTGTTGTCGAAGATCACCTGCGCGGTCGGATTGAGCTTCTGCACCTTCACACCGGCCGTCACAGGCTCGCCGGTGGTGGCGACGAAATGCGAGACGTTCACGACGTACTCGCCGGCGAGGATGCCACGCACGGTGACGATCTCCTCGCGGATCGGCGAGGCGATCTTCTTGCCGTTGACGATGATGAAATTGTTGGCCCCGCCGCGGTCGTCGCGGTCGAGCGTGAGGAAGCCGGCCTCGCGGTGGCGATACCAGGCGATGTTGCCGGCGGGATCCTGCACGAACAGGTCGAGATCGTCGGGGTGGTTGTCCGGCCAGTCCAGCGTGATCATGAACTCCGCCTTGGAATCGATCTTGCCGTCCTTGGCGTCGGGGGAGACCGCCAGCAGCGCCAGGAAGAACAGGAAGGCGATCACCTGGAGCGCCTTGAACAGCATCACGCCCAGCGGGTCGAACGGCTCCTCGCGCGGATAGAGACCGAAATCATCCATCATGACGGCGTTCCCGAACCCTTGCGCTCCAGCACCGGCGTCACATAGGTCTCGGTCAGCACCACCGCGTCCGAGAACACCCGCTGGGTCGCGGCGTCGAGCATGTAGTACTGGATGCGGATCAGGATCGAGCCGACAAGGCCGGCCAGCGTCGTGTACATCGCGATCGCCATGCCGTCGCTCATCAAGCCCATCGAGGAGCGCATCGCGACCTTGTCGGCGGCGTCCAGCCCCGCGATCGGCGCCAGCATGATGATGAAGCCGATGATGGTGCCGAGCAGACCGAGCTTCATCAGCGTATCGGAGACGAAGGCGCCGAACCCGTTGGAGCCGCGCAAGCGATCGGCGAGATTACGTAGCAGCAGCGTCTGGTCGACCGGCCGGTAGTCCTGCGCCGCGGCCTTGGTCACCAGGCTTTCGATGTGGTCGCGCACCAGACCGCGCGGCAGCGCCACGGCGCTCGCATCGAGCGCCTTGCTGCCGCCCGCTGCCGACAGCACCGCGCGGCAGCGCCGCGTCGCCGCCCCTTCCCGCGCGATGGCCCGGGTCCGCAGGAAGCAGTGGCCGCAGGTGAGGACGTAGAGCGCCGCGATCACCGCTGAAATGTAGGTGCGGTCCGAGGTCAGCATCAGGTGAATCAGGCCGAAGCGCCACAGCAGCACGACAGCGAAGATCGACAGCCCGGTGAAGATCATCCAGTACAGCAGCGCGCTGCGCTCGGATGGATCGGCAGCCTGGCTTGCGATTGGTCCAATCGTTATCGAACTCATGCTGCACCGCTCCTGGCTTGCAGGCGCCGGCCTGCAACGTGTCCTCACCGATTAGATCAAAGCCGCCGTTTCAGGTCCAAAGACCCATGCCCAATCCGGCTTGGGAAATTTGCCCGAGCTGCAATCCCTAGCGTTCTGCGATTGGCAAGGCACGGCGGCGTTGTTAGGCTGACCTTAGCAAACGTCGGGGGTGATCGCATGCGCCTCGTGCTTCAGCTTGTAGCCCGCCTGCTTCTAATCGTAGCGCTGTGCCTGGGAGCCGCGACCGTATGGGCCACGTTCGATGCCTATCGCAGCGTCGATCGGGCGACGGCGGCGTCGGCGCAGCGGGTCGCGCAGGCGCTTCAGGCGCTGTATTGGCGCGAGCTGTTGTTGCGCAGCAGCAGGGCGCGCGAGCATCTCCTGCCGGTTCCGGACTGGCGCACGCTGGAGACGATGAAGCTGATCTCGCCCGGCGTCTGCGTCGAGTTCCAGCCGGCCGCGGCCTTCGAGAAGCCGCTCTGCGGCCAGAGCGAGGGGCTGGGCAAGACGCCGCCGCGCTGGTTCGCCGCCATCGTGCCGACCTTCCTCGGCAGCCACGCCGAGGTGGTTCGGCCCGTCAGTCCCCGCGCCGCAGCCGCCGGCGCCGTCGTTGCGACGCCCCATGCGGCCGCCGCGATCGCGCTCGCCTGGGACTACGTCCTCAACGTCATCGACGTCGCGCTGCTGATGGCGGCGGCGATCGCCCTGCTCGCTTCGCTCGCCATCGCGCACGCGCTGGCGCCGGCGCGTGCCATCGTCACCGCGCTTCAGCGCATGGCGCGCGGCCAATATCGCACCAGACTGCCGCGCTTCCGCTCGATGGAGTTGGCGATGATCGGCAGCGCCGTCGGCGAGCTCGGCGGCCGGCTGGAGGAAGCAACCGAGCAGCGCGCCGCGCTGACGCGGCGCCTGATCGAGATCCGCGACGACGAGCGCCGCGCGCTCGCCCGCGAGCTGCACGACGAGTTCGGACAGAATCTGTCCGCCATTCTCGCCTTCGCCAACACGATCGAGACGGCGAGCACGAAGCGGCACAAGGATGATGGGTCGCGCAGGACGCGCGCATGATCTCGCAGGCGACGCACCATCTGATGGCCTCGCTGCGCGATGCGCTGAAGCGGCTGCGCAATCCGCTGCCGGAGGAGCTCGGGCTCGAAGCCAGCCTCGTCAATCTCGTCGACAGCTGGCGCTCGCACAGCGCGGCGCGGCCGGCGATCCAGCTCGACCTCAGGGGCGACCTCACCGACATCAGCGGTCCGGCCGCCACCACGGCCTATCGCGTGGCACAGGAATGCCTGACCAACGCGCTGCGCCACAGTGCCGCGCGCGAGATCTCGCTGCGCGTCGAGCGGCGCGCCGGCGAGGACGATGCGCTGCTAATCCGCGTCGAGGACGATGGCGGCGGCGATGCGGAGCGTGTCGCGCAATCGGCCGGCTTCGGCCTCACCGGCATCCGCGAGCGCGTCACGGCGGCCGGCGGATCGCTGTCGATCCTGCCCGCGAACCGCGGCCTCAGCATCGCCGCCACCATCCCACTCGCTGCGTGAGGCGGGAATGAGCGAGGTTGCAGCAACAGGCATCTCCGTGCTGCTGGTCGACGACCATCCGATCGTCCGGCAAGGCTATCGGCGCGTGCTCGAGAGCCAGGGCGATCTGCATGTCGTGGCGGAAGCCGACAACGCCGCCGATGCCTACGGCGCGTTCAAGGCGCATGACCCCGACGTCGTCGTGCTCGACATTTCAATGCCCGGCGCGAGCGGGCTGGAGGCGATCCGCAACATCCGCGCCCGCAGACCGCGGGCGCGCATTCTTGTCTTCACCATGCACAACGAGGCCGTGCTGGTGAAGTCGGCCTTCGGCGCCGGCGCCTCCGGCTTCGTCACCAAGAGCAGCGAGCCGTCCGCGGTCGTGAACGCCATTCGCAGCGTGGCTCGCGGCGAGCGCGCTATGAGCGACGACATCGCGCATATTCTGGCCGAGGACAGCTTGTCGGCAGGTTCGGTGCTGGATCAGCTCGGTGAGCGCGAGATCGAGATCTTGCGCCAGTTCGCCGGCGGCGCCACCACCGAGGAGATCGCGGCGCATCTCAATCTCAGCGTCAAGACCGTGCAGAATTATCACTACTTGATCAAGTCGAAGACCGGCGCGCGCACCGATGCGCAGTTGGTGCGGCTCGCCGCGACCTGCGGGCTGACGAGGATCTAGCAGCAAAGCTGCCGCACAGCCTCATCCTTCGCGATCCTCAATCTGCTGAACGAAATTGGAACGGTTCCGATCCGGCTCCGGTTGGTACGGCAGACAAGGAGTAAAGGGTCATGAGTAAGGGTCACCCCAAAGCAGTCGACCATCCCCCCATCATCACAGTAGGCGAGCTCATCGACGAACTTTGCCGCCTGCCGGACACCGCCATCGTCCACTTTCGCTGCCCGATGTTCGATCAGGAGCTGACATTCTACCGGCTTCGAAGGCGGTCGAAGGACGCCGTCGAAATCGCGGTCAACGCCTATCCGGACAGTCCGCCGGTCGTGCCGTCGTCCGATCCTGCCTTCCACACGCGAAGACATCCGGCATCCACGCCCAGGGACGGTGCCGCTCTGCACAAAACACGAAGTTGATTGACAGCACCCAGGGCTGAACGGTTCTACGGCCTCAGGCCGCCTTCAGCCCGCGCAGCAGCAGCGCCAGCGTCGCGTCGACGCGCGCGGAGAGATCGGCGTCCTTCCATTCCTCGGCATGGGCCGGATGGTGGAAGCGGACGGTCGCATCGAAGATCGCGCGCGCGGTCGTCTTGACGTCGTCCACGGCGAACTCACTCTGCTTCACGCCGTCGGTCAGGATCGCCGCGATCTGGTCGATCATGGTGTCCTTGTGGCATTTGACTGCCGCGCAGGCCTCGCGTGCCAGGGTCAGATAGGTGTCGAACATCTCGGGGTCGTCGAGCACGCGCGAACGCTTGGCCGCGAACAGCGTGCGCAGCCAGCGGTCGAGCCGGTCCGGCGCCGGCCCCTGCTCCCTGGCGATCGCCAGCAGCGGAGCGTCGATGCGGTCCAGCCAGCGCTTGGCAACGGCCTCGCGCAGCGAGGCCTTGCTGGGGAAATGGCGGTAGACGCTGCCGTGGCTCACATCGAGCGCACGGGCAACGTCGACCACGGTGGCCTTGGCAAGTCCGTAGCGCCTGAGCACGTCCTCAGTGACTTCGAGGATCCGCTCCGGCGTCAAGACAACGGCTTCATTCATGCCAGCACCATATTCCCGTTCAGGGCTCAGTTACTCCGGCAGTCGGGGCCGCTTCCGAAGCGCCCTGGCCGGTCGTTCGGAAAGCCTATGCCTTAATGAGGCAGTTTTGCAGCCTGCGCCGCGATCTGGCGCGCCACCAGCAAATTGAGCCAGTGCCCAATCACGCCGGTGAAATTGAGGATTTCGGTGGTCATTGTCTAAGTCTCCATTCGTCCGCGGTCCGCGCTCTTCAATCCGCCCTCCGATCCGAGCGTGGCTCGGATGTCGGGCTCCCCGGGGCTTGTCGCGGGACGCTCGATCGGAGCGTCCGAGAACGGATATACATGTCTCGCTGACAGATTTCAATATCTGTCAGTCAATGATCCGTGATTGACAGCTCTTTCTTGCAGCGGGGGGCGCCCCTGCTGACCGGTCCGGTGGATAGCCCGGCGCCCCCCGCCCTCCCGCGGCCCAGACCGTTTGTTTCACCCTGCCCGCTCTGTTACATCACGGCGTAAAAAGCATTTTGGCCGGCGCCGTCCCATGGACCGTCCGCCCACCTTTTGGAGCCGTCAGATGATTCCCCGCTATACCCGCCCGGAAATGGCCTCGATCTGGGAACCGCAGACCCGGTTCAAGATCTGGTTCGAGATCGAGGCGCATGCGGCGGACGCCCTGGCTGAGCTCGGGACCATCCCCAAGGAAGCGGCCAAAACGGTCTGGGCCAAGGCCAAGGACGCCACATTCGACGTCGCCCGCATCGACGAGATCGAGCGCGAGACCAAGCACGACGTCATCGCCTTCCTCACCCATCTCGCCGAGATCGTTGGCCCCGAGGCGCGCTTCGTGCACCAGGGCATGACCTCGTCCGACGTGCTCGACACCTGCCTCAACGTCCAGCTCACCCGTGCCGCCGACCTTCTGCTCGCCGACCTCGACAAGGTGCTGGCCGCGCTGAAGAAGCGCGCCTTCGAGCACAAGCTGACGCCGACCATCGGCCGCAGCCACGGCATCCATGCCGAGCCCGTCACCTTCGGCCTCAAGCTCGCTTATGCCTATGCCGAATTCACCCGTGCCAAGGACCGTCTGATCGCAGCGCGCAAGGAGGTCGCAACCTGCGCCATCTCCGGCGCCGTCGGCACTTTCGCGCAGATCGACCCGCTCGTCGAAGAGCACGTCGCCAAGGCCATGGGTCTTGTCCCCGAGCCGATCTCGACCCAGGTGATCCCGCGCGACCGTCACGCGATGTATTTCTCGACTCTCGGCGTGATCGCCTCCTCGATCGAGCGCATCGCCGTGGAGATCCGCCACATGCAACGCACCGAGGTGCTGGAGGCCGAGGAGTTCTTCTCGGAGGGCCAGAAGGGCTCTTCCTCGATGCCGCACAAGCGCAACCCGGTGCTATCGGAGAATCTCACCGGCCTCTCCCGCATGGTGCGCGCCTATGTGACCCCGGCGCTGGAGAACGTCGTGCTCTGGCACGAGCGCGACATCTCGCACTCCTCGGCCGAGCGCATGATGGGCCCGGACGCGACCGTCACGCTCGACTTCGCGCTGGTGCGTCTCGCCGGCCTGATCGACAAGCTGCTGGTCTATCCCGCCAACATGCAGAAGAACCTCGACCGCCTTGGCGGCCTCGTGCACTCGCAGCGCGTGCTGCTGGCGCTGACGCAGAAGGGCGCCAGCCGCGAGGACGCCTACAAGCTCGTGCAGCGCAATGCCATGCCGGTCTGGCGCGGCGAAGGCGATTTCCTCCAGCTGCTGAAGAAGGACAGTGAGGTGAAGACATATCTCACCGACGCCGAGATCGAGGAGCAGTTCGACCTCGGCTATCACCTCAAGCACGTCGACACGATCTTCAAGCGCGTGTTCGGGGAAGCGTAGGATCGTAGGGTGGGTTAGCCTTGCGGCCTGCGCGAAGCGCAGTCCGCTGGGCGTAACCCACCTCTTTCGCTCCCACGGAAACCGTGGTGGGTTACGCCAAGTGGATGCGCTTGCGCATCCACGGGGCTAACCCACCCTACAAACGACAACCAGAAAGCGGATTCCCTCATGCCCATCGTCAACCGCGTCGCCGCCCTCTCCGACGAAATGGCCGCCTGGCGCCACGACTTCCACGAGAACCCGGAGTTGCTCTACGAAGTCCACCGCACCGCCGGCATCGTCGCCGATCGCTTGCGCGAATTCGGTTGCGACGAGGTGGTGACGGGCATCGGCCGCACCGGCGTGGTCGGCGTGATCCGCGGCCGCAAGTCGGCCTCCGGCAAGACCATCGGCCTGCGCGCCGACATGGACGCGCTGCCGATCATGGAGACGTCGGGCGTGTCTTATGCATCAAAAGTCCCCGGCAAGATGCACGCCTGCGGCCATGACGGCCACACCGCGATGCTGCTGGGCGCGGCCAAATATCTCGCCGAGACGCGCAATTTCGACGGCACGGCCGTGATGATCTTCCAGCCCGCCGAGGAAGGCGGTGGCGGCGGCAAGGCGATGGTCGAGGACGGACTGATGACGCGCTGGAACATCCAGGAGGTCTACGGCATGCACAACATGCCGAACCTGCCCGAGGGCCATTTCGCCACCACGCCAGGTGCGATGCTCGCCTCCTCCGACAACATCCAGATCACGGTCCGCGGCAAGGGTGGCCACGCCGGCGCCGGTCCGCACAAATCTGTCGACAGCGTGCTGATCGGCTCGCAAATCGTGAACGCGCTGCAATCGATCGTGGCGCGCAACGTCGATCCGCTGAAATCGGCGGTGATCTCGATCACACAATTCCACTCCGGCACCGCCTTCAACATCATCCCGGAGGTCGCCGAGCTCGCCGGCACCGTGCGCACGCTCGACCCCGAAGTGCGCGATCTCGTCGAACGCCGCATCGGCGAAGTCGCCGACAGCATCGCCCGCGCCTATGGTGGCTCGGCCGAAACGAAATACACGCGGATGTATCCGGTGACGATGAACCATGCCCGCGAGGCCGCACTCGCCGCCGACGTCGCGCGCGACATCGTCGGCACTGAGCGCGTCAACGACAAGTTCGTCCCGATGATGGGCGCCGAGGACTTTTCGTTCATGCTGGAAGCACGCCCCGGCGCGATGGTGCTGGTCGGCATGGGCGACGGCAACGAGTGTCACCACCCGGCTTACGTCTTCAACGACAACATTCTGGGTCACGGCGCCTCGTTCTGGGCGCGGCTGGTGGAAACACGAATGCCTGCGGGGTAGCAGGCGGGCAATCACCAGCTCAGTTGCAGACTTCGACCATGCTGGTGCCGCCGCCGGCCGTTTGGCCGGCAGTCCTATTGCCCCACGTCTCGAGCCGACAACCCTGCCGGACCGGCCGGCACCCTGCACTGTTGCAAAAGACCTGACCGGTCGCCTGCGGTTTTGACGGCGCGGACTCGCTTGCCTTCCGCTCATCGTCTCGCGGTCTGGAATTCTCGCGCGTCGCAACCGGCTTCTTCTCCTGCACCTTTTCGCATTCGTTATCGTCGTTGACACGATAACCGGCCCGGCAGGTGATCTTCACGCATTGGTCGCCGTCGGCCTTGAATCCGAAATTGCACACCAGCGGACAAACCCGTCCCGGCTTGGCCTTCAAAGCATCGAGTGCGTCGACGCTGGCCAGCTTCACGTCGAACTTGGTGCCGGAATATTTGTTGAACAGCGTCAGCGAGCGCTGCGCGGCCGAGCTCCACTCGCTTTCCGCAGACGAGGTCAGGCAACCGACGCGGCGCAGTTCGCTTTGTACCGATTTGGAAAGCTCGGCCGCCGATAATGTGGATGTGGGTCCGGGCGAGAGCGCAGCCACTTTCTGGTTCTCGACTTCGGGCATCTGCCGATCGGCGGCCGGCTTGGCGGCCTGCTCCGCTTTCTCGGCGGCCTGCTTGGCCGCCAGCTCGGCCTTGGCCCTCTCTGCCGCCTGTTTCTCGGCCAGCGCTTTCGCGGCCGCCGCCTCGGCAGCTTTGCGCTGCTGCTCGGCCGCTTCCGCCCTGGCCTGTTCAATCTGCTTTTGCTTCTCCGCAGCGATTCGCGCCTCTTCAGCGGCCTTCGCAGCAGCAGCCGCCTTCTCCTGCTCGGCTTTCTGGGCGCGCTCGGCGATTAGCCTTGCCTTTTCCTGCTCGGCCGCCTTGGCCTTTTGCTCGGCAGCCAGACGCGTCTCTTCGGCACCGATCTTGTTCAACTGCCCCTTGGCGAGGCTGGCATAGAAGCCGTCCGGATAGGTCGCCAAAAAGGCTTCCCAGGCATCGCGCGTCGCAAGCTGGAGCGCGAGCTCGTAGTCCCTGCGAACCGCGTCCTGGGGATTTGCCTGCGGACCGGTTGCGGCCGGCTTCATTACGAGCGGCACGTCGTCGCCGCCGAGCGAGCCATAGACATAGGGCTCTTGCTTGTAGCCGGTGGTCTTGAGCACGTCGTCGCGCACGAAGCCGAACGCCTTGCGCAGATCGAGGCCCGGCTTCGGCAGGTGCTCGACCAGCGCGGCAGCAAACGGACTGTTGCGAGAATCGCCGTCGGATGCAGTCGAGCCGGCCTTCGCGGCGAAGGCAATCATCGTGTTCGGGCTGGTTGGCTCGACCTTAGCGAGGCCGCGTCCGATCGCCCGCGAGGCCAGCGTGCGCTTCATCGTCTTCGCAAAGGGGTTGTCGCGGCAGGCATCGAGGATGATCAGGCGCAGCTGCTTGGCCGGCTCGACCGCGAACAATGCGCGCTCGACAGGAATGGTTTCGTCGAGAACGTCGCCATCCGTCTCCAGCGTCGCGTCGGTCGGAATGAGATAATTGTTGCCGTCGAGCTCGATGCCGTGGCCGGCATAGTAGATCACCGCCATGTCCGCATCGCGTGACCTGCCGGCGAACTCGCGCAACATGCGCCTCATCTCGCTCGCACTGAGATCCAGCCTGACGTCGACGGAATCGAAGCCCGCCTTCTTGAACATGCCGCCAATCAGCGTGGCATCGTTCGCGGGATTGGTGAGCTTGGGCGCGCTCTTGTAGGCGGAATTGCCGATGACGAGCGCGACCCGCCGATCGGCGTGTGCCGATCCGCAGGCCAGTAAGGTCGCAAAAATCAATAAACCAAATAGCCGAAACGGAATCACTGCAGCCCCCTCGGATGCAATTCCCTGAGACTATTCGGAGCGTCGATGAAAGCCAAATTTTTCTATGTGAGGCCCATCACATAAACTCCTCGATCGCGGCTTATAGCTAATGCAGTCAGCCCTCGCCCCGCAGGCGCGGACCTACGCCTGCACCACCTCGTGGCGCATCACGAAGGGTGCGAGCAGTGCGTGCACCTCCCCCTCCACCGCTTCGCGCTGCCCAGCCGGCAGGCCCGTCAGCGTCACGGTCGCGATCGAGCCGTGGCTGCCGTGCGGACCGACCTTCACCTTGCAATCGATGCCGCGCTCGACCAGCGGCGCCAGCACCTTGGTGAACACGCGCGCGGCCGCGTCCCAGCGCAGCTGCGGCTTGAACACCTTGCCGACGCCCGTCACCGGCATCGGATCGATCGGGATGACCTGCACAGGAACGGCGGCGCGCTCCGGCGTGCGCTCGCGCACCCAGGCTTCCAGCTCGCCCGGCTCAACCTTTGCGCCGGGCTTCAACTGCACGTAGCCTACCGGCAATTCGCCGGCGTAAGCGTCGGGCTGGCCAACCACCGCGGCGAAGCCGACGGCGGGATGGCGGAACATGATCTCCTCGATCGGCGCCGGATCGATGTTGTGGCCGCCGCGGATCACGAGATCCTTGGCGCGGCCGGTGATCCACAGATAGCCGTCGGCATCGAGCCGGCCGAGATCGCCGGAATTGACCCAGACCCCGTCGATGAAGGCACCCTTGTTGTGCTCGTCGTTGAGATAGCCGCCGAACACGCCGGGCCCGGCCATGATGACGACACCAATCTCGTCCGGCTTGCAGTCGCGGATCAGGCGGCCGTCGGCGTCGAGCTGCACGATGCGCACGCGCGCATAGGGCATGGGAAGGCCAACCGAGCCGAGCCGGATCGGCCGGCTCGGATAAGCGAGCGTGTGCACGCTCGAGGTCTCGGTCATGCCGTAGACCTCGACCACCGGCAGCTTCAGCGTCTCCTGAATCGCCGAGCCGACCGCGACCGGAATCGCCGAGCCGCCGCCGGCCGCATATTTCAGGCTCGAGATATCCGCATTCCCAGGCGGCACCGCGAGCGTCGCTGCGAGCACGGTCGGCACGCTCGACAGAGCTTCAGGCTTGAAGCGCGCGACGAGCTGCCAGATGTTCTTCACCGCATTCGGGTTGCGCCAGCCGCTCGGCGACAGCACGACCAGCGAACCCCCGCCCGACAAAGTCGTCAGCACCTGCGTCAGAGATCCGCCGACGTGAAACAGCGGCATGCCGAACAGCAGATTGGCGCCGGGTTTCCCCTTGAGCAGCAGATTGAGAGCCCAGGCCTGATAGACCTGGTTGGCATGGGTATGCCGCACCAGCTTGGGCGTACCCGTGGTGCCGCCGGTGTGGAAATAGGCTGCGATGTCGCTGCCGCGAATCTTGCGCCCGCTGACCAGCCGATCCGACGGCTGCTGCTTGATCAGGTCGCTGAAGGCGAAGATGCCATTGGCCGGATCGCCGCCGCCGAACACCTGCACGATGGCTTTCAGACGCTTCAGATGCGGGCGGATCTGCTCGACCTTCTGCCAGATGTCGGTGCCCGGCATCGGCCCGAGCGCCACCAGGATCTTGGTGTTCGCAGCTTCCAGGATTTCGGCGAGCTGGTGCGGCTCGAGCAGCGGATTGACGGGATTGGCGATGCCGGCGGCCTCGGCGCCGAACAGAGTGACGAACGCATCCGGCACCAAGGGCAGCATGAAGCTGATGACGTCGCCCTTCTCGGCGCCGAGCGCGTGAAACATGTTGGCGGCCTGGGTGACGCGCGCGATGAAATCGCGGTGCGTGACGACCAGCGGCGTGTCGGCGGGATCGGCATTTTGCAGGAACTGGATCGCCGCCCCGTCGGGATTGCGCTCGGCACCAAGCCTGATGGCGTCATAGGTGCTCTCGGCCGCGACGCGGTCGGCGTAGGGGACCTGCTCGAACGCCCGGACCTCCTCGTCCGTCAACAGTTCCGGATAGTCGTTGCCGATCAACCGATCGAGCGCGTGGATGCCCGCCATGAATTCCGTCCTCCCTCAGATGCATGTCCCCGCCGCCGAATCTTTTGACAGTTTGGTTCGGCGAGGTCTCGGCCGTGTTCGGCCGAGCCGGACCAGAATGATGGATGATTTGCCGTTCGTCCATTGCCTACCCGCTGCGCCAATTGAACCTCTGCGCCTGATCGAGGGACCAAGAACTGCCGCTGACTTCACTCGCCAGCGCCCTGCCGCAAGACAAGAGGTCATCATGACGACGCCCCTGCGGAACCGGATCGCACGGCTGGTCGCTGCGTTCACAATGGTATCCGCGATCGCCCTGCCAGGTATCGCGCTTGCCGATAGCCAACTCGACAAGGTGCGAGTCAAGGTCGCCGCCTTCATCGCCGACAGGATGGAGAAGCTGGGCGGATCGTGGATCGTCTACAGGGTCGACACCGATGCCTTGCGGGAGGCGGTCGTCACGGATTTGCGCGACGACGTCTACAAGATCCTGCGCGAGGGCCGCATCGCGTTCTCCGGACTTGCGATCCGCGACGGCGGCGTCGACGTGAAGATCGCTGACGCCAAAGGCCGCGAACAGCTCACGCGCAAGCTCGTCGCGGCGGCGGAGGGGTTGCCGACACACGCGCTCAACGTCACCGACGCCGGCGATGGGCTGCTCAGGCTCGCGCCGACCGATGCCGCATCCGCCGCGCGGCTGCGCGACCTCGTCGAAGATTCCATCGCCATGATCGAGCAGCGCCTCAAGGACGCCGGCGTCAAGCTCGCCAGCGTCCAGCCCGAGGGAATGGACCGTATCCGCATTTTCCTGCCCGGATTGATGGAGCCCGAGCAAGTCACCGCGATCTTCGCCAGGAAGGTCAAGGTCGGCTTCCGCTTGATCGACCTCTCGATGTCCGCAGAGCAGGCGCAATCGGGCACGCCGCCGGCGGGCACGGAAGTCCTGCTCGGCTTCAAGGACAAGCTTCCTTATCTCGTCGCCAAGGACAGCGCCCTCGAGGGCGGCGAGATCAGCTATGCCGGCCCGGGATTGACCGGCGACAGCAAGGAGCCGATCGCATCGTTCCGCTTCAACGGCCGCGGCACGCGGCGCTTTGCCCATATCACGGCAGAGAATGTCGGAAAGCCCTTTGCCATCGTGCTCGACGACAAGGTGATCTCCGCGCCCGTGATCCGCGAGCCCATCACCGGCGGCTCCGGCCGGATTTCCGGCAATTTCACCCTGGAAGAGGCCAACAGCGTCGCCATGCTGCTGCGCGCCGGCTCGCTGCCGGGGCGGCTCGGCCTCGTCGAGCAGCGGGTCGTGCAACCCGCCGCCAAGCCGTAAACGAAGGTCGCTTCGGGCCCGTCAGCGACGCTCAAGCCCGCAGGGATGGCCCGAATCACGGCTGCCCGCGGCCGGACGCGCAACCAACGGGCAATTGCCGAAACGCCCGATCAGGCTAAAATTTGCCCCTTGCGGCACGATGGCCGGAAGCGTCATTCAAGCGGTCGTCATTCGAATTCGGCTATACGGGTGCCGACCAGGCCTGAATGCCTTACGTGGGGTTAGTACCATGCCGTCCGGCAGCGCAGACGTTTCGTCGATCCTCGACCGCATCCTCGAAGCGGCCACGGACAACCTCAGGATCGCGAAAATCCTGGTCCAGATGGGCCTCGATCCCGACAGCGTCACCTACGAGGCGATCTTCAACCGGCTCCTGGAGATCTTCGTCCACAACATCACGCTCGCCAATCTGTTCGCCGTGGTCGGGGCGGTCTTCTTCGTCGCCACCCTCTTGATGCGGACAATGGTGCCGCTGCGCGTCGCCAACATGATCGGCTGCGCGTTCTTCGCTCTTTTCGGCGCGCTCTCCGCCAACGTCGCGACGTTCCTGCTCTATCTCCTGATGCTTCCGATCAATGCGCTGCGCCTGCGGCAGATGCTGAAGCTGGTCAAGAAGGCGCGCCATGCGGCCGAAGGGGACATGTCGATCGAATGGCTCAAGCCATTCATGACCGAGCGCAGATACCGGCGCGGCGACATCCTCTTCAAGATGCGTGACCCAGCCAACGAAATGTTCCTCACCGTCACCGGCAAGTTCCTGGTCAAGGAGATCAACGTCGAGATCGGGCCCGGGGCGCTGATGGGCGAGCTCGGCTTCCTCACGCCGGACAACCGGCGCACGGGGACGGTCGAATGCATCGAGGACGGCCAGGTGCTGACCATCACCTATGACCGGCTGCTCGAGATCTACTTCCAGGATCCGCAATTCGGCTATTACTTCCTGGTGCTGACCAGCCAGCGCCTGTTGCAGAACATCGATCGCCTGCAGAAGCAGCTGGCAACCGAGCGCGGGACCACCACCAACAGGATCGCGTGAGCGCCGCGCGGCCGATGTGACGCCGGGGATGACGACGCAGCGCGTCCGTGACACGAGACGCCCCCCGGGTCTTTGCGGGATCGCCGCAAAATCGCCCTAAAAACCGAATGGTAACCATGCCGGGCTAGGGTGGCGACGTGACCAATTCTCCGACGATCCTGGTGTTCGATTCCGGCCTTGGCGGGCTCACGGTGCTCCGCGAGGTCGTGGCGGCGCGGCCCGACGCGCATTACGTCTACGTCGCCGACGACGCCTTCTTCCCCTATGGCCACCACAGCGAGGACGAGATCATCGCCCGCGTCGTGCCGCTGATGGGGGAGCTGATCGGCCGGCATAGTCCAGACCTCGTCGTCATCGCCTGCAACACGGCGTCCACCCTGGTCCTGTCTCACTTGCGCGCCGCCTATTCCGTAGCCTTCGTCGGCACGGTGCCGGCGATCAAGCCGGCCTGTGCGCAGTCCAGGACCCGCCGCGTTTCGGTGCTCGGCACCAAGGGCACGGTGAAGCGCGAGTACACCAAGGCGCTGATCCGCGATTTCGCACAAGGATGCGAGGTGACGCTGGTCGGCTCGCCCGAGCTCGCTTCGCTGGCCGAAGCCGCGCTCGGCGGTAGCCCGATCAGCGACGAAGCCATCCTCGCCGAGCTCGCTCCCTGCTTCGTCGGCGACGCCTCGGATGCGAGCGCGCGCACCGACACCGTGGTGCTCGCCTGCACGCACTACCCGCTTCTGCTCGACCGGATGAAGAAGCTCGCGCCCTGGCCGGTCGACTGGATCGATCCGGCGCCCGCGATCGCCCGCCGCGTCTCCGACCTGCTCGGCCCGACGACCGGCGGCATCGCGCAGTCCGGCGCCGAGATGATTCTTACATCGAACCGCGTGCATGGTCTCAGCGCCACACTGACGCCGTTCTTCGGCGGACGCGCGGTGGCCTGAGCTTGCGCCTCGGCGGCGCGCTGCTAGGCTTTGCCGTCGCCATCGTCCCGCAGGTTTTCCATGTCGGTCCCGACTCCGCCGCTCAACCGTCTCCGTCAGCTCTGGCGCGAGGGTCGCCCCGCCTTCGGTGCGATCGCGACCATCCCGAGCGTGCAGATGGTGCAGATCATGGCGCGCTCGCTCGATTGGATCATCGTGGATCTCGAGCACGGCCCGATCGGATTGACCGAAGCCCACGCGATGATCGCCGCGACCACGGGCACGCCGTGCACGCCTCTGGTGCGGATCGCCGCCAACGAGCCGTGGCTGGCGAAAGCGCCGATGGACATCGGTGCCTTCGGCATCAACTTCCCGATGATCACGAGCCGCGCGGATGCCGAGAAAGCGGTGCGCAGCGTGCGCTACCCGCCGCGCGGCGATCGGCTCTGGGGTCCCTTCCACGCGCCGTTCCGCTGGGGCCAGTCGATGCCTGATTACATGGCCTCTGCCGACGACGAGATGATCTGCATGATCACGATCGAGCACGTCGATGCGGTCGATCGCATCGACGAGATCATGGCAACGCCCGGTATCGACGTCGCGGTCATCGGTCCCGGTGATCTCGCCACCTCCATCAACAAGCGCGGCCAGATGGACGATCCGCAATTGCTGGACCTGATCGCGCGCGCCGAGGCCGGCATCCTCAAGAGCGGCGTGCCGATCGGCGGCGTGGCGCGCACCGCCGACCAGGCCAACGCGTTGATCGACCGCGGCTACCGCGCGATCGCCCTGGGCTTCGACTGGTCGCTGTTCCAGCGCGGCATCATGGCGGCCTCCGAGGGGGTCAGGCGCTGATCCAGCCGATGATGGCCGGCCGGCGCCGCCACGACCCGCCCGATCGTGATATAACTAATTGAAAATAGATGGTTTTTGTCAAACCCGAGGCTTGTCTCTGGCATTCCTGGTGCGGCGAACCGACCGGCCCCAAGCGGGTTGGTTCGTGCTAGAGCGAGCAGGCGGGCCTCGCTCGCTGCACATTTTTTGATCTTTTGATTTGGAACCGGAGGCCTATGCGCGGGACGCCCAAGCCCATTTCGCTGCATCGTCGTGTGATCTGCGACCTCATGCACGCCTCGAAGGGCGTACCTTTCGTTTCATTGGCCCGTTCGCTCAATATCCGCCCCCTGCTGGAGGCCCGCGCGGACGCAGCCGCGCCCGCCGGTTGGGCCGCGATGTTCGTCAAGGCTTTCGCCCTGGTTGCAAAGGACGAGCCAATCCTGCGCACCCTTTACGTCAAATGGCCCTGGCCGGCTCTGTATGAGCTGCCAAAGAGCGTGGCGACGGTCGCGATCGCCCGGATCGAGGATGGCGAGGAATGCGTGCTGCTGCAGCGAATCGCGGGTCCCGAGGCTCTTTCGCTGGCGGACGTCGATACGGAAATCCGACGCGGCAAGACGGCCCCGATCGAGGACATCCCGATGTTCCGCAAGATCATGCGGGCGACCCGCCTGCCGTTGCCCTTGCGGCGCCTGTCCTTGGCCATCGGTCTGAATTTCGGCCGTCAGCGCGGTAACTGGTTCGGCAGCTTCGCGGTAAGCTCGGTAGCTGCCTACGGGGGCGGCGAGCTCCACCCGATCACGCCGGGCCCCTTTGTCATGAGCTATGGGCTGGTCGAGCCGGACCAGACTATCCATGTCGTGATCCGCTGGGACCACCGCGTCACCGACGCCGCCCCGATCGCGAGAGTCCTGACCCGGCTGGAACAGGTCCTGAACACTGAAATTGCTGCCGAATTGCGGGCGGCGGGGTCAAAGCCGGTCCGGGCGGTCAGGACGTGAGAATACCGTCGTCGCACGCCCCGGACTGACAAGCTAAAGAATTGACAGCCAACCCCAAACTCCCCTAAAAGCCGCCTGCTCGCGGGCCGATTTCGGCCCGCGAAGCGTTTCGCGACCCGTGGTCCTCTCCCTTAAGCTTTGGGGATCGGACCTGTCGGTGCCGGGATCATCCCGTCACACAGGAGGGCGCGTTTCCTCAAACCATGACCTGAAGAGGACGCGATGACTAAGCGCAGTGAGGCGAAGTACAAGATCGATCGCCGTATGGGCCAGAACATCTGGGGCCGCCCGAAGAGCCCCGTCAACCGCCGCGAATACGGCCCCGGCCAGCATGGCCAGCGCCGCAAGGGCAAGCTCTCCGACTTCGGCGTGCAGCTGCGCGCCAAGCAGAAGCTGAAGGGCTATTACGCCAACATCAGCGAGCGCCAGTTCCACGGCATCTATGTCGAGGCCAGCCGCCTCAAGGGTGACACCGGCGAGAACCTGATCGGCCTGCTGGAGCGTCGTCTCGACGCGGTCGTGTACCGCGCCAAGTTCGTCTCCACGATCTTCGCCGCACGCCAGTTCATCAACCACGGCCACATCAAGGTGAACGGCCGCAAGGTCAACATTTCGAGCTATCAGCTCAAGGTCGGCGACGTGGTCGAGGTCAAGGAAGCCTCCAAGCAGCTCGCCCACGTGCTCGAAGCCAGCCAGCTTCCCGAGCGCGAGGTCCCCGACTATCTCGAAGTCGACCACGGCAAGATGACCGCGAAGTACGCCCGCATCCCCGGCCTCTCCGACGTGCCGTTCCCGGTGCAGATGGAGCCGCATCTGGTCGTCGAATTCTATTCGCGCTAAGATCTGAATATCGAAAGGCCCCGGTTCGCCGGGGCCTTTTTGCTTAAGAGCCACACTTCAGTGGCCGCACTGCTAAGGAGCCGTCGCATGCTCTACACCCCTCCCCCCGTCGATCCCAAGGCGCCGCCGGTGCGCATCAATCTGCTCTCGGACACGCAGACCAAGCCGACGGCAGGGATGCGGGAGGCGATGGCGCGGGCGGAAGTCGGCGACGAACAGGTCGGCGACGATCCGACCGTGAACGCGCTGTGCGAGCGCGTGGCCGATCTGCTCGGCAAGGAAGCTGCGGTCTACATGCCCTCGGGCACGATGTGCAACGTCACCGCGACGCTGGTGCATTGCCGCCCCGGCGACGAGATCCTCGCCCATGAGACCGCGCATATCATCGCGCGCGAAGGCGGCGCGCATGCCGCGATCGGCGGTTTCCAGGTCACCCAGCTCAAGGGTCCCGATGGCCAGTTCACGCCGGAGACTCTTCGCAAGGCGCTGCATCCGCGCTCGCGCTACCAGCCGCCGCAGACCGTCGTCAGCGTCGAGCAGACCGCCAATATCGGCGGCGGCACGATCTGGAAGAAGGCGGTGCTCGACGAGATCGTCGCAATCGCCAGGCAGCACGGCCTCATCACCCATATGGACGGTGCGCGCCTGCTCAACGCCACCGTTGCGAGCGGCATCTCGCCGCGCGACATGACCGCAGGCTGGGACTCGGCCTGGATCGACTTCTCCAAGGGCCTGGGCGCGCCGATCGGCGGCGTGCTTGCGGGCTCGCGCGCCTTCATCGACGCAGTGTGGCAGTGGAAGCAGCGCCTCGGCGGCTCGATGCGACAGGCCGGCATCTGCGCGGCAGCCTGCATCTACGCGCTCGACCACCACGTCGAGCGCCTGGCCGACGACCACGCCAATGCGCGCGCGCTCGCGCGCGGCCTGTCGCAGATCTCGGGCATCGAGGTGCAGGAGCCCGAAACCAATCTCGTATTCTTCAAGCCCGACGGCGCCGGCATTCCCGGCGACAAGATGGTCTCGGCCCTCCGTCAGCGCGGCGTGACGCTCGCGATGATGGACGGCCGCATCCGCGCCTGCACCCATCTGGACGTCAATGCGAGCCAGATCGAGGAGACGATCGGGTACGTGCGCGAGATCGTGCGCGGGGCGTAAGGCTCGGCCACGCAGCCCGGATGGAGCACAGCGAAATCCGGGATCTATCCACGCGGTGAGGACGTCCCGGATTGCGCTTCGCTCCATCCGGCTACGCAAAGGGGGAGAGGTCTCACCGCCCCATCGCCTGATAGATCAGCGTCTTCAGCTCGACCTGGATCCGGCCGCGCTGCGAGGGGGTCTGCACCATGAAGATTCCGAACAGGTCGTCTTCGGGATCGATGAAGAAGAAGGTGCCGCCAACGCCGTCCCAGCGATATTCGCCAAGCGGCCAGTTCGTGCCCGGCGGCACCGCGATACGCACGGCGAAGCCGAGGCCGTAGCCGCTGGTCTCACCCGGATAGTAGTGCTTGTCGCGCTCGACGCGGGTTTCGGGACCGATATGATCCCTCGCCATCAAGGCGATGGTTTCCCGCTTCAGATAACGTCGACCTTCAAGCGTGCCGCCGTTGAGCAGCATTTGCGAGAAGCGGGCATAATCGCCGACCGTGCCGACGAGGCCGCCGCCGCCCGACTCCCATCGCAGCGGTTTCCTGATATCGCGAACCTGCGTGATCGGGCTGATCGCCCGATCCTGCGGCATCGGCTCGGCGATACGCGGCCATTGGGCGGGATCGGCGACGTAGAACGCCGTGTCCTTCATCCCGAGTGGATCGAGCAGCCGCGTCTTCGCGAACTCGAGCAGCGATGTCCCCGAGATCAGCTCGATGATGCGTCCGAGCACGTCCGTGGAGTGACCGTAGTCCCAGATCGCTCCGGGCTGTTCGGCGAGCGGCAGCGCGGTGATCTTCGCGACCAGTTCGGCGTTGGTCGAATTCCTGTCGAACAGTCCGGCGTCGGCATAGAGCTTATTCACCAGGTCCCCGCCATAATAGCCGTAAGGGATCCCGGCGGTATGCCGCATCAAATCCTCGATCGTCACCGGACGTTTGAGCGGCTCCAGCTCCAGCGAGACCTTGTTGTCTTCGGCCTTCTTCTCGACGCCGACCTTCATGCCGGCAAAGGCCGGAATGTATTTCGAGACGGGATCGCTGAGCGCAAGCCTACCCTCCTCGACCAGCATCATCGCCAGGACCGAGGTGATCGGCTTGGACATCGAATAGAGGCGGAAGATCGTGTCCGCGCTCATCGAAAGTTGGGTCGCGACGTCGCGGACGCCGAAATTCTCGCAGTAGACCGGCTTGCCGTGTTGCTGGAGCAGCAGAATCGCCCCCGGAAATTTGCCGGTCGCGATCTCGTTCCTGATGTAGTCGGAGACTTTTGCCAGGCCTTCGGGCGTGAATCTGTGCGCGCGGCCCTCCGAGCCCGCCCGCGCACTTACGGCGCCGAACAAAAGAACGAGCGCCGCGAACAGCGCGCGGCGCCCGTTCATGTCACTTCTCCATGGCTTCATAAACCAGCTGCTTCAATGTCCGCTGCACGCGCTGGCGCTCGCTCGGGGTCTGCTGCAGCACCAGGAAGAACATGTCCTGCTTGCGATCAACCACCAAATAGCAACCGCTGGCGCCGTCCCATTTCAATTCCCCGAGATCGCCGGGCGGCGGAGGTTTGGCATTACCGGGATCGGTGCGCACGGCAAACCCAAGTCCCATGCCAAAACCGTCACCGGGAAAATAGAAGTAGTCCCGCTCAACGCCGG
Source organism: Bradyrhizobium sp. NBAIM18 (assembly GCF_020193825.1). Classification (NCBI taxonomy): domain Bacteria; kingdom Pseudomonadati; phylum Pseudomonadota; class Alphaproteobacteria; order Hyphomicrobiales; family Nitrobacteraceae; genus Bradyrhizobium; species Bradyrhizobium sp. NBAIM18. Next base: position 408,763 of record NZ_JADYVO010000004.1, read on the forward strand.
AGTCCTTGCCTGCATGGTCCGATGCCATTAGCTCAAACGTCTGCGGGCTGAGATAGGTCTTGCCCTCGAACGTTCCTCCATTGACCAGCATCTGCGCAAAGCGGGAAAAGTCCGCCATAGTCGAAACCATGCCGCCGCTGGCGGATTCCCACTTCTGGCGAACCTCAGTCCTGTACTCGCGGCCGACCCGGAAATTGCTGTCGTTCGGCAGCGGCTGGGCGAGCCGTTTCAGTCTCTCCGGTTCGGTGACGAAGAAGCCTGTATCGGTCATACCGAGCGGATCGAGCAGCTTTTCCTTCTCGAGTTCGAACAATGTCTTACCGGACACGATTTCCATGATCCGCGCCAGAATGTCAGTGGAATGGCCGTACTGCCAGAGTGCGCCGGGTTGATTGTGCAGCGGCAGCTTGGCGATCCGCTCGGCGAACTCGGCGAGATCGAATTCGCCCGCGTAGATGCTAGCGTCGCGATAGGCCTTGCGAACCAGACTATCGCCGTAGAAACCGTAGGTTATCCCGGAGGTATGGCGCATCAGATCGAGAATGGTAATGGGCCGGGCCAGTGGTACCAGCTCGAGCGTCTTGGTGCCGTCCTCGGCCTTCTTCTCCTCACCGACCTTCACATTTGCAAAGGAGGGAATGTATTTCGAAACGGGATCGTCGAGCTTGATCTTTCCGTCTTGGATCAGTTGCATCGCCACAACGGAGGTGATCACCTTGGTTAGCGACGACAGGCGGAAGATGGTCTTGTCCGTGATCGGGGCCTTGCTGACCACGTCCTGAACGCCGAAGACTTCGTGATAGACCGGCTTGCCATGCTGCTGGATCAGCACGTTTGCACCGGCGATCTTGCCGGTCGCGACCTCGTTCTTGAAGAAGTCGGTGATCCTGCCGAGCTTCTCCTGATTGAAATGCGCGCCGGCCGGAATTTCGTAAGTGCCCTCCGCGTGCGCCGGCGACATCGCGGCAAGCGACACCAACGCGCCGCAGGCGAGCGCACGCAGTCCAAATTGTGAAATCATATCCCCTCCCCGGAACATGGCGCCTCGGAGTGTACCGACCGCGTCATCAGGCACAAGGGCTGCCGTACCGCGCCAAGACATCCGAATGGAGGGCGGCGCTTGCCTCCGAGAAACAACAAAATATGACGTGCGCAACCAGCGGCGCAGCAGGCAGGGCTTCGATGGCGGCATGGACCGCGATCTTTGCCGCCTGGTCGGCAGGAAAACGATATACGCCGGTCGAGATCGCGGAGAACGCCAGCGAAGTCAGCCCATTGGCCTGGGAGAGCTCCAGCGCACGGCGGTAACAGGAACGAAGCGCCGCCGCCTCGCCGCGAGTGCCGCCGTGCCAGACCGGACCGACGGCATGGATCACGTATCGGGCGGGCAGACGATAGCCCTTCGTGATCTTGCCATCGCCGGTCGGGCATCCCCCGAGCGTCTGACATTCGGCGAGAAGCTCGGGACCAGCGGCGTCATGGATCGCGCCATCCACGCTGCCCCCGCCAAGGAGCGACGTGTTCGCGGCGTTGACGATGGCGTCAACGCCGAGTGTGGTGATATCGGCGACGATGACCTCGAGCTCCGCGCCGCCAATCCGGCGCGTCAGCACGGTCACGTGTCAGGCCGCGACGACGACGCCCTTCTCGGAGAAGAGCTGCTGCAATTCGCCGGCCTGGAACATCTCGCGGACGATGTCGCAGCCGCCGATGAACTCGCCCTTCACATAGAGCTGCGGAATGGTCGGCCAGTTCGAATATTCCTTGATGCCGTTGCGCAGCTCGGCGGATTCGAGAACGTTGAGGCCCTTATAGCCGACACCGATATGGTCGAGGATCTGGACCACCTGGCCGGAGAAACCGCACTGCGGAAATTGCGGCGTCCCCTTCATGAACAGAACCACGTCGTTCGACTTCACTTCATTGTCGATGAATTCCGCGATGCTCATATCCGTGTCCTTCTGGGGCAGAGCCCTCACCAATTGCTTCGGGCCGGCTCAGCCGATTTAACCCGATACCTGCCCATATATGTAGCCCAAACCGTTGTGCATCCAAAGTAAAATGGCGGCGACGGGTCCCCGGCGGCCGGATTGACCCCAGCCGGGTCCATAGGCTGATGACATCAATATCATCGCCGCAGAGGACTTTCATACCGTAACGGAGCCCCTATCTAGGACGAACCCTGTTCATGGAACCGGGTCGTGCGAACAACGTTCTCTTGTCCTGTCTGGAGAAAAACGTGACGAAACAAGCCTCAGCCACGGCCTCCCTGCGTTCGTCACGGTCCTCCCGCGAGGACGACCTCGCCCAGCGGCTGGAAGCGGCGTTCTCGACTGTCCGCAATGAGACCGAACGCCGGGCCGCACCGCTGTCGCCCGAGGACCAGCAGATCCAGTCCATGCCGGATGCCAGCCCGACCAAATGGCACCGGGCCCATACGACCTGGTTCTGGGAGCAATTCCTGCTCGGCGAGCATGCTGCGGGCTACCGGCCCTTCCACCCCGATTTCGCGTTCCTGTTCAATTCCTACTACGTCAGCGCCGGCCCGCGACATGCTCGCAATCATCGCGGCGACATCACCCGCCCCAGCGCCGACGAGGTCGGCGCCTATCGCAAATACGTCGATACGGCCGTCGGCAAATTCTTCCGCGAGGCGGGCGCGGACAAGCTCCGCGCAATCGCGCCGCTGGTCGAGGTCGGGCTCAATCACGAGCAGCAGCATCAGGAGCTGATGTTCACCGACATCCTGCATGCCTTTGCGCAGAACCCGATCTATCCGGCGTATGACCCGGCCTGGCGCTTCCCGGCCGCAACACGCGGCGGCGATGACTGGCTCGCACTGAACGAAGGCATCCACACCGTCGGCCATGTCGACGACGGCTTTCATTTCGACAACGAGAAGCCGGCGCACCGCGCCCTGGTCGGTCCGGTCAGGATCGCCCGCAATCTGGTCACCAATGCCGAATGGCTCGCCTTCATGCAGGACGGCGGCTACCGGACCGCAACCCTGTGGCTGATGGACGGCTTTGCCGCGGCCAGCAAGGAAGATTGGCAAGCCCCCGGCTATTGGCGCGAGGTCGACGGCGCATGGCAGGTCATGACGCTCGCCGGCCTCAAGCCGGTCGATCCGGACGCGCCGGTCTGCCACATCAGCTATTACGAAGCGGACGCCTTCGCGCGCTGGTCCGGAAAACACCTGCCGACCGAGATGGAATGGGAGGTCGCGGCCCGCGCTGGCCAGCTCAACGACGCCTTCGGCCTCGTCTGGCAATGGACCCGCAGCTCCTACGCGCCCTACCCCGGCTATCGCGCCGTCGAAGGCGCGCTCGGCGAGTACAACGGCAAGTTCATGGTCAACCAGCTGGTGCTGCGCGGCTCCTCGCTTGCAACTCCGCAGGGCCACAGTCGTACCACCTATCGCAACTTCTTCTATCCGCACCACCGCTGGCAGTTCACCGGGCTGCGGCTTGCCGATTACGACTAAGTATTCCGACGACAGATGCGCGCCGGACAGCGCGTTCAGGAGAGTATCATGAATGTGCACGCCAGCGCTTTGGCCGAGGCCCATCTTCCCGACGAGCAGACCACCGCTTTCGCCCGTGAGGCCATCGAGGACCTCTCGCAGCAGCCGAAAAAGCTGTCGCCGAAATATTTCTATGACGCGACCGGATCGGAGCTGTTCGAGGCGATCACCAAGCTGCCGGAATATTATCCGACGCGCACCGAGCTATCGATCCTGAAGGAGCGCGGAAGCGAGATCGCAAGCATCATCCCGGAGCACGCCGCGCTGGTGGAGTTCGGCGCCGGCGCGACCACGAAGGTGCGCCTGCTGCTCGATCATTGCAAATTCGCAGCCTATGTCCCCGTCGACATCTCCGGCGACTTCCTGAAGGCTCAGGCGAGCGGCCTGAAGCGGGATTTCCCGGCGCTCGGCATCTATCCGGTGGCGGCCGATTTCACGACGCCGTTCGAGCTGCCCAAGCAGGTTGCATCCATGCCGAAGGTCGGCTTCTTCCCCGGCTCCACCATCGGCAATTTCGAGCCGCAAGAAGCGCAGGCCTTCCTGAAAAGCGCGCGCAAGATCCTCGGCAAGGGCGCGCAGATGATCATCGGCGCCGATCTCGAAAAGGACGAGCGGATCCTCTTCGACGCCTATAACGATGCGGCCGGCGTCACCGCGCGCTTCAACCTCAATGTGCTGGTGCGCATCAACCGCGAGCTCGGCGGCAATTTCGACCTGTCCGCCTTCACCCATCGCGCGATCTACAACCGCGAGCGGCACCGCATCGAGATGCACCTGATCAGCAGGAAGAGCCAGACCGTGCGCCTGCTCGGCACCAGCTTCTCGTTCCGCCCGGGCGAAAGCATCCACACAGAGAACAGCTACAAATACAGCACCGCGCGTTTTGCCGCGCTGGCCCAGGGCGCGGGCTGGTGCGTGCGCGAGAGCTGGACGGACCCGGCGAAGATGTTCTCGGTGCACGCGCTGGAGGTCGCCGAGTAAGAGCCGCGGCTTCAATGCTCCTCAGCCTCTGCGGACGTCGACCCCAGCGACACCGACTCCCACACCGCCACCACGATTAAGATGGCGCTCGTCACCATTGACAACCACAGCGGCGACAGTTCCGACGCGAACCACCACAGCACCAGCAGCAGGATGATGCCGATGCCGTGCGAGAGCTGGAGGAAGCCGCGGACCGCGTGCTTGAACAGGATGGTGCCGATCAGAAACACCAGCGGGCCGCCGATCGTGCTCAGAACCGTGCGGGCGTCGGAATGGCCCGTCGGATGCTTCAGCACCAATTCGTCGGACACCGCCGTCAAGATGATGCCGGCAACGATCGGCAGGTGCAGATAGGTGTAGGCGAGCCGCGCCAGACGGCCGGATTCGGTGGACCTGGAGATCCACTCGGAGCCGGCTTCCGCGCCCTTGTGGAAATAAACCCACCACATCGCGATGGCACCGACCAGTGCCGAGACGAAGGCCGTGATGTTGGCGGCGGTCCATTCCAGCTCGGCGAAGGTCGCGCCATTGACGATGACGGCTTCGCCGAGCGCAATGATGACGAAGAGGGAGCAGCGCTCGGCCATGTGGCCGCCCTCGACGGCCCAGGCCTCGACCGAGGAGAAGCCGAGCCTGGGGACCCAGAAGCGGAGCGCGGGCGAGACGTATTCGATCGCAAGCGCCGCGATCCAGAACCACAGCCGCGCCTCGTGATGGGCGAGGCCGCCGAGAATCCAGAAGATCGCGGAGACGGAGAACCAGGCCAGGATGCGGATCGCATTGTGTCGCACAGCCGTCCTGTGCGCCGGCGTTGCGAACAGCCAGAACGCGGTGCGTCCGACCTGCATGGCCGCGTAGGCGATGGCGAACCACAGGCCACGCCCCTCGAACGCGGTCGGGATCGAGGTCGACAGCACGAGGCCGCCTAGCATCATCGCAAACAGCAGCAGGCGGACCGGCGTCAGCTCGGGATTGAGCCAGTTGGTGACCCAGGCCGTGAAGACCCACACCCACCACACTGCCAGGAACAGCACCGCGACATGCACCGCGCCGATCGGCGTGAAATGATGCAGCAGGGCGTGCGAGACTTGCGTGACGGCAAAGACGAAGACGAGATCGAAGAATAGCTCGGCATAGGTCACGCGGCTGTGCCGGTTCGGCGTGATGACGCGGAACATCGCGCCGTGCGGATTGTCCGCAGCCATCATCGTCCCCTCGTGGCGCTGGTCAGGTCAGGTGCAGCTTCGTCAGTTACCTGGTACGCCGGTCTGCAGCGCCAGCGCGTGCAGCACGCCGCCCATCTGGCCGCGCAGGGACTGGTAGACGATCTGGTGCTGCTGGACGCGCGACTTGCCGCGGAAGGATTCCGAGATCACGGTCGCGGCATAGTGGTCGCCGTCGCCGGCGAGATCACGGATGGTCACCTCGGCATCGGGGATCGCTGCCTTGATCATCGCCTCGATATCGTGGGCGTCCATGGGCATTCGGGTCTTGCTCCTTATCTCGGCTGCAAAGCAGCCTCATCATCGAATCGCTGCCGGGGGTCCCCTCGCCGGCAAGGTCAAACTTAGCGTGAACGGCCTTCTACGTCACGCTTTCCGGCACTATATCCCTGATCCCATCAGGACAAAGGCACGACAAAGTGCCGCGCGCGGCAGATTGATCGAAAAGGCGTGAAATCATGAAGCTTCCAGGGCCCGACCACCCGATCACCATCACCCCAAATCCCCGGCGCGTCCGCGTCACGGCGGGTGACATCGTGATCGCCGAGACCAGCAAGGCGCTGACCTTGAAAGAGGCCAGATATCCGGCAGTGCAATATGTACCGCGGGAGGACGCCAACATGGCCCTGTTGGAGCGTACCGACCGTGTCACCCATTGCCCCTACAAGGGAGACGCGAACTATTACAGCGTCAAGGCCGACGGCAAGACGCTGGACAACGCGATCTGGACCTACGAGACACCCTTCCCCGCGATGACGGAGATTTCAGGCCATCTCGCGTTCTATCCGGACAAAGTGAAGATCGAGGAAGTGGGATAAGCGCCGCAACCCCCAATCGTCATGCCCGGGCATCCACGTTCTGCACGCGGTAAGGCGTGGAGGCCGGGTCGAGCCGGCCATGACGGCGGAGAGGGCTGAATCAGCTACGCCCTGAAGATCGTGAGTCCCAATATCAGCAGCACCAGGAAGATCACGACGAAGACGTAGAACAGGAAGCGGGCGATGTCGGCCGAGGCGGCCGAGATGCCGGTGAAGCCGAGCACGCCGGCCACGATCGAGACAAGGAGGAAGATCAGCGCCCATTTCAGGATCGTCATCGCCAGCTCCGAACTGCCGCGTCTCACGGCCTACGCTGTTTTCGGCGAACGCTAACATCGCTGCGAGGAACTGGTTCCTAGAGGTGGTCGGGGGCGACCTACCGAACAAACTGCCCTTGCTGAATCGAGTTCCCGGCGGCAGAGTCCCGCCGAGGTCAGGATCGGGGCGGCCACGATGACGATGTCACATTCAGCGACGATCGGCGCGGAGGTGCATGCCGCGCCCACGAGCAAGGTTCGCAATCTGGCGATCGATCGCGCGCGCACCTTCCTCACTCTGGTGGTGCTGCTGCATCACGCGGTGATCCCCTATACCTATTTCGGTCATACCGATCCGAGCTATTTCTTCGGCTTCGACATGATCGTGCTCGCCACCGACAGCTTCTTCATGGCGATGTTCTTCTTCCTGTCGGGACTGTTCGCCTGGTCTGGCATCGCCCGGAAGGGAGTCCGGAGCTATTTGGCAGATCGTCTGCTTCGGCTTGGCCTACCCTTCGCGATCTGCGCCCTTACGGTGATTCCACTCGCCTATTACGCGATCTCCCTGCGGCAGCATCCCGAGATCGGTTTTGCGGAATTCTGGTGGAATATGGTCACGAAAGGCCCGTGGCCGAGCGGGCCGATCTGGTTCCTGTGGGTCTTGTTCGCCTTCGACCTGGTTGCCTGCCTTTTGTACCGGCTGTCACCCAACCTACTCGATCCGATCAATCGCCTCTCGCTACATGGTCGCCGCCGGCCCGCCGTGTTCTTTGCGGTCATGCTGGCGGTCACCGCCGCGTTCTACATTCCCGGGCTGGTTCACTACGGACACAGCAGCTGGTTCGAGTTCGGGCCGTTCTCGGTCCAGCACGGGCGCGTGATGCTGTACGCGACCTATTTCTTTTTCGGTGCCGGCATCGGCGTTGCGCAAATGGATCGTGGGCTGCTCTCTGTCGACGGCCGCATGGCAAAGGTCAGCTGGGACTGGATGGTCCTGGCGATCGTTCCGTATTGCCTGTTGTGGGGGCTGATCTTCATCAAGCGCGAAATACTGGGCAACCCGTCACCGTTGCCGGACTGGTATGAAGCGCTTTATGCCATCTGCTTCACCGTCTTCAGCGTGGCCATCATGTTTCTGATCCTGGCCCTTTTCCAGAGATTCAAGCAATCAGGCTCAGCCAGGCTGCTCGATCCAATGCAGGGCGACGCGTTCGGCATGTTCCTTGTGCACTATCCGATCGCGCTGTGGCTGCAATACTGGCTGTTCGACTATGACCTGCCGGCGATCGTCAAGGCCACGGTCGGGTTCGTACTGACTGTCGCAGCGAGCTGGGCGCTGACGCGAGCGTTGCGGCAGATCCCGGGCGCGTCGAAGGTGTTGTGAGGCGCGGTCTCTCGGTCCGTAGCCCGGATGGAGCGCAGCGTAATCCGGGACCTTGCCACAAGTGATAGCCGTCCCGGATTACGCTGCGCTCCATCCGGCTACAGATCTGATTTGTGGCAGCGCCTTATGCCGCCTTCCCACCCATATATTCCGGCAGCCAGCGCTCGTACGATTTGCGCAAGCTGTCGATCGTAACCGGCGCCTCGCCGGCGATCGCGATGGCATCGCCGCCGGTGGTGCCGATCCGCACGCAGGGCACCTCGCAGCCGCGCATCTTGGCGAGCACGCGGCCGGCTTCGGTTTCCGGCACGGTGACGAGATAGCGCGCCTGGTCCTCGCCGAACCAGTAGGCCTGCGGCACCAGCGCAGTCGGCGCCGCCAGCAGCTTGGCGCCGATGCCGCCCGCCATCGCCATCTCGGCCAGCGCGATCAGGAGGCCGCCGTCCGACAAATCATGCACGGCGGTCGCAGTGCCCGCATGGATCATGCCGCGCACGCAATCGCCGTTGCGCTTCTCGGCCGCGAGATCGACCGGCGGCGGCGCGCCCTCCTCGCGACCGCAAATGTCGCGCAGATAGACGGACTGGCCGAGCCAGCCATGGGTCTCGCCGATCAGCAGGATCGCCTCGCCCTCGGCCTTGAAGGCGAGCGACGCCGACTTGGTGAAATCGTCGAGCAGGCCGACACCGCCGATCGAGGGCGTCGGCAGGATCGCGCGGCCGTTGGTCTCGTTGTAGAGCGAGACGTTGCCGGACACGACCGGGAAGTCCAGCGTGCGGCAGGCTTCCGAGATGCCCTTCAGGCAGCCGACGAACTGGCCCATGATCTCGGGCCTTTCAGGATTGCCGAAGTTGAGATTGTCGGTGATCGCGAGCGGCTTGCCGCCGACAGCGGTGATGTTGCGCCAGGCTTCCGCCACCGCCTGCATCCCGCCTTGATAAGGATCGGCCTCGCAATAGCGCGGCGTGACGTCGACAGTGAGCGCGAGGCCCTTCGGCCCGTCCTGCACGCGCACGACGGCGGCGTCGCCACCGGGACGCTGCATGGTGTTGCCGAGGATGACGTGATCGTACTGCTCCCAGACCCAGCGCTTCGAGCACATGTCCGGCGTGCCGATCAGCTTTTCCAGCGCAGGTCCGAGGCCCATCGGCGCCGCCACGTCGCGGGCATGCACGACCGGCAGCGCGGTGGATGGGACGTGCGGGCGGTCATAGACCGGCGCCTCGTCGCCGAGCTCCTTGATCGGCAAATCGGCCATGACGTCGCCGCCATGCTTGACCACGAAGCGCTTGCTCGGCGTCGTGTAGCCGACCACGGCGAAGTCGAGGCCCCACTTCGTGAAGATCTCCTCGGCTTCCTTTTCCTTCTCGGGCTTGAGCACCATGAGCATGCGCTCCTGGCTCTCCGAGAGCATCATCTCGTAGGCGCTCATGCCGGTCTCGCGGGTCGGCACCGCGTCGAGATCGAGGTCGACGCCGAGGTCGCCCTTGGCGCCCATCTCCACCGCCGAACAGGTCAGGCCGGCGGCGCCCATATCCTGGATCGCGATGACGCAGCCCTTTTCCATGATCTCGAGGCAAGCTTCGAGCAGCAGCTTCTCGGCGAAGGGATCGCCGACCTGCACGGTCGGGCGCTTCTCCTCGGACTTGTCGTCGAACTCGGCCGAGGCCATCGAGGCGCCGTGGATGCCGTCGCGGCCGGTCTTGGAGCCCAAATAGACGATCGGCATGTTCACGCCGGAGGCCGCCGCATAGAAGATCTTGTCGGCGTCGGCGAGGCCCACCGCCATGGCATTGACGAGGATGTTGCCGTCGTAGCGGGTGTGGAAGCGCACCTGGCCGCCCACCGTCGGCACGCCGAAGGAATTGCCGTAGCCGCCGACGCCCGCCACGACGCCGGAGACGAGATGCCGCGTCTTCGGGTGCTCGGGCGCGCCGAAGCTCAGCGCATTGAGGCAGGCGATCGGGCGCGCGCCCATGGTGAAGACGTCGCGCAGGATGCCGCCGACGCCGGTGGTCGCACCCTGGTAAGGCTCGATATAGCTCGGATGGTTGTGGCTCTCCATCTTGAAGACCACGGCCTGGCCGTCGCCGATGTCGATCACGCCGGCGTTCTCGCCGGGGCCCTGGATCACCCAGGGCGCTTTCGTCGGCAGGCCGCGCAGATGGATGCGCGAGGATTTGTACGAGCAATGCTCGTTCCACATCGCCGAGAAGATGCCGAGCTCGGTGAAGGTCGGCTCCCGCCCGATCAGCTTCAGGATGCGCTCATACTCGTCGGGCTTGAGCCCGTGGGCGGCAACCAGTTCGGGGGTGATCTTGGGTTCGTTCTTCATGGATTCGAGGCTTTCGGCGGCGGTTTGGCCGTTCTTAGGAACATCGGACGGCTTCGAAAAGCCCTTTATGGCGCATTTTCCCGCTGTCCCACGTTTTGCGCCGGCAGGGCCGGCGGGAACGGGAATTGCACGGCGCGGTCGGATCGGATTTAAGGTCTAAAGACCCGCAATTGAAGGCCTATTTCCTTGCACGAATTGACCAAAGCGCCCCCGCCCCGCCGCCCCGACCTCCACGTCGCCACCGAGGGCGAATTTGTGGGCTGGCGGACCTGGATTCGCGACAGTTTTGAGTCCCATGTCGGCCCGTTCTGGCACCGGATCGAGGCCGACGGCAGCGTCCGCAGCGCCTTCCGCGTCGAGAAGAAGCACCTCAATGGCTCCGGCAACGTCCATGGCGGCTGCTACATGGCCTTTGCCGACTATTCGCTGTTTGCGATCGCCACCCATGTCCTGGACAGCCGGGCGGTGACGACCAATTTCGCCTGCGAATTCCTCGATGCGGCACGCGAGGGCGAGCTGATCGAATGCACCGGCGAGGTCACCCGCGCCGGCGGCTCGCTGATCTTCCTGCGCGGCAAGATGATGTCCGGCGAGCGGCTGCTGCTGACCTTTTCCGGAACGATCAAGCGGATGAAGCGGAAGGCACTCCCTCAGCCAAACGCATAGCTCTCCGCCTTCCCTTTTCGCGCGCCTTCGCCCAGACTCGCCGGCAAGCGCGTTTGCGCCGGGGAGCAAGAACAAGGTGCCGCAGAGCACATCCGAGGCGGGTCGCGCGACGGCGGCCGCATCAACGCCGTTGCCGTCCATCGCCACCGGCGCACGCAACTGGCGCGATTATGCGCTGCTGCTGGCGCTCGCCTGCTGCTGGAGCTCGACCTATCCGCTGACCAAGCTGGCGCTTCCCACGATCCCGCCCATCACCTTCATCTCGGCGCGCTCGCTGATCGCCGCCGCCTTCCTGTTCGCGATCCTGTGGATGCGCGGCACCAGGATCCCCACCGACGCGAAAGCATGGAAGCTGTTCGCGACCCAGCAGCTGATCAACTCGACCTTCCCGTTCCTGATCATCACCTGGTCGCAGCAATATGTGCCGGCCTCGAACACGGTGGTGCTGGCCTCGACCACGCCGATCTTCGCCTTCCTGATCACCTCGCTGATCACGCGGCACGAGCCGGCGACGCTACTCAAGCTCACTGGTGCGATTTTGGGACTCGCCGGCACCGTCGCCATCGTTGGCCTCGACGCGCTACGCGGCCTCGGCAGCGAGATCGTGGCAGAGATCGCGATCCTGCTCGCCACCATCTCCTTTGCCTGCGCGACGATCTTCGGTCTCCGCCTGTCCGAATACGATCCGATGGTGGTGGCAGCCGGCTCGCTACTGTTCGGCGGCCTCGTGCTGCTGCCGCCCTCACTGCTGATCGACCAGCCCTGGACGCTGCAACCAACGCCGACCGCGATCGTCGCCACCATCGTCATGGGCATCGTCTCGAGCGCGCTCGGCCTGATGTTGTTCTACGTCTGCCTCGGCCGGCTCGGCACGCTGACGACCAACGCCCAAGGCTATTTGCGCATTCCGATCGGCGTCGGCCTCTCGGTGCTGCTGCTCGGCGAGAGCGTGCCGTCGAACCTCGCACTGGGGTTATTGCTGGTGATGGCCGGTGTTTCCGCGATGACGGTGCCTGCTGAGCGGTTGAAGTGGCGGTAGCCAACGGCGATGGTCAATCCGCCGAAATAAAGCGGAGGGTACCTGCACGGCGCGTCGGTTTGCCGGTGTCGTTGGTGTGATTGACACCGTCCATGACGGGCACCTCAGGAAAATCGAACGGACTTACCCCGTCAAGGCAAGCCACATTGACAGCATACAGATCCTGGTCCGATCGACGCTGATGATGCGTGTAGATTCCGCAGCGGGAACAGAAGAAATGCTGCGCTGATCCGGTATGGAAGCGGTAGCTCGTCAGCGCATCCTCGCCCTTCAGGAACTTGATGCCGCCCATCTCCGCCATGACGACGACGGTGCCGCGCATCCGGCAGTAAGAGCAGGTGCAGCGGCGGATCGAATTGAAACCGTCACTCAGCGTCGCCTCGAAACGCACCGCTCCGCAATGGCACTGACCAGCCCGTACGTTTGTGTCAATCACCATGTGGCATGCTTCCTGGCGTTGGTGCGAACGACGAGGCCGTCTCGGCGACGTCAACGGGCAGGAACGTTCTCTCAAATGTGGGCCGAACAATCAAAAGGAATCGCCCAAGGCATCAAAACAACTCACGGGGGCCGGACTCCTCACGCCGACAACTGCTTCTCCGCGACCAACAGCCACTCCGCCTGCGCCTTGCGCAGATATTTCGGCGCTCGCCGCATCTGGATCAGGAGCTCGTTGAAGACCATGCGCGCCTCTGCGGTGCGGCCGACCGTTTGCAGCAGCATGCCGTAGTGCACCCGCGCCTCGGCGCCGGGGAAGTAACCGGCGAGCGCGTGATATTCCTCCAGCGCCTCGTCGACACGTCCGACCTCGGCGAGCGCGCGGGCATAGAGCAGATGCGCGTCGGCGGAATCGAAATCGGGCCATTGCTTCTGCAGATCGTCCAGCGTCGCCAGCGCATCGGCCGGGCGGCTGGCGGCAAATTGCGCCTGCGCCCTGCGCAGCGCGTAGGCGGGATCGTGGCCCATCGGCAGCTTCAGGATGTGATCATAATGCGCTTCAGCTTCGCCGAACCGGCCGATATTCGCGCACTCTTCCGCCAGCGCCGCACGGTTGGCGATGGTGTCGGTGCCGGCGAGTTGGTCGGACAGCTCGCGATAGCGCTTCTCGGGATCGAGGCGATTGGCGACACGCTGGCGCGCCTGCCGGGCACCGGGGCTGGAAAACCATTCGGGAATGAGCTCGACCGCGATATAGGCGATCGCGCCCATCATCGGCACCAGCAGGATGATGAAGGCCCAGGGCCGCAACCGTCCAGTTCGCGAGGCGTGATAGATCAGCGTGATATCGAGCAGCAGAACGACCAAAGCAACGGGCATGTGACATCCGGAAAGCACTACGACAGCCAGCCTCCTGCTATCGCAATCGAACCGATGAAACAACTTTGAGTTGCTCAGCCGGCAAGGATCAGCGAACCCGAACGCGCGCCGTAATGGTGACGAGGAGTCAGTCGCCGCAAAACCTATGCAGGTTCACGCGCCTCGCGTAGCAATCCACTCGCCAGCACTCGAAACGCGTCGACGGCCTTGCTCAGCACATTCTTGGGATTGTCGGCTGCCGCGACCCACAAGGCGGCGCTGAGCGCAGCCCCGTTCAGCAACCGCCCCGCCGCTTCGACATCGACCGGCTTCACGATTCCCTCCTCGATCAGCGCACGGATCGTTCGCATGGTGATATCGAGACAGGCGTTCTCGCCGGGCCATTTGGAGGGATCGCCGAGCACCGCAGGTCCATCCAGAAGCATGATGCGCTGAATCTCGGGTTCGAGCGCCATCTCGATATAGGCGCTTCCCTCCGCGAGCAGACCCAGCCACGGGCTGGGCGCTTGCTCCCGGACGATGCGGAGCCGCTCCGCCATTTCACCGTCGATCTGCTCGACGACGGCCCAGAGCAGCCCCTTCTTGTCTTCGAAGTTGTGATACAGCGCGCCCCGCGTCAGACCGACGGCCGCGGTGATCTCGTCCATCGATGCGTCTGCGTAGCCCTGCGTGGCAAATGCCGCGCGTGCGGCGCGGATGAGCCTGGCCCGATTTTCCGCCATCGCCGCAGCGCGCTTCCCGTTTGCCATGCCCTGCCCCCTCTTGACATACGCCTCGTATGTGAGCGATATCTCACATACGAAACGTATCTGAAATTGCCGTGACGCGCCACCCGTGGAGCGCCCACGGTCCAACCGCCCCCATCCATGGATTGAAAGGTACCTGCCATGCCCCAGCGAGAGGCAATCTTCCCCGCGAACCGCCACGCGCTCTATCAAGTGCATCGGTACTCCGCGGCGATCCGCTCCGGCGACCTGCTGTTCGTGTCGGGACAGGTCGGCAGCCGCGAGGACGGCTCGCCCGAACCGGTATTCGAGGACCAGGTCCGGCGCGCGTTCGCCAATTTGCGTGCCGTGCTCGCCGCTGGTGGATGCACGCTGGACGATGTCGTCGATGTCACCACGTTCCACACCGATCCGGCGAGCCAGATCGAGACGGTGATGGCCGTTCGCGCCGAGGAGATCGGCGATCCTCCCTATCCGAACTGGACGGCTGTCGGCGTGAACTGGCTTGCCGGCTTCGACTTCGAGATCAAGGTCATCGCCCGCATTCCTGTGCTCCAGTAAGCTTCCCGGCGGCCATACGCCGGCCGCCAGCAGACAACTTGGCCGGGCTACTTGTTGGCGTCGTCCGCCAGCATCTTGCGGTACTTTTCGACGTCGCGCGTCACGAGCTTTTGCAGCACGTCGGGCGCGTGCTCGTCGGCATCGGGCGCGACGGTCGACAGGTCGGCGAAGCGCTTCTTCACCGCTTCGGTCTCGACGGCTGTGCGCGCCGCGGCATTCAGCTTGGCGATCACGGCCTGCGGCGTGCCCTTGGGCGCGAACAGGCCGTTCCAGCCTTGTGCCTCGAACTCGGGCAGGCCCGCTTCTGCCGAGGTCGGCAGATCCGGCAGCGTGGCGAGCCGAACGGTCGAGCCGACCACGAGGCCCTTCACCAGCTTGTCGTTAATCGACTGCGACACCGAGGCGGCCGCGTCGCAGACGCCGTCGATCTGGCCGCCGACCGCGTCGGTCAGCGCCGGCGCGGCGCCGCGATAGCCGATCAGCGTCGCGTCGATCCCGGCTGCTGTGACGAAGCTTTTGCAGATCAGATAGTTCGAGGAGCCGACGCCGGCATGGCCGAGATTGATCTTGCCCGGATTCGCCTTGGCATAGGCGATGAACTCTTTCAGGTCCTTCGCTGGAAAGTCCTTGCGCAGCGCGATGATGCCGAACGTCTTCGCCACCATCGCGATCGGCACGAAGGAATCAGGCGTGAACGACAGTTTTGGATAGATCGTGTAGGTCGCGGCATTGGTGCCGGCATTGCCGATCGCAATCGTATAACCATCTGGCTCGGCGCGGGAGGCCCGCGCCAGCGCGGTCGAGCCGCCGGCCCCCGCAACATTCTCGATCACGATGGTCTGGCCGAGCGCGATGCCCATCTGCTCGGCCACCGCGCGCGCGATCACGTCCGAGGTGCCGCCGGCCGCGAACGGCACGATCATGTTGATGGGACGCTTGGGATAGTCCTGCGCGGATGCGACGTTGGCGAACACTAGCGCCGCGAACGCGGCGAGAGCACGCCTCGTCACGAACGAGATCACGCAGCTTTTTCCAGATGCTGGGCAAGGCCGGCGAACAGGCCGCGGCCATCGGTGCAGCCCATGATGTCTTCGACGTGGTTTTCCGGATGCGGCATCATGCCGAGCACGTTGCCCTTGTCGTTGACGATGCCTGCGATGGAATGCGCGGCGCCGTTGATGTTGTTGAAATCGTCGACTTCGCCGGCAGCGGAGCAATAGCGATAGAGCACCCGCCCCTCGCCTTCGAGGCGCTTGATCGTCTCCTCATCCGCCTCGTAATTGCCCTCGCCATGGGCGACCGGCACGCGGATCACCTGGCCGGCATTGTAACCGCGCGTGAACGGCGTGTCGGAACGCTCGACGCGCAGATGCACGTCGCGGCAGATGAATTTCAGCCGCGCATTGCGCATCAGCACGCCCGGCAAGAGGCCGGACTCGCAGAGGATCTGAAAACCGTTGCAGACACCGAGCACGAGGCCGCCCTTGGCCGCATAGTCGCGCACCGCATCCATCACCGGTGCACGCGCCGCAATCGCGCCGCAGCGCAGGTAATCGCCGTAGGAGAAGCCGCCGGGCACGACGACGAGATCGGTGCCCGCAGGCAGCGCGGTCTCGGCGTGCCAGACCATCGCGGGCTCGCTGCCGGAGATCAGCCTCAACGCGCGCGCCATGTCGCGCTCGCGGTTGATTCCGGGAAAGACGAGGATGGCGGCTTTCATGGCAGAGGTTCCGACGCGGCTGGGAATCGAAGCTGGCCAACGGGCCAATTCGCGAACAGACATAACCATTTGACGGGGATTTTACCAGTGCTAGCGTTGCGGAGCGCCCTTGTACACAGGCCATAGCCACGCGCCTTTGGCCGCTCGATTTGCCCGGGATTGAAGCCATGAATGTCCCGTCGCTGCCCGCATCTCTCGCCGAACCAGTATCCGCCGAGGGCGTCGTCGCCGCCGGCGCTTATGTCGACGGCCGCCGGGTCGCCAATATCGCCATCAGCGAGGCCTCGAGTTGGCGAGCCAAGCCCGGCCATGTCGTGTGGATCGGGCTGCACGAGCCCGACATGGCGCTGCTCGGCGCGGTGCAGAAGCAGTTCGACCTGCACGACCTCGCGATCGAGGACGCCAACCACGCCCATCAACGGCCGAAGATCGAGCAATATGGCGAGGCCCTGTTCATTGTCGCGCGCACCGCGCAATTGATCGAGGGGCGCATTGCCTTTGGCGAGACCCACATTTTCGTCGGCGAAGGCTATCTAGTCTCGGTGCGCCACGGCGCTTCGACCTCCTACACGCCGGTGCGCGAACGCTGCGAGAGCTGCCCGCGGGCGCTCGCGCGCGGCGAGGACTACATCCTCTATGCCATCCTCGATTTCATCGTCGACAATTACTCGCCCGTGCTGGAGAGCATCCACGACGAGGTCGAGAGCATCGAGGATGACGTGCTCTCCAAGCAGATCAGCAAGGCGCAGATCGAGCGGCTCTACATGCTGCGACGCGACCTGTTGCGGCTGAGGACCGCGATCGGCCCGCTGGTGGAGGTCTGCCGCCGGCTGGAGCATGACGACCTGTCGATGGTGCGGCAGGCCATGCAGCCGCTGTTCCGCGACGTCACCGACCACGTCCGCAACATCCAGGAGCGCATCGATTCCATGCGCGAGGTGCTGGCCTTCGCCTTCGAGGCGAGCCTTTTGGTCGGCCAGGCCCAGGAGACGGCGGTGTCCAAGAAGCTCGCATCCTGGCTCGCCATCATCGCGGTCCCGACCGCGCTCGCCGGCATCTACGGCATGAACTTCAAGCACATGCCGGAGCTGGAATGGGAGTACGGCTATTTCATGCTGCTGGGCGTGATGCTGACGGCATGCGGCTCGCTGTACTGGCGTTTTCGGCGGGCCGGGTGGCTGTGAGTCCAGACGCTCAGACTGGTTACATGCCTCGTCTGCCAGACCACGTGCTCTGCGCCACCTGAAGGTCGTGCAGCATGAGAAGCTGCTCTTCTCGACAGGCGCTCAGCTCAGACCTGATTTCGTCGATCTTGTATTCGACATCACCGAGCGTTTGCTCGATCTGCTTCAGCAGCTCGAAAATCAGCTCTTTGCCGATATCCGCCACTCCGCTCAGGCTTTCATCTCGATCGCATAATTCTCGATCACGGTGTTCGCCAAGAGCTTGTCGGCGGCCTCCTTCAGCGCCGCCTCCGCCCTGGCCTTGTCGGCGCCGGCGAGCTCGATGTCGAACACCTTGCCCTGGCGGACGCTGGCGACGCCGTCGACGCCGAGCGACTTCAACGCGCCTTCGATGGCCTTGCCCTGCGGATCGAGGATGCCCGTCTTCAGGGTAACGGTGACACGTGCCTTCACGTCAAAAGTCCTCTCAGCTCTTCACCAGCACCGGGCCGGTGCCCTGGGGACGCTCGTTCTCCATGAGGATGCCGAGACGCTTCGCAACTTCGGTGTAGGCCTCGAGCAGGCCGCCGAGATCCCTGCGGAAACGATCCTTGTCGAGCTTCTCGTTCGACTTGATGTCCCACAGCCGGCAGCTGTCCGGCGAGATCTCGTCGGCGACGATGATGCGCATCATCTCGTTCTCGAACAGGCGCCCGCACTCCATCTTGAAGTCGACGAGGCGGATGCCGATGCCGAGGAAGAGGCCGGTGAGGAAGTCGTTGACGCGGATGGCGAGCGCCATGATATCGTCGATCTCCTGCGGCGTCGCCCAGCCGAAGGCGGTGATGTGCTCTTCCGACACCATGGGGTCGTTGAGCTGGTCGTTCTTGTAATAGAACTCGATGATCGAGCGCGGCAGCTGCGTGCCCTCCTCGATGCCGAGGCGCTGCGACAGCGAGCCGGCGGCGACGTTCCGCACCACCACCTCCAGCGGCACGATCTCGACCTCGCGAATCAACTGCTCGCGCATGTTGAGGCGGCGGATGAAATGGGTCGGCACCCCGATGTCGTTGAGGTGCTGAAACAGGTACTCCGAGATCCGGTTGTTGAGGACGCCCTTGCCCTCGATCACCTGATGCTTTTTCGCATTGAACGCGGTGGCGTCGTCCTTGAAGTGCTGGATCAGGGTACCGGGCTCGGGGCCTTCGTAAAGAACCTTTGCCTTGCCTTCATAAATGCGACGCCGACGGCTCATGGGGATGTACCGTGTTTTGTTGAAATCCATGAATTTGGTGTGCTCCGGTTGACTAGGATTACGACCCACAGCGGAGCTGCCGTGAACGGCCAGGAACCCATCTATAACCTGTTGGAAACAGAACGGGAACCAAGCCTTAGGCAACCTATCCGATTGGCTGTCCGAGCACAATCGATCCGGCCGTCCGGCACCAACTTATACCGTCTTGCCTGCGGCTTAACGGCCCGTTGTTTTGCCGATTCGTGCTATCTATGTAGGCATGCAGCCGGGTCGCCGCAACGGAAGGCTCCCGCGCCATTCAGCAGGGATTTGGAACAAGGTATGAGCCAGTTCGACAAGCGCCAGGAAGGTTTCGAGAAGAAGTTCGCCCTCGACGAGGAGCAGAAGTTCAAGGCGGTGGCCCGCCGCAACCGGCTGCTCGGCCTGTGGGCGGCCGAAAAGCTCGGCATCACCGGTGATGCCGCCACCGCCTATGCCAAGGAAGTGGTCGCGGCCGACTTCGAGGAAGCCGGGGATGACGACGTCCTGCGCAAGGTCACGGCCGATTTCGCCGCAAAGAACGTCGCCGTCACCGAGCAGGCGATTCGCGCCAAGATGAGCGAGCTGCTCGCGGTCGCCGCCGCCGAGGTGAAGGCGGGGACGTGAGCCCCGCCTTTTGTGCTATTTCAGCGTGATCTGAAATGCCATCGTGCCGCTGATATTGAAACCCTCAGTTTGTTGCTGTCCGAATTGCCGGTTGACGTTGGTATTGACCGACTCCATCCGGCAATCACGGGCGAGCACCTCGCGCAGGAGATCGCATTCGCGCGCCGCCATTTCATAGACCGAGCGGCGCGCGCGTTCGCGTAGCTTCTGCGCCTCGTCGCTATCCCCGCTCGGACCGGCGACAAAGAAGTTGATCGAGGTCTGCACACGCACCGATCCTTCCTGCCGCAGACCACCACTACCTTGCTCAATCAGGACACGCTGGGACTGGGACTGGGCGGGAGCAATCACGACAAGCAGACCAACGCCTGCCAAGACAAAACGCGAGCGAAGTTTCATGACGGGTACCTGTGGTTGAAGCGAAGGCCCCGTTACCTAGACTCCAGAGCTTGTCATCAGGCAAACCCTGAACCGCAAACACCGAGCCACCACTTCACCACCGGTTAACCGCGTCTCACTCCTCCTTGAAGCCGTACTCCGGCACGTTGCCGCTGGCGCCGTAATATTTATACGGCAGGAACTTGCCGCTCATGGTGATCTTGACGCGGTCGCCCTTGGGGTTGGCGACGCGCTCGATGCCCATGTCGAAGTCGATCGCCGACATGATGCCGTCGCCGAACTCCTCCTCGATCAGCGCCTTCCAGGCCGGACCGTTCACCATCACCATCTCGTAGAAGCGGTAGATCAGCGGGTCGGTCGGCGGCATCGGCGTGCCGGTGCCGCGCATCGGCACCTCGTTGAGCATCGCAACTTCCGCCTTCGACAGGCCGAACAGCTCGCCGGCATTGGCGGCCTGCGGCTTCGTCAGCTTCATCTGGCCCATGATCGCGCCCACGATCAGCACCTCGGAATAGCCGCCGATCTTTTCGCAGATGTGTTTCCAGCTCCAGCCCTTCTCGCGCTTGATGTCGAGCAGTTTTTCGGTGAGGTCTTCGCGTTTCATTGGGATCTCCTTGCTAGGCGCTCAATCCGGGGTTTGTCCCCGGCATCCAGGTCTGTCGCGGCTCTTCGCCGCTTGATGCGATCGAGAGCCCGGGCTTGCCGATCTGCACCGTCGGCACGTTGCGCGGATCGTGATCCGGCTTTTCAGTGGTGAAGGTCTTGCTGCGCGTCACCAGGAAATCGATGATGTGGTTGCGCAGCGCGTAGTACAGCGGATGGCGGTGCAGGTCGGTGCGGCCGCGGTCCCGCGGCAGCGGGTTCTCGACCACCTCCGCCAGCACCGCGCCGGGACCGTTGGTCATCAGGAATATCTTGTCGGCGAGATAGATCGCCTCGTCGACGTCATGGGTGATCATGAACGCGGTCTGCCCGGTCTCCAGGCAAATGCGCCGCACCTCGTCCTGCAGCGTGCCGCGCGTCAGCGCGTCCAGCGCCGAGAACGGCTCGTCCATCAGCATCATCTTCGGGGTGATCGACAGCGCCCGCGCGATGCCGACGCGCTGCTTCATGCCGCCAGACAGCTCCGACGGACGCTTGTGCTCGGAACCGGACAGGCCGACCAGATCGATGAATTTCTGCGCGTGCGCCTTGATCTTGGCGCGATCCCAGCTGCGCCATTTCGAGCTGACGGCGTAAGCGACGTTGCCGAGCACCGTGCGCCAGGGCAGCAGCGCATGGCTCTGGAAGATCACGGCGCGGTCGAGGCTGGTGCCCGAGATCGCCTGCCCGTCGACGATGACGGCGCCCTCGCTCGGCGCATCGAGCCCGGCGAGGATGTTGAGCACCGTGGTCTTGCCGCAGCCGGAATGGCCGATCACGCAACAAAACTCGCCGCGCGCCATCGAGAGCCAGAGGTTCTCGAAGATGGTGGTCGTCGCGCCGCCCGCGCCGGGATAGCGCTTGGCGATGCCTTCGATCGAGATGAACTTGTCGGTCATCGCCTCTACTCCGGAAACGTGACCATGCGCGTGAAGCGCGCGAGGATCTGGTCGAGCAGCATGCCGACGATCCCGATCAGGAGGATCGCGATGATGACGTTGGTGATCGACAGATTATTCCACTCGTTCCAGACGAAATAGCCGATACCGGTGCCGCCGACGAGCATCTCGGCGGCGACGATCACGAGCCAAGCGATGCCGATCGAGATGCGCATGCCCGTCAGGATGGTCGGGGCCGCTGCCGGCAGGATCACGGTGAAGGCCCGCCTGACGGTGCCGACCTCGAGCGTCCGCGCGACGTTGATCCATTCCTTGCGGACGCTCGCGACGCCGAACACCGTGTTGAGCAGCATCGGCCAAATCGAGCAGATGAAGATGACGAAGATCGCCGAGACCGAGGAGTCCTTGATGGTGTAGAGCGCGAGCGGCATCCAGGCCAAAGGCGAGATCGGCTTCAATACCTGGATGAACGGATCGAGCGCCTTGCTCAGCAGCGGCGACATGCCGATCAGGAAGCCGAGCGGGATCGCCACCAGCACGGCCAGCAGATAGCCGGTGCCGACGCGCGCAATGGAATAGCCGAGCTGGATGCCGAGCCCCTTGTCGTTCGGCCCGTTGTCGTAGAACGGCCGCTTCAGATGCTCCCAGAGCTTTGCGCCGACATCGAGCGGCCCGGGCATCGCCGATTTGCCCTGCGTCGCCGTGAGGCCCATCAGCTTGGCGTATTCCGGGCTCATCGTCGCCACCTGTGCGGTGGAGCGCGTGGCGAGATGCCAGATGCCGAGAAAGGCGGCGAGCAGCACGAGGGAGACGAGGCCCGCGCGGAGGCGGAGGGAAGCGGTCATCTCCCTCTCCCCGTTCTTACGGGGGCGCGAAGAGCTTCGCTCGCGCTGAGAGGGTCGGAGTGAGGGGCCTCCCTCGACACGTGAGATTGTCGAGAGACCTGTACCCCCTCACCCGGATCGCAAGAGCGATCCGACCTCTCCCCGCAAGCGGGGCGAGGTGAAGATAGAGCGCGGCCCATCACGATGCCTTCCTGATCTTGAAGCTCGCCAGATAGTCCTCGGGCTTGGCCGGATCGAAATTCTTGCCCATCACCGCGAACGACTTGTAGGCACTCGCCGGCGGCGTGAGGCCCATCTCGGTCATCAGCTTCTTGGTATCGGTCGCCAGATACACCTGCTCGGCCACCGCCTTGTAGTCGACGTCGCCCTTGATCTGGCCCCAGCGCTTCATCTGCGTCAGCATCCACACCGCGAAGGACTGCCAGGGGAACGGATCGAAATCGACGCGCTTGGGATCGGTCTTCACCCCGCCGAGGCCGTCGGCATAGGTGCCGGTCAGGACCTGCTCCAGCACGGTGACCGGCGCGTTGATGTAGTTCGCAGGCGCGATGGCTTCGGCGATCTGCTTGCGGTTCTCGGCCTTCGAAGCGTAGGCGGTGGCATCGACGATCGCCCGGGTCAGCGCCGCGAAGCTGTTCGGCGCCGTCGTGATGAATTCGCGGCTCGCAGCAAAGCTGCAGCAGGGATGGCCATCCCAGATCTCTTTGGAGAGCAGATGCATGAAGCCGACGCCGTCATAGATTGCGCGTTGACAGATGTTGTCGGGCGCGAGGAAGCCGTCGATGTTGTCGGCACGCAGATTCGCGACCATCTCCGGCGGCGGCACCGAGCGCAACTGCACGTCGGTATCGGGATCGAGACCGTGCTCGGCGAGGTAATAGCGCAAGAGATAATTGTGCATGGAATAGTCGAAGGGGATGGCGAATTTCAGCCCCTTCCAGTCCTTCGGATCGCGCTTGTCCTTGTGCTTGCTCGCCAGCACGATGCCCTGCCCGTTGATGTTCTCGATGGCCGGGACGGTGAACGGAATGGCGTTGGCGCCAAGGCCGAGCGAGATCGCGATCGGCATCGGTGCCAGCATGTGCGCGGCGTCGTATTCCTTGTTGATGGTCTTGTCGCGGATCACGGCCCAGCCGGCGGTCTTCACCACTTCGACGTTGAGGCCGTGCTTGGCATAGAAGCCCATTGGCGCTGCCATGATGATCGGCGTCGCGCAGGTGATCGGGATGAAGCCGACCCTGAGGTCCTTCTTCTCGGGCGCGCCGGCTTGCGCGAACACCTCGGTCGCCGTCTTCATCGGGAAGAATTGCGACAGCGCCGCGAGCGCGGTCGATGCTCCGACCGACTTCAGAAAAGCACGCCGCGCCACGTCCTGCGGAAACATCGCGCGCATCAATGCGGAGGCGACCACGCCCTCGTAGCGCTGCTCTTCGCTTGCGACCGGCTCGCAATGCAGCGCCGTCGCCTGCTCATGCTCAGCTGCGGAACGATGCTGGCCGCAAACACAGCCGGCTCGAAGCTTGCGATCGGGATCAAACGGATTGTCGAACGTGGACATCGGCCCTCCTGCGCGTCAATGCGAGAAGGAATTACGCAAGGAGCATGCCACCGACGAAGAAGCGGACATTGCCTTGATGACGCAGCATTTTCACCCGCGCTTGGCCGCTACGAAAACTCGTGATAAACGAGATTTCGTAGTTCAATTACGAGATTTCGCAATGGCAACGACGCCAATGCCCGTCCACGACGAGGTGGCCCCCGTCATCGACCCGCGCATCGCGGCGTTCGAATCCTCGGTCGAGGCGATGCTGCTGGTCGATCCCTACGGCGACCAGATCGTCGATGCCAATCCCGCCGCCTGCGCCCTGCTCGGTTACGACCGCGCTTTGCTGCGGCAGACCAGGGCCAGCACGCTCCACGCCGGCGAGCTTGCTGCCCTCACTGTCTTCACCCAGGCCGTGCTGCACAAGGGCGCCTACTGGACCACCGCGCTCAATCCCCGTCACGCCACCGGGCAAGATCTCAAGCTCGAATATGCCGGCTGCCTGCTGCCGCATGACGGCCGCTCGCTGCTGCTGCTGACGCTGACCGACCTCGAAGCCCGCCGCCGGCGCAATGTCGATGCCGCCGCCGAAGACCATATGCGGGGCGGCATCTCGACCTGGCAGCGGGTCGAGCGCGTGTTCCAGGACATCGAGCGCGAGAACCAGTTGATCCTGCGCGCCGCCGGCGAAGGCATCTATGGCGTCAACGCCGAAGGCAAGACCACCTTCGTCAATCCCGCGGCCGAGCGCATGCTGGGCTGGACCGCCGAGGAGCTGGTCGGCAAGGAGATCCACCCGATCGTCCACCACACCCACCACGACGGCCGGCACTATCACAATCACGACTGCCCGATCTATGCGGCGTTCCGCGACGGCGCCGTGCACCAGGTCGACGGCGAGGTGTTTTGGCGCAAGGACGGCTCGCCCGCCTGGGTCGAATACACATCGACGCCGATCCGCGATCGCGGCGTCGTGGTCGGCGCCGTCGTGGTGTTTCGCGACGTCAGCCAGCGCCGCGAGGCCGCCGAGAAGCTGCACGCGGCGCTTGCCGAGGTCGACCGTCTGCGCGAGCGGCTCGAGCTGGAGAACGCCTATCTCCAGGAGGAAATCCGCATCGAAACCAACCCGCGCGGCATCATCGGGGGCAGCGAGGCGATCCAGAAGACGCTGCGCCAGGTCAAGCTGGTGGCGCCGACCACCGCGGCGGTGATGATCACCGGCGAATCCGGCACCGGCAAGGAGCTGATCGCGCGCGCCATCCACGAGGATTCCACCCGCAGCGACCGGCCGCTGATCCGCGTCAACTGCGCCGCGATCCCGCGCGAATTGTTCGAGAGCGAGTTCTTCGGCCATGTCCGCGGCGCCTTCACCGGCGCAACGCGCGACCGCATCGGCCGCTTCGAGCTCGCCGACGGCGGCACGCTATTCCTCGACGAGGTCGGCGAGATCCCGCTCGAGCTGCAAGGCAAGCTGCTGCGCGTCTTGCAGGAAGGCCATTTCGAGCGTGTCGGCGAGGCGCGCACCCGCGCCGTCGACGTTCGCGTCATCGCCGCGACCAATCGCGATCTCAAGCAGGAGGTCCAGCGCGGTCGCTTTCGCGAAGACCTCTATTTCCGCCTCAACGTGTTTCCGATCGAGACCGTCCCCTTGCGCGAGCGGCGCGAGGACATTCCCCTGCTGGCCCAGCATTTCCTCACGCGCGAGAGCAAGGCGCTGAAATCGAACCTGCGTCTGTCGGAGGGCGATGCGCGGCGGCTGACCCGCTACGACTGGCCCGGCAATGTCCGCGAACTGCAGAACGTGATCGAGCGCGCCGCGATCCTGTCGCAGAACGGCCGCCTGCGCATCGATCTGCCGGACACTTCAGGCGCACAAGCGCCTAGCGGCGCCGCCCGCCAGAGGCCCGACGCGCGCCCCGCAATCATGACGTCGTCGGAAATGCGCGACCACGAGCGCGCCAACATTCTGGCCGCGCTCGAGGCCTGCGCCGGAAAAGTCTTCGGCCCCGGCGGCGCCGCCGAGATCCTCGACATCAAGCCGACCACGCTGGCCTCACGGATCAAGGCGCTGGGAATTACGCCTCGTCCGCAAGGGGCCCATCCTTCGAGACGCACGCTTTAGGCGGGCTCCTCAGGATGAGGTCGGAGTGCGCGGCAACAGCATTAACCGACACCGGTGCCGCTTAGCCTCATCCTGAGGAGACCGCGAAGCGGTCGTCTCGAAGGACGAGGCGCGCGCTCAGGCTGCCTTGGTGGTGACGTCCGATGCGATCGGCAGGCCCTGCTCGATCGGCAGCGACGGATCGCGCGACCATTCGTTCCAGGAGCCGAAATACATCCGCACGTCCTTCACGCCGGCGTTCTTCAGCGCCAGGAACGTGTTCGAGGCGCGCGCGCCCTTGAAGCAGTAGAGGTAGACCGGCGTGGTCTGCGAGATGCCGACGGTGGCGCATTCCGCCAGAATCTCATCCTTCGATTTGAAGCGCGGGCCTTCGGCGGTCGGCTTCATCATCCGATACCATTCCAGCCATACGGCGCCGGGAATGCGGCCCTTGCGCGGGCAGAAATCCTTGCCGTACGGGGACGAACTGTCGCCGATCCACTCGTCGACGTCGCGGACGTCGAGGATTGCGATGCCCGGCTTGCCGACGGCGGCGAGCATGGTCTTGGCGTCGATCAGGATCTCGCCCGCTTCAGGCACGATCGAGAACGAGGCCTTCTCAGGCGCGGGCACATCCTTGGTCACCGGGAAGCCCGCGGCCGACCAGGCGTCGAAGCCGCCATGCAGCACCTTCACCTTGGGATAGCCGAGCATGGTGAGCAGGTAATAGCCGCGGCAGGACTGACCGAAGCCGGAGTTCATCGACTGCTCGTAGACCACCGCGGTCTCCTTGCCTGAAAGGCCGGCAGCGCCGAACGCATCGGCGAATTTCGTCTTAAGTTCGGCCATTCCTTCCGGCGTCGAGGTCGCAAGGAACGTGAAGATCTCGTGCACGTTCACGGCGCCCGGCAGGTGACCGGCGGCGTAAGCATCGGGATTGCGGGTGTCGATGACGACACACGGCTCGGTCTTCAAGAGATCGGCGAGTTCGACGGCAGTGATCAGAACGTCAGTCATGGCAGCCTCTCCGTTGAGGTTGGGGGTCTTCGGGTGGACTCGTAGAACTCAGGACTCGGCGAGCATCTTGCGCAGCTGCTTGGTGGCCGGCGTGACGATCGCGACGAAGTAGGCCTCGCGCAGGCGCCGCTGCGCGCGGTGACTCCTAAGATAGCCGCGCGCGCCACAATGCAGCATCGCCGCATGCGCCGCCGCGACGCTGGCCTCGCCCGCGCGAAGCCGCAGCGCGATCACCTTGCGCCAGTAGGTCTCCTCCTCGTTATAGGGATCGCGCGCCAGCGCCATGGTCTCGGCCTCGAGCTCGGCGGCAAGCTCGTGGAAGTGCACCGGCTGCTGCGGCAGATAGCGGTTGATGTGCCCGAGGGGAGCATCGACCTCGCCCATGATGTTGATGCAGTCCTTGATCACGCCGAGCGCCATGCCGGCCTGCAGCAGGATGAAGCCGGCGCGGATCTTCTTGACGAAGGGCGCGGCGGGATCGGCCAGGATCAGCTCATCAGGCACGAACACGTCGCGGAACTGCACGCCATAAGTGCCGGTGCCGTCCATCGCCAGGAACGGCTTGCACGGCGTCAGCGTGATCGCGGGGTCCGAGCAGTCGGCGAGGAACATCACGGTGCCCGGCGCGCCACTTGCGCTGCCCGGCTCGTCCTCACGCTCGAAGACGGTGCCGAAATAATGGTCGGGCCCGAGATTGGAGACCCAGGGCAGCGCACCGCGCACGATGTAGCCACCTTCGACCTTGCGGCCTTTCAGCTTCAACTTCTCGATGCCGAAGAAGCTCTTCATGGGATTGGAGAGGCCGGTGCCGCCGAGTACGCGGCCCGTCGAGAAGGCATCGCCGAAGCGTTTTGCGAGCTTCACGTTCGTCGAGTTCGCCGCGTACCAGACCAGCGTATTCTGGCACCAGGCCATGAAGGCCGTGGCACCGCAGACCTCCCCGATCGCCGCCATCGCCTGGATCGCACAACGCAGATCGGCGGGGCCTTCGTGCGGCACGTGGCTGCCCCACGCCCCGACCGAGCCGAACTTGCGCAGCACCTCGGCCGGATAGACCGTGCCCTCGTCGATGCCGGCGGCGAGCGGCGCGAGCTCTTGGCGCGCGATCCGCGCCACCTCGCCCGCAATGGACGGTGCGGGCTGATCCAGAACGTCGGCCCGCGATAAAGCCAGTGAACCCATGATCGTCTCCCGCACCCTGTCCTGATTGCCGTCTGCTAGATGCCGACCTCGAGATTGACCGGCCGCGTGAAGGTGTTGGCGACCGGCGACCATTTCTTCACATGGGCGACCAGCGCGTTGATCTCGTCCGGCGAGATGCCCTCGCATTCCATGTCCACCTTGACGCGGACATCGGTGAAGCCGACCGGCTTGTCGGAGGTGTCACCGGTGCCCCAGACCGCGGTGATGTTGAGATCGCCTTCGAGCTCGAGCTCGAGCTTGTTGACGATCCAGCCGCGGTGCACGGCGTTGGCATGCAGGCCGACCGCAAGGCACGAGCCGAGCGCGGCCAGCGAGGCTTCCGACGGATTGGGCGCGGTGTCGTCACCCAAAAGCCCCGGCGGCTCGTCGACGATGTAGGGCGGCAGGTTGCGGATATAGTTGGCGTGGCGGAATTTGCCCTCCGCGACCGTCTTGCACTTCAAGGTCTTGATGACCTTCGGGTTTGCCTTGCCGTTGGCAATCAGTTGCTCGAGCCCGTTCTTGTCGATGGGCGCGAGGCACCCCGTCAGCACTGTCTTCTGAACGACGGCAGTCATCAATCTTCTCCCTGGCAGAAGTGGAAATCGGCAGGATACCGAACGGTCTGTTTCCTTGCATGGAGCGTGCCAGAGCCCGCGAAAAACAAAAGCCGAGGCTTTGGAGCCGCTTAAGCGTCGCTGCCTGCGGATTGGTCAGCCCACTCCTGCTCAAAGGCGGAGCAGCCGCGCGCGCGGATGCGAATCTTTTCGGCGCCGAACAGATGCGGCTTGCTGATGCGAGGCGGCTGCGATTAAGTTGTCGCTCATGGCAAAGCCGTCATCGAAGAAGAATCCGCCCCACGCCGCTGCCGGCGACGACGAATCCGCACGCGGGCGCCTGCTCAGCGCCGCATCGCATCTGTTCTGCAAGAACGGCATCAACGCCACCGGCATCGACGCGATCATCGAAGAGGCCGGCACCGCCAAGACCACGCTCTACAAATTGTTCGGCTCCAAGACCAACCTCGTCAACGCCGTGCTGGAGAGCGAAGGCAAGCAATGGCGCGAATGGTTCATCGGCGCCATGGAGCAAGGCGGCGGCGATGCGCAGGCGAAACTCACGCGCATCTTCCCCGCGCTGAAGAGCTGGTTCGCCGAAGAGCGCTTCTACGGCTGCCCCTTCATCAACGCCGTCGGCGAGCACGACAAGGACGCCAAGCAATTCCGCAACATCGCGCTGAAGCACAAGAAGATCGTACTCGGCCACATCGAGAAGCTCGCCGGCGAGCTCGGCTCGTCCGAGCCAGCAGTGCTCGCGCACCAGCTCGGCCTCATCATCGACGGCGCCATCGTCGCCGCGATGATCTCGCGCGACCCGGGGGTCGCGGATACGGCCGCGCTTACGGCAGGTCCCCTGCTCGGCCAGGCGAAGGCGAAGAAGAAGCGCGCGGCGGATCAGCTCGAGGCGGTTTAACGGTTCTTACTTCGGAGCGCAGCGGAATGCGGGGACACCGTCCCGGATTGCGCTTCGCTCGTTCCAAGCTGGGAAGACTCTACGTCGCAAATCAGGGTTTCGTTTCGAGCTTGTGAAGCTCGGCGTTAGCCGCGGCCCATTCCATAAAGCGCTTCGGACACTCGTCCGCGGCTGCGCGCAGCAGGCGCACGGCTTGATCAGCTCCCTGCTCTAGCGCCAGCTCGCCAGCATAGAAGTTCGCTTCGCAGACCTGCTCCCTTGTCTTCCGCGTGGAGTCATCTTGCGCGGACTTGAGCAATGCTTCGAAAGTTATCTCGCCCAGGAAGAAGCGAACGATGGGCGCGGGCCAACGTGACGGGTCGATCAGCTTTGCGGCTTCACCGAGCTCACTCCCGCTGCCGCTCTTTCGCTGCGCGAGATCAAACCACAGCTGCGTGTAGGCATCCTTCCGGTCCAGTTCGTTCGATCGACGGAGGTCGGCAAGTGCCTCCGTCAGATGGCCGGATTGGAAGTGGACGGCCCCACGCAAGCGATGGAAGGCGGGGTTATTGGGATTGATCTCGATTGCCAGGTCCAGGTTCGATAATGCCTTTCCGAGATCGCCTTGGACGTGAAAAACCCTGGCTCGGCCGACATAGGGCCGCGGGTCCTTCGGGTTAAGCTGGACCGCGCGGTCGAAGTCGGACAATGCAAGATCGGTCTGGCCCCGCGCGAGATAGATGTCGGCCCGGCAGAATTGACCGATCCAATGGTTCGGGCCGATCACGATCGCCCGCGCACAATCGGCTAAGGCGCGATCCGACTCGCCCTTTGTCTCATAGGCAAAGCTGCGGCCGATAAGGGCATGGACATTGTCTGGATGTATCCGAAGGGCCCGGTCATAGTCGATGATCGCGCGATCGACATCGTCCTTCAGATTCAGCCGCGCACGCCCAAGATACGCATAGGTATTGTTGGGATCGAGCTCGATGACCTTGTCGTAATCCGCAAGCGCGGCTTCGTGGTCGCGCCTCTGGACGTATATGGAAGCTCTAGAGAGGCGCGCGTTCAGATTGCCCGGATCGCGCTCGATGATCTGGTGGTAGTCCGCTATCGCAAGGTCGACCTCACCCTTCTGGCGGTAGAACATGGCGCGGCGGAAGCGTGCCATGACCACACCTTGCTGCATGCCCGTCCCCGCCGCCTGAATGATGGCGGTGCAGCCTGCGATCCTGTCATCGACGCTAAAATTTCCGACCGCGTTGCACTTGGAGGTCAGGGGCATTTCCGCGCGTGCGCCTGATATCTCGAGCAAGGCAGTCAGCGCCAAAACCCCGAAGCCTGCTGCCGCACAAATAAGTGTGCGGCCCACTATTCCAGACATGCAGTCCCCATTTCAATTTCCGGGGGACTTCATAGCAACCGATTGCGCGTCTGCACAGCCCTTGGTTGCGGCGCGGGGTGCAGGCTTACGCGCCCCGCTCCATCATCCCCTGCAGCCGCACCAGCTCCGCCTCCAAATCACGCTCCCGAATGTCGAGCACGCGACATCCCGCGCCTCCAGCCACGTCCGCCTACGCCTCGGCCAGCTGCAACAAGGCCTCGCGAAAAGCCAGCGCGGCTGGTCCGAGCGGCTGGTCCAGCCGGTGCGCGAGATAGGCTTCTGCGGCAACCTGGCTGCGCCGTCCGAGGGCGGTGGTGGCAAGGCGCACGAGGCGCCTTTCCCTCAGATCGCGCTCCACCAGCCAGAACGGCAGGCGGCCCCAGCCGAGACCGGCGAGAATCATCGCATGCTTGGTGTCCTGATTGGTGACCCGGCAGGTCTGGGGCGAAAGCACACCGAACATGCGCCCTTCGGTCAACGGCGTTGGATCGGAGAGCACGATCTGCAGATGATCCGCCAGATCCTGAAGGCTGATCCTGTTGCGCAATTGCCGCCTCGCCAATGGGTGCTTAGCGGAAACGACGGCAACCTGCTCGACCGACGAGATCGCCTCGAGTGCGATCCGCGCATCGCGGAAATCCTCGCCCACCACGATCGCGAGCGAACTGCGCTTGTCGATCAGCGAGGCAATCGGTCCACCCAGCGGCTCGACTGCAAGCCTGATCGAAACCGAGGGATAGAGAGCGCGCATCTTCGTCAATGCCGCGCCGACCATGCCGATCGGAAACAATGTGTCGATTGTCAAGGAAAGCTCGAGTTCGACTCCCTCGCCAAGGCCGCGGGCTCTCGCCCGCATCGCATCGACTCTTAAGAGAATGTCGCGCGTGTTGGCGAGCAGTGACTGCCCCTCGGGCGTCAATACAGGCCGATGACCCGTGCGATCGAACAGCGCAACGCCCAGCTCGGCCTCCAGATTGGCAATGGCATGGCTGATGGCGGACTGAACACGGGACAGCCGAGCCGCAGCTGAGCGAAAGCTCCCGCTCTCCGCCACCGTGACGAATGTCCGCAACTGATCAAGCGTCAGCACATCCAGCATGATCTATCCAATCGATCGAACTCATCGATCTTATCGCGCTACCACCGATCAAGCACAGACCTATTTTGGCTGCTAGCGACACCTCAAGAGAGCGAGGAGGAAAATGACGAAGGTCCTGGTGCTGTACTACTCGTCCTACGGTCACATCGAGACGATGGCTGAAGAGATTGCCCGGGGTGCACGGGAGGCCGAAGCCGAAGTCGCCATCAAGCGCGTACCGGAAATTGTTCCCGATCACGTCGCGCAAAGGGCCGGATACAAGCTCGATCAGAGCGCCGAGACCGCCGCCGTGGCCGAGTTGCCGGACTACGACGCGATCATCTTTGGCACGCCGACGCGTTTCGGGAACATGGCCGCGCAGATGAAGAACTTCCTCGACCAGTGCGGCGGCCTGTGGTTCGAGAACAAGCTGGTGGGCAAGGTCGGCAGCGTCTTCACATCGACGGGCAGCCAGCACGGCGGCCAGGAAAGCACCATTCTGTCCGTGCACACCGTGTTGCTGCACCTCGGCATGGTCGTGGTCGGGCTGCCCTACACATTCAAGGGACAGATGCGCATGGACGAGGTCACCGGATGCTCGCCCTACGGCGCATCGACGCTCGCCGACGACGGCAACGGCGGAGATCGTCGTCCCAGCGCCAACGAACTGGCCGGAGCACGCTTTCAGGGACGCCATGTCGCCGGGATTGCTCGCGCCCTGGCCGCTGGGCGGCTCAAGGAGGCGGCCTGATGGCGGCGGCAGCGCCTGCCCCGTCCGTGCGAGAACACTGGCATGTGGTGAGCATCGTCGTGGGCTCCGGCGTCGTCGCCGCGATCCAGGTGGGGAAGGCTGCCATAGCCACGCCCATGCTGCAAAAGGACTTTGGCCTCGATCTCGCCGCTGCCGGCTGGCTGACCGGGATACTGGCCGTTCTCGGCCTGTTGGGCGGTATCCTCGCGGGCTCCCTCGTGGCTCGCGCTGGAGATCGGCGAAGTCTCATTCTCGGCCTCGGGCTGCTCATCCTGGGAGCCGTCATCGGCGCGCTCGCGACCGGCTATGCGGTGCTTCTCGCATCGCGCATTTTGGAGGGGGCAGGATTTCTTCTGATCATTGTTGCGGGGCCGGCGATCCTGAACAGAGCAGTCCCGTCAGGGCAGCAAGACGTTCCGCTGGCCCTGTGGAGTTGCTTCATGCCGGCCGGCATTGCGCTCGCGATGCTCGTCGGTCCGTTCTTCAGCGACTGGCGCGCACTGTGGTGGGCCAGCGCGGGCCTTGCGGCGATCACTATCGCTGCCGCGTGGATGGGTATTCCGGCTGCCCCGAAGCGCATCTCGGCATCGTGGCGACGCACGATGTCCGATGCCGTGCACGTGGCAGCAAGCAAGGGCCCGCTTCTGCTGGCCGGATGTTTTGCCCTCTACAGCCTGATGTTCTTCGCGCTGTTCAGCTTCCTCCCGGTGCTGCTGATGGAACGGATGAACATCCCACATGGCACCGCCGGCATGCTCAGTGCTCTCGCCACCGCAAGCAACATCATCGGCAATGTCGCTGCCGGCTACCTGCTCGCGCGCGGTGCCCGTCGTTCAGTGCTGCTCGTGGTCGCCTATCTCGCGATGGGGTTTTCAGCTCCGGGGATATTCCTGCAGATCTTCGGCGATACGCCCACGCTTCTGCTCTGCATCCTGTTCGCGGGGGTCGGCGGCCTGATGCCCGCCGTCCTGATCTCATCGATCCCGTTGCTCTCGCCGTCCGCCGCACTCATTCCTGTAGTCACCGGCCTGGTCATGCAGGGGAGCAATCTCGGCCAGGTGGCCGGACCTGTCGCGGTTGGGATTGCAGTTGAGACCTATGGGTGGACAGCCGCACTGGCCATCATCCTGATCGCCGCGCTGCTTGCCGCCATCGTCATCGCATCCGCCCGACGATGACACCAGGGCCCGCTGAGATTCTACTGTCCCAACATCCCGGCAAGCCGCACCAGCTCCGCCTCCAGATCGCGCTCAACATCCACGGCCCGAATGTCGAGCACCCGATAATCCCGCGCTTCCAGCCAGGCCCGCCGCCCCGCGCGGTCCGCGGCGATCGCCTCACCCTCGCCCGGGTTCACCAGCTCGATCGCGATCCGGTGCGGGAAGGAGACGAAGTCCGGGATGTGGCGCCCCACCGGGGTCTGGCGTTTGAACCCACCTGCGAAGCGGCGATCACGCGTCAGCGCCTGCCAGAGCAGGCGTTCGGCGTCGGTCGGGTTGCGGCGGAGCAGGCGGGCAAGGCCCCGCACGGTCGAGCCGCTGTCGGGGACGCCGCCGCCCTGCCCGTGCTCGGCCAGCAGCGCGCGCAGGCGCGTGGCTTGCTCGCCGTCGAGCACGCCGCCCTTGGCCGGGCCCTTGCGTCCTTCGGCAATCGCCATGATCACGCCGTGCAGGGTGTGCATGTCCTGCTTGGTCGGCTCCATGCGGGTGAAGATGTTGCGCAGGTTCACCAGCATGGTGTCGCGCTTCTCGGCCGGGCGCAAAAACTCGACCTTGTCGAGCTCGCGCACGAGGTTGTCGAAGAAAGCCTGCATCTGGTGCTGCGAGGCGCGCTCGGATCTTTCCGGCATGGCGTGCGGCAGCGCGCCCGAGGTCGCACGCTTGAACCATTCATAGCCGACCAGCAGCACGGCCTGGGCGAGGTTGAGCGAGGCAAAGCCCGGATTGACCGGGAAGGTGATGATGCGGTTGGAGAGCCCGACCTCCTCGTTGGTCAGGCCCCAGCGCTCGCGGCCGAACAGGATGCCGGCCTTCCCTCCCGTGGCAACGTGACCGGCGATCTCGGCCGCTGCAGCCTCCGGCCCGACCACCGGCTTGGCCTGGTCGTGGGGCCGCGCGGTGGTGGCGAACAGGAGGTCGAGATCGGCAACCGCCTGCTCGACCGTGCCGAACAATTCGACCCGTTCCAGAATGTGGTCGGCGCCGGCCGCGGCCCGCTGGGCCGCGATGTTGGGCCAGCCGTCCCGGGGGTTGACGATGCGCAGGCGGCTCAAGGCGAAATTGCCCATGGCGCGCGCGGCCATGCCGATGTTCTCGCCGAGCTGCGGCTCAACCAGGATGACGATGGGACCGTCGAGGGATAGACCCGCCTTGCTCTTGTCAGTCCCCGACATCTCGCTTCGCTTTCACACTGTCTCTCAAGGCCCTGGCCAGGCGCTCTCAGGAATTGATTCAAGCCGCGCCTTGCGGCCGGCCCCGCCCGCCTGTCGTTTGCCTGTCCTGACGAAATTCTCAAGGGAAATAACGGGTTGGATTCGACTTTTGAATCTCGCTGGGAACGCGAGCCCCGACCCGGCTGCGGCCCGGCTGGCCGCTCCCCATCTGCGGAAGCTGGATGAGCTAAAAGTGCATAATCCCTTGGCTTTCGCCCGCCGCGCGGCGGTGCTAAGAGGCGGCGGATATTCCCGTGGCGCGCCAAAAGCGCCGTTCCCAAGAGGCTCCCCCGATCATGGCAAAAATCAAGGTATCCAATCCCGTCGTCGAGCTCGATGGCGACGAGATGACCCGGATCATCTGGCAGTACATCAAGGACAAGCTGATCAACCCGTTCCTGGATGTCGAGCTGCTCTATTTCGACCTGGGCATGGAATACCGCGACCACACCAATGATCAGGTGACGATCGACGCGGCCGAGGCGATCAAGAAGGTCGGCGTCGGCGTCAAGTGCGCCACCATCACCCCGGATGAAGCCCGGGTGAAGGAGTTCAATCTCAAGCAGATGTGGAAGTCGCCGAACGGCACCATCCGCAACATTCTCGGTGGGGTGATCTTCCGCGAGCCGATCATCTGCAAGAACGTGCCGCGCCTGGTTCCCGGCTGGACCAAGCCGATCATCATCGGCCGGCACGCCTATGGCGACCAGTACCGCGCCACCGACATCAAGTTCCCCGGCAAGGGCACCCTCTCGCTGAAGTTCGTCGGCGAGGACGGCACCGTGATCGAGAAGGAAGTGTTCAAGGCGCCCGGCGCCGGCGTCGCGATGGAGATGTACAATCTCGACGATTCCATCATCGACTTCGCCCGCGCTTCGTTCAATTACGGCCTGCTCCGCAATTACCCGGTGTACCTGTCGACCAAGAACACGATCCTCAAGGTCTATGACGGGCGCTTCAAGGACATCTTCCAGGATATCTTCGACCGCGAGTTCAAGAAGGAGTTCGACGCCAAGGGCCTGACCTACGAGCACCGCCTGATCGACGACATGGTCGCTTCGGCGCTGAAATGGTCCGGCGGCTATGTCTGGGCCTGCAAGAACTACGACGGCGACGTGCAGTCCGACACGGTCGCGCAGGGCTACGGCTCGCTCGGCCTGATGACCTCGGTGCTGCTCACCCCCGACGGCAAGACCGTCGAGGCGGAAGCTGCCCACGGCACGGTGACCCGCCACTACCGCGAGCACCAGAAGGGCAAGGAGACCTCGACCAATTCGATCGCCTCGATCTTCGCCTGGACCCGAGGCCTGTCGCACCGCGCCAAGCTCGACAACAACCCCGAGCTCGCCAAATTCGCGGCCACGCTGGAGAAGGTCTGCGTCGACACCGTCGAGGCCGGCTATATGACCAAGGACCTCGCGCTGCTGGTCGGCGCCGACCAGCGCTGGCTCTCGACCACCGGCTTCCTCGACAAGGTCGCCGAGAACCTGACCAAGGAGCTGGCGGCCTGAGCTGCCCGCACTTTCGCCCGATCGGGCCG
Organism: Bradyrhizobium sp. NBAIM18; assembly: GCF_020193825.1. NCBI lineage: Bacteria > Pseudomonadati > Pseudomonadota > Alphaproteobacteria > Hyphomicrobiales > Nitrobacteraceae > Bradyrhizobium > Bradyrhizobium sp. NBAIM18. Next base: position 445,639 of record NZ_JADYVO010000004.1, read on the forward strand.
AAACACCACAACGGGCCGCGCTGCAAGCGCGGCCCCTTTGCTTGGGGGGCCGCTCAGCGGTCGGTGCCTTCCTTCGCCTGCGCGAGCTCGGCGAGCGCAAGATCGCCGCTATCGGCGAGACGCGCCTTCGCGGTTTCGTGGACGTGATCGGCCAGCGTCGGCATGCGCGCGATCAAGGCATGAAAATCCTGGGCGTCGAGCACGAGCAGCCGGGTCTTGCGCGTCGCCGTCACCGTGCCGCTGCGCTTCGTCTTATGCAGGAGCGCGATCTCGCCGAAGAAGGTGCCGTCGGCAAGGCGCACATGCTGGCTCGGCAGCGCGATCTCGACCTCGCCGGCCGTGATGAAATACATCGACGAGGCCATATCGCCCCGCCGCACCAGGATTTCGCCCTGCTCGATGGTGCGCGCCCGCAAAAGCCGCATGATGTCGGCGATCTCCGCGGCCGAGAGGTGCGAGAACAGCGGCACGCGCGCCAACATGCCCCAGGTGACGACGAAATCGCGCCGCTTCACCTCTTCTGCGAACGCCGAGGAGATGATCGCGACCGGCAGCGCGATCATGGCAAAGCCGGCGATGATGGCGAAGGTGGAGACGAACTTGCCGAGCGGCGTCACCGGCACGACGTCGCCATAGCCGACGGTGCCGAGCGTCACGATCGCCCACCACATCGCCTGCGGAATGGTGCCGAGCTTGTCCGGCTGCACGTCGCGCTCGATGGCATAGAGCAGCGAGGCGAAGGTCAAGACCGCGCCAATCAGGATCACGATGCAGCCGATCAGCGCGCGCCGCTCGGCATGCACGGCGGCGAGCAGCGAACGCATCGCCGGCGAATAGCGGATCAGCTTGAAGAACGGCAGCACGCCGAGCGCGGCCAGCGTCGCGTGCTCGCCGGTCGCGAGCACGATAGCGGCAGGCAGGAAGGCCATGAGATCGATGATGCCGAGCGCCGAGAAGGCATAGCCGAGGCGGTCGGCCAGCGCCGAGCCCTTGCGCTGGGTGTGGCCGGCGACGGTCCACAGCCGCGCGGCATATTCCAGCGCGAACACGATCACGGAGAGGATGGTGATGCCGGCAAACAGCGCGCCGAACCGCGCGTCCAATTCCGGCACCGAGGCGAGAATCATCGCGGCGACGTTGAACACGATGACGCCGATGACGAGCTGGATGAAGCGCGACCCGACCGAATAGGCTAGGGGATCGTGCTCCAGCAAGTCGTAGAGGCGATCCCTCAGGTCCGGATTGCGAAGCCCACGTCCGCGCGGAACGAGGCCCATGGCGGACTTAAGCGCCCGCCATCGCTTTTTCGATCGCGCTCAGGGCCTCGGACGCCTTGGCGCCATCGGGGCCGCCGGCCTGGGCCATGTCGGGCCGGCCGCCGCCGCCCTTGCCGCCGAGCGCCTCGGAGGCGATGCGGACCAGATTGACCGCGTTGAAGCGCGCGGTGAGGTCCTGCGTGACGCCGACCACAATTCCGGCCTTGCCGTCCCCGGTGACGCCGACGATGGCGACGACGCCCGAGCCGATCTGCTTCTTGCCGTCGTCGGCGAGACTCTTGAGATCCTTCATCTCGATGCCTTCGACCGCACGCGCCATCAGCTTGACGCCGCCGGCCTCGCGCACGCCCGACGCTGCGCCGTTGTTGCCGGCTGCGGCGCCGCCGCCCATCGCCAGCTTCTTGCGGGCATCGGAGAGTTCGCGCTCGAGCTTCTTGCGCTCCTCCATCAGCGCCGAGATGCGCGCCGGCACGTCGTCGAGCGAGGTGCGCAGCTCGTTCGCCGCGATCTTCGCCAGCGCCATGGTGTCGTTGGCATGTTTTCGCGCGTAGTTGCCCGTCAGCGCCTCGATCCGGCGCACGCCGGAGGCGACCGCGCTCTCGCTCGTGACCGTGATCAGGCCGATATCGCCGGTGCGCTTCACATGGGTGCCGCCGCAGAGCTCGACCGACCAGCCGAGCGCGTTGGCGCCGCGCTCGCGCGCGGTCCTGCCCATCGAGACGACGCGGACCTCGTCGCCATACTTCTCGCCGAACAGCGCGCGCGCGCCGGCCTCGCGGGCCTCGTCGACGCCCATGACGCGCGTGGTGACCTCGTCGTTCTCCAACACCACGTCGTTGGCGATGTCCTCGACCCGGGCGAGCTCCTCAGCCGTGATCGGCTTCGGATGCACGAAGTCGAAGCGCAGCCGGTCCGGCGCCACCATCGAGCCGCGCTGGGCGATGTGATCGCCGAGCACCTGGCGCAGCGCCTCGTGGATGATGTGGGTCGCGGAGTGATGGGCGCGGATGGTCGAGCGCCTGGAATGATCGACCTCGAGCTGCAGCGCCGTGCCGAGCTTCACTTCACCACTCTCGACCGTGCCGATATGGACGAAGAGATCGCCGAGCTTCTTCTGCGTATCAGTGACGCGGACCTTGATGCCGCCCTCGCCCGAGAGCACGCCGGTGTCGCCGACCTGGCCGCCCGACTCCGCATAGAACGGCGTCTGGTTCAGCACGATCGCGCCCGTTTCGCCGGCCTTGAGGCTCGCGACCTCGGCGCCATCCTTGACCAGCGCCGAGACCACGCCTTCGGCGCTTTCGGTCTCGTAGCCCAGGAATTCGGTCGCTCCGAGCTTCTCGCGCAGCGGGAACCAGATCGCCTCGGAGGCCGCCTCACCCGACCCCTTCCAGGACTCGCGCGCCTTGGCCTTCTGGCGCTCCATCGCGTCGGTGAACGCCGCCTGGTCGACGCCGATGCCGCGCGACTTCAGCGCGTCCTGCGTCAGGTCGAGGGGGAAGCCGTAGGTGTCGTAGAGCGTGAAGGCGACGTCGCCGTCGAACATGTCGCCCTTCTTCAGACCGGCGCTCTTCTCGTCGAGGATGGCAAGGCCCCGCGACAATGTCTTGCGGAAGCGGGTCTCCTCCAGCCGCAGCGTCTCCTCGATCAGCTTTTCCGCGCGCATCAGCTCGGGATAGGCTTGGCCCATCTCGCGCACCAGCGCCCAGACCAGCCGATGCATCAACGGTTCCTTCGCGCCCAGGAGCTGCGCATGGCGCATCGCGCGGCGCATGATCCGGCGCAGCACATAGCCGCGGCCCTCGTTCGAGGGCAGCACGCCGTCGGAGACCAGGAAGGCCGAGGAGCGCAAGTGGTCGGCGATGACGCGGAACGAGGCGACGTTCTGCTCGTTCGGTCCGCTGCCGAGCGCGGACGAGGTCGCGTCGATCAGGTTCTTGAACAGGTCGGTCTCGAACACGCTCTCGACGCCCTGGAGGATGCAGGCCATGCGCTCCAGGCCCATGCCGGTGTCGATCGAGGGACGCGGCAGATTAACGCGCTCCTCCTTCGTCACCTGCTCGTATTGCATGAACACGAGATTCCAGAATTCGAGGAAGCGGTCGCCGTCCTCTTCCGGCGATCCCGGAGGACCGCCCCAGATGTGCTCGCCGCGGTCGATGAAGATCTCCGAGCACGGGCCGCACGGCCCGGTGTCGCCCATCGCCCAGAAATTGTCGGAGGTCGGGATGCGGATGATGCGGTCATCGGAGAAGCCGGCGATCTTCTTCCACAGGCCGGCCGCCTCGTCGTCGGTGTGGTAGACGGTGACGAGCAGCTTGTCCTTCTTCAGCCCGAACTCGCTCGTGATCAGCTTCCAGGCGAGCTCGATCGCGCGCTCCTTGAAGTAATCGCCGAACGAGAAATTGCCGAGCATCTCGAAGAAGGTGAGATGGCGCGCGGTGTAGCCGACATTGTCGAGGTCGTTGTGCTTGCCGCCGGCGCGCACGCATTTCTGCGAGGTGGTGGCGCGCTGATAGGGCCGCTTCTCGACGCCGGTGAAGACGTTCTTGAACTGCACCATGCCGGCATTGGTGAACATCAACGTCGGGTCGTTGCGCGGCACGAGTGGCGAGGACGGCACGATCTCGTGGCCGTTCTCGGCAAAGAAGTTCAGAAAGGTCGACCTGATCTCGTTGACGCCGCTCATGTTCATCCAATCGGGTATGCTTGGGCCCGCTTTTCGCGGTCCAAACCGGACCGTTAAGGCTGATATCTGCGGGCCAAAGCGCTTTTAGACAAGGCCAGCTTCGCTGTCCAGAAACTGTGCAAAGAGATCAGAGGGTTGCCGCAGGCGCTCAATCCCCTTGCAATCCCGTTGGATAGGGCGCGCGAACGCGTTGACAGGCTTGGCTCCGCTGTGGTCTCTACCCATCTGTATCGTACGGCCACGTCGGGAGAGACCGGCACTTGGTAGCCGGCGCCGAAGGAGCAACCGCCCCGGAAACTCTCAGGCAAAAGAACCGCGTGGCTTTGACAGCATCTGGAAAGAGGCGCCGACGGGCTTAAGACCCGGACAGCGTCCGCCGACGGGATAATACTCTCAGGCACAGCGACAGATGGGGCTTCGACCGGTGTCCATCGGGGAATCCTCCCCGGGGAACCGCCGAGGGCCCTCAAGATGCTAGCGCACGATCAAGACTCCCTGAAACGTACCACCCCCCTCTACGACCTTCACGTGTCCCTGGGCGGCAAGATGGTGCCGTTCGCGGGCTACGACATGCCCGTGCAGTACCCCGCGGGCGTCTTGAAGGAGCACCTCCATACCCGCACCAAAGCGGGCCTGTTTGACGTCTCCCACATGGGCCAGCTCGCGCTCCGGCCGAAATCCGGCAATGTGGAGGACGCCGCCCGCGCGCTGGAGCGGCTGGTGCCGCAGGATATCGTGGCGATCGCCGCAGGGCGGCAGCGCTACGCCCAGTTCACCAATGACGACGGCGGCATTCTCGACGACCTGATGGTCGCCAATTTCGGCGATCACCTGTTCCTGGTCGTCAACGCCGCCTGCAAAGCCGAGGACGAGGCGCATCTGCGCGCGAACCTGTCCGACGACTGCGTGATCGAGCAGCTTGCCGACCGCGCGCTGATCGCGTTGCAGGGCCCGAAGGCGGAAGCGGCGCTGGCGAAATTCTGTGCAGACGCGCCGGCCATGAAATTCATGGATGCCGGCCCGCATGAGGTCGCCGGCATCACGTGCTTCGTCTCGCGCTCCGGCTACACCGGCGAGGACGGTTTTGAGATCTCGGTTCCATCAGGCGATGCCGAACGCCTCGCAAAGATGCTGCTGGACAATCCCGACGTGCTGCCGATTGGCCTCGGGGCCCGCGACAGCCTGCGGCTGGAAGCCGGGCTCTGCCTGTACGGCCACGACATCGACACCACGACCACGCCGGCCGAGGCCGCGCTGGAATGGTCGGTGCAGAAAAGCCGCCGCACCGGCGGTGCACGCGCCGGTGGCTTTCCCGGCGCTGCGAAGATCCTCGCTCATTTAGATGGCGGCGCATCCCGCCGCCGCGTCGGCTTGCGCGCCGAAGGCCGCGCGCCGGTGCGCGAGGGCGCGCTGCTGTTTGCCGACGCTGCGGGCGGCGAGCCGATCGGACAAGTCACCTCGGGCGGTTTCGGCCCGAGCCTGAATGCGCCGGTTGCGATGGGCTACGTGCCCACGAATCTGAGCGCGCTTGGCACAAAACTCTTCGCCCAGGTGCGCGGCCAGCGACTGCCCTTGCAGGTCGCCGCCATGCCCTTCGTCAAGAACACCTACAAACGCTGAGGATTCGAAATGACCACGACGCTGTACACCTCTGATCACGAATGGCTGGCGATCGACGGCGATGTCGCCACCGTCGGCATCACCGATTACGCGCAGCAGCAGCTCGGCGACGTCGTATTCGTCGAGCTGCCCAAGGTCGGCCGCGCGCTGAAGAAGGCCGAAGCCGCCGCGGTCGTCGAATCCGTCAAGGCGGCCTCCGACGTCTACGCGCCGATCTCTGGCGAAGTGCTCGAGACCAATGCCGAGCTCGTGGCCGAGCCGGCGCTGGTGAACTCGGACGCGCAAGGCAAGGCCTGGTTCTTCAAGATCAAGATGGCCGACAGAAGCGAGCTAGGCGGCCTCATGGATGAAGCCGCCTACAACGCGCATACGGCGTGAGATGACGAGAACTCTAACCTCACACTCGGTGTCATCGCCCGCGCAGGCGGGCGATCCAGTACGCCGCAGCTTCTCGGTTCAAGCCGAAACGCTTGCGGTTACTGGATGCCCCGCCTTCGCGGGGCATGACAACAACTGCTAGCGAGGACCCATGATGACCGCGCACCGCAAATCCAACGGCGACACCGCCAGTTTCGTCCGCCGCCACATCGGCCCGTCCGCGCGAGACGTCACCGCGATGCTGGAGGCGGTCGGCGCCAAGAGCGTGGACGCGCTGATGGCGGAGACGCTGCCGGCCTCGATCCGGCAGGCCGCCCCGCTCGATCTCGGCAAGCCGCTCAGCGAGACCGAGGCGATCGCGCACATGACCGAGCTTGCGCGTCAAAACCAGGTGTTCACCTCGCTGATCGGCCAGGGCTATTCAGGCACCATCCTGCCCGCGGTGATCCAGCGCAACATCCTGGAGAACCCGGCCTGGTACACGGCCTATACGCCCTACCAGCCGGAGATCAGCCAGGGCCGGCTGGAAGCGCTGCTCAACTTCCAGACCATGATCTGCGACCTCACCGGGCTCGACGTTGCCAACGCCTCGCTGCTCGATGAGGCGACAGCGGCGGCCGAAGCCATGGCTCTTGCCGAGCGCCACTCGCAGGTCAAGGCCAAGGCCTTCTTCGTCGACAAGGACGTGCATCCGCAGACGCTGGCGGTGATGCGCACCCGCGCCGAACCGCTGGGGTGGACTCTGGTCGTCGGCGATCCCCTCACCGATCTCGACAAAGCGGACGTGCTCGGCGCGCTGCTGCAATATCCCGGCAGCTCCGGCGCGTTGCGCGACCTCAGGCCTGCGATCGCGGCGCTGAAGACCAAGGGCGCACTTGCGATCGTCGCCGCGGACCTCCTGGCGCTGACGCTGCTCGCCTCGCCTGGCGAGCTCGGGGCCGACATCGCCATCGGCTCGGCGCAGCGCTTCGGCGTGCCGATGGGCTATGGCGGCCCGCACGCCGCCTATATGGCGGTGCGCGATGCGCTGAAGCGCTCGCTGCCCGGCCGCATCGTCGGCCTGTCCGTCGATTCGCGCGGTGCGCCGGCCTATCGTCTCGCGCTGCAGACCCGCGAGCAGCACATCCGCCGCGAGAAGGCGACCTCCAACATCTGCACCGCGCAGGTGCTGCTCGCCGTGATCGCCTCGATGTATGCGGTCTATCACGGCCCCGAGGGCCTTTCGCAGATCGCACGCAATGTGCATCGCCGCGCCGCCGTGCTCGCGACCGGCTTGCGCAAGCTCGGCTTTGCGCCTGACAGCGAGAACTTCTTCGACACGCTCAGCGTCGATGCCGGCGGCAAGCGCGAGGAGATCGTCGCGCGCGCGCTCGCCGAGAAGATCAATCTCGGCGTCGGTGATACCGCGCTTCGCATCGCGCTCGACGAGACCACGACGCCTGCGACGGTCGAAGCGGTCTGGCGCGCCTTCGGCGGCAAGCTCACCTATGCCGAGATCGACGCCGAGACGCGCGAGGCGCTGCCGGACGAATTGAAGCGCGCTACGGCCTTCCTGACCCATCCGGTGTTCCATGCGCATCGCTCGGAGACCGAGATGCTGCGCTACATGCGCAAGCTCTCAGACCGCGACCTCGCGCTCGACCGCGCCATGATCCCGCTGGGATCCTGCACCATGAAGCTGAACGCGACCACCGAGATGATGCCGCTGACCTGGCCGGAATTCGGCTCGCTGCATCCGTTCGCCCCGCGCGAGCAGGCACGCGGCTATCACGCGCTGTTTGCGCGGCTGGAAAAATGGCTGTGCGACATCACCGGCTATGACGCGATCTCGCTGCAGCCGAATTCGGGCGCGCAGGGCGAATATGCCGGGCTTTTGGCGATCCGTGGCTATCACGCCGCGCGCGGACAGGGCCATCGCAAGATTTGCCTGATCCCCTCCTCCGCCCACGGCACCAATCCGGCCTCGGCCGCGATGGTCGGCATGGATGTCGTGGTGGTGTCTTGCGAGAAGAACGGCGACGTCGATGTCAATGATCTCCGCGCCAAGGCGGAGAAGCATGCGAACGACCTCGCCGCGGTCATGATCACCTATCCCTCGACCCACGGCGTGTTCGAGGAGCACATTCGCGAGATCTGCGACATCGTGCACGGCCATGGCGGCCAGGTGTATCTCGACGGGGCCAACCTCAATGCGCAGGTCGGCCTTTCCAGGCCCGGCGATTACGGCGCCGACGTCAGCCATCTGAACCTGCACAAGACCTTCTGCATCCCGCATGGCGGCGGCGGTCCCGGCATGGGCCCGATCGGCGTCAAGGCGCATCTCGCGCCGTTCCTCCCTGGCCACCCCGCGACGAAGGCAGACGCCCCGGTCGGTCCGGTCTCGGCCGCGCCGTTCGGTTCGGCCTCGATCCTCACCATCTCCTACATCTACATCCTGATGATGGGCGGTGAGGGCCTGAAGCGCGCCACCGAGATCGCGATCCTCAACGCCAATTACATCGCAGCGCGCCTCGATCCGCACTTCCCGGTGCTCTACAAGAACGAGAAGGGCCGCGTCGCGCATGAGTGCATCGTCGATCCCCGTCCGCTAAAAACGACGAGTGGCGTCACCGTCGACGACATTGCAAAGCGCCTGATCGATTACGGCTTCCACGCCCCGACCATGAGCTTTCCCGTGCCGGGCACGCTGATGATCGAGCCGACCGAGTCGGAATCCAAGGCGGAGCTGGATCGCTTTTGCGACGCCATGATCGCGATCCGCAAGGAGATCGCCGAGGTCGAGGCCGGCCGCTTTGAGATCGCAGCCTCGCCCCTGCGCCACGCTCCGCACACCGTGCACGACATCGCCGACGACGATTGGAAGCGCGCTTACACCCGCACGGAGGGTTGCTTCCCCGACGGCGTCTCGCGCACCGACAAATATTGGTGCCCCGTGGGCCGCGTCGACAACGTCTACGGCGATCGCAACCTCGTGTGCTCCTGCCCGCCGGTGAGCGATTACGCAGAAGCTGCGGAGTAGGATGTGTAGGGTGGGTTAGCCTCGCGGCTGCGCAAAGCGCAGTCCGCGACGCGTAACCCACCACTTCTGCGTCCGCTGAACCGAACGGTGGTGGACTACGCCTTCGGCCCTACGGCACTGCGTGCGCCGCTAAGGCGCAATCAGCAACCGGCTTTTGCGATCCCACCGCCACAGCCGTTCATTGGTGAGCAGCGTGCCGCCCCACCAACGTCGAATCGGATTGTGGCGACGGAAATCTTCGCGGCCTTCCAGAACCGCTTTGCCAAATTCGGTCAGCGACAACCGGCTCCGACGATAGGCGGCGTTGCGACCTCGCGCATCGTGCGGGGCGAGCGTCGCGAGTTTCGGATCGAGACCTGCCACCGCCGGCATCGGGCCCGACGCAAGCCCTTCGAGCAACGGACCCAGCTCCCACTGGTCGAACACGCGCGTTTCGAGCAGCCCGCCCGGCTGAAACAGTTCTTTTGTACGGTTGTGCCCCCTTGCAATCAGCTCGATAAGCCGCGCCTCCGTCGCACCCAATCCGGTGATTGGTGACGGCAGTTCAGCTAGCAACGCTTCCAGAGCCGGCTTCAGGAAAGGTAGCCTGGGTAAATCCCTTGTCAGCAACCCGAAGCAAAGTTCAGGCGTCGGCGCCCGATACGCCTCCCAGGCCATGTTGGCTATCTCGAAGTCGCACTCTGCGATCTCCGATTCCCGCACCGTACGATCGCGAAGTTGCGGGCCGTCCGCTTCGCGCAGATCGAAATTGACCCGTCGCAGTCTCAGACAATGGGTGATCGATGGATGGGACCGCAAATAGTCCAGGATCCAGATCAGTTGCAATTGACTGTTAGGCTCAGGGTCGAACCACAGCTCGATGAACTCGACGCCATAGGTCTCGCAAAACCAAACCAGGCCAGTCTCCTTGTGCGCGAGACCGGTCTGAGGCAACCGGCCAACAAGATCGGACCACCGCACCTCCGGATCGCCCCTGTAATAGCCTCCCGTAAGATAGTCCTCGAGGTGGTGCGACGTAGGCAACGGCCCCCAAACGAACCGAAAGATCAACGGGACGACCATGTCAGCACGACCGGCATAGGTGAGACCAACGCCGGACGAACTAGTCAGAATCACACGCTTCATCGTCGACGCGCCCTCACGCAACACGAAACGGGCACCGAAGACGTCGGCAACTCAACGTCCTCAGTGCCCGCTCCTCGCGAAAAATTTCGCGTTAGGTCCTACTCGTCCGCCGGCTCCTCGCCGTCGGCGTCGCGCTCCGGCGTGCCGGCCAGGATCTGCTCGGCGATCAGGCCGGAGTTCTGGCGGATCGCGGTCTCGATCTTGGCGGTGATATCGGGGTTGCCCTTGAGGAACGCCTTCGCGTTCTCGCGGCCCTGGCCGAGGCGCTGGCTGTCATAGGAGAACCAGGCGCCCGACTTCTCGACGATGCCGGCCTTGACGCCGAGATCGAGGATCTCGCCCATCTTGGAGACGCCCTCGCCGTACATGATGTCGAACTCGACCTGCTTGAACGGCGGCGCCAGCTTGTTCTTGACCACCTTGACGCGCGTGGTGTTGCCGACCACCTCGTCGCGCTCCTTGATCGCGCCGATGCGGCGGATGTCGAGGCGGACGGAGGCGTAGAATTTCAGCGCATTGCCGCCGGTGGTGGTTTCCGGCGAGCCGTACATCACACCGATCTTCATGCGGATCTGGTTGATGAAGATCACCATGGTGTTGGATTTGTTGATGGAGGCCGTCAGCTTGCGCAGCGCCTGGCTCATCAGACGGGCCTGCAGGCCCGGCAGCGCATCGCCCATCTCGCCTTCGAGCTCGGCCTTCGGCACCAGCGCCGCGACCGAATCGACCACGAGAACATCGACGGCGCCCGAGCGCACCAGGGTGTCGCAGATCTCCAGCGCCTGCTCGCCGGTGTCGGGCTGCGAGATCAGGAGCTCGTCGATGTTGACGCCGAGCTTGCGGGCATAGACCGGATCGAGCGCGTGCTCGGCATCGATGAAGGCGCAGATGCCACCCTTCTTCTGCGCTTCCGCCACCGTATGCAGCGCCAGCGTGGTCTTGCCCGAGGATTCCGGCCCGTAGATCTCGACGATGCGTCCCTTGGGCAGGCCGCCGATGCCGAGCGCGATATCGAGCCCGAGCGAGCCGGAGGACACCGCCTCGATGTCCATGGAGCGGTCGTTCTTGCCGAGCTTCATCACCGAGCCCTTGCCGAACTGCCGCTCGATCTGGGAGAGCGCGGCGGCCAGAGCTTTACTCTTGTCCATGGAGGATCCTTCGACGATACGCAGGGCAGTTGCGGACATTGGGTCGTGCTCCTTATGGCGAGGATTCGCGTGAGGGACAAACGGTTGCGAGGCAGCTCGGCGATAAAAGCAATGTACCCTATTTGTTCTCAGTTCGCAATATGTTCTTTTGCGGATTTTGTCTTTCTAACTGGACCAACAGACAACGGAGCTGGTCGAACCTGCCATGCTGGATCGTCACGCCGTCCGCACTGAGTGCACAACTGAACAGACGCGGATCCGTTTCTGGATCCTAATGCATCATCACCGCGCGGACCGTGGCCACTATCGGTGATGAGACCGCTGACCTCGCGCTCCCGCCTCCTCGCACGGAAAGAGCGCGCCATGTTGAAGCGACGACGTTTCAAGCAGCAACTGACCCTTCAGGACCGGCTGTCGGCATGGGTGAAGCAGGTCCGCGAGCAGGCGTCCAAGCTACCTCCCGGGCCGGAGCGGGACGCGCTGCTCAAGAAGGCGCGCCAGGCCGACGTTGCCAATCATCTGAACGATTGGGTCAAATCGCCGGGGCTGCAGCCGCCGGAATAGCCGGGCCCGCACCGGTTCCTCAAACGACCCTGACCGACATCAACGACGCGCGACTGGGCGCCGTCATGTTTCCGTAATCCTGCGGCACCGAACCTTTTCGCGGTCTCGGGCCTTCTGTGGGGATGGGACCGCAACTTTTGGGGATCTCTGGTCATGACGAACAACGACACGCACCACGATACGCTGAGGCGAAAGCCGCTGCTGGACGCCGCCCACGAGGAGATGGTGAAGTTCGAGCGCAAGGAAAACGAGTTCCGCAAGAAGGACCGCGAAGAGCGCGCCGCCGAGCTCCATCTGCCGCTGAACGAGATCAAAGTTCATTAGGCGCCGCCAGGACCGCTGTCCGGAGCGGGCCAAGCCCGCCCGCGATGCGGCACTCCGCTCCGGTCCTTGGCCGGAACCTCCGATCGGGCATCGCCGGTCGGGGCGCCGCGACCGCGGATGCAGTAGGTAGCTAAATACTACCAGCGACCCATTGGCGAGCGATGAAATCGCCAGGACCCCTACTGTGCATGGGGTTGTTTTGCCACTTTTGCGAGGCAAGGCGGGCCGGCGCCGTCGATGGGACGGCCCGGCTGCTAGAGCACCGCCAGCAGAATCAGGCCTATCACCAGCACGACGAAGCCAGCCGCCGTCGCGGCGGCAAATGACCGCTCTACGTTATCCATATGATGCCACCCCGTTTCCGGCGGGCCACGTTTCCCCCATGGCTGCGCCGAACGGATAAAATCTTGCCGACGGGTGTGTCCGCAGTGGTGCGGACGGATGTCGAAATTGGGACCGGTACGGGGCCAGTGTGCGGCCTCGCGCGCCTGCTGTCGTCAGCAGCCGGCTAGCTCGCCCGGCTACCGGCCGGCGCGGGGCTCCCGCTCCTCCTGGGTCAGGCGCAGCGAGAAGGCGCGGATCGCGGGCGCCGCCAGCAGCACGACCGGCAGCATCGCGGCCCATGCGATCAGCCAGGACGCCATCCAGTGCCGCACGAACAGCATTGGGCTGCCGGCGGGAAAGCTGGCTACTCCTGCCGCGATCAGCGAGGTCAGACCGGATTGGATGATGCCGAAGACGAAATGCGAGTAGCGGCGGGGAATGCCGAGCATGAGGCGCCCATGGTTGCTTGCCGTGATCAGCAAGCAAGGCACATGCCGTTAACCTAAAGCGGATCCGGCGGCGCTGGTTGAACCCGCGCCTGCCGAACACATCGCGGCCGGGCTCCAGGAACTTTGTTCATGGTCGGAGAACCACGGAGCCCGCGGGCGACATTTTGCTTTCTGCGGAATATTGCGACGACCAACATGTTTGCAGGCGAGCTGAAGGCGATCGGGCGAAAGACGGCCTGAACCGTTTCGCGTTCTGCGTCATAGCGGGCGTCAGTCGGCGCTGGGCAGCCGACGCATGGTGAACTCGATATCGCCGCCGGGCAATTCGCGCCAGGTCTCGACCTCGCTCATATAGCCGGCCTTGGGGTAGCGGGCGAAGAAGGCCTGCGCCCGCTCCCGCGCCGCCGCCCGCGGCAGCGTGAAGGTCTCGCGCAGATAGCCGTCGCCGGCGGACTGGCCGGGCTTGCCGGCCGCCTTGCGCCGGCGCGCCATCCGCTCGGCGAGATCCCGCGGACGATCGGCCATGTCCTGCCTTCCTCTGCGCACTACGCTACGGACAATGTAGGGCGCGGGCCGGATCAAAAGGAGTCCTTCCGAGGAGCATTGTGCCTCCCCGGAACGGGTCAGTTGGCGGCCGTCCCGCTCTTGGCCTTCTTCGGCGCACTGGTCGCGGCCGACGCCTTCGGCGCCGCCGGCTGCTTCGGCTGTTCGGCGCGCATGCCGCCCCAGGGATCGCTGGACGCCTTGGTATCCGGAATCTTCTTCAGTGTTTCCTTGTAGGCCTTCTCACGTTCGGCCTCGATGGCCTTCTCCTCCGGCGACTTGCTCGGGGCATCCTGCATTAAATTGATGTTGGGCATTTGCGCGTAGGCAGGTCCCGCCAGCACGGCCAGCACCGCGGCCAAACGGAAAAGCTTCATCATCCACTCCTTAAGTCTTCCATGAGGCGCGGATCGCCCCGCGCCGTCTCATCCTCGTCAGCCCGGCACGACCCGGTGGCCGCTAGTGCCGATCCGATCGGCATGATTTGGGCGACTGCAGCCAATCGTCCCAGATCGGACCGCATTTGGTGCACCCGCTCAGCGCGAGACCGAGCAGGCCCATGCCAAAGACGAGGATACAGCGACGCAACATCATCCACCCCTACCCAAGCCAGGCATCATATCGGGCCAAGTCAGGCATTTTCAAGCCGAGGCGGCCGGCGCCAGACCGGGTGACTTTGCCTCGCCGATGCGCGCACAATGCGGCGAAACATCCGGCAACACAGGAGAGCGCGACAGCAATGCAAACGCAGCCAGAAGCCGAGTTCGGCCTCGCCGACGCCAGACGCATCCTCGGCGAGGTCTTTGCGCCCTGGGTCCAGGACCTCAACCTCGCGGTCGAGCGCATCGAGCATGTGCCGCGCGCGGACGTCCCGGATTGGCAGCCCGGCGCGCTGCTGCGCATGCCGTTTTCGGAGCGGCTGTGCCGCAATGGCGGCGTGGTCTGCGGCCAGGCCCTGATGGCGCTCGCCGATACCGCAATGGTGATCGCGATCCTCGCGGCCAATCGCGGCTACCGTCCCATGACCACGGTCGATCAGACCACGCATTTCATGCGCGCGATCGCCGCGTCCGACGTGCTGGCGGACGCGCGCGTGGTGCGGCTCGGGCGCACCATGAGCTTTGGCCGCGTCACGCTGCTCTCGGCCGCCGACGGCAAGCCGGCCGCGATGGTGTCGAGCGCGTTCGCGATGCTGCCGGGGTGAACGCGCCCTGAAAACAAGAGAGCCGCGCGAAGCGCAAGGCTCGACGCGGCTCTCGATGGAAATCGTGTCGGGACAGCAAGCGCGATCGCGCTTGCCGTCATTGCGACGGCAATGTCACTTGCCGAGGATCTCGTCGGCCGCAGTGACGACGCTGACGGTCGGATTCTTTCCGCAATAGGCGCCGAACTTCTTGGCATTCTCGATGAAGACGTCGGTGTCGATGATCGCGTTGTCCTCGTCGCCCTTGTACCAGCCGTCCATCCAGGTCAGCACGACGCCGATGTTGTCCTCGCCGCTCTCGAGGAACTGCTTGCAGGTCATGGTCGAGAGGTCCCACTTGACGGCGTGGGCGGGCATCGAGGCCAGCGAGAGCGCTGCGGCGAACAAAATCGAAAGCGAAGTCTTCATCAATATCTCCATCGGCGCGTCGCACCATAAAGGAAAGGCACTTGTATAGGCTCTTTGGGCAGGTTCGTGGGAGCGGCTCGCCGCTCCAACGTCGTAAACAAAGCCTGAAACGCCGTGCAAGTAGCGCCAGTATTGAGTTTAGTTCAACGTAATTTCTCTGCACTATTTCCTACTCATCGGCAGGACTAACGCGGATGATTGAGAAGCGCACATCGCAACGTCACCGTGTTTTCAAGGGCGGAAAGATCACCTTTGAAAACAGCGGCATTCCTTGCACAGTGCGAAACATGTCGGCGGGCGGCGTGGCGATCGACCTCGACACTCCCGTCATGTTGCCGCAATCGGTCACGCTCTCGATCGCGTGTGACGATTTCGTACGGCATTGTCGCACAGTTTGGCGCAGCGACAAGCGCGTCGGCCTCGCTTTCGTGCAATAGCGGGCGCGATGTGAACGAAGGTTCGCATCGCATGCACAACACGATCCTGATTGCTTCGATACGACGGCGACGGTTGCCAGCAGGCGCGCAATCACGCGCGTGACGATCGCGATCGATGATGGCCCGCAACGATTCGTCCGCCCGGGTGATCGATTGCGCGCGACAGGAGCGACGACGCTTCGCCAAACCTGAAATACAGGTCCGCGCCATCCGCCTCCCGTCATTTCGGTTTCTTGGCAGGCTCGCCCGGGCGGGCGCCGCCCCAGGGGTCGTACCTGTCCTTGGGCTCGGAATGCGCTCGAGAGCGGCCTTGTAGGTCTTCTCGTCGATCTTGGGACTGTTGTCGATCGGCTTGGCGGCTTCATTGGGCTGGCGCCTGCACTGAGCCGGCGGTCACCGCCAGCACCGCGGCCGCGATGGCCAAAATCCGCATTGCAGCAATCCCCCTCGCGTGGGGTACAAACGAGCCCGCAACCGCGGAATAGCAATGCCGCGGGTTCCGAGACTTCAGCAAATCTTGATCGGCCCGGACTTCGTCGGATCGCAATCGTGCCTATCTGTTGGCCCGCAGGGGACCTTCACGGATGTTGCAGATCATTGCTCATGCGGCGCTACTCGCTGGCGCGCTTGCGCTCGGTGCCTGCGGCTTTGCCGACAGCCGCGCACCGGTGCCGGAGTTCATGCGCATGAAGGAGGCCGAGCAGCCGCCGCCGGAAGCGCCGCCGGACGTCAAGCGCGTGGTGCGCGAGCAGATTGACGTCGTCTTTCTTGCAACATCCTATCCGCGCGAGGTTCACGTCGCGCCGCCGCATCGTGAGCTGCGAGGACCGGGCTGGACCGCGTGCGTCCGCGCGCAGCTGACCTCGGCGACCGGGACGCCGCTCGGCGTCCAAACCTACATCGTGACGATCAACGGCGGCAAGGTCGTGGACCGTCGCCGCGCCGACGCCGACGACATCTGCGGCACGGAGACTTACGAGCCGATCTAGGAACCCGCCCCTGACGACAGGTTCCGGGAAAAACCTGTAGATGACCCGGAACGATCACCGCCTCCCCTTCTTGTTACCGCCGAGGGCAGTTTCGAGGAGGACATGATGAGGACGTTGACTATTGCGCTGCTGGCAGGCGTGGGGGCCTTGGCCGCCGCCTCGGGGGCCAAGGCTTCCGATATCTATACGACCAGCGAATACACCAATCCGGATCTCGTGCAGCAGGTGCGACTCGTCTGCGACGAGGATGGTCGCTGCTATCGCACGCGCGGCGGGTCGCGCGTGATCGTGCGCGATTCCTACAATTACATGCCGCGCGACCGCTACTATGAGCGCCGGAGCTATCATCGCCACTACGATGACGGCCCGCGCGCCGGCGTCGGCATTCGCGCGCCCGGCGTCAGCGTCGGCGTCGGTAGCTGGTGAGCGATGAAGGCTTGATGGTCGGAGACCGGGCGAGACTATTCGCCCGGTCCCGTGACCTCAGGTTTCGAGTGGATCGGCCGGCGTGATGTAGCGCGTCGATGACGGCAGCTGAGCGATGAAGCGGGCGAGCACCATGCCGGCGCACATCGCCACGACGAAGATGACGGCGGAGAGCGAGCCAAATCCGAGCGCGGTCAGCGCCGGCCCCGGGCAAAAGCCTACCAGCCCCCAGCCGAAACCGAAGATCGCCGGACCTGCGACGATCCTGGGATCGATGTCTCGCCGCGTCGGCAGATAGAAGCGATCAGCGAAGAATGGACGCGGAAGCTTGAGAACGCGGCTGAAGCCGATGAAGGTCACGGCCACCGCGCCCGCCATCACGAAGGCGAGGCTTGCATCCCATGTCCCTGCCGGAATGCCGGCGACGTCCAGGAAGTTCAGCACTTTCGCTGGGTCCGACATGCCGGAGATGATGAGGCCGAGGCCGAAGACCAGCCCGATCGCGAATTGAACCAGGATTGCCATCGCCTTCAGCTCCAGTGCCGCATCAAGAACACTGTCGCCATGCCGGCCGCCATGAAGGTGATGGTCGCGACGAGCGAGCGCACCGACAGCCGCGACAGGCCGCAAACGCCGTGGCCCGAGGTGCAGCCGCTGCCCCACACCGAACCGAAACCCGTCAGCAATCCGCCGACGATCAAGAGAGCCGGCCCCGCCGCGATCGTCTGCTCCGGCAGACCGCCGGTGACGAATCGCACCAGCACGGGCGCGGCGGCGAGACCGGCGACGAAGGCGAGGCGCCCGGCGAATTCGCGATCCTCATAGGGCGGAAACAGCCGCGCAGCGATGCCGCTGACGCCGGCGATCCGACCCGTTGCCCACATCAGCAGAATGGCCGCGAGGCCAATCATCGCACCGCCAACGAGCGACGCGATCGGCGTAAAAGACGTCGTGACCATGAGCCTCTCCTGATCGAGAGCGCCCTTGCGCAGGGCGCAAATACCATGGCCGCGCTATCCCAGCATCTCGGAAAGATGCGCGCATTGAGCCTGGTCAAACCAAGGCGGGACGGCCGAACGATATACTACAGCATCGCGAGCCCGGAAGTCCGCGCAGTGCTAGAGGTTTTGTACCGCCTCTTCTGCGCCGCCAGGTAGGACTCTTGCCTTCGCAAGGCGCGGGGAGCACTGCCATGACCGACGACACCTTCATCGAGGGACCTCTCTACGAGAAGCGGAAGAAGGTCTATCCGCAGTCGGTCCATGGCCCTTTCCGCCGCATCAAATGGGCGATCCTGTGCGTCACGCTCGGAACCTATTACCTGCTGCCGTTCGTGCGCTGGAATCGCGGACCTGGCCTGCCCGACCAGGCCGTGCTGATCGACTTCCCGCATCGGCGCTTCTACTTCTTCTTCATCGAGCTGTGGCCGCAGGAGGTCTATTATTTCACCGGTCTCCTCATCATCGCGGCGATGATTCTGTTCCTGATGAACGCGGTCGCGGGACGGCTGTGGTGCGGCTACATGTGCCCGCAGACGGTGTGGACCGACCTGTTCTACGCGGTCGAGCGTTGGGTCGAGGGCGACCGGCGCGAGCGCATGCAGGGCGACAAGCGCTACTGGACGTTCGACCATCTTCGCAAGGTCGCGCTCAAGCACTTTCTCTGGATCATGATCGCCTGGTGGACCGGCGGCGCCTGGGTGCTCTACTTTTCCGACGCGCCGACGCTGGTGAAGGAGCTCGCGACCTTCCAGGCCCCGTTCATCGCCTATCTCTGGATCGGCATCCTCACCGCTACGACCTATGTCTTTGCCGGTCACGCCCGCGAGCAGATGTGCATCTACATGTGCCCGTGGCCGCGGATCCAAGCGGCGCTGACCGACGAATGGGCGCTCAACGTCACCTATCGGCGTGACCGCGGCGAGCCGCGCATGTCGGTGAAGAAGGCGGATGCCGCGCGCGCCCATGGCGATCCCGCCGGCGATTGCGTCGACTGCCATCAGTGCATCAATGTCTGCCCGACCGGCGTCGACATCCGTCACGGCATCCAGCTCGGCTGCATCCAGTGCGGCCTGTGCATCGACGCCTGCGACAACGTCATGCGCGAGATCGGCCGGCCCCAGGGCCTGATCGGCTACGACACCGACATCAACATGCAGCGCCGACGCGAGGGCAAGCCGCCGATCTACCGCATCATCCGTCCGCGCACGCTGATCTATGCCGCGGCCATCGCCATTGTGGGCAGCATCATGCTGTACACTCTCGCCACTCGCGCGACGATGGACGTCAACGTACTGCACGAGCGCAATCCCCTCTTCGTCCAGCTTTCGGACGGCGGCGTGCGCAACGACTACACCGTGCGTATCCTCAACAAGAGTGCACAGCGATCGTTTGCGCTCGAAGTCTCCGGTCTGCCGGGCGCGACCATTCGCGTCGCCGGCATCGAGGCGGAACCTGGCGGCAAGCCCATCATCGAGGTCGGGCAGGATCAGACCCGCGAGGTCAGGCTCTCGGTACAGGTCGGGCCCAGCGACCTGCCGAAGACCTCCCGCGACATCGAGATCACCATCACCGATACCGCCAGCGGCGGCCGCGCGAGCACCCGCGATCATTTCGTGCCGGGAGACTAGCCACGATTCCTCAGGGTCAAGCCGCGGCCGGATGCTGAATGGAATGTTAACACTACCGCTCGAATTGCGGCGGCGTGCCAACGGTATTTTCCAATCTTTGCGCTAAGCATGACCGGTGGCACGGGCCCAGCTCGTGTGAACGGGGACGACGGGACGTGGTCGACATCGCGGATCAGGCTGCGATCAATCCGGCATCGGCAAGGGATGCCGCGATGGCGCGCGCGCCTGTCCCGCTCGCCGCCGTCGACACCGGCCAATGGCGCGCGCTGGCGCAGCGGGCGATCGAGCCGAACGGATATTACCTGCCCGCCTGGGAGCTCGCCGTCAGCGCAACTGCGCGCGGTCGCACGGATGCCTCGGCACTGTCCGCATTTGACGGCACTTCGGCCCGGCTGATCGGCCTGATGCCGGTGGTCTCACTCTGGCGCGCCCTGAAGATCCCCCTGCCCGCCCTGGTGAGCGCGCATCCCTATGGCACGCTGTGCAGCCCGCTGCTCGACCGCGACGCTCCGCTCGAAGCCGCCAAGCGTCTGCTGCAGCAGGCGCGCGAGGCCGGCGCGCATGCGCTCGTGCTGAGCGACGTCGCGCTCGACGGCGCAGCGATGGCATCACTCAAGCAGGTGCTGAAGCGCGACCGCCTGAAGCCGAGAATCCTCAGCTCCTACATCCGCGCCAGCCTCGATGCGACGCAGAATGGAGACGCACTGTTGCGCGAGGCGCTCGGCGCCAAGAAGCTCAAGGAGCTGCGGCGCCAGCGCCATCGTCTCGAGGAGCACGGCTCCGTCGTGTTCGAGGTTGCGCGCAGCTCCGACGAGATCGGACGTGCGCTCGAAACCTTCCTGCAGCTCGAAGCGAGCGGCTGGAAAGGCAAGCGCGGCACCGCGCTGGTTCAGCACGCGGGCGACGCAACCTTCATCCGCCGCGCAGTTCCCGCGCTGGCAGAGACCGCGCAGTGCGAGATCGTCACCCTTCGCGCCGGCGCGACGCCGATTGCCGCCGGCATCGTGTTGCGCCATCAGGATCGCGCCTTCTTCTTCAAGCTTGGGATCGACGAGCGCTTTGCAAAATATTCGCCGGGCGTGCAGCTCACGCTCGACCTCACCCGCCATCTCTGCGCCGACCCCGCCGTCGCCAGCGCGGACTCGACGGCGAATGCCGATCACCCCATGATCAACCCGATCTGGCGCGGACGCCTCGCCATCGGCGATGTGCTGATCCCGCTGCGGCGGCACGATACGGTCGTGGCGCTCATTCACGGCGCGCTGGTCGGCCTCAACGCCGCGCACGAGGCCGCGCGCGGCGTGGTTCGCCGGCTCCGAAAATAAAAAGCTACTCCGCCGCCTGCGCGTTGATCTCCTCGGAGACCTGGCGGATGGCGCGGGCAAGCAGGTTCGGATCCTGCGCGCCGGAGACCGCGTACTTCTGCGCAAAGACGTAGGTCGGCACGCCGGAGATGCCCTTGTCGGCGGCTTCCTGCGCATCTGCCGAGACGCGCGCGACGTCCTCGTCGGTGGCGAGGCGCTTGCGCACGTCGTCGGCATCGAGGCCGATGTCGGCGGCCGCCTGCACCAGCACGTTCACATCGGTGAGATCGCCGCCATCGCGGAAGTACAGCTCCATCAGGCGCTGCTTCATCTCAGGCGCCTTGCCGATCGCTTCCGCCCAGAGGATCAGGCGGTGGCAGTCAGTCGTGTTGGGCTGGCGCGCCACGAGCTCCGGCTTGTAGACGAGCCCCTCCTCGCTCGCGGCCGCGACGACGCGTCCCGCAATGCCCTTATAGGCTTCGACCGAGCCGAACTTCTGGGTGAGATAGGCCTCGCGGCTGATGCCCTCGCGCGGCACCCAGGGATTGAGGAAGAAGGGACGGAAATTGAGCTTGACCGGAACGTCAGGCACCAGCGCCAGCGCGCTCTCGATGCGATGCTTGCCGATATAACACCAGGGGCAGACCACATCTGAGACGACGTCGATCTGGAGCGGTTTCAGCGTGCTCATGTCAGGCGCCTCCTTCGGGCACTTCGAGGGTCCGCCCGAACATAGGCCGAACCGGGGGCGGCGCAAGGCACCCGTCCTGCATGGCTCACGACTTCACCTCTGCGGTTATTGTGACCGGTTCTCCCCGCCCCGATACTTACGGCCACGATCAAGCCCAAAGGGGAGACCGCGATGAGCGCCATTTTCAAGCCGGACGGCGAACTGTTCCGGGCCACCGAGCATGCCGGCGGGCCGTGGTCGCCGGACATGCTGCAGGGAAGCGCCACCACCGCGCTGATGACCCGCGAGGTCGAGCGCCTCGCCGCCAGATCCGGCTTTGCTGTGCGGCGCCTGACCTTCGATCTGTGGCGGCCGGCGGGCCTGCGCCTGTTCAGGGCGGTCAGCGAGCTGCTGCGCGACGGTCGCAAGGCCAAGACACTGCAGGTGCGGCTGATGGACGGCGAGACCGAGATCGGCCGCTGCACGGCGCTGCTCACGTCGCCGAGCGGCGAGTCGCCCATCGATCCGTTCGCGAGGCCCACCCCCGTCGACAAGGGGCCCGAGGCCGGCAGCCCGCCGCCCGCCTTCGCGCAGAAATGGAGCCGCTATTTCCAGAACGTGTCGGTGCGGCTCATCGAGGGCGCCCTGGAGAAGCCGGGCCCGGCCGCGGCCTGGATGCGGCTCGATGCGCCGCTGGTCGAGGGTGAGCCGAACACGCCGCTGCTCCAGGCGGTGCAGGCCGCCGACTTCTCCAGCGGCGTCGCGCAGATCGTCGACATGCGTCAATGGACCTTCATCAACCCGGAAATCAGCCTCTATTTCTTCCGTCCGCCCGAGGGCGAATGGATCCTGATCCGCGCCGCGACGCGCGTCGGCGCCCATGGCGCGGGCCTCACCACGGCGACGCTGAGTGACCGCAACGGGCCGTTCGCGAAGGTGATGCAGGCCATGAGCTTCGAGCGGCGCGAAGCCGTGCAGGCTCAGGCGTCCTGAGCTGCAAGCGCGATCAGAGCGGCCTCGGACGCGGCATCAACAGGCATGAACATCTCGACGCGAAGCTCCTGCAGCGTCACGTCCTGGGGGGTGCCGAGCGTCAGCACCGCACCGACCAGACCAATGCCGATATCACCCTTGCGCAGGCGCACCTCGCACAGCGGCCCCGGGGCGGTGTTGTCCTCGGTCGCCGCGGGAAGCTGCGGCAGCCGCATCAATTCGCGCCAGGTCGATTGCAGGGCCTCATCGAGCGGCGCGGCCATCGCCTCGTGCCGCGCCCGCGCCAGCAGCGCGGCTGCGACAATCGACCAGTTCTCGACGAAAGGCTTGAGTTCGTCGGCAGCGAGGAACATGCGCATGTGGTTGAGCGGCCGCTGCATGCGTAGAGGACCAAGCAGCATGGTCATCAGGCGCGAGGCGGCGCGATTGGCCTGCATTACGTTCCAGCGCCGGTCGGTGACGATTGCGGGGAACGGCTCGTGACGGAGAAGCAGAAGATCGATGGCACGCCGCGCCTCGGCAAGCTCCGGCGCCGATAGCTCGCGCTCGCCATATTGCCGCGCGAAGCCGCCGGCCTCGAGCAGCGCATTGCGATCACGCAAGGACAGATCGAGCGCGGACGCGAGCTGCAGCAGGATGTCCCGGCTGGCCGCCGCCTTTCCGGTCTCGACATAGCTCAGATGCTTGACCGAAATGCCGGCCTCGAACGCCAGCTCCGCCTGGCTCAATGCACGACGGGTGCGCCAGCCGCGCAGGAGATCACCGACGGGATTGGCCGGCCGCAATCGCCGGAACGCGCGTGTGTCCATCCGCCGATTATGCGAGCGCTGCTCCGTCCTGTAAACGGCGCTAGCGCAGCCCGGCCGCCATCTGCTTCAGCCGTTCGGCGGTGCGCTCGTCCGCCGGGAAGAACGTCTCCAGCGCCAGCTCCGACAAGGTGATGTCGACCGGCGTGCCGAACACCATGGTCGTGGAGAAGAAGCTGAGGATCTCCCCGCCATGCCGCAGCTTAAACGGGATCGCGACGTTGTCGCTCGACAGCGGGGCCGAGCGCGCCGGAATCGGATAGCTCTTCAGATCATTGTAGAGCTTGATCAGCTCAGGGTCCGCTGTCGCCTCGCACTGCCGATGCAGCCGTTCCAGGAGGTGCCCGCACCATTCGGCGAGATTGACCGTGCGCGGCGACAGCGCCTCGGGATGGAAGGCCAGCCGCAGCACGTTGACGGGCTGGCCGAGCAGGTGCTGCGGGATGCCATCGAGCAGCGGCGCCACCATGCGATTGGCGGAGACCAGGTTCCAGTGCCGGTCCACCGCGAGCGCCGGATTGGGCTCATGCGCTTTCAAGACGAGGTCGATCGCCTGACGGGCTGATTTCAAGGCGGGATCCTCCAGCGGGCGCTGCGGAAAGGCCGGAGCGAAACCGGCTGCGACCAGCAGCACGTTGCGTTCGCGCAAGGGCACGTCGAGCCGCTCGGCGAGCCTGAGCACCATGTCGCGCGACGGCGCGGCGCGGCCGGTCTCGACGAAGCTCAAATGCCGTGCCGAGATTTCGGCTTCGCCGGCGAGATCGAGCTGGCTCATGCGGCGGCGCTGCCGCCATTCGCGCAAATGGTCGCCGATATGGACCGGCTGGCTGCGTTCGGTGCGTGCGGTGGATGCATATGCGTTCATGGTCAAAAGCTAGCACGCGAATTTAGGCGCTTCCATTACCACCGAGGTAATCGAAATGGGGGACGAGCACGCGCATCTTTGGTCGCAACAGGAGATGACCATGATCGCGTTGCTGCTCTACCGGACCGTCGCAGACCACGTCTTGCCCTGGGCCATGGCGTTCGCAACGCGGATGCTGGCGCGCAGCCTCAACATGCCGGAGCCGCTGCTGCATTCGACCGGCGACTATGTGGTCGCGCAGGTCATCGCCTTCGAGCACGGCGTCGGCAGGAGCCTCTGCCCGTTCCGGCTCGCCCGTCTGCTCCGCGCCTGGTGGCGCGGTCGGCGCTAAAGTTCCACCCCAGCCCAACCAAGGAGACCTGAGATGATCGATGCATCCACCTTCCTGCGCCGCGCCCTCTTCGCCGACGCCGTCTTCAGCGGCGTCGCCGCGCTCGGCTTCACCTTCGGCGCGAGCGCATTCGCTGCGCTGTTCAACCTGCCCGAAGCGCTGCTGCGCGAGAGCGGCCTGTTCCTGATTGCCTACACCGCCCTGGTCGGCTGGCTCGCCTCGCGGGCCACGGTCGCGAAGTCGCTGGTGCTGCTGGTCGTGATCGGCAATGCCGCTTGGACCGTCGGCAGCATCGCGCTGCTGCTTTCGGGCGCGGTGTCGCCGAACCTCGCCGGCCAGCTCATGGTCGTCGCGCAAGCCATCGCCACCGGCGTGTTCGCCGAGCTGCAATATGTCGGCTTGAAGAAGAGCGGGCGCGCCGTGGCGGCGTGATCCTTGCGTGCCAGCTCCGCGGCGCAAACCGGGGAACGCGAAGGCTTCGTCATATCGGATCGTACCCGGATGCATGCATGACCTCGCGTTCTCGCGGCGGATGTCGCCCGAGCTTTGCTTCGTTGCTTGCGCCCTTCGGTTGCCGGAGGGCGCAGGGAAGGCCGGGCGCCGGCGGCACCCGAGTCCGTGTACAAGGAAATGCACACGGGGTGGACCACAGGTGTTGCCGGTCGCCCGGCCTTCCCTGCGCGGATGGTTTTAACGGTGTCCTTCGTGCTCTCCTCGGGGAACGTTGCACTATTGCCCCCGTCGCCTTGCGGCTTCTGATGCGCGCACCCGGTCGGGCCGCCGCATCACCGTAAGGCTTGACGCACAGACCCCGGGCGTCAGGACCACACGACTTCTCCGTCCGCGGACGATTTGGCCTCGGCGCCCGGGGCTTAGTGTGCGCACCCCAGACCATCGACCAAACCGCTGTGACCGCGCCGTGTCGTACCGCGTCGCGTGCGACTCACGGTTGCCCGCCCTGTCCTCACGCAAATCGCGCCGGCGCTACCGCGTCCACCGCACCCCGGCCCGCATCTCGTGACGATCGCGAAGCGCCCCTCTGGCAGGGCCGGGATGGCGGACCTATGCCATAAATCCGAAATTCGGAAAAGCGATATATTTCTGTGCGACGAGATTGACAGATTTTGGGTGTTTTGCCCGACGCCTCGCCGGTAGGCAGCGAGTACGGCGAGTGGCGCGGAAAGCGATGGGTTTCGCAAGAACTCAATTCATCCGACGGGGCCAGAGGCGCTCGCGCAGCGAGCCTCGAAGGATGAACGACCCCGATGCAAGCGGGCCGTCGCCCTTCGAGGGCCGCCGAAGAGGCGGCCGCCTCAGGGTGACGGTCAGAGCGCGCTGTATCAACAGCGTCATTGCGAGCGCAGCGAAGCAATCCAGAGCCTTTCCGCGGTGGGATTCTGGATTGCTTCGCTGCGCTCGCAATGACGGAGTGCGTGGAGACTCCGCTGCATTTCAGCCGGCAGTCTGAGGATCAATCAGGGGGACTCGTGAAAGCCGGCGGCCGCCGCGCGAGGCTACGCCTTGGCGCGGCCGACCTTGCCGGGGAAGTGCTTGCCGTTCAGCTTCTTCTTTTTCGTAGCGGTGGTTTTCGCCCCCGCCTTCTGCGCCTTGCGCTCGGCCCGCGCCTTCACCTTGGCGGATTCCGCCCGCGCCTCAGCGCGCAGCTTCTTGCGCTTCTTCTCGCATGAATCGCATTTGCAGCCGATCGGCTTCAGATAGGCTTTGAAATAGTCGGTGCCGTAATCGTAGTTGATCTCGTCGCCCGGCTCGATGTTCCTGATGGCGCGGATGAACACCTTGCGCTCGCGCGGGCGGACGTCGGACTCGGCGTTGGGCCGGCAGGAATGGTTGATGTAGCGGGCGAGGTTCTTGCGCACCGAGCCGTCGATGGTCCAGCGCCCGTTGAGCTCGAACAGATATTTGTTCTCGATCTCGTCGTGCTCGGGAATCCGCGAGTCCAGAATCGGTCCGAAATAGCGGATGATCCGGGTCCCCTTCTTGATCGGCTTGGTGGCGAAGAGGCCGAGCCCGGTCTTGGAGCGGCCGACGCGATAAGGTTTGTTCGAGGTGGCTGGCATGATCGAGAAAATGAGAACGCGAACGAGGCAGGAGGAGCCCAAGCGAAGCCGCTCTTGTAGAACGATTCCGCGCTTCTGTCAGGTATATCCCAACCCTGTTTGAACCTTGCCCACAATCAAGACGTCTGATGGAACGAAGTTCCCAGTCCATCAAAGCCTCACATGAACCGTATCACTACTATTGGCTTGGCCGTCCTGATGGCTTGCATCGGCCTGAACAGCGCCGACGCCCAATCCCTGGGCAGCAGCTACACCTCGACGGCACCAAAAGATTGCCGGCAGATCGGCAAGCCCGGCGCGCTCGACGGCAGCAGCACGCGGGTTTGTCCGGGCAAGGACGGCCTGATCGTGCTGATCGCCGAGGACGACCTTCGCGAGATCGTCGCGGTCGGACGCAACCGCAAGGCAGCAGCTGAGGAACCGGCGGCAAAAGTCTGGTTCGCCCCGTTCAATTCGTCGGAGACGACCATCGAATGGCGCGCCGACGGCGCAAGGCCGTTCGCGATCATCCAGCGCTGGCACATCGCCGACAATTCCGATCCCGACAAGCAGGGGCGGCCGAACACCAAGGCCATGCTGGTCGTGACCCGGCTGCCGCCGGGCCCGGTCTGCCACGTCGCCTATGTCGACGCCGCCGCCAACCCGAACGCCAACGAGCTCGCGCGCAAGGCCGCGGACGATCTCGCCCGCGGCTTCGCTTGCGGCAAGGACGAGGTCAAGATCATCGGCACACGCGGCCGCGCCGTCGAGCTCGCGACAATGCGCTAGGCATTGTCCTTGATGCGGCGGTAGCGCGCCAGCAGGCGCTCGCCCTTCGCGGCAATGCGCCTGGCCGCTGCCACCGTCCTCGGAACAGGCTCGCCCCAGGCATGTGCCGACAATGCGTGCCGGGTCGGCTGACCCTTGGCATCGACCAGCGGTGGCAGTTTGGCGCGGCCGTAGAAGCGAACCGCCCAGCTTCCCTTCCGGCGCATTTCCTGCGGGGTCATCTCGGATTGTTTCTTGGTGACGCCTGGTCGCAGATGGGAACCCTGCTTGCGGGCGAAAGCCTTTCTGCCAGCTGCTGTCAGCCCGCCCCGCGGATCCTTTTCGCGCGCGGAGGCGACGCGCTTGCGCGAGGACTTTGAGGTCTTCTTTGCGTTACGCTTGCCGGTTTTCCTGACAGATTTCTTCGCAGACTTTGCCTTGGAGGATTTCGACTTGGAAGGCGTCTTCCTCTTGGAGGTCTTCTTCGCTGCCACGCGCATGTTGTCCACGAGGTTGGGATAGCGTCGCCCGGCGCGGCGGGCGCGTGCCTTCGCCGCCGATTTCTGTGCAGGACTGAGATGCTTGGATGCCTGACCCGCGCGTTTACGGGGGTTGGCACGTTTCCAGGGAGAGCGCGATGCCTTTGCCATGGCGCATCAACGCTTGAATAAAGCAAGAGTTGCATCACACCTGGTGATCAGGAGCCGGGCAGCTTACCGGTCACTGGAGCGGTCAGCATCGCCTCGAGCAGCCGCTCGGCCGTCGTTCCCTCCGGCAGCCGCGCGAGAATGTCCTTCAGCCGTCCGTCGAGCAGCAGCATGGTGAAGCCGTGAACCAGCGACCAGGCTCGCGCGATCGCGGCGCCCTGGTTCAGCGTCAGCGCGTCGCCGCTGATCTGCTCCTGCCGCATCATGCCGATCGCATTGGTAAGGCCCGCGAAGGATGCCTCGGCCGCCTCGTGCAGCGACGGCCTCGAATAATCCAGCCGCTCGGTGCGGAACATGATGCCGTACATGCCGGGATGGGCCTGCGCATAGGCGATGTAGGCTTTCGGCCGCGCCAGCGCGGCTTCGAGCGGCGTGGTGGCGGCATCGCACGAAGCGGCCATGACCACGTTGAACTGGCGGAAGCCGACGGCCGCGAGCTCGCTGAGCAGGCCCGTCAGGTCGCCGAAATGATGGGTGGGGGCGGCATGCGAGACGCCGGCCTCGCGCGCCACCGCGCGCAATGTCAGGCCGGCAAGCCCGTCGCGCTCCAGCACCCGTTCGGCGGCCTGGAGCAGCGCTTCGCGGAGCGCGCCGTGATGATACGGCGTCTCGGTCTTGGCGCTTCTGGCGCGCCGCGAGGCGCGCGATGCCGCGGTCGAGGTGGTTTTTCTTAGGGTACGCGGGCTGCGCGCCGCCTCGCCGTTGGTGTCTGTCTTGGCCATTTGCAAGCTATATGACGCAATATTGACAGTGTAAAGATTTCGCTTGACGGAAGCTGCGATCGGGTCTATCCAATCTTTACGATGTAAAGATAGGGGAGGATTCGCCGTGCAGCATGACGCCATGGCCGAGCGCAGCAATAATATCGCGCCCATCCCGTTCGAGGCCGACGCGCCCTTCCTGAAGATCGTCGGCGAATTGCCGCGCGAGCTGAATGGCACGCTCTATCGCAACGGCCCCAATCCGCAGTTCGATTCGCCCGGCGCGCACTGGTTCGTCGGCGACGGGATGCTGCACGCCTTCCATCTCGAGAACGGGCGCGCCAGCTACCGCAACCGGTGGGTCCGCACGCCGAAATGGCTCGCCGAGCACGACGCCGGCCGCGCGCTGTTCGGCGGCTTCGGCCGCAAGCTGCCGGATGCGCCGGCAAACCTGACCGACGGCGGCGTCGCCAACACCAACATCGTCGTCCACGCCGGCAAGCTGCTGGCGCTGGAAGAAGCGCATCTGCCGACGGAGATCGAGCCGGGCACGCTGGCGACGCGCGGCTATCACAACTACCAGGGCCGCGTCGCCGGCAGTTTCACCGCGCATCCCAAGATCGATCCCGTCACCGGCGAGCTGGTGTTCTTCGGCTACAACGCGGCGGGCCCGCTGACGCCTGCCCTCTCCTACGGATCGATCGACGCAACAGGAAAGGCGACGCGCTTCGAGCGGTTCGAGGCGCCCTATGCCAGCATGGTGCACGACTTCATCGTCACCGCGAACCATGTGCTGTTTCCGATCCTGCCGATCACGGGCAGCATGGAGCGCGCGATGAGCGGAAAGCCGCCCTATGCCTGGGAGCCGGAGAAAGGCGCCTATGTCGGCGTGATGAAGCGCAGCGGCACGGCCAAGGACATCGTCTGGTTTCGTGCCGAAGCCTGCTACGTCTTCCATGTCATGAATGCGTGGGAGGACGGGAGCCGCATCGTCGCCGACGTCATGCAGTTCGAGGAAGCGCCGCTGTTTCCGCATCCGGATGGCCGCCCCACCGATCCCGAGAAATCGCGCGCCCGCCATTGCCGCTGGACCTTCGATCTCGCAGGCAATACCGACCGCTTCCAGCAGACGTATCTCGACGATCTCACCGGGGAATTCCCGCGCATCGACGATCGCCGCGCCGGGCTGAAGAGCCGTCACGGCTGGTACGCCTGTGCCAATCCGAAATTGCCGATGTTCGGCGCGCTCGCAGGCATCGTCCATGTCGACGGCAACGGCAGGCGGCTCGGCCAATACCTGCTGCCGGCCGGCGACACCATCTCCGAGCCTGTTTTCGTCGAGCGATCCAAGGATGCTGCCGAAGGCGACGGCTGGCTGCTCGCGGTGGTCTGGCGCGCACGCGAGAACCGCAGCGATCTCGCCGTGTTCAATGCCACCGACATCGAGGCCGGCCCCGCGGCCTTGGTGCAGCTCGGCCACCGCGTCCCCGACGGCTTCCACGGCAATTGGGTCGGCGCGGCGTAGCCCCTCGTCAATGGGGGCGCGAGGCGGTGGCAATCCCGGAACCCACGTGGATATTGCGTGGTCAAAGAAAGCCCGATGCACATGCTCTCGATCACCGCGTATTCCACCGCTGTCATCGCCCCGGCCGGCGCCGTACTTGCATGCTTGGCGATACGGCTGCGCCGGCGAAGCCTCACGTTCTTCGAAGGCGGCGTCCTGCTCGCTGCCGGCCTTCTGCTCGCGGCCGCACTCCCGATGGTGTCGCGCCTGCCCTGGACGGGGTTGGTCGACGAGATGACCAGCCAGCTCGTTGCAGCACTTCATTTTCTGGAGGTCGTTTACGTCGTCTTGACATTGTAAGAGACGGGTGGTCCGGCGCGGCTCCCTGTCTCGCGCATCGCGCTCTGCTTGTTGCGGTTCCGAATCCCGCGCTGCTGGTCCCCGCCTGGCATTCTGCTCGGGGGGCTGCGATGCGCCATCTCGTACCAGCGCGGTTGTCTTCACAAAGTGATATGCCGGGCATCGCCGGATCAAGTAGGGTGCGCCCGTCTGCGCCCTGCCCACGACCGCGAAACAGGAATGACGATGAAGGACGTATTCGCACGCCTCGCCTCCGACCTCCTCTCCGTTATCATCTTCCTGGCCGTCTATCTCCTCACCGACAACGTGATCCTCGCAACGGCGGTGGCGATTGCCGGCGCGTTCGCGCAGGTGATCTATGCGCGCCTCAAGGGACAGCCGCTCCACTACATGACCTATGCGAGCCTCGCTCTGGTCATCGTGCTCGGCGGTATCACACTGCTGACCAATGATCCGCGCTTCATGCTGGCAAAACCCTCGATCGCACATTTCGCGATCGGCGCGATCATGCTCAAGCGCGGCTGGATGCTGCGCTACATGCCGCCCGTCATCGTCGAGACCGTCCCGGAATATGTCACCATCGCGGGCTATGCCTGGGCGGCGCTGATGTTCGTGATCGGCGCCGGCATGATGGCAGTCGCCGCCACCGGCGATCTGAAGCTCTGGGCGTTCTATCTTATGGTGGTCGCAGGCGGCGCCAAGATCCTGGCTTTTGCCGTGCAGTACTTCGTTCTGCGGCTGATCGTAACCAACCGCCGACGTGCCGCTGCCCGCGCCTAAATGCCCTACCGGAGCGTTAGGCAGGAGCTGCGAGTTGGGCTATAGGCTCGGCTAGGGACGGCCGCGGATCGTCGCGGACCGCCGCAATCTGTTCGGGAGACGGGAATGGCCGTAGACGGCAACTGGAATCTGACCATGACGACGCCGATGGGCGAGCGCCAGGCGACGCTGAGCCTGAAGGCTGCGGGCGGCACGCTCACCGGCACGCAAGGCGCGGAAGGCAATACCACCGAGATCTTCGACGGCACGGTCTCCGGCGACAACGTCTCCTGGAAGGTCTCGATCGACAAGCCGATGCCGCTCACGCTCGAATTCACCGGCACGGTCTCCGGTGATAGCATCAGCGGCGAGATGGGCATCGGCCCGATGGGCAGCTTCCCGTTCACGGGAGCGCGGGCGTAAACCGCGCCCTGCACCGATGCGTGCGCTCCTACTCATCGCGGCGGTCCTGTCCGTCGCAGCACAGGCCGCACGCGCCGATGACCGCGAACCGGCGTGGCGCGCGAGCGCGCTCGCCTTGGTGCCGGCAGGCTATGTTGCCGGCACCGCTTATCGAACCGAGGGGTCGACCGGCTATCTCGCGGTCTATCCCGCGACATCGAACGATCCGAAGACACCGGGAAGCGCCTTTGCGGCGCGCCAGGTTCTGGTCGTCACGCTGACGGCGGACGCGACGCAGGCGACGTCAGCCGAGCTGAAGCCGCGCACCGGGCCGGCCCCTGATAACGACGACGATGATTTCGCCAGGCTGCACGCCGAGCTCACCGCCAAGCGCGCAACGCTGCCTGCTGGCACCGAGCCCTGCGATCTCGGCGCCTGGTCCGTCGACAAGGACTCCAGCGGCCTCAACGTGCGCTCCAAACCCTCCGTGAAAGCGCGCGTGTTCGGCACGCTGCCGCCGCCCTACCGGCTCAAGCTCGGCGGCGCCGAGAACACGCCCGAGGGCGGCTGGCTCACCGAATTCCGCATCATCGGCTTCAAGGACGGTTGGTTCCTGATCGAAGGCGCGAGGCCGCCGGGCAAGGACTATGAGGACGAGACGCGATATCCGCGCAGCGCGCCGAGGCCCTATGCCGGGCGCGGCTGGGTCGCCTCGAACAAGGTCGGCGCGAACTATGCCAATGGCGCCACGCGCATGGGCGGGCTGTTTCAGGCGCCCTTCATCGATGCCAAATGGATGCCGGCCCAGCGCGAGCTCGGCGGGCCGCTCGACACCGACGGCGGCCCGAAGCGCATCTTCGCCTGCAGTGGGCTCTGGGGTCTGGTCGAGAGCCACGACGGCGTCCGCGGCTGGTGGCGCGCGCTGTGCTCCAACCAGGTCACGAATTGCAGTTGAGGCGCTGAAGCATTGGCTTCGTCATGGCCGGGCTTGTTGTTCAGCCATCCACGGCTTCTTTGCGGCACTAAGAACGTGGATGCCCGGGACAAGCCCGGGCATGACGATCATTGTTACGGCACGAGCATCTTCCCCCGCGCGCGTGCGGGTGAAGCAACTAGCCCAAATTCAACTCCTTGAAGAAGTCGTTGCCCTTGTCGTCGATGATGATGAACGCCGGAAAATCGACGACCTCGATGCGCCAGATCGCTTCCATGCCGAGCTCGGGATATTCGAGCACCTCGACCTTCTTGATGCAGTGCTCGGCGAGGTTCGCCGCGGCGCCGCCGATCGAGCCGAGATAGAAGCCGCCGTATTTCTTGCAGGCCTCGCGCACGCTAGGGGCGCGGTTGCCCTTGGCGACCATCACCATCGAGCCGCCGGCAGCCTGGAACTGGTCGACGAAGGAATCCATACGGCCCGCGGTGGTCGGACCGAACGCGCCGGAGGCGTAGCCCTCGGGCGTCTTGGCGGGGCCGGCATAATAGACCGGGTGGTTCTTGAAATAGTCCGGCAGCGGCTCGCCCTTCTCCAGCCGTTCGCGCAGCTTGGCGTGGGCGCTATCGCGCGCGACGATCATGGTGCCCGTCATCGAGACCCGCGTCTTGATCGGATATTTCGAGAAGGTCGCCAGAATGTCCTTCATCGGCTGGTTGAGGTCGATCTTGACGACCTCGCCGCCGAGCGACTCTTCGACCTGCGGCAGGTATTGCGCGGGATTGTGCTCGAGCTCCTCGAGATAGACGCCGTCCCTGGTGATCTTGCCGAGCACCTGGCGGTCGGCCGAGCAGGACACGCCAAGCCCGATCGGCAGGGAGGCGCCGTGGCGCGGCATGCGGATCACGCGCACGTCGTGGCAGAAATACTTGCCGCCGAACTGCGCACCGACGCCGAGCGACTGCGTCATCTTGTGGATTTCCTTCTCCATCTCGACGTCGCGGAAGGCGTTGCCGTCGGGCGAGCCGTGCGTCGGCAACGCATCGAGATAGCGCGCCGAAGCGAGCTTCACCGTCTTCATGCACAGCTCGGCCGAGGTACCGCCGATCACGATGGCGAGGTGATAAGGCGGGCACGCGGCGGTGCCGAGGGTGAGGATCTTTTCCTTCAGGAACGCGAGCAGCCGGTCCTTGGTCAGCACCGAGGGCGTGGCCTGGAACAGGAAGCTCTTGTTGGCGGAGCCGCCGCCCTTGGCCATGAACATGAACTTGTAGGCGTCATCACCCTCGGCGTAGATCTCGCACTGCGCCGGCATGTTGTTGGCGGTGTTCTTCTCTTCGTACATCGAGAGTGGCGCGACCTGCGAGTAGCGCAAATTGCGGCGCAGGTAGGCGTCACGCGCGCCTTCGGACAGCGCCGCCTCGTCGTCACCGTCGGTGATGACGTTGCAGCCCTTCTTGCCCATGATGATGGCGGTGCCGGTGTCCTGGCACATCGGCAGCACGCCGCCAGCCGCGATATTGGCGTTCTTAAGGAAGTCCAGCGCGACAAACTTGTCGTTCGGGCTCGCCTCGCCGTCCTCCAGGATCGCGCGGAGCTGCTTCAGATGGCCGGGGCGCAGATAGTGGTTGATGTCGCCAAAGGCCGCCTCCGACAGCGCCCGCAGCGCCTCGCGCGACACCACCAGCATGTCCTTGCCGAGCACCTTCTCGACCGTGACGCCCTCGGACGAAATCTTCTTATAGGGCGTCTCGTCCTTGCCCAGCGGGAACAGCGGGGTGTGCTTGTAGGGCGGAACGGGCTTGGACTGGTCGGGGAAGGCGGTGGGAGCGTTCATGGGGCAAATCTCGGGGTTTGGAGCCCTGGCGGGCCTCTCAGCATAGAAGCGTTCTAAGCGCATTCTAGCCAGAAAAGAAAGGGAGCGGTGCGCATGGGAGGGGTAGGTTCGGCACGGAAGGCATTGGCACAGCTCGTGGAAATGCCTCTGCCCACCCTTGCGCTTCTGGTCCGCCGACGCTTGAATGCGCGCGCTAAGGGGCTTTTCATCATGACATTGAACTTGAACGTCCGCGGCGCGATCCTGGTCGCCGCCTTCACCGGCCTTGTGGCCCTCGCTTCGCCTGCCCGCGCCGATCGCTGCGACGACAGCGCCAAGGAGCTGGCGAGCCAGGTCGATCGCCTCAAGGTGAATTTTCGCGCCGCCAACGTCGTTTACCTGACGCACCCGGCGGCCAAGGAGCTGTCCGTGGGTTGCCGCGGCGACAAATATTCCATCGAGCTCTACGCCAAGGGTGATCGCAAGCCGAAGCCGGAATTCTACGCGCTGGTCGGCTCGATGGCGGCGATCGTCTTCACCGTGACCAAGGACGACACCACGGCGGGCGCGACGCGCTGCCTGAAGCGGATGGGTCTATTGCGCGGCGACAAGGTCACCATGCGCTACCGCCGGCTCAACATGGAATGCATCCGCACCAAGACAGAGGCGTCCATCGCCATCACGCGCGGCAAGGACGAATAGGGCACGCGCCAGCTCTTTCCGCACCCTTGCAGGGTGCGTATCACGCGATGGCGTCCGCCGCATACTCCGTCATTGCGAGCGAAGCGAAGCAATCCAGTCTGTCGCCGCGGAGAGAGGCTGGATTGCTTCGTCGCAAGGGCTCCTCGCAATGACGAGGAGAGGCCTCGTCGTCTCGGTTTGCGGATGCCACGCGTGCACAGCCTTCACCGCGCCAATTCCCTCATATTTTAACGATTGGCTTGAAGGAAATTTCGCTCCTCGCAGGGCAGGCTTGATTGTTTCCATGTGTGAGGATTTGCGGATGAAGGTTTCTACCGTTGCGCCCCCGCCGATCGCGATCGTGGTTCCGAACTACGACACGACCAAGCCGCAGGACGATCAGACCAAGGTCAAGGACGAGAATCCGACCTTCAAGCCGCAGCCGCCGGCGCCGCTGCCGCCGGGTCAGGGCACGCGGATCGACCAGCTCGCCTGATCAGGCGTCCCGAGACCGAAGCGCCCGATCCGGTCGATCGGGCTTTTGGCGTGTCCGGCCGCATCTTTGCCGGATAGCTGCACCAGGATCATGCGCCGTTCACTCGGGACCTGCGCATGTTCGCACGGCTGCTATTGCGGAACACGGTGTTCATCGTCGGCATGGGCGCGCTGCTGTTCGCGTGCGCCGGGACGCTGCATTGGCCGTCGGCCTGGGCCTTCCTCGCAACCTCCG
Organism: Bradyrhizobium sp. NBAIM18; assembly: GCF_020193825.1. Lineage (NCBI taxonomy): Bacteria > Pseudomonadati > Pseudomonadota > Alphaproteobacteria > Hyphomicrobiales > Nitrobacteraceae > Bradyrhizobium > Bradyrhizobium sp. NBAIM18. The sequence goes on from NZ_JADYVO010000004.1 coordinate 481,577, forward strand.
CCCTGCTCGGCCCACTCTGCGGCTGGTGGCTCTACCGGACCGATCCGGCGCTGCTCGCCGAACGCCTGCGGCCGGTGCTGCAAAAGGATCAGCCCGCCGCCGACAAGATGTTCATGGCGCTGTTCATCGTCGCCATCCTGGCCTGGCTTGTCCTGATGGGACTCGACCGGCGCGTTCAATCCTCCGACATGTCGACGGCGTTGCAGGTGTTCGGCCTCGGGCTGTTCCTGGGCTCGACACTGTTCACCATGTGGGTGTTCCGCGAGAACTCGTTCGCCGCGCCCGTGGTGAAGCTGCAAGCCGAGCGCGCGCAGCACGTGATCTCGACCGGTCCCTACGCCTATGTCCGCCATCCCATGTACAGCGGCATGATCCTGTTCTTCACCGGCGTGCCGTTGCTGCTGGGATCGTGGTGGGGACTTGCGATGATGCCGCTCCTCCTCGCCTTGCTCGCGCTCCGCATCCCGATCGAGGAGCGCACGCTGCGCGAGGGCCTGCCCGGCTATGCCGATTATACGGCGCGGGTGCGCTATCGCCTTATCCCCGGCGTCTGGTGAACGCGCCAACTGCACGAAGCCGCTATCGATCCAGCTCGCGATAGCGGCGGAAGATGCCCTGCTCGTTGAAGGGAATGCGGCGCTCGCTTGCGAGATAGGCCTTGATGTTGGGCCGCGCGGCGATGCGGTCGTGCAGGCCGACGAGGCCCGGGACATCCTTCTCGAACGCCTTCATGCGTTTGGGGAAGGCATACCGCAGCCCCTCGACGATCTGGAACAGCGAGAGGTCGATATAGGTCGGGCGGCGACCGGTGACGTAGGCGCCGCCGTTTGCGACGAGAAGCCGCTCGAAATAGCCGAGATATTTCGGCACGCGCTCGTCCCAGAAGTCGGCCGTGCGCTTCTTAGCCGGCGCCTTCTGATCCTCATAATAGAGCGAGGGCCCGAGCGGATGATGGGTGTCGTGGATCTCGACGACGAAGTCGGTGATCGTGAGCTGAAGCTGGTGCACCCAGAGCCTGCCGGCTTCCGTCTTCGGCGCAAGCCCATGGCGGGAGCCGAGATAGAACAGGATGTTGGCGGTCTGGCCGATGACGAGCTTGCCCGCTTTCAGGAACGGCGGCGCAAAGGGCGGCGTGCCCTTCTGCGCGTCCATCATCTTCATCATCACAGCCGATCCGCGCGGACCGCGCGCGACATCGACGTAAGCGGCGCCCGCCTCCTCCAGCGCCAGCCGCACATATTCGCCGCGGCCCTGGATCTCGGGCCAGTAGTAGAGCTCGTATTTCATGGGGAGGTCCGTGAGCGTGGAGGCGATCGGACCAATGTAGCACGTGGCTGAAGGTTCCGTCAGCGTGAGGCGGAACGGCGGTTCAACATACGCCGTCATTGCGAGCGCAAGCGACTTGTCCGCCGAAGCCTTGGCGAAGGCGGAAGCAATCCTGAAATGCCTCCGCGGAGACACTCTGGATTGCTTCGTCGCAAGAGCTCCTCGCAATGACGAATGGAGAGAGCTCCGCGACGGTGGAGAGAACTCAGCGCCTCAATTCGCCGCGAAGCAGTACAGCAGCCCGTCGCCGCCGGTGGTCTTCAAATCGGCCTGCGAGCAGCCGCCGTCGGGACCACGCGAGGGGTGAGAGCTGTTCCAGGATTTCGAGGGCTCGTCGTCGCGCAGACCCCGGCGATCGAAATGGCCGACCATCGCGGCGCCTTGCGTGCTCGACGTCCAGTTCTTGCAGGTGCGATCGTCCGGCCCGGCAAACGCGGTGCCGTCCAGTTGCGATCCCGTGAGGATGTCGTGCCGGTTCGGCTGGTCGCCGGCACCATTGATGACCTCACCCTTTTCGCTGAGCGCGGTCTGCTTGGTGAGATTGTTCGTCGCGCCGTGCAACTCGGCGACGTCCTTGGCGATCACCGTGCCCTTGGCGTTCTGCCACGGCCCCTTGCCGATGCGATCCTTGGCGTTGACTGCCGGCTTGCCGTCGGCGGCCTGCGTCGACAGATAGGCGCGCCAGGTCTTTGTGCCGGCGCCGGCGGCTTGTGCAAGCTTCTGGCACTGCGCGTCGGCTCCTTCGAGACCGCCGAGATCGGCGCCCTTGCCGGGCCCGTTCGAGGTCACGAAGAAGGTCATGTCGGCCGACTGCGCCAGCGCCGATGGGGCAGCAAGCAAGACCATGGCCAGCGCAACACCGGAAATCGTCATGGATCTCTCGATACGGATCATCCTGTCCTCCCAACGTTGTTTTTGTTCGCCGCCTGACTTCAACCCGAGGCGCCCCCGCTTATTCCGATGCCGTGCTGCGAGAGGCCCAAAAGAAAAGGGCGCCGTGCCGAAGCACGACGCCCTGGTTCCTCATCTCGTCCGCGATCAGTTGGTCTGCTGAATCGCTGACAATTCCCAGCCTGTGCCCGGCCGGCGGGCGAAGGTCCAGATCTCGGTCGCCTCGCCCGGCTGCTCGCTGCCGGCGACGATTGCGCCGGTGTTGCGGTCGAGCGTCTTGTCGGTGAGTGCGAAGCGCAGCGCCACCGTTGCGTAGTCGGTCTCGCCTTCGCGCCAGGCTTCCGCGAGATCGCCCTGCAACAGCTTCACATCCGTGACCTTGTTGACCACGTTGCGGGCGCGGTTCTGGGCGAGGTCCTGCTCGAAATAGGAGACCATTTCCGGCGTCGCGACCGTGTGCAGCTTGGCCACGTCCTCGTTCGACCAGGCGGCCTGGACGTCGCCGAGCAGGCGCTCGAACGCCTCATAGTCGTCCGGCTTGATCTCGAGCGGCGCGTTGTTGGCGCCGAAGCCGAAGCCGCCGAGTCCGCTGCCAAGCCCGCCACCGAGACCGCTGCCACCGAGACCGCTGCGGTAGTTCGTCTGCGGTCCGGGCGCTGCGCCGGCCTCAGCATTGGCGTAAGCCGCCCGCGGAGCGTGACGGCGCTGCCACCAGGACATCGCCAGCCGGACCACGAGCACCACCAGCGCGATCTGGATGATCAGGCCGATGATCGAGGACAGGCCGCCGAGGCCGCCGAACAGGCCGCCGCCGAACAGCATGCCGAGCAGGCCGGCGCCGAGGAAGCCGGCCGCAAGGCCGCCCATGAAGCCGCCGGCGCGGCCGAACAGGCCGCCACGCGCAGGCGCGGCAGCCGCGGAGTTCATGCCTGCACCCGGCTGGGTGTAGGTGCGGTTGAACTGCGAGGCCGAGCCCGGCGCGGTCGTGGTCGACGGCGGCGCCGAATAGGAGCGCGTACCGCGCGAACCCGACGACATGCCGCCGCCCGCGCGGGCGTCGGCCGACGAGATCGTCAGCGCGGTCGGCAGCGCAAGCGCCAGCACGACGGCAATCGTGTTGAAGAATTTCCGGGAGCGAAGCGAGAAAGTCATGTGCGTTTCCCAAATCCCCGGCATGGGGACGTGCCCCTAAGATGGTCAGACTTCCCGAAAAGTGAAGCCGGTTTCGGAACTTGCGGCTGCGGCCCTCAGTCGCGGGGATGTGGCAAAAGCCCATATATGACAGGGGTTTTACGGGAACCATTGGAGGATGCTTACCGCCGGGTTTACGACCCGATTTCCGCTTTTCCCCGGGGCCGCGAGCCGAGCTGGCCCACCAGCCGCGGCAGGTCTCACCCCTGCTTCGTCATCGTTTCCTTCACCGCCGCGACCAGCTGGCTGAGCGTGAAGGGCTTTGGCAGGAAGTCGAACTGCTGGCCTTCGGGCAGGCTCTTCTCGAAGGCATCCTCGGCATAGCCGGAGACGAAGATGAACTTGATGTCGGGGTTCTTCTCGCGCATGGCCTTCAACAGCGACGGGCCGTCCATCTCCGGCATGACGACGTCGGAGACGACGAGATCGATCGCGCCACTTTGCTCGTCCAGCACCTCCATGGCCTCGACGCCGTTCTCGGCCTCGACCACGGTGTAGCCGCGCGAGCGCAGGCCGCGGGCATTGAGCGCGCGCAGGCCCTCCTCGTCCTCGACCAGCAGGATGGTGCCCTGCCCGGTGAGGTCGGTACGCGGCTTCGCCTCTGCCGCCGCAGCGGGCGCGGCTTCCTTCGCGGCTCCGCTGGTCGCGCCGATCGCGGCTGCGGGCTGCTCGACCTGCACCTCCGGTTCGGCGATGTGGCGCGGCAGGAAGATGTGGAACGAGGTGCCCTGCCCCGGCTCGGAATCGACGTAGATGAAGCCGCCGGTCTGCTTGACGATGCCGTAGACGGTGGAGAGCCCGAGGCCCGTGCCCTTGCCGACCTCTTTCGTCGAGAAGAACGGCTCGAAAATCTTGTCGCGGATATCGGCGGGGATGCCGGTGCCGGTGTCGGCGACCTCGATGCGGACATAATCCGCGGCCGGCATGCCCTTGTAGGCGAGCTTGCCCGAATCGTCGCTGGTGACGTTGGCGGTGCGGATGATCAGCTTGCCGCCATCGGGCATGGCGTCGCGCGCGTTCACCGCGAGGTTGACGATCACCTGCTCGAATTGGGAGACGTCGACCTTCACCGGCCAGAGGTCGCGGCCGTGGACGAGGTCGAGCTTGACCTTCTCGCCGATCAGCCGGCGCAGCAGCATGGTGAGATCGGACAGCGCGTCGCCGAGATCGAGCACCTGCGGCCGCAGCGTCTGCCGCCGCGAGAACGCCAGCAACTGCCGCACCAGGGTGGCGGCGCGCGTTGCGTTCTGCTTGATCTGCATGATGTCCTGGAACGACGGGTCGGTCGGCTTGTGCGCGTTCAGCAGGAAGTCGTTCGCCATCATGATGGCGGACAGCACGTTGTTGAAGTCGTGGGCGATGCCGCCGGCGAGCTGGCCGACCGTCTCCATCTTCTGCGACTGGTTGATCTGGTTTTCCAGCGCGCGCCGCTCGGTGGTCTCGAGCATGTGCACGATGGCGGCTTCCGCCTCGGTCTCGGCCGAATCGACCGGCGTCACGAAGAACTGGCCCCAGCGTTCCTTGGCCCCTTCCAGCGCCACCTCGACCGGCGCGATATCGGCCTTGCCTTCGGCGGCCTGGTTGATGGCTGCGATCAGGAGGTGCCGGTCGCGCGAATTGACCGCGCGGAAGATCGACTTGGAAGAGGTGTCGAGCCCCAGCGCCTGACTGAGCTTAGCGTAGCGCGCATTGGCGCGCACCACGTTGCCGGCGCGATCGACGGTCGCGATCGCCATCGGCGTGTGGTCGAAGAAGCGCATGAAGCGCACTTCGGCGGCACGATCAGGGTCGCTGCGCTCGTCGCGGGCGCGGCTGATCACGAGCGTGCGCGAGGGCCCCGGCGCGCCGTCGGCGCCGAAGGCGAGCTTGTGATAGAGCCGCACCGGCATGGTCTTGCCGGTGCGCATGCGCAGGTCGATGTCGAACACCTCGGTCTTCACCTCGCCCGGCACCGCCACGATCGAGGTCAAGAGCGAAGCGCCGTCGCCGGAGACGATATCGGTAAGCTTCAGGCCGCCGGAGCCGATCTCGGCGAGGTCGTAGTCGAGCCAGTTCGCCAATGTCGCGTTGACATAGGCCAGCTCGCCGGCCGGATTGACCGAGAAGAAGCCGCACGGGGCGTGATCGAGATATTCGATCGCGTGCTGGAGCTCCTGGAACACGTCCTCCTGGCGTTCGCGGTCGCGCGTGATGTCGGCGATCGACCACACCGCGTATTTCGCCTCGCGCTTGCCGGTGCCGAGCGGGCGCACGCGCATGCGCAGCCAGCGGCCCTGATTGCCGTCATGGCCGGAGATGCGCACCTCTTCCTGCTGCCGCTTGCCCTCGCGCGCGGCCTTGAGCAGCCGGAACACGGCTTCCGAGACGTCGGGGTTACCGATGAAGACGCGCTCGACCGGGCGGACGTCCTGCGGGCCGGTGGCGCCGGTCAGCGTCAGATAGGCGGCATTGGAATAGACCACGTGTCCGCGCGCGTCGGTGACCGCGAGCCCGTCGAAGGCGTGATCGGAGATGCGGCCGATGACGGGATCGTCGAGATTGCGGTCGGCGAAGCGGATGATGCCGGCGGCGAAGGCGAACAGGTTGAACAGGCCGACCATCGCCAGCACGGCGAGGATGCCGAGGATATAGGGCTGCGCCTGCGCGCGCCCGAGCGTCATCAGCCCAACGGCCACGGCGACGAGGCCGGCGGCCACCAGCAGCACCAGCGCAATGCTGCCCGAGCGCGGCGACGGCTCGTGCGCCGCAACGGGCTCGCGTGTGAGGTCGTGGTCGGTCTCGGCGGTCATTCTCGAGCTGGCGCAGCCTGTCGGCAGAGAATCAACGCGCCACCGGGCGCGTGGGGTCCTCCCTGCCTGAATCGGACCCTGAGGTGCAAGGGCAGCAGCGGCAAAAGGTACGCTGATTCCCAGATTACGGCCATTTCCGGTACTTTTCGGGCATTTTATCCCCGCCCGGCGCTGAATCCGCGCTTCAGGCGCATGACGTAGCCGATGACTTCGGCGACGGCATGGTAGTGCTCGGTCGGGATTTCCTGGTCGATGTCGACGGTGGCGTAGAGCGCGCGGGCCAGCGGCACGTTCTCCACGATCGGAATGTCGTGCTCGCGGGCGATCTCCCGGATCTTGAAGGCGAGATTGTCGACGCCCTTGGCGACGCAGATCGGCGCGGTCATGCCGCGCTCGTAGGACAGCGCCACCGAATAGTGGGTGGGGTTGGTGATGATCACGGAGGCGTTGGGAACCGCCGCCATCATGCGCTTCTTGGCGCGCTGCTGCCGCAGCTGCCTGATCTTGCCCTTGATGTGCGGGTCGCCTTCGGACTGCTTGTACTCTTCCTTGATCTCCTGGAGCGACATCTTCTGCCGCTGGAACCAGCTGCGGTACTGGAAGAAGTAGTCGGCGATGGCGACAATCGCGAGCGCGGCGACCACCGCGCCGAGCAGTTGGATGGTCATGCTGGTGCTGGCGCCGAGCATGGCGGCCGGATCGAGCCTGACCATCGCCTCCATGCGGTGCCGCTCCGGCCACAGGATCATGGTCATGACCACGCCGAGAGCGACCAGCTTGCCGATGCCTTTGAGAAAATTGGCGGCCGCCTGCTTGCCGAAGATGCGCTTGAAGCCGGCGCCGGGCGAAATCTTGTTGAATTTGGGCTTGAGCGACTCCGCCGACCACACCAGACGGTGCTGGAGCATGTTGCCGGCGATGGCCGCCAGCACCAGCATCAACAGGGGTACGCCGACCGCAGCAAGCACGGCGAGCTCGATCTGCTGCATCAGCGCGAGCAGGGCCTTGCCGTCGGTCTTGATCATCCAGGAATTGGCAAGCAGGTTGCGCATCGGCGTCAATAGCCCGCTGCCGACCGAGCCCGAGAAGGTCGCCACGACGAGCGTGCCGCCCGCCATCATGAACCAGGTGTTGATCTCCTGGCTCTTGGCGACGTCGCCGCGTTCGAGCGCATCGTCGAGGCGCTTTTGCGTCGGGTCTTCTGTTTGACTTTCGGGATCGTTGTCTTCCGCCATCGATCGATCCCCGTCACTTGAGCGGCATCATCTGGTGCATGACACCGATGAAGTAGTCGAGAAAGGTGCCCATCATCGCGGTGAGCACCACGGCGAGCACCAGGAAGCCCGCGAAGATCGACAGCGGCACGCCGACGAAATAGACCTGCATCTGCGGCATCAGCCGCGCCAATATCCCGAGCCCGATGTTGAAGACGAGGCCGAACACCAGGAAGGGCCCGGAAAGCTGCAAGCCGAGGCGGAACGCGGCGGCGAAGGCACGCGTCGCAAGCGAGGCGACGTCGCCGCTCGACACGGTCTCGCCCGGCGAGAAGATCTTGTAGCTGTCGTTCAGCGCCGCAATGACGAGATGATGGCTGTCGGTGGCGAACAGCAGCGTCACCCCCAGCATGGTCAGGAAGTTGCCGACCAGCACGCCCTGCTGGCCCTGCGTCGGATCGACCGAGGTGACGAAGCCGAGCCCCATCTGCTGCGCGATCACGGATCCCGCGACCTGGAGCGCCGACAATGTCACGCGCGCGGTCGCACCCAGGACGATGCCGATCGCGATCTCATGCAGCATCAGCACCAATAGTGGTGCCAGCGAGCCCATGTCGACCTGATAGGCGTTGCGATGCAGCGGCAGGATGATGAGCGTGAGCAGCAGCGCGATCGACAGCTTGATCCGCGTCGGGATGTTGGTCTCGCCGAGGCCGGGCAACAGCATCACCATCGCGCCGACCCGGGCGAAGGCGAGCATGAAGGAAGCGGCGAGCGCCGGCAGCAGCGAGACGTCGATGCGCATAATCGAATGCCTCGGCTCCAACATTCGCATGCCATCGCGGCAGGCACTTTTGCGAATGTTGGAGCCAAAGAGGCATTCGCAAATATCAATAGTCGTGCGGCTATTGGATTTGACATTCGCCAACGCGACTCGCGGAGCCCCCAGGGCGAATGTCAAATCCACCGCACGACGCATAGTGCCTCAGCCGCCGATGATTCGCGACGATATCCGCAGCATGTGGGCGTGCATCGAATCGGCCATGAACGGCAGCGCCAACAGCATCGTGGCAAAGATGGCGAGGATCTTCGGCACGTAGATCAGCGTCTGCTCCTGGATCTGCGTCAGCGCCTGGAACAGCGACACGATGACGCCGACCACGAGGCCGACCACCATCAGCGGCGACGACACGATCACGATGGTCCAGATCGCATCGCGCGCGACGTCGAGGGTCTCGGGTCCGGTCATTTTCGATTTCTCACTCTGAATTGTTTTTCGTCATTCCGGGGCTCGCGTAGCGAGAGCCCGGAATCCATACTCCCGATCGTGGTTATGGATTCCGGGCTCGCGACTTCGTCGCGCCCCGGAATGACAGCCTGGTCAGATCGGCATCTTCATGATGTCTTCATAGGCCGCGATGACGCGGTCGCGGACCGAGACCAGCGTGGACACCGCGACATCGGTGTCTGCGACCGCCGTAACCACGTCCATCACGTTGGCCTTGCCGGAGGCCATTGCCACCGTCTGCGCGTCGGACTTGCGGCCGGATTCCACGACGCTGCCGACGGCGTCCTTCAGCAGCGCGGCGAAGGATTGCCCGTTCGGTTCGCTGCCTTTGCCGGCGCCGGTGTTCTCCAGCACGCGGGCGAGGCTGGCGTAAGCATTGGCGGCAATTGTCGGTGATGCCATGGCTCAAATGTCCTGTTCAGCTCTTGAGGATGTCGAGCGTGCGCTGGATCATCCGGCGCGTCGCACTGATGATGTTGAGGTTGGCCTCGTAGGACCGCTGCGCGTCGCGCATGTCGGTCATCTCGACCACCGAGTTCACGTTGGGATATTTGACGTTGCCGCTGGCATCCGCAGCCGGATTGTTCGGCTCGTATCTGACGCGGAAGGCGGACTGGTCGGGCTTGATCCTGCCGAGGGTGACGACCTGCGCGTCGAGCGTGCGGTCGAGCGCGGATGAGAAGGTCGGCACCTTGCGCCGGTAGGGATCGCCGCCGGCAGTCTGCGCCGTCGAGTCCGCATTCGCGATGTTCTCCGAGATCACCCGCATGCGGCCGGCCTGCGCGCGCAGGCCCGAGGTCGCGATTGCCATGGAGCGGGCGAAGTCGCTGCTGTCATTTGCCATGATCCGCCTCCTTTAGGGCCTAACCTTTGCCGATCGCGGTCTTGAGCAGGCGCAGGCTCTTCGAATAGAGCGAGGTCACCGCCGCGTAGTCCATCTGGTTGCTGGCGGCCTTCATCATCTCCTCCTCGAGATTGACGGCATTGCCGGCGGGGCGGGTCTCGAAGCCCGCATTCTTGTTCTGGTCGAAGGCGGAAGGGGCCCCCGACGGCGCCAAATGCGAGGCGCTGGTCCGGGTCAGGACCAAGGGCCCCATGGACCCCGTGACGGCGCCGGCCTTGTCGAACTTCGGCTCGACCAGGTCGCGCGGCCGGAATTTCGGCGTGTCGGAATTGGAGACGTTCTCGGACAGGACGCGCTGGCGCTCCTGATGCCACTGCATCTTAGTGCGAAGCACCGACAGTTCCGGAATATCGTTGATGGACATCGCCGCGGCTCCCTCCGCCCCGACGGACCCTAGGGACCGCCGCTAGGCAGAATTTGCCGCCTGTATGGTTAACAGCTGGTTAAGGACCGGTCGTGATGCATGTCCCCAGCCGAAACTGATTCTTGCGCCCCGCCATTCGACGCGGCGAAAAGTGGCATTAACCCAGCCGTTTGGCGAGACGTGCACAGGGCAAGAAGTCGTTTTGGATCGGGCGATTCATGGGTTATTAAGAGTTGGGGACGGCAAAACTTGCCGTGGAACGTTAAGAAATCGCAGTTTGGGGCATCGTCCGCCGGTGGTCGATTCGACTGACCATGGGCACGAAAAAAGCGCCATTTGTCGGGGACAAGTATGCAAGGCAGCCCTATCACCTTCATCGTCGCGTTCATCGTCGTTCTGGCGTTGATCGGCGTCGCTGCATGGCTGGTTCGCCGATTCGCCGGTAGCCGCATCGGCGCCAACACTCAGCGCGGCCGGATGCCCCGCCTCGCCGTGATCGACGCCGCCGCGGTCGATGGCCGGCGCCGGCTGGTCCTGGTCCGGCGCGACAATGTCGAGCATCTGCTGATGATCGGCGGCCCAACCGACATCGTCGTCGAGCCCAACATCGTTCGCGCCGCGCCCAGCCGCGACCAGATCCCGCAACGTCCGAGTGCCGCCGAACCGCCGCGCCTTGCCCCCATGCCCGATGCCGGCGGCTGGGCCGACGAAGCGCCGCGGCCCGAGCTGCTCGATCATCCCGAGCCGCAAATGCCCGAGCCGCCGCCGCGGCCCGCGCGGCCATCCTTCGCCGACGAGGTGCGCCGGCCTGCGCCTGCACTGGCCGAACGCCGCAGCGAGCCGGCTCTGGGCGGCTTTACGCCGGAGCCGATCGCGCCACGTCCCGAGCGCGAACCGCGGCCCGAGCCGCTGCCGCCGCGCATCGCCCGCGGCGAGCCGCCGCTGATGCCGCGTCCGCCGCGCGGCAGCGAGCCGATGAAGATGCCGCCGGTGCGGGCCGAGCGCGCCGCTGCACCACCGCCTCCTCCGCCCGTGCCGCAGGCCGCGCCGGCTCCGCCGCCGGCAGCGGCTGCCGCGCCCTCGAGCGCCGAGCAGAATCTCGCCGAAATGGCGCAGCGGCTCGAGGCTGCCCTGCGCCGCCCGGCCGGCGAAACGGTCGCGCCTCCGGTTGCGCCGGAGCCGCCGCCCGCTCCGGCGCGCGCCGCCCGCAGCGAGCCGCCGGCACCGCCCGCCGCGCCGGCGAAGCCGGCTGCGGAAAAAACCAGCTTTGAAAATCTCGAAGACGAGATGGCCTCCCTGCTCGGCCGTCCGAAGCCGTCTTCGTGAGGTTGCCCGCCCTCCCGCGTAGAGTTCTTTTCCTTTCTGTCCTGGTCGGCGCGGCTTCGCTCGCGATGCCGTCGCATGCCCAGGACATCAGCATCAATCTCGGCGGCGGCGCTGGTGGCGGCGGCGTCACCGAGCGCGCGATCCAGCTGATCGCGCTGCTCACGGTGCTCTCGATCGCCCCGTCGATCCTGATCATGATGACGTCGTTCACCCGCATTGTGGTGGTGCTGTCGCTGCTGCGCACCGCGATGGGCACCGCGACCGCCCCGCCGAACTCGGTGATCATCGCGCTCGCGATGTTCCTCACCTTCTTCGTGATGGGCCCGGTGCTGCAGAAATCCTACGACGAGGGCATCCGCCCGCTCGTCGCCAACCAGATCGGCGTCGAGGACGCATTCCAGCGCGCCTCCGTGCCGCTGCGCGGCTTCATGCAGAAGAACGTGCGCGAAAAGGACCTGAAGCTGTTCCTGGACCTCTCCGGCGAGCCGCCGCCGGCCACGCCCGACGATCTCGCCTTACGCATTCTCGTCCCCGCCTTCATGATCTCCGAGCTGAAGCGCGCCTTCGAGATCGGCTTCCTGTTATTCCTGCCGTTCCTGATCATCGACCTCGTCGTCGCCTCCGTGCTGATGTCGATGGGCATGATGATGCTGCCGCCGGCGACGATCTCGCTGCCGTTCAAGCTGATCTTCTTCGTGCTGGTCGACGGCTGGTCGCTGGTGGCGGGCAGCCTGGTGCAGAGTTACGGGGGGTAAGGCTTCGTTCGCTGCTGCGTCCTTTCCGCTCTCAGCGACAGCCCCGCTCCCTCCTCGTCATTGCGAGGAGCCTTTGCGACGAAGCAATCCAGACTGCCGCCGCGGAATGAGTCTGGATTGCTTCGCTGCGCTCGCAATGACGAGTTTGTGGCGCGATCACGGGCCGCGCTTCGCGCGGAGACAGTCCTACCGCGTCATCTTGATCTGCCGCACGACCGGGATCGTGGGCAGCGAGCCGGTGTGGTCGCTCGTATCTTTGGTCTGCGGCGCGCCGGGCGCGCGGGCGCTGGCGTCGGGGAAGCGCTGCTTCATCTCGCGCAGGAAGCCGTCGAGCGTGTCGACGCTGGCAGCGAGCTTGGCGATCTCGGCGAATTCGGCGCTGGAGGCTGCGGCCGGCTTGCTCGCAATGTCGAAGGCGAGACGGTCGGCGCTCTCGCTCATCAGCGGGGCGTATTTCTCGCGGAAGCGCGATAGGCCGATCGAGTCGTCGGCGAGGGCGTAGCCGACGGCGGCGCGGATGATGTCGCTCTTCTCGACCGCATTGAGCGGCTTGAAGTCGCGGAAGCGGTCTCCGTAATAGAGCTCGATCTGCTCGGCGGACTCGCGCCAGCGTCGCGCCGCCCAGAAGATGTCGGAGCGCAGGCGGAGCACTTCCCGCCCCGCGACGTTGGAGACGATGTCGAGCGCGAGATCGTGACGGCCGACGTCGCTCTGCGCACGCGCCTCCAGCAGCAGACGCTGCTGCCGGAGCTCGCCTGAGAGATCGCTGATGCGGCTCGCGCGCAGCGCGGTGATGGCCAGGTCGGGCTTGCGGTTGGCGAGATAGATCATGGCGAGGCGCGCGGCGACCTGGGCGCGCGCGGCGCCTTCGAGGCGATGATCGATCTGGTATTGCAGGAGCTCGGCGGCCTGATCGAGCAGATCGATCGAGGCGAGACGGTCGGCGAGACGGCGGATCAGCTCGTCGCCGCGGCGGCCGATCGGCGTCAGCTCGCGGAACTCGTAGAACATCCCGAGCGCCTCGACCGGCGGCAGCTCGTCGCCCTTCGGCCCGAGGAATATCTGCGTGAACAGCTCGGAGGCGAGATCCTGCGCCTGACGCGAAGCTTCGGCGTTCGGCTGCAGCCGCGTCGCGGTGCGCGCAGCGGTGAGCGCATCGCGGTAGCGCCCGTTCTCGGCATAGAGGCGCGACAGCATCTGCAGCGTCTTGACCTCGATCGCATCGCCGCGCCAGGTCATCGACAGCGTCTCGAGCTCGCGCAGCGCCTCTTCCTTGCCGATCTCGTCGCGCTTCTGTCGCAGCGCGATCTCGAGCTGCTTGGCCTCGGCCGCAGCCGGACGGTCGTTCGAGGCGACCGCGAGCTTGTAATCGTCGAGCGCATCCTTGTCGTGGCCGAGCGCCTCGGCGAGCCGGCCGCGCAGCACGGCGAAGCCTGGCGCGGCCTCGGGCGGGACACCGACCACCTCGAGCTCGTTGCGGCGCTTGGAGGCGCCGGCATAGTCCTTCACCTCGAGGGATGCGCGCATCGCGTCCATCGTCACGATGCGCTGGATGTCGAGCGGCAGCGAGGCGATGGCGAATTCGACGTTCTTGAACTTTTCGCGCGCATCGGCCCATTTGCCCTGGCGCGCATAGGCGAGCGCCTTCCAAAGCTGGGAATCGTGGCTATTGCCGATCGCAGGATTGGCGAGATCCTTCAGGCCCTGCGCCGGCCGGCCGATCAGGATGTTGGCGATCGCATGCATGATCAGCGCGCCGCTCTCCTCCTTGTTGAGCGGATCGCTCAGCATCACGTCGGTCACGGCCTTGGCCTCGTGATACATGGCGCGCGACATGTAGAATTGCGCAAGATCGAGCCGCGGCAGCGAACGCAGCGCCGGCTCGACCGCCGAGATCGCCGTCATCAGTTCGCCCTGGCGCGCCATGAAGTTTTCCGACTGGCCCTTGCGCCAGCCTTCGGGACTGAAAATCGGGCGCACGGCGGTCGGCGCCCGCTCGGCCGAGATGTCGACCGGCGACAGCGTCAAGCCGCCCTTCTTGCCGAGAATCACCTTGTCGGAGCCGACCTCGACGCCGACCTCGTCGGAGTTCGGCCGGATCGCGATGCCGTGCGCGGATTCCAGCAGCGAGAGATCGACGAGGTCCTGCCGCTTGATGAAGCCGCGCACCGGCCGCTGCGCGGTGACGACATAGAGCGTGTCACCGGCATCGGGATCGGTGAGCTTGTGCAGCTGGCCCGGATTGGCGAAGGGGATCGCGATATTGGCGAGCGCGGGATCGGTGATGTTGCGCGACATCATCAGCGGCAGCGGCGTCGCCTGGATCTTGTCGGCGAGCGTCAACATCCAGTTGCTCTCCTTGCCGACCTCCTCGCTCGTCAGCGAATAGACCAGCGGACGGGTGAGACGGATGCGTACCGCCTGCGCCTTGTCGAGCGGGACCCGGCCGACCTCGCCGATCATCGCGCCGCCCTTGGTGCGGATCGCCTCGATATCGACGGGCTTCGGCGTATCGAACACCAGCCACACGGTGTCGCCGCGGCGGAACGCCGCCGCCGGCGTTGCGACCTGAAACGGGAACGTCACGCGCAAGCCGTCGCTGTCGCGGCGCGCATCGACGCTGGCAATCGCGGGCGCGACCGGCACCTCCGCCGGCACAGCCTTGGCAGCATCCTTGCCAGCATCCTTGGCGGCATCCTTGACCGGTTCCTTCGCGACCTCCCTGGGCGCTTCGACGGGCGCAGCCGCAGCCGCCGGCGCCGGCTTCGCAGCTTCCTTGGGCGGTTGGGCCGCTTCGGCCGCGGGAGAGGCTGCCGGTTTCGGCATTTCGGCGGGCGGCGGCGTGGCGGGCGCTTCCACCTTCACCTCGGGCTTGATGTCGATCCTGGCCTCGCGCGCGATCGTCTCGGAGGTCGGCGGTGGGATCTCGCGATGGGCGTCCTTCTTCTCGGCGGCGGGCTTTTCCGGTGCAGGTGCAGGTGCAGCGGCAGCCGCCGGCCCGCGGACCGGCTTCATCTGCGCGATCGTCGCCTCGGGCGTTGCCGCCAACTTCCCCTTGTCGGGCTGGAAGGAGACGTCGACGACGTAGTTCTTCTCGTCGCGGAACGAATGCACGTCGGCATCGCCGATCAGCGCGATCTCGACATTGGTCTGGTCGATATCGGACTTCTGCTTGATCGAGGCGACGTTCGGCGGCGCGGCGAGGACCGCGTCCGCCAGGTCGAAATTGAGATTGGCGTTGAAGACGAGCGTCAGCTTCTGCTCGTTGAGCACGGAGGAGACGCCGACCCCGTCGGGCATCTCGAACACGAAGCGCACGAAGGTCGGCTGCACCGAGGCGCGCACGCGGATCGGCGGACGCTTCCTGGACTCCGCGGCGGCACGCTGGGCGCGCAGCGCACGCTCGGCCGCGCGTGCCCGTTCGGCAAGCTCCTTGACCACGTCCATGGGCAGGCTCGGCGGCGGCCCCTTCCAGCCCTCGGGCAGCAGGTCGATGAAGGTGCGCTCGCCGGCGTTCATGGTGTTGACGGCGACGCGCCGCGCCAGCGACAGGCGGATGGCGCCGCCGTCAGGGTCGCGGCGGGCGGAATTGACGTAATCGGGCGCGCCTTCCGGAATGCGCTCGACGGGAACATCGACGGGCCGGTCGAAGCGGATGACGAGGATCGAGCCCGCGGTCGTCACCTCGGAGGGAACGTCCTCGCCGAGCTTGATGACGAGACGGGCAAAGCCGCCACCGGCTGAAAACGTCGCCTCGCCCCTGATCGGATCGGCCGCCCGGCCGGGCGCCGCAAGGCCAAGCAGGAGACAGGCCGCCAGCAAGGCCGCGGCGCGGGCGTGACGCGACAAGCCCCGCGCCGATGCGCGGGCTCGCGACACAAATCCAGCGGCAGCCTCTCGCGCCATTGGCGACATTTCTTCCGGTTCGGCGGTCATGCCGGCACTGGCGCCGGCGGTGCCGTCGACTGTAGGTCTCGCCAATTAAGGACTTGTTAATGCTATGTCTTGATTTGCGGGAACAGCTCGCCGTGCCGGATGGAGCGGGGGCCGGTCCGCCAGTTTGAATTTGAGACGCAGGCGGTTAAGCGGTTGTTAACGGCTGCACGACGGTGCCGTCGCGGCTGGTCAGTCCCTTTGCGGCACCCCATAGCGGACAAAGTCTTCGGCGATTCCAGCCTCGATTCTTCTGGCCTCTAAGATATCCCTATTGCCGCCATCGGTGTCACCGAGCTTGAATCTGGCGACCCCGCGACCGTACAGCGCGCTCGCCAGCTTGGGCGCGTACCGCAACGCCGCGTTGTAGTCGTCGATAGCCGCGGAGAGTTGTCCCATTTTCAGATTTATCAGGGCTCGCGAATCGTATGTCGCGGCGTTGCCCGCTCCCGATCGAAGCACCATCTCGCAATCCTCCATCGCAGCCTGCAAGGCGCCGAGGATGGCCCGGGCCCAACAGCGTCCGCTCCAGGCCGCCTCCAGCTTCGGGTCAAGGCGAATTGCTTCGTCATAGTCCTGCGCTGCACGGTCGTACGCATTCCTCTTCAAGAACGCTGCCGCACGGTTGGCAAAGGCAGTGGCATAGTTGGGGTTGAGCTTCAGCGCCTCCTGAAAAGCGCCAAGGGCGAGGTCGTGCGAGCCCGTCCTCAGATAGGCCACTCCGAGGTTGTTGAAGGCTTTCGCATAATTCGGGTTATGCCGGGTCGCTGCGACGAAATCCTTGATCGCGCCTTCGTAGTCGGCTTTGGCGCTATGGGCATTGCCCCTGTTGTTGTGGGCGACGGCAAAGCCATTTGCGCTCCCCTCGCCCGCATCGATGAAGGCCGTGCAGGCATCGATGCGAGCTTCGGGCGAGACCCGATCTGACCCGTTACATAGCTCGATATTCTTGAGTGAGCTGCTCTTCTTCGACGTCTGCGCCAAGCCTGACGAACCGGAGAGTCCAACGATCAGAATGAGCATCCCTGCCCTGATGACACTGGCCCGTGCGATTTTCACACCAAGCGCCGAACTCCGCGAGCGAAACGAAGCACTCATGTTGCGTCTCTCTGCCGGGCCGGACGCTGCGCCGGCATCACGGCGGCTTCGGCCGAGCAAACTTCTCAGCATCCCCGACAGATAATGAGCCTGCGATTGGCGCTTCGATCGGGCTCCGGCGCCGCGCCGGCCGGCGGCTTCTTCAGGACCTTGCTTTTGCCCTCTTCGATCAGCGTCGAAAATTTGGCCGATCCGTCATCAGAAATCTCGATGTGCGGCGTCGTACCTCGGATCCCCAACGTGGCAACGGGCGTATCGACCTTCATATCGCCGGTCTTCGCAACATTGCCCGCAACAAAAGTGAACGTTCCCTTGGCAAGACTGAACAGGGTCGCGTTGGACTTGCCGGCCGGCTCATACACATAGTGATCCAGCACCATACGGGCGTTGCTCGATAAATTGAACGAGCTGCCGTCGCTAAGATTTATTCCGACCCGGCCGTCGTCTCCGGTCAGCACCACGTCACCAAGATATACGGGATCACCCCTCTTGGCCTGGCCGGGCTCACTCGAGACATTCGCTTGAACGATCACTGCGCCCGCATGTTCGATCGTGACGGAGCCTGTGGCC
This sequence comes from Bradyrhizobium sp. NBAIM18, assembly GCF_020193825.1. NCBI lineage: Bacteria > Pseudomonadati > Pseudomonadota > Alphaproteobacteria > Hyphomicrobiales > Nitrobacteraceae > Bradyrhizobium > Bradyrhizobium sp. NBAIM18. The sequence continues at coordinate 499,226 of NZ_JADYVO010000004.1, forward strand.
GTCGCCACCTTCCCGATCGGTTTGGAAGACGAGTTGGCGACGGCGGGCCCGGTGGAAGCGACTTGCGCTTGAGCCGCACTCGGCGAGAAATTGGCTAGCGCCAAGACCAAGCCGGTCGCCAAAGCGGCTGTCGTAGGTCTGCACATGATCCGCCCTTTCCGAGAAGATCCTATCGCCTAGCGGCGGCTCATTTCTTGAACCGCGAAGCCGGTCGCAATAAATAAATTTCTTGTTTAATAATTTTAATCGTCCTAATTTACCGTAACGCTACGGAAGCGCCACAAATTAAATAAGCTCTCGTTGGTCAATTTAATCACTTTAGCGGGAGGGATACGCGCCGGGAATGGCATTACGCGCCGCCGTCCCCCGTGCCATGCGTCTCTCTGGACCAGACTTGATGATTTCGGCGGGCAAGCCTTCGGCTGCCAGCGCCCAGGATATTTGTCCCTTGGCGAGGGCCGCCCCGAAAGACCATGGCAGCACGCCGAGCCTGAATTAATCACCCAGGCGAGGTCGAGCCATGTTGGTTGCATCCGATGTCCAGGTTGGCAATAGGGCCGCCGCGGCCCTGCCAGTCCAAATCATTGGCCATATTCATACAGCGCTCGGCTGCGGTACGCTCACGCGAGCCAGTGGCGTCGCCACACAGGCCGTAGCCGGCGCGCCTGTCTACCGGGCTGACGTGATAGAGACTGACGCCGACGGACAGACCACGATTCGCTTTATCGACGGTACTTTCTTCAACATCTCCTGCGACACTCGCCTCGCGCTAAGCGAATTCGTCTTCGACGTCGAAGGCACGCCACCTGCAGCCCTGTTCGACGTGACCCGAGGCAGCTTCAGTTTCGTACCAGGTCGGCTGGCAGAAACCGGGTCTCTCCAGCTGAATACGCCAATTGCAGGCATTCGCGCCCGAAGTCACGCGGGCGGTTTCGGAATGCTGACGCTTGCAGCATTGACTTTCTCGGTTGCGGAAAATGCCGAGGCCGCGGACCCGGACGTCACATTCCTGGATGACGACTCCATCACTTACAAGGACCTTGCGCACGGCGCATTTGAGCTCGTGACCAAGGAGCCGATCCCACGGCACATCATCGTCGATGATCCCGGCGAAACGATCATCGTCAAGAAAGTGGGATCCACCATCAGTGTCAATCAGGTCGCGAACTCGGCGGCTCGCATGGACGAGTTGCGCGCCGCACAGCAGGACGTGCTCGCCAATCTGGACGGACAGGGGCCGCATGGCTCGAGCACGCCTCCCTTCGTCAAAACCCAATCGCTGCAGCCGATCAATTTCATTCAGCCCGACGCGCCCTCGCTGCAGAATTTGCTGGCGCCTGTGTCGCCATTCGTCATTCCCGTTTTCGACCCCATACCGCCGACACTCAGCACCGGAGCGGGGCCGAGCGAGCTCGATACGGTGGTGTTTGATACATTCACTGCGACGAGCGGAATCTTCGCTGCCAGCAGCACCAGCGGCAGCGCCAAGCTGACCTTTGGCGTCATAGGGGCGACCGCCGGCGAGACGGTCCTCGGCGGAGTGACATACGACCTGTCAAAGCCCGGTCCGTACGGAACGCTCTACGTCAACAGTACGAGCGGCGCTTACACGTTCGTGCCTGACAGCATCGCGATCAACGCGCTGAAGGCGCCCACGACCGACAGTTTCGTCATCACGGTTTCCGACGGCCTCGGTTCTGCGAGTCAGACGTTCACAGTCACCATCAACGGTGTCGACGACGCCGCAATCATCTCCGGCACCACGACCGGCTCGATCGTCGAGGCTGGCGGCATTGCCAATGGAACGCCCGGCTCGCCGATTGCGACCGGCACGCTTTCCGATACCGACGTCGACGACCCACCAAATACGTTCACGGCCGTGAGTTCGCCAACCACGAGCACCGGCGGCTATGGCACCTTCACGATGACGGCTGCCGGCGTGTGGACCTACACCGTGGACAATTCGAACCTCGCAGTGCAGAGGCTCAATGCCGGCCAAACGCTAACCGACAGCTTCACGGTGACCACAATCGGAGGCACGCCCCAGGTGGTGACGATCACCATCCAGGGAGCCGGTGATGCAGCGGTCATCTCCGGCGACACGACCGGCGCCGTCATCGAGGCTGGCGGCGTCGCCAGTGCAAACCCCGGCACGCCCATCGCGACCGGCACCCTCACCGATACCGACGTGGACACGATCGCAAATGCATTCACGGCCGTCGGTTCGCCGACGCAGAGCGCCGCCGGCTACGGCACCTTCACCATGACGGCTGCCGGCGTGTGGACCTACACGCTCGACAACGCCAACGCTGCGGTGCAGGCGCTCAATACCGGCGAAACGCTGACCGACACGTTCACGGTGACCACTCTGGATGGAACCGCCCAAGTGGTGACGGTCACCATCCATGGCACCAACGATGCCGCCATCGTTTCCGGCACCACGACCGGTGCGGTGACCGAGGCCGGCGGCGTTGCTAATGCGACACCGGGCAGCCCGAGCGCAACCGGCACGCTGTTTGCCGCCGACGTCGACAATGCGTCCAATACCTTCACAGCGGTGAGTTCGCCCAAGGCAAGCACGAATGGTTATGGCACCTTTACGCTAACCGCCGCCGGCGCGTGGACCTACATGCTCGACAATGCGAGCGGCGCGGTGCAGGCGCTGAATGTCGGGGACACACTCACCGACAGTTTTACTGTCACGACCCTCGACGGCACGCCGCAGGTGGTGACGATCACCATTCACGGCAGCAACGACGCGGCCCTCATTTCCGGCACCACGACCGGCTCAGTGATCGAGGCAGGAACCTTCTCGCCCGGCGCTCCCATCGCGACTGGCACGCTGACCGATACCGACGTCGACAACGCGCCGAATACGTTCACCGCGATCTCTTCACCGACCGCGAGCGACGACGGATACGGCACCTTCACGATGACCGCAGCCGGCGCATGGACGTACACCCTCGACAACAACAACAGCGTGGTTGAGGCTCTCGATTCCGGCGACACCCTGACCGACACATTCACGGTAACTGCGATCGACGGCACGACGCAGACGGTGACCGTTGCCATTCATGGCGCTAGCGATGCTGACCCCAACGATTTTGACAACCTGGCCACCGGATCCGTCGTGATCTCCGATCCCCCGAACGTGTACGGAACGCCGGGGAGCGAAACCATCGCCGGCGGCGGCGACACAGGTCAGGTCATCTATGCGGGAGCCGGCAGTGATACGGTCAATGGGACCGGCAAGACGGACGTTCTCTATGGCGGTTCGGGCAATGACACGATCAAGGGCAACGATGGCAATGATGCCATCTACGGCGGCTCGGGAAACGATACGGTAAACGGCAACAACGGCGCCGATACCATAACCGGCGGGTTTGGTGCGGACCAACTCACCGGCAGCAATGGCAACGATCGTTTCGCATATCTGTTCGTCGCCGATTCCCGTGCCGGTCAGTTCGACACCATCACCGACTTCGCATCGGGAGCGGACAGGATCGACCTGACCGCCTTTGGCGCGCTCGGGTTTGCCATCCTGGCGTTGAGCTCAACCAACACGACGGTGCCGCCACATACGATCGCCTGGATCTATGACAGCGCGTCGAACGAAACCATCGTGTACGTCAACTCAACGGACCAGACCCTGCACATCGGCGATTCCAGTCTGCTCGAAATCCATTTGCAGGGGATTGCAACCGTCGATGCCTCGGACTTCATCCTGGCGCCAGCGGCGCCTGTAGTGGCGGTCGCCAGCGAGCTGACCGACCTCACCGCAACCCTGCAGAGTGATGCGGCCGGGGTAATGACGATCACTTCCGAAATCTCGTCCGACTCCGGAAGCGGCGACGGCACGCTCCTCGCAGAGAGTCCGGACATCCAGTCAAGCGAGCCGCTCCACAACCTGGATACGCCTTCGGACCAGATCGAACAAACTGAATATTCGAGCATCTCCAGTTCGGACCCGATGCAAACGCCCTCGACCGAAACACTCCGTATTGTTGCGGTAGCTCCTTCGGGCAGCGAACCGTCTACGATGTCGCAATACGTCGCCGCACCGACGGAGGCCAGTTTTGTCTTCGACCACCTGGCCGGTCCCGACACAGCATTGCTGGCCAAAAGTGGCACGATTGCTGGAAGCGGCCACATGCCTGACATTGCCATCGCCGCGCTGAATTTTGACCAGAATGCCGCCGAACAGCACGCCGGGCGCGGGCTTGCACCGGGGAACAATGCCGGGAATCACGGCGCCTCGCCTCAAGGAAACGCCGACGAGGCGGCGCATGCCCACGGTCGTGCCAACGATGGAATGGCAGAGGCGACGCTCAATCCGAGCCTTCTGAAGTCGTCGAGCGGGGGCGCCAACCATTCGCTTGCAAGCGAGACGCAGCAGCTCGGCGAGTCGTTCAAGTTCAAGGATAACGCTTCGCAGGGCTCACAGCACAGCGTGGTGCCGGATCATCTAGACCTCGCCGGTCATCCCGGCCACGCTGGAGGATTCCACGGGCTCGAACTGGCGTTCACGCCTGAACCATCTCCGCCCGATGTTGATCCGCCTCATGGCCCGAGTCCGGCTCACGGCCACGGCTTGCACGATCTGATCTTGTGACGCCCCGAGCCAATGGGCTCTTCAGTGTTGCGTGCCGGCGCCATCGGGCGCCGAGGAGCTCTCTTCGCCAAGAGAAGATTGATCATCGTTGCCGGCCTCGCCATCCGGCGGCGCGGCATGCTGATGGCTTAGCGCCGATGTCCATGCGGATGTCATCGCCGCTATGAGCATCCGGTTGACGGCCTCGATGACGCGTTCTGCTGCGGACGAGTAGTTCATGGCCTCCTCCTGCGCTGCCGACTGCGAATGACCGAAGCGTAGGACGGCGCCTTGAGCACCACTGTACGCCACTTCACACCTGCGCGCGTCAAGTCATCGCAGTCCCGGAGGATGCCGCCTGCTCCGGCTGCATCCGCCACGGGATTCTGATTTCCACCTTGACGGGTTGCTGAGCGCGCGCACTCACAACCTTCGGCTCGTTGCGGTTCGCGCGCGACTCTGAATCAGATGTGAATCTCGGCGATGCAAATCGCATTGGTTAGCTCTGGGGGTAATCAATGAGCGGAGAAGCCGGTTGCATTGTGTGTAGCAGAGCAAGAGCGGTCGTCGCGATCGTCCCGATTGCCAGAGGATATGCCCTGAAGACATATGAATGCGCCTGTTGCCACAGCACCCTGCAGCTCGTGACCCGCGTCTCAAAGGCGGCGCTGATCAAGCAGCAGGTCAATATCCTCGCCCAGATGGAGCAGCAGTTGCGCCCGCCTGTTCGCAGGGTGCAACAGGCCTTCGCGAATTAGGCGCACGAGGCATTTCTCTGGGCTTCAGTCGACAGCGCGCGGATTGAAAGCGCGCTTCTCCTCGAGCCCTCAATTCGGCTTTTGCGTCGGCTTGCCGTCGATCTTGGGCAATTCGCCGGCCGAGGCGGACTGATCGCCGCCGCCATTGGCGCGGCGGGCCATCTCGACGGTCAGCCGCTCGGCGGCTTCCGATGACATCAGGCCCAGGATGTCCGACATCTTGCGCGGCGCGATCGCCGAGGCGATCTCGATCAGCACGCCCATTTCGAGCCGGTCGAACACCCGCGCGGCATCCTTGGGCTTCATGCCCTCGTACATGGTCACGAGGCCCTTCATGCGCTGGGCTTCGGCGGCCTTCTGCTCGGCCTGGGTCGCGGAGATGCGGGTTTCCACCGCCTTCATCTCCTCGACCTTGGTCTCGATGCGCTTCTCGGCCGACTTGAGCAGGCTTTCGCGGATGTCGATCTCACGCTGCCGCGCCTCGATCTCCTGCCGCCGCGCCTGCAACCGTTCCAGGATCGCGCGCTCCGCGGCCGAGACCTGCGGCTGGCCCTCGTCGATCTTGACGACGGTGCCACCCTCCATCTTGGTCTCGGGCGCTGCTGGCTTGGGTGCTTCCTTCGGCGCAGGGGTCGAGCCGGTGATGTCGGGATCCTCGCGGCCGGTCGGGAAATTCAGGTTCTCTTCCGCCCAGGATTTCTTGCCCTGGTTCGGCTTGTAGTCGAAGACATAGCCGCCGTTGATCGCAAGGCCCGCCACCTTCAGCGTGGCGAGGCCGGCGACGGCGACCAGGACGACGGGAATGACGCGGATGTTACGAAATGACTTCATACCCAGGCTTCATGCGGCAAGGCCGTTGGATCGTCGGCGCTCGGAGAAGGCTTCGGCGGCCGCCGCCACTGCCTTCGCGGACGACGGCTTGGCCGCGGGCGCGGCGACCGTCTCCGGATTGGTGACGGGGCGCGCGGCGATCGCGATCTTGGACAGGCGCCGCACCACGTTGTCGGCCTCACCGAGCTGCTTGTAGAGCTGATCCGACATCTGCGTCGCGGCGGCGAGCTGGCTGCCGAGGTTCTCGTTGACGTCGCGCACGGCGAGCTTCAGCCCGCCGATCGCGCGCTCGGCGATCTCGGTCGCGGTGATCAGCTCGGCGATGACGGCCTTCAGCGAATGCTCGTCCGCCTTCAGCCGCCTCAAGCGCTTGTTGAGCGTGACGCAGTAGACGATCGTCAGCATCAGCAGGATAGCCACCAACGTCTCGATCGCCATTCCCAGGGAGTGGTTCATGGGGCCTCCATCATCTTGTTCTGCTCGTCCACCTTCTCGAACATCGCAAGTGTCGTACTTGGCTTGCGCAAGGGTTTCGTCACACGGATCGCGACGCGGTCGCCGACCCGGCCCATCCGCCCCTCGGTCAGCGTGACGTCGCCGCAACGCACGGTGACGTTGGCGTCGGCGCGCATGTCGAGCGGCAGCGTGTCGCCCACCTTGAGCCGCATCAGCTGCTTGAGCGGAATGTCGGCCTCGTAGAGCACGGCGTCGACGGCGATCTCGGCCTGCACAATCTCGGTGGCGAAGTGGCCCTCCCAGACCGGGTCGCGGCCGAACTTTTCGCCCATGAACATCTGGAGCAGGACGCCCCGGATCGGCTCGATGGTCGCGTAAGGCAGCAGCAGCTCGATATTGCCGCCGCGGTCTTCCATGTCGATGCGCAGGCGCACCAGGATTGCGGCGTTGGCGGGACGGCTGATCGCGGCGAAACGCGGATTGGTCTCGAGCCGGTCGATCGAGAAGGTCACCGGCGACAGCGGCCGGAACGCCTGCTCGGCGTCGGCCAGCACCACCTCGACCAGCCGCTTGACCAGCTCGGTCTCGATCGTGGTGTAGGGCCGGCCCTCGATGCGCAGCTGGCTGGTGCCGCGGCGGCCGCCGAGCAGCACGTCGATCATCGAATAGATCAGGTTGGAATCGACCGTCGCCATGCCGAAGTTCTCCCACTCCTCGGCCTTGAAGACGGTGAGGACGGCGGGCAGCGGGATCGAGTTCATGTAATCGCCGAAGCGCACCGAGGTGATGCGGTCGAGCGAGACTTCGACGTTGTCGGAGGTGAAATTGCGCAAGGAGGTCGTCATCAACCGCACCAGGCGGTCGAAGACGATTTCGAGCATCGGCAGGCGCTCGTAGGAGACCATCGCCGAATCGATGATCGCGCGGATGCCGGAATGGTCGTCGAGCGTGACGTCGCCGACGGTGAAGCCGAGGAGATTGTCGATCTCCTCCTGGGACAGCACCCGCTCGCCGGAATTCTTGCCGGTGCCGAGATCGCGGCTGCCGTCCTCGACCATGGCGGCCCATTGCAGGGCCATGGTCTCCGATAGCTCGTTCTCGGCAGCAGCCTTTGCCGCCTCGGCGGGATCCTCGCTGTCGAGCGAGGCCTCCCACTGGGCGGCAATTGCATCCTGGTCGACTTGGTCGTTGCCCGCCATGATCCCTAGTCCGTCATGCTCACTGGACCACGACTTCCTTGAACAGCACGGCGCTGACCTGGATCGGGGCGACCGCCGCGTTGACGCGCTTGGTCAGCTCCTCCTTGAGGCGGAAGATGCCGGCCGAACCGTTGAGGTCGGACGGGCGCAGCTCGCGCACATAGGTCTGGAAGATGTCGGTGACGCGCGGCATCGTCGGCTTGATCGCCTCGATCTGCTTCTCTTCCTTCAGCTCCAGCACGATCTTCAGCCGCAGATATTGCACGCGCTCGCCGGGCGAACCGGCGAGGTTGACCATCAGGTCGGGGACGTCGACGAAAGCCGGCGGCTTCGGCGGCGGCGCGGCCTCGGCATGATGCTCGCTCTCGCCATGGCGGAAGAAGAAGAACCAGGTCGCGGCGCCGCCGCCGAGCACGGCCAGCGCACCGACGACCATGATGATGAGCTTGAGCTTGTTCTTCGGCGGAGCGGCTTCCGCGCCATCAGCGGCTGTGCCGCCTTCCTCATTCTCTGCCATGGTTGCCGCGCCCGTTCATCTCTCAAAGGGGTCGAAAGAGCGAAGCCTCCTGGCAGACAATGACGCGATACGAATGCCCCAGCGCAATGCGCTCCTCTGATGCGCAAACGCTACGGTAATAATGGTTAACGGAATCTTTCGATTGGCCGCCGCTAGGAAAAATCTGCCGGGCAAACATGGCTAACAGAACCTTTCTGCCGCCTGCTCGCGCCCCTCGAAAGTCGCCAACACATTGAAGTTACGTGATTTTCCTGATTGGCACGGCTTTCGCTGAGACAGGCCCGAGACCTCACGGCTTGGGAGAGCCCGACGGTCTCGGCCACAGGGTCCGCCAAGGCGCTTGGGAGAGCGAAATGGCAGATCCGCTCAGGGGAGATTTCCGATGCAGAACGCGCGTCTGATCGGCTTGTCACGGCAGATGACGTTGGAACGGCAGATGGATGTCATCGCCAACAACGTCGCCAATGCCAACACCAACGGCTTCAAGTCCGACCATTCGCTGTTCGAGGAGTATCTGAACTCGAGCGCGCGTGAGGACAATTTCATCGGCCGCGACCGCCGGGTCTCCTATGTCCAGGACCGCGGCACCTTCCGCAACATCGGCCAGGGGCCGCTGGAGCCGACCAACAATCCGCTCGACATGGCGATCAACGGCGGCGCCTATTTCGCTGTGCAGGCCAACGGCGGCGAGTTTTATACCCGCGACGGCAAGTTCTCGCTCAACAGCACCGGCCAGCTCGTCACCGCCGACGGCAATCTCGTGCTCGGCAATGCCGGCCCGATCACCTTTCAGCCGACCGACCACGACATCAACGTCGCGCCCGACGGCACTGTCACGGTGCTCGAGGGCACGGCGCGGACCGACTCGATCCGCGGCAAGATCCGCATGGTGTCGTTCGACGATCCGGCCAAGCTGACCAAGCTCGGCGCCAATCTCTATGCCGCCGGCTCGGCGAACCAGCAGCCCGACACCAAGTCCACCCTGCAGCAGGGCTATGTCGAGAAGTCGAACGTGAATGCGGTCGGCGAGATGACCCGCATGGTCGAGGTGATGCGCAGCTACGCCGCGGTCGCCAACCTGCTGCAGCAGCAGAGCGACCTCCACAAATCGGCGATCGAGAAGCTCGCCGACGTTCCGGCCTGATTGAAGGAGAACTGAGATGCAGGCGCTTCACACCGCAGCGACCGGAATGGCGGCACAGGAACTCAACGTTCAGGTGATCTCCAACAACATCGCCAACCTGCGCACCACCGGCTTCAAGAAGCAGACGGCGGCGTTCCAGGACCTGATCTACGAGCACGTCCGCCGCGTCGGCGCCCAGTCGTCGGACCAGGGCACCATCCTGCCGGTCGGCGTCGACATCGGCGGCGGCGTCAAGACCGTCGGCACGCCGCGCAGCATGACGCAAGGCACGCTGTCGCAGACCGGCAACGACCTCGACCTCGCCATCTCGGGCGAGGGCTTCTTCAAGATCCTGATGCCCGACGGCACCTTCCAGTACACCCGCGACGGCACCTTCCAGATGGACAATCAGGGCCGCGTCGTCACCGCGCAGGGCAATCCGGTGCAGCCCACCATCACCATTCCCAACAACGCCTCGGGCATCTCCGTGAGCGAGCAGGGCCAGGTCTCGGTGACGTTGCCGGGCTCAACCACCTCCTCGATCGTCGGCCAGATCGGCGTCACGCGCTTCATCAACAAGGCGGGCCTGCAGCCGGTCGGCAACAACCAGTTCACCGAGACGCCCTCGTCCGGCGCGCCGCAGGACGGCACCGCGAACACCGAAGGTTACGGCAAGCTCACGCAAGGCAGCCTCGAGCAGGCCAATGTCGATGTCGTCTCGGAGATGAGCGACCTGATCGCCGCCCAGCGCGCCTACGAGATGAACGCCAAGGTGATCAGCGCCGCCGACCAGATGATGCAATCGACCACGGCGCTGTTCCGCTGAGGTGATGACGATGATCCGCGCCACCCTCGCCGCCATCTCCACTCTTGTCGCGCTGGCTTTGCCGGCAGCAGCCGCCAACGATTTCATCGCCGCGCCGACGCTGCGCGCAAGCGTCACGGTGACCTCGGACGTGGTGCGGATCGGCGATCTCATCGACAACGCCGGATCGGCCGCGCTGATCCCGGTCTACCGCTCGCCCGATCTCGGCACCACCGGCACGCTGACGGTCGGCCAGGTGCTGTCGGTGCTGCGGGCCAAACAGGTGATCGGCGTCATGACCGGGGACATCAAGGAGGTCCAGGTCACCCGCCTCGCTCGCACGCTCGCGAGCAAGGATATCGAGAACGCGGTCGCCGGCGCGCTCGAGCGCCGCTTCGGCCTCGGAGACGCCGCCAACATCACTGTCACCTTCGACCGCAGCGTCGCCGAGATGCGGCTGGACGCCTCCAACAGCGGCGCGCTGCAGCCGGTCGCAACCCGCTATGATGCCCGCAGCGGCCGTTTCGACATCGCCTTCGAGATCGCCAACGACGGCAACGCCGCGCCGACCAAGCTGCGCTTCACCGGCACCGCGATCGAGACGGTGGAGGTGGCCGTGCTGACCCGCGACATCGACCGCGCCGATCTCCTGAAATCCTCCGACCTGTCGTTGGAGCGCCGGCCGAAGGCTGAGGTCGCCGGCGAGCCTGCCTCGCGCGACCGCAGCATCGGCATGCAGCTGCGCCGAGCAATGCGCGCGGGCACGCCGATCCGCGCCGCCGACCTCGTCAGGCCCGACTTCGTGGTGCGCGACCAGGCTGTCACCATCATCTACCAGGTGCCCGGCCTCTATCTCACCACGCGCGGCAAGGCAATCGAGAGCGGCGCCGAGGGCGACACTGTCAGCGTGCTCAATCTGCATTCCAAGCGCACGCTGACCGGAATCGTCACCGGCCGCGGCCAGGTCACGGTGCAGGGCGCCAGCCAGTCCGCGCCGATGGCGCCGGCGGTCGAGCAGACCTCGTCGGTCAAGCGCGACGCCGTGCCGGCGGCCGCTGCCCTGGCGCAGAGCCTGGTCCAGGCCCCCTCGTCCGCAGCCGAGATCGCCCAAGCCCAGATTCCGCAAGTTCGCCTCTCGCAAGCTCCAGCCAAGTCAGAGTAGATTCATGTCCACGTTCAGTTCGGTTTCCCGCCTTCGTCGCATCGCGATCTCTGCCCTGCTGCTTGCAATTTGCGCCTTGGCGAGCGGCTGCTCCTCGATCGACCGCCTGTCGCAGATCGGCGAGCAGCCGAAGCTGTCGGCGATCGACAACCCGACGACGCAGCCCGGCTACAAGCCGGTGCAGATGCCGATGCCCAAGCCCGAGGTCGCCTCCTACAATCCGAACTCGCTGTGGCGCAACGGCAGCCGCGCCTTCTTCAAGGACCAGCGCGCCCGCCAGGTCGGCGATCTCCTGACGGTGGCCGTGAACATCACCGACAAGGCCAACATCGAGAACGACACCTCGCGCAGCCGCAGCAACAAGGAAGATTCCGGGATCACGGACTTCATCGGCTCCCAGACGATCACCCAGGCCAACAAGATCCTCCCCGGCCGCATCCTGACCGCCGACTCGACCTCCTCGAGCGAGGGCAAGGGCAGCGTCGACCGCAAGGAAGCCCTGCAGACCAACGTCGCCGCGGTGGTGACCCAGGTGCTGCCGAACGGCAATTTGGTGGTCGAAGGCAAGCAGGAGATCCGCGTCAACTTCGAAATTCGCGAGCTGATCGTCGCCGGCATCGTCCGCCCCGAAGACATCCAGAGCGACAACACCATCGACTCCACCAAGATCGCCCAGGCCCGCATCGCCTATGGCGGCCGCGGCCAGATCACCGACGTGCAGCAGCCGCGCTACGGCCAGCAGGTCATGGACGTGCTGCTGCCCTTCTAAGCCCCTTCAAGAGCTCCCACATCGTGCTCGCGAACTAAAGGCGCGAACGACGATGTACTACGCGGCCCTCGCTAGCTCCCCTGGCGAGGGCCGCATGTATTTTGCCTGCGCCGCCGAAGCGGCGCAGGCTTCTCTCACAGCAGCATGATCCCGCGTGCTTGCGCCCATCGCTGGAGGATCTTGCACTCCTCGGCAAACGGCGGACGGTTCGCAAACCCACGCACCTGAACCGCCCGGGAACGGGTATCAAGCTCGATGGTCAGCAGCCGCTGGACGTCACCCGAGGCACGGCGACGGAGTGACCAGATCGAGGCATGCCCGGCAATGCACTTTGTCGCGTAAGTGGCGACGCAGTGACGCATGCTGCGCGTCTCAGCCACGAGATCGGCTGCCGTCCTCAACTGGATCACAACATATTCTTCGCGCTTGGCGCGGTCCTTGGACGACTTTGTCCATGACCAATCCGCGATCGCTGCACCGGGCCAACGGTCCTCGCTCTGCTCGGGGCCTGCTGCCAGCCCCCGCGCACGGTTTCGTGCGGCCTCGATACGAGCAATCGCATCGAGATCGCGATGCCATTCGCGCATCTGCCGCCCAAGCGAGATCAGTGAACGCCCCTTGAGGGTGTACTCTGGATCACGCCGGTGGCAATCGGCGAGGTAGTCATGGAAGTCATCCATGTCCTCGACCGTGGTGGCATACGCGCAGAAGAAGCGCACCACCTCGCGCCAGAAGCGATGCTGAGCGCGCTGCTGCGTGATCCTGGTGCGCGCGATCCGCATCGCAACAGCGGGATCGGTCGCATAGGAACGCGCAATCGCCTGCCAGATCGCAGCCTCGAAGCCGACCTTCCCCAACGGATTGAGGAAGGCATGGACCTCCTTGCGAGACAGCCATTCGGCCGCACCGGCGGCGTAGAGCGAATCGCCGCCGGCCGCCACGACATACCATCGCTTGCGCAACATGATCTCGTCGCGGCTCAGTCCCGCGCTGTCGATCCAGATCTGCTCCAGATGCTCAGCGACAGGATAGCGCGCAAAGAGATAGCGGGCGGCGCCAAGACGAAGACGCGCGGCGTCGCGAGTTTTCAGCTGCGGCTTCCATGCCGAAGCATCGCGAAGGATGTCCGCCTCGAAGCCACGCCTGGCCTCTTTGATCGCGTTCTCGAAATCCGGTGGAGGACGCGTCCGCTGCGACACGTGCCGCAGCGACAGCTCGTAGGCTTCAACCCGCGTGCGCTCGGCGTCCCGCCGGCGCTGAATCAATGACTGTGCCATTGTCGTTCAACATGATTGGATGACTGTCAGCCGGACGCACTGAGAGCGTCGGCACGGAATGTGTCGATCGCCACAAAGTACTCACGGCTGGTCTCCTCAATTTTGAACGCGCAGGTTGAATGGGACGGGGCTCATAGACCCGATTGCCGGCGGGCGCAAGATGCCTTTGTCGGGATGTGTCAGAAACTGCGTACTGCGAGGCAGGTCCGCGACATTATTGCAACGCCGCGACAACACACTCCGTCATTGCGAGCGCAGCGACTTGTCCGCCGAAGCCTTGGCGAAGGCGGAAGCAATCCAGAATCCCTCAACGGAGACAGCCTGGATTGCTTCGTCGCGAGGGCTCCTCGCAACGTCGGAAAAATGAAAGCAGAAGCGTGTGCCCCGTCATCGTCCGCGAAGGCGGACGATCCAGTATTCCGAGACGTCAGTGGTTAAATCGATTCTGCGCGGCGTACTGGATTCCCCGCCTTTGCGGGGAATGACTGCGGAGAGGACCAATGCCCCTCACGTAAACTCTGCCTCCACCACGCCGAGCCCGTCCAGCTCCATCCGCACCTTGTCGCCGGCTTTCAGCCACAGCGTCTTCACCAGGCTGCCGGTGAGCACGAGCTGCCCTGCGTGCAACCCCTTGCCCTCGGCGGCGAGATGGTTGGCGAGCCAGGCGAGCGCGTTGTGGGGATGGCCGAGCACGTCGGCACCGGTGCCGTGGCTGACCTCCTCGCCGTTGACGATGGCGCGGCCCTTGACCGCCTTGAGGTCCGGCACCGACGAGCGCGGGACCGATGGGCCCAGCACGCAGCCGGCGGCGAAGAAATCGTCGGCGATCAAGGTCGGCGCGCCCATCGTCTCCCATTTCACGTAGCGGTCGTCGACGATCTCGATCGCGGGGTGGTAGGACTCGACCGCCTCGCCGACCCATTCGGCCGTGAACGGCGCTTCGCCGGCGGCAAGGTCCCGCTTCAGCCGCACCGCGATCTCGCATTCGACGCCGACGCGGACATAATTGGAGGCGGCGAGCTTGGCGCCGCTGTCATGGACGCCCTTCTGGAACACGCCGCCGCCGCAAGGGTGCGGGATGCCGATATAGTCCTGCATCACCTGGCTGGTGCAGCCGATCTTGTAGCCGACGAGCGGGCCGACATGCGGCAGCAGCAGATCGTGCAGGGTGCGCTGGACCTGATAGCCCTCGGCTTCGTCCGCAGGGGGCCGCTCCAGCGCCGCGAGCGGGGCGTGGTTGCGGCGCGCCAGCGCGATCGCCTTTGCGGCTTCGAGAATCTTGTCCATCGGCGCCGCCTCCCACGCTACGCAGTCGAAGGACGGCACTTCAGCATCCCCGCTCCGGCCTGACAAGCGCAGGTGGCGTGCCCTCACCCCTTCATGAAGCCGAGCCGGATCAGGCTCTCGGCGGTCTCAAGGATCGCCTCCTCATTGGAGCGCGCCTGCTAGCCGAGCAGCGACTCGGCCTTGGCGCTGGTGGAATGCCTGACCTTTCCGAGCATCGGCACGACCGCACGCAGCAGCGGAATCCGGCGCGCGGCCAGCCGCACCAGCCAGTCCGGGGCCTGGAGCCGCGGAACCCGGCGCGCCCGCGGCCCGAGTTCCCGCCGCAGCACGCGGGCGATGTCGAGGATCGACATGGTCTCGCCGGAGATCGCGATGAAACGCTCGCCTTTCGCCTCCGGCGCAGTCATCGCCCGCAGGTGCAGCTCGGCGACGTCGCGGACGTCGACCACGCCGAAATAGACCCGCGGCACGGCCGGCGCATGGCGCCGTCGAGCAGCGATCTGACGATCTCGATCGAGCCGGAAAAGTCCGGCCCCAGCACGGACCCGAAAATGCCCGCGGCACATCGGCCTGGCGCTCCGGCCGGCGCACCGTCGTTCGCACGGCATGGCCAGCGGCCAGAAGTTGCAGGACGACATGGATGCCGACGAAGCCCGACCCGCCGGTGACCAGAACAGTGCTCATGACCCGCATTCCCCTCAAGCTGGAGATCCTGTTTGCGCTGATGAACGGCGCGGTTCGTTTCGGCGCCTTGCGTCGATCGGCGGCATCACCCAGCAATGCTGACGACGCAGCTGCGCGAGCTCGAGCAGGACGGCATCGTGTCGCGCACTGTCTTCGCGTAACGGCCGTTGAGGGTCGAGTACGAGCTGACCGATGCGGCCTACGGCCTGTGGCCGGCGTTTAAGGAAATATTGAGCTGGTCCAGGCTTTATGGGGATGCCCGTCTCGCGATACGTCGCAGCAGGCCTGATTGCAGCGATGCTTGATGCAGCTGGATCAGCGCCTCAACTTCAGAGTCGATCTCGTTGATGCGACTCGCAAAATCTCCCGCACCTGAAGTGAAGGCTGTTTCTCATCCGAACTCACGTGAGCTCGGAGCAATCCGGTCTAGCCCGTTGATCGCGATTCACTTTTCGCGATCGCGCTGTCGCCATGGTGGGAGCGACGGCAAGCCACGGGCAATATGCCGGGCACGGCGCGAAGTGGCGCGCCTTGCTTCCAAAAACAAAGAGCCGCATCTCTGCGGCTCGGACCTTATTCGTCGCGATAGACCTTCTCGCGTTTCTCGTGGCGCTCCTGCGCTTCCACCGAGAGCGTCGCGATAGGCCGGGCCTCGAGCCGCTTCAACGAGATCGGCTCGCCGGTTTCCTCGCAATATCCGTAGGTGTTGTCCTCGATACGCTGGAGCGCGGCATCGATCTTGGCGATCAATTTGCGCTGGCGGTCGCGGGCGCGGAGTTCGATGGCACGGTCGGTTTCGGACGAGGCCCGATCGGCGAGATCGGGGTGGTTCACGTTCTCCTCCTGCAGAGCCTGCAGGGTGAGCTTGGATTCTTTGAGGATCTCATCCTTCCAGGCGAGGAGCTTCAAACGGAAGTACTCCTTCTGCCGGTCGTTCATGAAAGGCTCTTTGTCGGTCGGTCGGTAGTTTTTCAACTTTTCCAAGGGAGGCCTATCTTCTTAAGTAACGACTCGCGGACGGACCGGGGTCCGTTGAGCCGGGCCTTATATAGTGGCCTCCCGTGACAGACAATATTTCCCTCACCGCCCGGTCCGCGCCCCCAAGCCCTTGCACAGGAAGGTTTATCCTTAAGGGCTTGCGGGCGGCTGGCGGTCCTTAATAGCCGACCGTGAAGCGCTGCGTCAGGTGGGCCGGCTTTTCGATCTCGTCGGCGAGCGCAATGGCGTAGTCGGCGAAGGTGATCCAGCTCTTGCCGTTCGCATCTGCGAGAAGCTGGTCGGTCCCGAGCCGGAACTTGCCGGTGCGCTCCCCCTCCTCGAACAGCGCCGAGGGTGAGATGAAGGTCCAGTTCAGGTCCTTTTCCTGCCGCAGCAGGTCTAGGAAGGCCGAGCCCGCCTCCGCTTCGGCCTTGTATTGGGCCGGAAAATTGGGAGTCGTGACCAGCTTCACGCCCGGGGCAACCTCGAGGCTCCCGGCGCCGCCCACCACGAGGTAGCGACCGACCTTGGAGTCCTTCGCCGCGCTGATCAGCTTAAGTGGATCACTGGCCAGGAAGTGCACGGAACTCACGGCGACGTCGTGACCGGCCCACAGCTTGGTGAGGCCCGCCTGGTCCAGCACATCCCCCTTGGTTGGCGTGACGTTCGGCAGGGTCGCAATCTTTTCCGGGTTCCGGGCGATGGCCGTGACCGTGTGGCCGCGGCGGGACAGTTCCTTGGTGATTTCCGACCCTGCCCGGCCCGAGGCGCCGGCGACTGCGATTTTCATGGAAGGCTCCTTTGCTTCTTTGGTAACTGACGGAAACTAGATATCGCAAAGAATGCTGGTGTTAAGAGAGCACTTTGTGCTTACCTGATTACGCAGAGGTAACTGATCGCCTACAACCGGCACGCGGACCCCAAGCAACGGTATGGATGCCCGAGAACCGACGATGAAACCCGACGTCTACGCAGCGAACTGCCCCACCCGCCAAATCCTCGATCGCGTCGGCGACAAATGGGCGGTGCTGATCCTCTTGCTCCTGCGCGAGGAGCCGATGCGCTTCAATCAGTTGCGCCGCACGATTGAAGGCATCTCGCAGAAGATGCTGAGCCAGGTGCTCAAGTCGCTCGAACGCGACGGCCTGATCAGGCGCCGCGCCATCGCGACCGTGCCAGTGACGGTGGAATATTCGATCACCCAGCTCGGCCTGACACTGGCGGCGGCTGTGGATCCCTTACGCGATTGGGCCGAGCAGAATCTGAAAGACGTGCTCGCCGCCCAGCGCCGCTATGATGCGCAGTTGAAGGAGGAAGCGGCGTAAGAGCCTCCGTGACTACGCCTGCCCGGCCTTCGCCAGTTCGACCTCGACCCGCAGCTCGATCTCGGAGAGCACCGCATCGAGACCGGCATCGCCTGAGGACGATTTCAGGTTGGCCGCCGCATCACGCAGCCGCATCACGGTCGAGGCGTCGAGGTTGCCGGACAACAGGCCCATCTTGAGATCGTCGAGCACGTCCAGCGCAGTCCTGCCGCGGGCGACCGAGCGCTTGCGGCGCTCGACCGGATCCTCCTCGACACCCTGCAACGCTAGCAGCGCATCGATGTTGGCGGCCGCCTTCGGTGCGGCAGCGCTCCGCGTCTCCTGCGCCGATGAGGTGTCGGGCAGCACGAAACTGCCGGAGCCCGTCCGCTTGGCCTGGCTGGCCGGCGTGCCAAGCGTCGTACCGTTCGGTCCGTAGATGCGCATCGGAAAGAATCCGGGTGATCGATGCCTCACCTTCGCTGTCTTATGGTTAACGGTGCGTAAACGGCCCGGCAAAATCTGCCGACAGCCGGCAGTTTCGCTCCTCAGGGCGAACCAGTGCTGACAGCGGTCGCAACAGATTTATTCAAGCTATTCAGCCACCTACCTCGCCATCAGGCGTTGGCACAGCGCTCGCAAGGAAAGCGCCGGACCAGCTCGTCATGGGAGTGTCGTGCAAGTCCTGTCCGATTTGAGGAGCCTTTTCTAGGGGCCTTGGGGAGCAGAGATGCCAGGCGTTCGTTGGGTGAGGATTGTTGGGTTGGCCTGCGCCGCGCTGTCGGCGCTGGCGCTGTCGGTCACCACGGCGGCGGCGACCTCGCGCATCAAGGACCTCGCCAATATCGAGGGCGTGCGGCAGAACCAGCTCATCGGTTATGGCCTCGTCGTCGGCCTCAACGGCACCGGCGACACGCTCAACAACATCCCCTTCACCAAGCAGTCGCTGCAGGCGATGCTCGAGCGCATGGGCGTCAATATCCGCGGCGCCACCATTCGCACCGGCAACGTCGCCGCCGTCATGGTCACGGGTAACCTGCCGGCCTTCGCCACTCAGGGCACGCGCATGGACGTCACGGTGTCCGCGCTCGGCGACGCCAAGAACCTCCAGGGCGGCACCCTGCTGGTCACCCCCCTGCTCGGCGCCGACGGCAACGTCTATGCGGTGGCGCAGGGCTCGCTCGCGATCTCCGGCTTCCAGGCCGAGGGCGAGGCGGCCAAGATCGTGCGCGGCGTGCCGACGGTGGGACGCATCGCCAACGGCGCCATCATCGAGCGCGAGATCGAGTTCGCGCTCAACCGGCTGCCGAACGTCCGCCTGGCGCTGCGCAACCCCGACTTCACGACGGCCAAGCGCATCGCGGCCGCAATCAACGACTATCTCGGCGTCAAGACCGCCGAGCCGATCGATCCCTCGACGGTGCAGCTGTCGATCCCGCCCGAGTTCAAGGGCAACGTCGTCGCTTTCCTTACCGAGATCGAGCAGCTCCAGGTCGACCCTGATCTCGCCGCCAAGATCGTCATCGACGAACGCAGCGGCATCATCGTGATGGGCCGCGACGTCCGCGTCGCCACCGTCGCGGTGGCGCAGGGCAACCTCACGGTCACCATCTCCGAGAGCCCGCAGGTGAGCCAGCCCAATCCGCTGTCACGCGGCCGCACCGTGGTCGCGCCGCGCAGCAGCGTCACCGTCACCGAGGACGGCAAGAAGCTGGCGCTCGTCAAGGACGGCGTCTCGCTCCAGCAGCTCGTCGACGGCCTCAACGGCCTCGGCATCGGCCCCCGCGACATGATCAGCATCCTCCAGGCGATCAAGGCCGCCGGCGCCATCGAAGCCGACATCGAGGTGATGTGATGCAGACCAGCGCGATCAACACCCCGCGCCTCGCCGCCAGTTCGGCCTTCTCGGTCGAGAGCCGGAACGGCCGGCCGGACTTCGAGCTCGCCGCCGCGCTGCAAAAGGTCTCGCCGCAGCAACAGGCCAAGGCCCAGAAGACCGCCACCGACTTCGAGGCAATGTTCCTCAACAGCATGTTCGCGCAGATGACCTCGGGCCTGAAAGGCGAAGGCCCGTTCGGCGACACGCCCGGCACCGGCGTATGGCGCTCGATGCTGACCGAGCAATATTCCAAGAACTTCGCCCAGGCCGGCGGCGTCGGCATCGCCAGCGACGTCTACCGTACCCTCATCCTGCAGCAGGCGAAAACGATCCGCACGGCATAAGGTCAAACGAGATGAACCATTTCAACGCCTCACGTCAGCCGATGCAGGCCCAGCGCCCGGGCAGCGCGCCCGTCAGCAGCGAGGCGCGCAAGCTCGCCGAAGGCCTAATGGACGCGATGAGCGCCCTGCTCGGATTGATCGAGCGCGAGACAGAGCTCGTCCGCGCCGGCAAGGTCCGCGAGGCGATGACGCTCGAGGGCAAGAAGCAGGAATTGTCGCGCAGCTACGTCAGCGCAGTCGGCCAGCTGAAGGCAAACCAGGACCAGCTCGCGAAGTCCGCGCCGGAGCTGCTCTCGACGCTGCATCGCCATCACGATTCGTTCCGCGCGATGCTCCAGGTCAATCTCACCGTGCTCGCGACCGCGCACGCGGTTTCCGAAAGCGTCGTGCGCGGCGTCAACGCCGAGATCCAGAAGCGCAACGTGCCGAACACCTATACCGCCGCCGGGCGCAGCGCAGCGCCAGGTCCGCGCCATATAACGCCGCTTGCGGTCAGCCGCTCGCTCTGAGCAGCACAAGAACAACCGACAATTTTAGGAAAAACCGCGCGGCGATGGCGTCGCGCGGTTAGGCACGTTTCCTTACCGGGTGTTCAGTCCTGGTGTTCCATGCTTGCGTGATTAGAGGGGTTGGGATTTGACTCACGTAAGGCAACCAGGAGGCTGCCATGAGTACAGATTTCAGCATCAGGCCGGTGGGGATCCCGGCCCCCGTGCAGATCGTACCGACGTCGAATTCGGCGGCGAACGAGGCTGTGCAAACTGATCTTCCGGTGAGACAAACGGTCGCCGCGAGCGATACGAGCGCGCCGGTGCGCAATGATTTGCCGAACCACGAGAACATCTCGCGCCAGGTCGTGTTCGACCAGGCGGCCGCGTCCTTCGTCTTTCAGGTCGTCAACGACAAGACCGACACGGTGGTGAACCAGTTCCCTGACGAGGCGATGCTCCGCCGGCGTGCCTATTTCCACGCACTGGACATGAAGTCCGAGCCCTCGCGTCCGCTCAGCACGGATCTCAGCGCCTAACGATCACGCGATCGATGCCGATGTTTCTGCTCTGCGTCTGGCCGTCATCGGTCAGCGCGGAGTTCGCGTGCCGAGGCAAGACCACTGGCCGCGATCAGCTCCTGCCTAAATTGCGAGTTTCGCCGATGTGCTCGTGATGCGACCATCACGAATTCCGTCACGGCCGTCCGGACAGCCCTGCCGCGATATTGCGGTTGATCTCGATCAGCGGACGGAAGTGATCGAACTGCGGGCTCATCTGCAGCGCGGCGGTCTGGCTCAACACGAACACGCTGATGTTGGCGATCTTCTGCCGGACGTCGATCGGCTGCGGATTGCTGTCGCGCATCGCCTCGCTCAGGAAGATGGTCCAGAGCTTGCGGTTGAACATCAGGGCCTGCATGGTCTGCTCGCTGAGCGGATCGGCGTTGTTCACCGCGTCCTGGAGCTTGTTGGCGGCCTTGAGCAGAGTCTGCGCCTCGATGTCGCGAGGAGATGCGGTGGTGGTTGCAACACGCGCATAAGCCGAGGCAGCGGAATTCGACATCAATCACACCCTGGAGGTTACCTAGCGCGTTGTACGCGCTTAAGGATTTCTTTCCCAACCCTAGGCAGCACCGCTTAAGATTTGCTTACGTATCGTGCTTGGAAGTACTCCGCAGAATTACGGGGCACGGAGTCCTTCGTCAGCGCAACGCTAGATCTACGCACGCACGATGTAAACTCGCCTGGCGTGATGCGCGTCGATCTCGGCTAATCTCGTCTTAGCGATCTTCCTCAAAAGAACGGCGGAGCATCAGCTCCGCCGCGTAATCTCGAATAGCGAAGTTGCGCTGCGGAATTAGCGGAGCAGCTGCAGCACGCTCTGTTGCGACTGGTTGGCCAGCGACAGCGCGGAGACCGCGATCGACTGGCGCGTCGACAGCGCCTGGCTGTTCGCCGCTTCCTCATTGGTGTCGGCAAGCGTCAGGTTGGCTGAGCCGGTCTGCAGCACGTTGATCAGGTTCTTGGAGAAGTCCTGACGCACCTGCACGATCGACAGGTTCGAACCGAGCGTGGAGCCTTGCGAACGCAACGTGCTCGAGGCCGCGTTCAGGCTGGCCAACACCCTGTTGGTGGCACCGTTGTCGATGAAATCGACGCCGTTGACGAGATTGCTGAGACCGAGGCCCGCCGCATTGAACACCACGCCGTTGATGCTCAGCGTGGAGCTGCCGGTCTCGTTGAAGACCAGCTTCAGCGTGTCGCCATTGAGCAGGTTGACGCCGTTGAAGGAGGAGTCCTGCGAGGTCGTGTCGATCTGGGCCAGAATGTTGTTGAACTGGTTGACCAGGTTGGAGCGCGCGGTCTGCGCCACGGGATCCTGGACCGGCGGCTGCGCGGTGGTGAAGGCGAGAACGCCGGTGATCGTGCCGCCGACCGCGCCGCCCGCGATCGTCGAGCCGAGCGTCGAAGAGGCGTATTCATTGACGGTGGTCACCGTGAGCACGCCGTTGGCATCGATCGTGGCCGTCAGGTGATTGGCCTGAAGCTGCGCGTTGAGTTGGTCAAGCGTCTTGACGGTGCCGTTGGTGCCGTCGCCGAAGGTGACGTTGACAGGCGTGCCGCCGTTGAAGGAGGTGAAGGTCAGGGTCTTGCCGCTGATGCCGCCGACGCCCGAAGTGCGCGCCGCGGTGAAGGCCGTCGCCGTTCCCGTGTTGCCGCTGAGGCCGAAGGCGCTGAGCGCATTGCCGGTGCCGGTGATCGACAGGTCGGCATTGATGCCGGTCGAGAGCGCAAGCTGACCGCTGCTGTTGACCGACGACGGGATCTGGCCCGCGGTGGTCGAGATGGTTGCCGCGCCGTTGAAGATGCTGGCGGTCTTGACGCCGGTGGCGAGGTCGACCGCGTTAAGCAGATCGGTCAGCGTCGCGCTCTGGATGTAGACCGTCGAGTTACCGTTGCCGTCTGTGACGACGTTGCCGCTGACGCCATAGCCGGTGGCCACGCTCGCTGTCGATTGCGGCGTCTGCGCGTTCTTGAAGGTGATGGTCTTGCCGCCGATGTTCAGCGTCGAGCCGTCCTGGACCAGGGTGCCGAGCGAACCCGCGGTCGTCGAGCGGTTCGCGGTCACGTTGGCATTGCCCGCGCCGGTCGCAGAGGTCAGGCCGAGCGCTTTGAGGAAGTCGGCCTTGCCCGTCACGCTCAGATCGGCGCCGGTCGAGCTCTTCAACGTAACCGCGCCCGCCGTGATGGAGGATGCGACCTGAAGCGTGCCGACAGGGCCGGCCGAGCCGCTGACCGCGAATGTCGCCGCGCCTGCGCTGATGGTTGCGGTCTTGACGCCGCTGGCGAGGTCGATGGCGGTGAGGACGTCGTTGACGGTCGCTAGGGGCGCCGCCGCCGTTCCCTGATAAATGATCGAATTGCCGTTGCCATCGGTGGCGATGTGCCCGCTGGCGTCGAGGCCCCAGCCGGTCGGCTGGGCGCTCGGAGCAACGCCGGTGCGGAAGGTGATGGTCTTGCCGTTCACCGTGATGGTGTCGCCGTCCGCGGGCGGCGTGCCGAAGGTGGTCGATGCCGTGGTGCCGACCAGCGTCGCCGTGCCGGACAGCGCGGTGGTGCCGTCGGCCGCGAGCGCGGCCGTACCTGTGAAGGTGCCGGCGCTCGAACCGAGCGAGGCGCCGAGTGCGGCAGTTCCCGTGACCGGGGTCACGCCGCCGGCCGCGCCGGTATAGAGCACGTTGCTCTTCGCGGTCGCACTCGCATAGGAGGTCGTGCCGCGCAGGTCGGCCGGGGTCGCGCCGGGAATCGTGGTGGAGACGTTCGACTTGGTTGAATAGCCGACCGTGGTCTGCAGCGCCTGGTTGGCGATCGACTTGGCGCTGTCGATCAGTTTCTGCAGCGAGGTGATGCCTGTGTTGGCGGCCTGCAACACCTGGACGCCGTTATTGATGCCGTCGAGCAGGTTGCTGATGTCGCTCGCCCGGTTGTCCAGCCCCTGCGCCGTGAAGAAGTTGGTGGGATTGTCGAGCGCCGTGTTGACCTTCTTGCCGGTCGACAGCCGCTCCTGCGTCGTGGCCAGCAAGTCGGCCGTCGACTGCAGCGACAACAGGTTCTGGCGAACTGACGCCGAGAGAACGATGTTGGACATTGGCGAGTCTTCCTCTTGAACCGGATACGAATCGGCCGCGCGGGCTGGAAAGCCGGCCTTTTGTCCAGTTTTACGAGGTGTCCTTTAAAGTATGGTTAACGGCGGTTTAAGGGATAGGGTTAACCGCCGATGAACGCCCCTGCCCGCCCCCGGACGCAAAGAAAAAGCGGCGGGGCCAAGGCCCCGCCGCTCGATTTTAGTCAGTGATTTCAGCCGCTTGTTAGCGGAGCAGCTGCAGCACGCTCTGCTGCGACGTGTTGGCCAGCGACAGCGCCGAGACCGCGATCGACTGGCGGGTCGACAGCGCCTGGCTGTTGGCCGCCTCAACATTGGTGTCGGCCAGCGTCAGGTTGGACGAGCCGGTCTGCAGCACGTTGATCAGGTTCTTGTTGAAGTCCTGACGGATCTGCACCACCGAGAGGTTCGAGCCGAGGCTCGAGGCCTGCGAGCGCAGCGTGCTCGATGCGGCGTTGAGGTTGGTCAGCACCCGGTTGGCGGCGGCGTTGTCGATGAAGTCGACGCCGACCGTCAGCGAGGCGAGGCCGAGACCCTTGGAATTGTAGGTCACGCCCGTGATGTTCAGGCTCGACTTGGCGGTCTCGTCGAACACCAGCTTGAGCTGGTCGCCGTTCAAGAGGTTGACGCCGTTGAACGAGGAGTCCTGCGCGGTGGTGTCGATCTGGTTGAGGATATTGTTGAACTGAGTCACCAGATTGGCACGCGCCGTCTGGGCAACGCCATCCTGGACGGGCGTGGAAGCGGTCGAGAAGGTCAGGGCCGAGGTGAGCGTGCCGCCGATCGCACCGCCGGCAGCCGTCGAGCCGAGCGTCGAGGACGCATAGTCGTTGGAGGCGGTGATGGTCAGCAGGCCGTTGGCGTCGATCGTTGCGGACAGGTTGTTGGCCTGCAGCTTGGTGTTGAGTTGATCGAGCGTCTTGATCGTGCCGTTGGTGCCGTCGCCGAAGGTGACGTTGACCGCCGTGCCGCCGTTGAAGGAGGTGAAGGTCAGGGTCTTGCCGGCGATGCCGCCGATACCGGAGGTGCGTGCCGCGGTGAACGCGGTCGCATTACCGGTGTTGCCGGCGAGGCCGAACACGTTCAGCGCATTGCCGGTGCCGGTGATCGACAGATCAGCGTTGACGCCGGTCGAGATCTTGAGCTGACCGGACGTATTGATCGTCGAGTTGGACTGGCCGGTGGCCGTCGCAAGCGTGGCAACGCCGGCGGCGCTGATGGTCGCGGTCTGCACGCCGGTGGCGAGGTCGATCGCCTTCAGCACGTCGTTGACCGTACCGGACTGCAGATAGACGGTAGAGTTGCCATTGCCGTCGGTGACGACGTTGCCGTTGACACCGAAGCCGCTCGGAACGCTGGGAGCACCGGTGGAGCCCGGAACCGGCGCGTTCTTGAAGGTGATGACGTGACCGTTGACGTTCAGCGTCGAACCGTCGGTGATGGTCGCACCCAGCGAGGCCGCGCTCGTGGTCCGGTTGACGTTGACAGTGGCGTTGCCTGCACCCGTCGACGTCGTCAGGGCGAGAGCCTTGAGCAGGTCGGCCTTGCCGGTGACGCTCAGATCCGCACCTGTCGAGCTCCTCAGCGTTACGGCGCCCGCAGCGACGGTCGAAGCGGTCTGGCCGTTGCTCGTGGCAATCGTCGCCGCACCCGAGGTGATCGAGACCGTCTTGACGCCGCTTGCCAGATCGATCGCGCTCAACAGATCGTTGACGTTCGCTGCCGGCGCGCCGGCGGTGCCGAGATAGACGGTGCTGTTGCCGTTGCCGTCGGTGACGATGTTGCCGCTGACGCCCGAGCCGGCCGGAACGGAGGACGCGCCCGGAGCCGAGCCGCTGCGGAAGGTGATGGTCTTGCCGTTCACGGTCAGCGTGTCGCCGTCGGCAGGCTGGGCGTTGCCGGCGAGGCCGGTCGCGGTCGTGCCGTTGGTGGCGATCAGGGTCATGGTGCCGCCCAGCGCCGTGGTGCCGTCGCCGGCCGTTGCGCCCGTGCTGGCGAAGACGCCGATGGTGGCGCCGAGCGTGCTGGTGCCGTTCGCGGCCGTGGTGCCGCCGGCGGTGCCGTTATACAGCACGTTGCTGCTCGCCGTCGCGCTGGCGAACGAAGTCGTGCCGCGCAGGTCCGCCGCCGTCGCACCGGCGATCGTGGTCGAAACGTTCGACTTGGTAGAGTAACCGACCGTGGTCTGCAGCGCCTGGTTGGCAATCGACTTGGCGCTGTCGATCAGCTTCTGCAGCGAGGTCAGGCCGGTGTTGGCAGCCTGCAGCACCTGCACGCCGTTGGCGATGCCATCGAGCAGATTGTTGATGTCGCTGGCGCGGTTGTCGAGCGACTGGGCCGTGAAGAAGTTGGTGGGATTGTCCAGGGCCGAGTTGACGCTCTTGCCGGTCGACAGACGGTTCTGTGTGGTGGCGAGAAGATCGGCGGTGGACTGGAGAGAGAGCAGGTTCTGACGAACCGACGCAGAGAGAACAATACCGGACATGACTCTTACCCTTCTGGCTTACGCGTCTTCGTTCGATCGCTTCCGGATCGAGTGACGGGGCCAGCGTGCCGTGACATGGCTAACAAAGGGTGAAACGCATGAAGCCCGCATAAGCGCCGGTTCACCATAAGCGGGCGGACCGTGCGCGCACGGCGCGCAATCCATCTGAAATCATTGGCAATTCCTGGCGACTACGATCCATTAACCATAACCGCTGGTTACTTTTTCGAGCGGCGCCTGCTCTCTCGAAATCTCCGAACAGTGCACAAAAAGAAAGCGGCGGGGCCGAAGCCCCGCCGCCGTAATCGTCTTGCGATGTCGTCCGCGACTTAGCGGAGCAGCTGCAGCACGCTCTGCTGCGACTGGTTGGCCAGCGACAGCGCGGAGACCGCGATCGACTGACGGGTCGACAGCGCCTGGCTGTTGGCCGCCTCGACGTTGGTATCGGCGAGCGTCAGGTTGGACGAGCCGGTCTGCAGCACGTTGATCAGGTTCTTGTTGAAGTCCTGACGAACCTGCACGATCGTCAGGTTCGAGCCGAGGCTCGAGGCCTGCGAGCGCAGCGTGCTCGAGGCGGCGTTTAGGTTGGTCAGCACCTTGTTGGTGGCAGCGTTGTCGATGAAGTCGACACCGCTGGTCAGCGAGGCGAGGCCCAGACCCTTGGAGTTGTAGGTCACGCCGGTGATGCTGAGGCTCGACTTTGCAGTCTCGTCGAACACCAGCTTGAGCTGGTCGCCGTTCAAGAGGTTGACGCCGTTGAACGAGGAGTCCTGCGCGGTCGAGTCGATCTGGTTCAGGATGTTGTTGAACTGAGACACCAGATTGGCACGCGAGGTCTGCGCGACGACGTCCTGGACGGGGCTGGAAGCCGTCGAGAACGTCAGCGACGAGGTCAGCGTGCCGCCGATC
>NZ_JADYVO010000040.1:0-20092 GCF_020193825.1 Bradyrhizobium sp. NBAIM18
AGAACCCAGCCCGTCCCCACCCATTCGAACTGGTCGTTGTTCTGGACCTCGATGCGGCCGATCGCGGGAATCGCGGGGGTAAAGACCGGGCGCCGGTCTTCCAGCAGCTTCAGAATGTCCGGCGAGCTTTTGTCGTTGGGATCGGTGAACTTGTAATTCTTCTCGATCTCATCGCCCTGTATCCACAGGACCGGCCTGTGCCAGAGAATGATCGCTTCCAGATTGGCGGCTTCCGGGTTACCGGCTTCCATGTCGCGAGCCGGGACGGCCGCAGGATCCGCGGGCGGCGCCGCTGGAGGCGGTCCCTCGGTGTCGGGTCCATCCGCTTCCCTGATGCCGCTGGCCTTGCGCCGGAGCAGTTCGAGATATCGTTCGTCTGTCGCCATGGGCCTGTTCCCTCCCTTGATGTTCTTGAGACCGCGATCCGCCTCGACCACCCGCAGCACTTGCTCGCGCGGCAATCCGATCTCCCGCGCGAGTTTCCCGAGATCGAGCGGCTCGTTGTGACGGAGCCGCCGTTCCTTTTCATCCGCCACCAGATTGATCAGCCAATCCGGGATTTCGGCCGGCGCCTGAATCCCGCTGGTTGAAACGTTGATCGCTGCTTCCGGACGCGGACCGCCGATGAGTAACGCATTTTGCGCGGCAATCACCATACGGCTGTCCCAAGGCGTCCAGACGGAGTCGCTGATGAACGACGTCGCGACCCGATCGAGCAGGCTGCCGGCCGCAACGACCCCCGGTCGAAATGCACTCGCGCGTTGCATCGCATCTGTGCCCGTGCGGAGCACGGGAGGCACCGCGATCGACACATCGGGAAGCGGCCGGCCAGTCGCCATCGCGGCCGCAAGCCTGAACGCGTCGACATCCGCAGCTCCCGGCAGAAGCCGCTCCAGCTTGCCCGTCACGATATCGAGCAACGGCCTGTCGGGCATGGGGGCCGATCAGACCCAGCATCGGGCCTTCGAGCTTGCCGGAGAACGCTTCGTTGCGCAGATCGCGCAGCAACAGCTGCAGCACGTTGCCTCGTCCGACGAGCGCAGCGTCCATCGTAGCCCCGAGCGCGATGGCGAAGGCGCCGTCGACGAGCAGCACCCGCTGCCGATAGACCTCGAGGGTGGACATCCCAAACCTCGTCTGCGACTTCCGAGCCGCCCGCCTGAACTCCAGCAAACCTTGGGCCGAATAGCTCCAGCGATGTTCAGGTGCCACCAGAGGATTAACAGCAACGTCAACAGCATCGCGGTACTTGCTGTTCACTGCGTAACAGCCGACCGTCGCCACGCCTGAAGCGAGCAGCTCACCCATGCAAAGAGCGTAAACGTCCATGGGACCCTACGGCAATCTATTCACTGGTTTTATGAAGAATGAGAGGCAGCCGCTGTTGTCGTTGTAGAACCGCTGCCAGCTGCGCGGCAGGACGAGGACGGCATCGTTCACGTAGAAGAATAGTTCGTCACTGACCTTGGGAGTTGCGTGTTCCGAAATCGCTTTGACGCGGCGATCAGGATCGGGCTCAAGGAAGTCGACCTCGCTGCCGAGCGAACCATAACGAGCGATTGGTTGGAACCATGGCTGGAAGTAATAGCGTCGCAGAGGAGTGAGAAGCGTGTGCCAGATGGTGTCGCTCCAGGAAAGCTGTGCCGCGTCGGACGGATTGCTAAAAGTCGAGTATCCGCGCGCGTCTGTCTGAACCGCCCCGGTCGTCAGCGTCGGGTTCTTCGGCGGCGTCGCCGCGTTACAGGTGTCCTTGTCTACCGCAAAACCCTTGTATGCATTCGCGAGCACAGCTGGCTCCGGGTTGGTCCACACCAGGTATCGAGCAAGGCGCGCCACCTTGTAACCGGTAGCAAAACACAAATTGGACGGTTTGAAGGAAACCAGCACACCATTCTCCGGAATGAGCCGCGGGCGATCGGTGGGGTTGCAGTAAAGCCCGGCCTGGTCGACCGCGGTAAACAGGAATCTGTTTCCAACACTGAGCACCAGGTAAGCGATGAGGATGGCGGAAAGCGCAGGAGCGAGGTAGTAGCGCCATCCGGTTCGGATCCCGACAAGAAGACGATCACCGCCCGCAGGCGTCGAACTGGGCGGTTTTCCCGGGGCCGGAAGCGTTCCTGCAAATGCCCGCGACCATAGTGAGGCCATACGGTCCTGGATGGCCGCAGCGATTCTACTGCTGCCCCACAGCAGGCCTCCAATGAGAGCCACGAGGACCACAAAGGTGATGGGGTACTGCGCGTAAGAGACAAACCACTGGGACGCCCAGGATGGTAGGAAGCCCCCCAAAGTTCGTATGAAATCCGAAAGCCATTTCAGGGCGTTGGTTCTCTCGCCAAGGGGATCGCCACGGCCGGCGAGCGGAAAGATCACGAACACTAGGGTTGCAAGGAGCGTCGAAAAATACAGCAGAGCCCGAAGATGAACCAACGGCCAGATTCTTTCGCGTTCGGCGATGACGCGGGCCTGAGCCTGGGTCGCCGTTTCCGGAGTGTTCGGCGTCACCTCCGCCTGCGTGGCCGGCAAACCGTCAATACGGAAGTGCAGGCAGCCATCCGGTGCGACGACCGGTGACACAACGTCGTAATCGTGGGGAATGCCGATCGGCCCATAGACATGGGCATTGTTCTGGATTCTGCGCAGAACCGTTTGATGAATCTTGGGCTTCTGAACGTAAACCTCGTCCCCCGTAGTCCACGAGAACGTCTGTCGTGCGAGCCGGGATATCCGTCGCGGTCCATATCGATAGTATCCCCCGATACCGGCTCGGGAATCATAGAGGCAGCCATCCTTATCTTGCGCTTGTTTGGTCTCATCCATCGCGGCAGGGTTTGCGGTCTTGAAGCACAGGCCGCAGGCGCGGGCCTCCTCCATGATCCAGTAGAGCGGAATGTGGGAGAGTGAATCGTCCGGGTACCCGCCTCCCACGTTTGCGTGCACTCCCGCGAACCAGACCTGTGTCAACCGGTCGCTGAAGGTATAGCGCGGCCCGGGTGGAGGTGCCGGCTCTGACCGTTCATTCCAGAGCACCGGGTGGAAGGTCGTGCGCTCGTCATCAAGGGCGAGCGCGTGGCAGGCACGCTTCACACTGGGATGCAGCGTATGATTGGGAAGCTCAAGGGGCCATATCCACTGGCTAACACCAAGAGTCAATTCGTCGATCGGGAGGCCGTAAGCCGCCACGGTATCCCAGAGGCCGAGGAAACGAATGATCGGCAGTGTCCGTCCCGACGGCATCCCGCCTGGCGGGCGCACGGTTCGGCCAAATAGCTTCATGAGATTTTGGAGGATCAGATACCAGTTCGTGTGGAAGTGTCGCTTGTGATATTCGCGATATGCCTTCCTTGCCTCCCTATCCAGGTCGCTCTCAGCCATGCCGGAGCCCGGAACAAGGCCCTGGTCAAGGATAAGACCTACGGTGACACGTATAGTAAAGGCGCCCCGGCTGAATCCGAACGCGAAGATTTCATCGTCAGGATTGCGGTAATTGCGACAGGCGAACTTGTAGAGCGTAACTACGTTGCGGCGCAAACCGATGCCGAATGCGCCGCCCATCAGGGCCAGGGGCTTGAAAGACGAGGTGCCTACCCCGTTGTCATAGCAGGCAATCTGGTCGTCGTGCGTAAGATCCAGGGCGCTGAACATGCGCCAGACGTTAGTCCGCCAGACATTCGCTGATGAATTGCCGGTACCGTCTGAAAGCAGAACGATGCGTCGCGCCATGACGTTCTCGTCGCTGAAAATGAACTGTCGAAAAAAACGAAACAACAAAAAGTTGCACTTCCTTTCAGTTGAACGTCAATCTTTTCTTGAGTCAAGACCTTCCCGCAGGTGGCACACAGCTAAGACATTCTGGTGCAATGCCGTCTTCACCCGCGAAGAAACTCTGGCGTTAAGCCCCTCCTTCACCTCAAGCTTGGAAGCCCATGGTGTCGCGGAACAACAGATACACAGCGAACGCAGGCACGTTGGCTCGCGTCCTTCTGGAAAGTGAAAAGTAGCGAAGGCTGCGGGAAGTCACTGTCTTCCGGTCGACCGTGCATCGGCGACGAGAAGTCGTGCAGGTTCGTGCAATCTGAGATAACACTCGTTCTACTGGGATGCTAAGAAGTTTGCGTATCGGGTTAGCTCGTCCTCGTAATCGCTAAGGATTAGCGGATATCCTACATTCAGCTGCATAATGAGTATTGACGAGAGCTATCGTTGATTGCTGCGTATCGCGTTCAACTGTGTACCGAGATCATTAGTAAGAGCTCGGCTGAGGGCGTCATCCGCTTGACGAGAGGTGAACACCCGCTCTTGGAGCGGCCTCTTCGCGGTTACGATCTTAATTCCTTTTCCGGCTGCGAACCCGAAGGCTAACTTGTCGGTGTTGACCTCCGACGCGGCAAGAAATGCGCCAGGCCCGGTGAAATTCGCCAGCGTCCAAGTCGGGCCGGCCTGATTGATGCTCTTCGTGGCTGTGAAATTTATGATACCGCTAAATTGGCCGTCAGTTGGTTTCGCCTCAGTCACAAAGGCAAGGTCAGCCAAATTCAGCGCCGAGGATACTTTCTCCCGAATGCCGAGATTACCAGCCAGATTCGTATTGGGGTCTGGACATGCATATTCTTCAGGGCGAGCCTTCCAATCCCAGTAAAGATCGACCATCGAGTATTTCAAGCTGTAATTGATCTGATCTTGTCGAGAAAGCTTCGCTGATGGCGTGATGTTGAAGGCCACGCCGCTGATGGGAAAGGTGAGAGACGGTGCTACGGACGCTGTATCGTTGGCATCTAAACTGAGTAGCATCGCGACATGGTAGTCGAACTCGATCAGCGTTGCGCGTCTGAGATACGACACTTCAAGGTCGTCACGGACCAGCTCCGCCAATTCACAACGAATGCGCTGAACTACAGAATTCGCGAGTGGCACGCCTGACTTACTGTACGGCACGTCGAAATTCGCAGGCGAGAGCGTACACCCAGCAATCAGAAAGCTTAGGGATGCTGTGAAGAAGATCCGCATGCTCAAACCCCAATGGTCACAGATCCGAGCAGCGACCTTCTCGTAATCGATAGCGCGCGTTGTTGGCCTCCGCCAGTCGGCGACAAACGCGTTCATTCGACACGGTAATGGCCTCGTCTGGGCGCCCCACGGATTCGTCCCACCACAACACGCAGCAATAAGCGCCAGGACTTGTCGCTTCCGGATCGAGCCCGGAAGTCGTAGGGGGCCTCTCTTGGGCGTTTAACTCGGCAGCACTGTCTTCAAGTTTCTGCCTTGAGGGCCAAGGGCCGAATAGATTCATGAACTTGTAGAAATAATCGCGAACACCAGCCATGGCGACCTCGCGCGATGGATAAAAAACAATCACCCTCAAATAGAACTTGACTGTACCCCTTTTGGTGAACGTTTGGTTGCAGAATTGCAACATCTCTCCCTCATTCTGAAGAGGCTGAGGGCCATCTTTCCTGCTGTACCAGCACCAAGAACAAGAACTAAGTGCCGCTCTCGGCTTCAAACTTTCAATAGTCTTCGCTCTTACGTGAAAGGGCTGCGCGATCCCTTCTGTAGACCCTTCAGATAGGCTCCCGAGCGATGCTTCTCCGCTGCTCTGGCGTCGGCTTAGGCTTTCGCCCAAATCTGACCCGCGCGCCCTGGCCCTTTCCCTTCCGGCGGTGCGACGAAGAATGTCCTCCCCCCGTTTTCCGAGCGATGTAACCTACGAGGCGGCAAGCATCTCTCCAAGTTGATGCGTTGTGTCCGCCCGTGGCTCCGCTAGGGGATTGTAGGCAGCGCCCCGCGAGGTGATATTCGAGAGCACGCTGAGCATCTTGAATACGCCGCCGCGAGTGAGCCGGTCGAGCGCGCTAACGATCACAACATCGCCAGGCCGCAGCCTCCGCAAAGCTTGGGAGAGTACGCGGCGGTTATCTTTCGCGCCGCTTCTCGCAGAAACCTTCTCGCATCCAGCAGCATCGAGATGAGCAATATCGTGCCGATGCCGCGCGGCCGTTTTTCGGTGCCTCCCCGGAAGCACTCTTTGGTTTGGAGTCGATCGACCTGACCGGCGTTCCGGAAGGGTATCAGCACAAAGCCACTCTGGAGCGCATGGGCCACTTCTTGGCAACGATTGAAGATTGAGACCTTGACCGGGCTTCACAGTCCGGCGGTTTGAGTGGGCGATCTGGAGCGGTCAGGAAAACGCGTCCGGCGACCGGGAGTCCGCTGAAGCCATTGCTGGCCGCGATTGGTCACGCAAGTGGAAGCGGCAGAAGATTATTCGGTACGGGATATAGCGCCGGAAGGGCTAACAACCGGAGCCGGCGTATTCCTTGCATTCACGTTGCGATCGTAACTTATGGCGAGCGCAATGCGATCGAGCAATGACAACACCGCATCGGTGGCGAAACCGGCCACGAGCGACAAGAGCAACGGCGAGGCCGCCAAGCCCGCGGCCGGCGTGCCTGTCACGTTCACGTAGCCAATGATCAAACCGAGGATGGCCCCCAGAAAGACGCGCAGAATATATCCGGTCACAATCGGCAGATTACCCATCTTTTCGGGCGAAGTTACGATGTCACGTATGGCAAACGTTAGAGCACCCAGCATTCCGAAGAGAATGGGAAGCATGTACGAATTCGCCAAAACATTAAAATGGTCCAGCACGGCGCGAACTGTTTGAATGCGCTCGCTGGGATCATCGTCTGTTGAGACGGCCCCCGGGGCTAGATTGACTGACCGTTTGGGACAGTCCTTTAAGCTAAGCGTCGAGGGCATGAAGGCACCAGGCACCGCGCCTATACTCGCAAGTCGCTTTCCGGCGTCGCAGACAGCGGCAAAATAGCGGTTCGCTTCATCGCGGTAATCGCTCGCGGCATTTACCAGTGCCTGCCGAGCCTCGTTTAAGCTGCCAACACTTGCATCGGGGACCGAAACGCCGGAGTCGAAGCGGATCGTCCGGATTTCGGCCTCGCGTCGGGTTGCCTCCAACTTCGTGATCGATGTTTCGAGTGTCGTTATTTGCAGCGTGACACGCTGAAAGCTGCTATTGGCTGAGCCTATGGCGATGGCTTGCCAGAGAAGAAGCGCGAAAAGGACAAAGAGCACTAACGCGAGGACGCGCGCAAAAACATCAAGCAAACCAGCAAAGGTTGAACGGAGGTTGGCGATTGTCACCATGTGATCGCGAACCCAAAGTCGGCCAAGCGCAGGAACTTCGTTGTGCCGTTTGAGCCACGCTCGCCGGATGCACCTGACGATGCTGGTGATCCCGTTGCGCCGGGAGATCCGTTTGATGCCGTCTGCCTGCACCATGGGAGAGCCTCTTGGCCTGCACGTCCACCCGAACCACCGATGCCCGGCCTTCCGGCTTCGCCTCCTAGACCGGGATCGCCGGCATCCGCGAGAAGCAGCGTATTTTCTTGGACCTTTGCCGGATCAGATAGGACAGCGATCAGAATGCCGCCGCTGCCCGCATTTCCGCCTTGCCCGCCCGATCCCGCCGCGCCTCCTTTACCACCGGGTTGGCCATTCCCAGGCCCTCGTCTGCAATCGAACGCTGATTGGCTGGCAGGATTGCCGTATCCGCCAGCACCGCCGCGCCCGCCTTCCCCGCCGGTGCCCCCCTTCGCGCCCGATTGGCCTGACAGATTAGTCACCAATCGGCCCCTGATTGACTCGGCGATAAGGATGACCGAAGGCGCGTGTTTGCCGTTGGCACCTGCCCCGCCTGGCTGGCCAGCCCCGCCATCTGCGCCGGGCTGGCCTTCACGTGAGCCACGATCTTCTCCGGGTTGCCCCCGCTCACCCGATCGGCCTTCCGGCACATTCGGCCAGCGTACAACTACCTGAGGGCGTCCCCTGCTCACCTCGGTCTCGATTGACAATTCCTTAATCGCCAAAACGACTGGCGACCCGGTACGCACGGTTGCCCCGTCGATGACCAGGACGCCGCCCTCCTTGAAAACAACACGCTTCGCGTAGAGGGCAGAGCCCGGCAGCGTAAGCTCCGTCTCGATAACGAGCTCTTCAATCGGCGCGCGCGGCAGTACGGACTGAACCTGTAGACTCAGCAAATTACGATCGGCAGGCGATATTTCCTGAGGACGTGCGGCCGACGCGAAAAGCATCGCCGCAATGGGACCGGAAACAATTGCTCGCGAAATTCGGATAATCAACTTTCAGCTCCGCTCCGTCGGGAAGCAGACGTCTAAAGCGCAATTCAAAAGCTCCTCTCGCTTATCACACCCTCACCGGGTGTTCCAGCCGCACACACTTCAATTTTTGACGGACCACCGACTACACCGGCGGCGGCGTTGTAGGATCTAGCGCATTCGGAAAGCCGTTCGTTGAAATGCGCCTGGAGAACGACGCGGAGATCGCAATAGACTGCGACCTCTGACTTGGTTGCCGACCTGCTGGCGCAAGGCCTCCGGCCGAGCGCGAATGAGAGGCAAGACGTCAGTAAACGGCAGCGCTTCGCCGTGATCGGCCCAATCGACTGCTTCACAAGCTCGCCCCACCCCACCGCTCCAAATAGACGGGCTTTAAAAGAAGGCTCAGGGCGCCTAAACTAGCGACTCTAGGATATGACCGACGAGCCAGGACCGAAGCAGAGGGCGCGCTCTAGTTTTTGACACCGTCTCAAGGCTCTCGCGAGAAACGAGACACCCCGCTTCGCGACCAAACCTTATCAGTCAGCCAACTGACTCCACTTTTGCCAATTCCTTACGGGTTGGCTTGCCGCCGCGCAAAGGACCAAAAGATTCTTGCCCCCGCCACTAAGGAGACATTGGTCAGCGTTCGACAATATCACCGCAATCCGCCTGCCGGCGGCGCTCCGAAGCGCGGATCCCAGATTCCTCTTCGCTTCTGGCGCGCATCACTTTCTGCAATCCTGTAGCTCGCGGGCGCATTCCCTGCATAGCGAGCTGCCCCGTTCATGACGGCCGCTTGACCGACATCGATGTTGTTCACGTAGCATCTGTAGAGCCCTTCCGCTGGATCGCAGGTGAGTTGGCCTCCCTGATCCAGCAGGAATTTCTCCAGCATCGTGCGATGCGGCTCTCCGTATCCCATGATCCAAGCCAGTTGAAGCGGCGCACGCTGGCCCTCCAGGACGAGCGAATTGGTCATCAGGACGCGGGACAGCCGGCCACTTATCGGCTGAGCGCCCGGCACGGTATCCGAAGCACTAGATGCAGGCCGTTGCATCGCCTCTCGCTCCGCGAGTGCCTTCTCCCGCTGGGCGAGCTTCGCTTCCCGATCGTCGCTGCGCGTCTCCCGTTCCTTGGCCTGCCGGTCGAAGTCACTCTCCCTTGCCTTGACCGCATTCTCCCTCTGCAACAGGGCGGCCTCCAGCGACTTTACCGCACGCTCGCGCTCGGCGGTCTTCGCCTCGCGTTCCTCGCTTCGAAGGTCGCGCGCCTTGGCCTGCCGGTCGAGCTCGCTCTCCCTTGCCTTGATCGCATTCTCTTTCTGCAGCAAGGCGGCCTCTTGCGCCTTGGCTTGACGGTCGACGTCAGCCTCCTTCGACTTGGTCGAGCTTTCCCGCTGCGACGAAGCCGTATCGCGCGTACCGGCGGCGCGCTCGCGTTCAGCGACAGCGTGGTCGCGTGCCTCAAGGGCGCGTCGCTTTTCGTCCACCTGGGCTTCCTTGAAGTTGAGGTCCGTCAACTTCGCAGCAGGCCCCTGCCAGACCCACGACGCCAAAGCGCCCAGCACGAATGCAAGAATGATCAAGTGAACATAGCGGCGCTCGTGCGTGCCGGCCTGGGACTCCTTGGCTTGCACTTGTTCTTCGTCCGCGTTGCGCGGCATGCCGTCCCCCGGCGGGGGCGCCCCTGCGACGATTGCCGTCTTGCTGCTTGCCTTCGACAATTCCTCGAGCATCAAAGCGACCGGATCGACCGGAGCCCGAGGCTCGGTGACCGGCTTCTCGCCCACGT
This sequence comes from Bradyrhizobium sp. NBAIM18, assembly GCF_020193825.1. Classification (NCBI taxonomy): domain Bacteria; kingdom Pseudomonadati; phylum Pseudomonadota; class Alphaproteobacteria; order Hyphomicrobiales; family Nitrobacteraceae; genus Bradyrhizobium; species Bradyrhizobium sp. NBAIM18. Next base: position 9,933 of record NZ_JADYVO010000040.1, read on the forward strand.
TCAAGGGCCAGTGACAGATTTCGGAGTAGGACAGGCTCGGGACGGCAATCGTCATTGCACCCCCGTGTGGAATTCCCCATGCGATGCCGCGCCTGACGATCAGCTTCGTCGTTGCCCCATTCTCCACCTTCAGGGGTTCAAACAGCACCGGCGTGTCAGACCAGCCTTCCGTATCCTTGTATCGTCGATCTCGCTGGGAATAGATGCTGAACCGATAGCTGGACACATTTGCCCGGGCTACGCCAAGATCGATCTCGATTGTTGAAGGACCGGCTTCTCTGACGGAAAGACGCTCAACCGCTGTCATTACATCCCTTGGCATGCAGGCCATGAAGTTGCCGGACAAACTGCCCGGACCGAAACAAAATTAGCCGCGGCTTAGCCTCTAGCCTACCGGCGGAATGTCCCAACCGCTCCCGTTTCGGCACGCGGTCACTTTTTGCTCCATGCTGCGTCCGTCCTTGACTGCGACCTGCTGAAGATCACGACAGAGCTTTCCGCTGGCCTCGTATATTTCGCTGGTTGGAATAACCCAACCGGATGCAGTCGAAGCCGGCCGCGCATCTCCCGACGGTTTAGGCGCCGGCGACTGCCGTGCGACGCTTCGTTTGTCCTGCGGGGGCTTTTCGGCGGACCACACCACACGCTGCCCGACGGGGGCGTTCTCGGCAGCCTGTCGTGTTGCGCTGGCCAACTGCTCTCTTTCATAATTATCCAAGACACTTCCGATGGCGCTGCCGATCACGCCGCCTGCGATCCCGCCAATCACGGCCCCGACCAAAGGATTAACACCGGACTCCCGTGCGATCACTGCGCCGGCGACCGCTCCGGTCCCGACACCGATCCCAAGTCCGGCAGTTGTATTCGGCGAACCGCTTTGTGTCACGCACCCACATAGAAACGTGCACGCGATAACCATGATCGAGGCCCATCGGAGCGGTGTCTTTGGGATAACCCCAGCTACTCAATACAGAAAATTCTTATTACGCTGCTCAAATTTCCCCTAGCTAACGCCTGCAGCAATGTTACGCTACACTTTTAAAGTGTGCTTATGCAAGAGGCTTCCATTATGTCTGCCCAACTCGAATTCGCCGACAATCCCGAGGACCGTTGCCCCGTCGTTCTTCTTCTCGATACTTCGGGATCGATGATGGAGGAGGGCAAGATCGACGCGTTGAACAACGGAATCGTCCAGTTCAAGAGCGACGTACTTGCCGACAAGATCGCCTCTCTCCGCGTTGAAATCTCCATCATCACGTTTGGAGGATCGGTTCAGGTCGTGCATGAATTCGCGACCGCGGACAAACTCTCCTTCCAGCCCTTCCAGCCGATGGGAAATACGCCGCTTGGGGAAGCCGTGAATGCGGCGCTCGACGAGATCGAGGTCCGCAAGGCGGAGTACAAGAACGGAGGCGTGAACTACTTCCGCCCGTGGGTCTGGCTGATGACCGATGGAGAGCCGACCGACGAATGGCAGGCTGCAGCTGCAAGAGCCAGGCAGGCTGCGAACGAAAAGAAGGTCCAGCTGTTCTGCGTCGGCGTCGGCCGTGGCGCCAATATGAACGTCTTGCGGGAGTTCTCCAACTCGCCTCCGATGCAGCTTGATGGGCTTCAGTTCTCCGAGATGTTTCGCTGGCTTTCGACATCGCTCTCACGGGTGTCGCAGGCCAAGGCCGGCGATCCGGTCGCGCTGCCTCCCGTGCAGGGATGGGGGACGGTGTTCGCTTAGGCCTTTGAGATGTCCTGGAAAGCGGCGGCGCAAAGCGTCCTTGGGAACGGCCACCTCAAGGCAAACATCCCGTGCCAGGACGCCAGCGAATGCCTGATCCTGGACGACGGCAGATGGCTGGTCGGTGCTATCGCCGACGGTGGCGGCTCGCTCACACATTCCGACATCGGCGCGCAGATCGCGGTGAGATATAGCATCATATCTCTGACCGCCGTTCTGCGCAGCGGGCTGCTGCCGGCTGTCCTCGACACCGAACGCGAGGGCTTCTTTGACGGTTTCTGGTCCGATCTCGTCCACGACATCCGAAGTCAACTGATGTCCGAGGCCGAGTTGTCGGACAGCCACTTTTCTCAGTACGGGGCCACCTTGATCGCATTCGTCGCCTGCGAGGACTGGCTGGCCGCGATGCAAATCGGCGATGGCTTCCTCGTTTTGTCCGCTGACCCGGCAGGCACCGAGGCCAGCTACAACCTGGCGTTCAAGGCACGCCCCAGCGAGCATGTCGGCGAAGTCACCTGGATCACCAGTTCGCACTGGCGCGAAGATTTTCGCCAGGGGTTATTCCCAGGTCTGACGCGATTCGTCTGCGCATCCAGTGACGGGCTCGAGAAGGTTGCAATCCTGCAGCGGGAGCAAATTGCCTTCCCCGGCTTCTTCCGGCCGCTACACACGACAGCGATGGAGAGCTCCGACTCCCTCCTGAGCGTTGCCGAGTCCACTCTGACATTGCCGGCGCTGGATCGATTTACCGACGACGACAAGTCCCTGCTCATAGGACTCAGGATCGATGGCTAACGCAGGTCCTCTCACGGGTGAGAAATTCGTCGCCAGGGATGCGGCGGGAACGACGAGCACCGTTCGGCTGGATACCCTGATAGCATCAAGCGGAGAAGGATCCGTCTACAAAACCGACTCTGCCGGTCAGGTCGCCAAGATCTACAACGCGCCGGTGCGCGATCATTTCCGCAAGCTTCGGGTGATGCTCGATCGGCCGCCGAGGAGCAAACAGTCGTCCAACATTGCGTTCGCCTGGCCCACGGCCACCTTGCAGAAGGGAAACGGCCAGAGCGTCGGGTTCATGATGCCGGAGATTCCCGGGAAGCGACCGACGTTCCTCTATGTGCCGATGACCCGCAAAGTCGACGCCGCCGGCGTCGACTGGTATCATCTTCATCACGCGGCATTGAACGTGGCGCTTGTTTTCCAGAGCGTTCACGACATCGGCTGCGTAATCGGGGACGTCAAGCCGGAAAACCTCCTGGTCGATTCCCAGATGCGCGTCTGTGCCATCGATACGGATTCATTCCAGGTCACCGACCCCAAGACGAAGGTCATCTATCGCTGTACGGTCGGCACCGCGGATTATACGCCGCGCGAGATCATGGGCCAGGCCTTCGCAGATATAGATCGAGTGATCGATCACGACAATTTCGGCCTTGCTGCGCTTGTTTATCTGTTCCTGTTCGGCAGACACCCGTTCAGCGGCGGGATCTTGGACGGTCCTCTCGAAGGATTGGAGTTACGCGAACGAATCGTGCGCGGGCTGTGGCAATGGAACACCCGCGTGCCGCTCAAGCCGCACCTTGGCTCACTGCCGCTGCAGATGATCCATCCCGAGCTAGTCGTCCTGATGAGGCGCTGCTTCGATCGCGGACACCAAAATCCCAAAATGCGGCCCACCGCCAAGGAATGGGTCCGGGCGCTCGGAAAGGCGATCGATAATCTCGTTTGGTGCGAAAAGGCACCGCTTCACGTCTACGATGGCGAACAGACAAAGTGCCCGTGGTGCGAGTTGCAGAAGACCGGCATCGACCTGTTTCCCACCCGGGCCGGGATCGAGAGCACCTCGATGCAGGTCTTGTTCAATCGCTTCGAGGCGAAAGTGTCAGGCGGGGATATCGGCGGGGCCGTGGCGATGCTCGATCGGCACCCCCGCTTGCGATCCGACAAGCGTGTCGCGCGGTATCAAAGGATCATCGATCGCAGCAAGGCCGACATCGCGGCGCTCGAGAGCTTCAAGCGCGATCTTGCTACGTCGAGTATCGACGAGTACGCCCTCGTTCAGCAACTGCGAAACGCACCGCGGGTGAGGCAGCTCGCGCTGGCCGACACCAGCGTCTCGGAGAGAGTCGAGCAGCTGCTCAAGATCGGGGAGGCGCTCGACTTGCTCGGCGAGGCGATATCCGAAGCCGCACCGAACAATCAGGCATACGCGATCGAAGGCGAACGTCGCATCGTAGACTGCATGAGCCAGCATCGGGATTTTCTGGTCCGCGCTCCGAAGAGCTTCCCGCGCTACAGAGAAAGGGTGACCGACGCCAAGAAACGCGTCGATGCATACGGCAAGCTAGGTCAGGCCCAGGCAACTGGCAATTTTCAACGCCAGATGACCGTTGTTCTGGAGCAGTGGGCGATCCTGGACGAGATCGCAGAGTTCCGGGCCGAGCGTCAGAAGTTCGAGCAGTTCGAGGTTCTGAACACCGAGCTGAACGGGTTTCTGGAAGCAGCGAAAGCCCAGGACTTCGGGAGGCTATGCGATATCTGGCAGCACTCAAAGGTGCTACCAGGCTCGGAGATCGCAAGGATCGGTCACGAGGCGCTCGGCGGGCAGCCCCCTTTGGGATGCTTTGAGCTGGCGGCCGCGCGTCTCAAGGATTTGGCCGCCCTCGGGCGCAAGCTCGAGGAGCTCGCAAGGCCGGACGGATCGATCGTCGAGGAGACCGAGAGGGCCGTCATCGGCAAGATACAGAAATTTCGAAAACGCCACCGCCGCGCGGGCGGCAAGCAGGAGGAAGAGCTCGACGCCCGGCTGGCACGCGCGCAGTCGATCGTCCACAACTACGAGAAACTGCGTCAGATGGCAAAATCGTCATCGCGGACGATCGCCAACGCATGGGCGGGAATTGCCGGGCGCCAGCACTACGTTCTGGATGACAACCTGCGTCAGTTGGTCGAGGACGCAGTGGCAATCTGCGGCCGCGTGGATTCGTTCCTGTCGATCGCCACGGCAACGGACCCTGACGAAAATGCCCTGCAGCGCCTCGTTGCCACGGTTCCGGATATTCTAGATCTCGAGGCCGAGAGCGATGCCGGCATCGACTTCCAAAAGCGCGTCGCACTTTCACAGAGGCGGATCGAGGGCTTGGCGGCGCTAGAGGCGGCGGTGGCGGACGCGGATTCTTGGGCGCTAAAAACCGAGCATGGCGAAGCAGCCCTTGTGACAATCTGGACGCGTTACGCGGAAGATCTTGCTGAATGGCCGACAGCCAGACGGATCGTCGGCTCACGTCTGGATCTCGCCGCGCAGAGAATTCGACGAAGCCTGGAGCTCCAGCATGCATTTGATCGACACGATCAGACTGGCATTGCAAAGGCTTGGGGAACGGACGGCATCCTGTCCGATTATGCACCCACACAGCGCTTTCGCGCGCTGGCCGAGCGCTCGCTGGAAATGATGAGCGCCCTGAGGAATTTATCGGCCGACCTCAAGTCGGACCCCTACCGCGACCAGCTCATTCAGAAATCCTGCCGTGAATTCGAGTCCCGGTTTGGACAGGAAGCTGACGTCGCAAGACAAGAGCTCGACGGACGATCCGTGAAAGCCGTCGAACAGGAGGTCAGCGCCCGCCTCTCAATGTTGGCCGTACTTCGTCAGGGAACATTGAACCACGATCAGCAGCTCGGCATCGCGCGCGCCAGGGAGATTGGTATCGGCCTGTCGCAATCCGATCTTCGCTTGCACGCGAAGGCGATCGCTGATGCCGAAGCATTCTCAAAGCGTTGGGCGACCTTCGTCGAGGCAGTGAGGGCCGGGAATACTGCAACTGTTGCGGGGATGTGGCGCGACGACCAGTTTTCCACCATGAGAGCTTTTCAGCCCTGGAAGGATGTGGTCGCCGGGCATCTGCAAGAATATCTGAACTCGCGTAACCTCTTCAGCTCGGCTAATCCGGACCAAGTGTCAACGCAGCGCCCTGGCGAATTGCTGCTGCAATGGAATTGGCGGGACGCAGCGGTGACCCACGCCCTGATCATGACGGGCGATCGCAGCGCCCCGGAGAGCGAACGAGAATACCTGATTTCCAGGGTGGAGGTGCAGCGCGCTACCTACGAGGCTCAGGGGGGCTTTGTGATTCCTTTCAGCGGTCGCTCACTGACCGCCCTGATATTCCCGGGCATCGCATTCTGCGGAATCATCATGTGGGGCCCGAATAAGCTCGTGCTGCACGAAACCAAGCGGCGGCTTCTCACCTACAACGTCCGCATTGCTCAGAAACTCTCGGGAGCGCAGGAACTGGAGCTGAGCGTCGATCGCGCGATGCAAATCCCCTTGCCGCCTCTCAAAATAGTGGCGGACCAAGCCCAGCCTCCGGGATCTGCCCCCATCCTGATCGAAAGGATCCTCGTCAACTCGGAGGGACAAGCTCATGTTCAATTGCCCGGAACCGCCAAATTCTGGAGCCGCCGCTCCTTCGTCAAGCTCGATCTTCAATCGGAAACCGATGCGGAATGGCTTGAAATACGCCATCCCTTGCCGGGCCAAAGAATGATGTCGCTGCCATGAAATCAAACTGCGGCCCGGGCACAATTCAGGCCGCGGTGCTCGCCGTTCACATGTCTTTCGATGCCTCGCACAAAGCATTCATTGACCCGATATGAGCAGATTTCCGGAATTCCTGATCGAATCGAATGGGCCGATCCAGAGCCTTCCCGAAGCGAGGAGGCTTCCGGAGGCCGTGCACCAAAACATCGAGATTGCGCTCCACGCGGGAAAGGTACCCCCGGCAGAGCGGTACGTATTCCTTGTCGCCGAAAATGAAGCCTTTCTGATCTTTGTCCGAACTCTTCGGACTGACGGCCATGGCCTGCGATGGCAGGCACATGTAGTTGGCGGCCTACCTTCAAACATCCGCGGTCCGACCTTGCGGCGGCTCTGCGAGAGCGGCTTGCAGTTGGGGCGGATCCTGAACTGGACCGTTTCCCAGCACGTCGTGTTTGAACGGGAAGTTGAGCGCGTCTTGTCCGAGGTCGTCGCCACCCCCTTGCCCGAGTTCGGTCTGGGTCGACGCGCCGCGTTCAAGGTTGGTCGCGACGCCCTTCGCGATGGCAACAAGGAGATGCTTCTCTTTCTCGCCCCCGACTGGCGCCTCTTAAGGACTGTTTTGTTTCAGTTCCTCGACAGCGACGATATGACCGGCGATGAACGCGATGCCTGGACCTTCTCGACTTTCGAACCCGTGATCTCCACGGAGAAAGCCGGGATCAAGGTTGTGGGCGCCCTGTCGTCGGCATTCGAGACGCTTCCCGCGATAGAGAGAGAAACGCTAGAACAGAAAGCCTTCATCCTGACTGCCGATGCCCTTTGGAAAATGGATGCCGGCAATGCGAAGTGGCGGTCCGGCTCCGCGCATCGGCTCGAGCGCCCGCCTACTGCGGAACGCAAGAGTTTTACGCAGAGTTTATCATCGCTTCTTGGACTCCCACACGCGCCGTCGCCTGCCCCTGCCAAACCACCCCCTTTTCTCCCCGAGCGGCTGTTGTCCGCGGCCGCGAAGTTTTCACAGCGGGCCGCAGACTTGTCGTTGCTGCGATCGGAGGCCGACGCATACCTCGATCGGAATTCGACCGAGCCGCTGGACGACAGCCTCCAGCGCCTGACGTCGTTTCCAAATACGCCTTCCATCGCGCTGGCTTGTGCGCTCGGCACGCTGCTGGACAAACGACTGGAGTTCGACATCGACGAGGAGACGCCGGTGGCAAACCAGATCGGCGAGCAATTTGAAAAGTGGCCATTCGACTCGCGCGTGCTGTTTCTGTGCCTGTGCGTCAAATCTCAGGCCGAGCGTCGCCCCACGAGCACCCAGCTCGCAGCGTGGGTGCAGCACGTTTTGGCGACGGTAGAGACGCCGGGGGACGACATGGAAGCGATCAAGGGTCCTTCCCTGCATCTCGCCTTCGCGCTACTTGGCATCATCGGCAAGCTGAACTCGTCCGAGTTCGAATTTTCACAGCGGGCCGTTGCGGCCTCGGGCCGGTTGAGGCTGCACAACGCCCCCAACGTAAGCATCCTTTATCGAACAGTTCGACATGTAGCGCAAACCGGCACGCCAAGCGAACAGCTCGCAGGGGCCATGACGGAGACGATCGGCTTTCCAGGCCGTCTCCGCAACGCCGTGCTATCGGACGTTGCCGTCATGGCGATCCAGCACGAGACCGGAATAGATGTGCGCGGCACTGCATCTGACACACATCGCAGGTCCCCCGGTTCCGACACAGTGACGGTTACGAGCGCGGGCGAAGGCGAGCCGCCGGACGCCGGCTTGTTGATCTTGCGAAGACTCGATAAATTTCGTCAGGCGAGTTTATCCCCGGTGCAGGACGCCGAGGCATGATCCCGACTGGAAATTCAGTCATGGCCCGGGGCCGTCTCATTTTCTCGCCGGACCGGTTGGATGAGACGACGATTCCGGCCCGATCTGATCGCCCTTCAGGGCTTTGCGGTCGGCGGCGATCTCGCCGGGCGACCGGGTTTAGACGGCAAAGTCGGGCTCGGAGCCCCGGCCTTCACAGCCGCCGCAGCACGCGGCGCGCGGCCCGCAACGGTCGAGGGTCCTGCCAGCTGGGCGGCGGCAGCCGGCGCGGATCTGTTCGCGGTGGTGGGCCTCGCGAGCATCGGCAACGCAGGCGCGTTCATCAACGGCCGCGGATCGTCATAAAGCCCCTTGAACTCCGGGCGCTCGAAATACTGCCATTTGGTGGCAAGGATCGGCGGGTTCTCATCCAGAAATGCGAGCTGCAGACTGCGCGCAAGCTTCAGGACTTCGTCAGGTGTGAGCAACGGGCGACCGACGAGCGAATGTCCGGTCCCGACATTGGTCGAGAGAAACCCTGCGGAGCTCTGATTGGGGGTTTCCACGAGCAAGGTGCGATTCCCAATCATGTCCGAGACGATCTTGGCGGTATCGAAATCCTGGACGTTGAAGAACATCCGGGCTCCGCAATTTGCGAAAATCGTCTGGGCCTTTTCCTTGTAGGTGAATTTGAGCTGGCTGAAGTCCTGCACGATCATCCAGAGCTGGATACCGTTTCCGGCAAGGTAAGTGACGCCGTCCTCGATATCCTCCATGCGGCCGAGGTTCGCGAACTCGTCCAGCATGAACAAGATACGGCTCGCTCCGGGCTTGGGCCAGGATCTCGTCAGCGTCCGGATCGCCATGCCGGTCAGAACCCGCAACAGACTCCTGTTTTCCCGGATCCGGTCCGGCGGGATGATGACGTACAGGCTCGACGGCCCTGAACGGAGCTCCTCGAAGGAGAAGTCCGCGGTACTGGTCAGCGCGTCGAGGGCTCCTCCTGGAGCCCAGCAGGCCATCTGGCTGTTCGCCGTCGTCAGGACGCTGCGCAACACGTCGTCGTTCGAAGCGCGCATCGAGCGTCCAATGGTTGCGATCGAGGCAATTGAATCGTTCGCCATCTGATCGAGCAGTTTGGAGACATCGTCGAGGCCGCGCGTCAGGAGATCGCGGACCGTTGAGATCGTGCGTTTTTGAGGTGGTGCGTGATGAGCGACCGACAACATGACGCCAACCAGCAGCGTGCGCGCCTCCGTCTCCCAAAACTTGTCCTTCTCGGATCCCGACGCTTCGATCAACCAGGCTGCCAGATTCTGAGCATCGTCGAACTCATTGGCGGTGTTGATTCGGATGAAATCCAGGGGATTGATGCGGGAAGAGGTAATACGACCGTCGTAAGGCGCGAATGCATGAACGAGCCCAAAACTGCTCCGGCGCCTTTGCGTGGCGAGGAAATTCTCCCCCTTCACGTCGATAATGAACGCCGCGCCTTCATGCAGCAGCAGGTTCGGAATAATGTGGCTGGTACCCTTTCCCGAGCGCGTTGGAGCAAAAGTAATCGCATGCCGGTCGCCGGGATACACGACCACCGTGGCCGGCTGCCCCGCTGAGGCCTGGCTGCCGAGCAGCAGACCCTCGACCCGCCCTTGATCGGAGAGCGACAGGCCCCGTCCCAGAATCTCCGGCGAAGAGAGAAAATGGGCTCCGCCATGGGCGTCGCTTTGCTGCAAATTGCGAACGGCGCGGCGGTACCGCTGCTTGTTGACCATGGTTGCGACGATCGACGTCAGCAGGGTACCCAAAAGCGAATTGGCCAAGTCAGCCCTCCAACGTCTGCACTATTGGTTGTATCGGCTCTTAAACTCTATTGTGCTCTAATGAGGCCGTGTTACCATCTCAATATCGCTTTTCAAACGATTGCGGCCAACCGCTTTTCAATTGAGCCATCGGAAACACTCCGTGTCGCAGCAGCAAGGACGTCCGCCGAGGAAACCCGCCCCAGCTGGTCCCAGTATGCCAACTGCTAGCCCTAGCAGGTTGACTAAAACCACTTTGTGGGTTTCGGCACTTACCATTGC
>NZ_JADYVO010000041.1:0-18332 GCF_020193825.1 Bradyrhizobium sp. NBAIM18
ATCGGACCCTCGGCCTCGATCCTGACGCCCAAGTGCAGAATGCCATCCGTCTCGTGTTCGACACCTTTGAGCGGACCGAAAGTGCCGTGCAGACCGTCCGCTTCTTCCGAGAGCAAGCTCTGTTGTTCCCACGTCGATTGCGCGCAGGTCCAAACAAGGGAGACCTCCTGTGGGCGCCGCCGAATCATGCGCGCATCCTGCAGGTGCTCCACAATCCACGCTACGCCGGCGCCTTCGTCTATGGGCGCACGCGCACACGGTACAGACCCGACGGCGGCAGCAGTGTCGTCAGGGTTGCTAAGGCGGACTGGCAGTTCGTCATGCCGGGCATGTACCAAGGCTACATCGACTGGGAACGGTTCGAAGCCAATCAGCGGCGGCTCGCCGACAATGCCCGCGCCTTCGGCGGCGAACGGCGGTCGGGGCCGGCACGCGAAGGACCGGCGTTGCTGCAAGGTCGCGTGGTCTGTGGCCTCTGTGGCGAACGCATGGGTGTGCGCTACAGCCAAGAGCACAGCCGCATAGTGCCGACCTATGTCTGTCAAGCTAATGCGGTGCGGCGCGCGGGATGGACATGCCAAACGGTTCCCGGGAAGCTCGTCGATGCCGCGATCGCCGCCCTGATGATCGAGCTGATGACACCGATGAGCCTGGCGGTCACTTTGGAGGTTCAGCGCGAGCTCGAGGCGCGCGCCGCGGAGACTGACGCAGCGCGTCGCCAGCATGTCGAGCGGATGCGGTATGAAGCTGAGATCGCGCGTCGGCGCTACATGAAGGTCGATCCCGACAACCGCCTTGTCGCCGATGCGCTCGAGGCGGAATGGAACGAGAAGCTGCGCCTTCATGCCGATGCGGCCGAAGACTACGAGCGCCGCAGCAAACAGCAAGCCGCAGCACTGAACGCCGAGACCCGACGGCGCATTCTCGATCTTGCCGAGCAACTGCCACGAATCTGGCACGACTCGCGTGTCGACGTCCGCGAGCGCAAGCGTATTGTGCGTCTACTCATCGACGACGTAACCCTGATCAAAGCGGAGAAGATCACTGTTCACGTGCGCCTGTCGGGCGGCGCGACGCGCTCCTTGGTGCTCGAACGGCCGTTGCCTATCGCACAGATCCGCAAGTTCAAACCCGAGCTCGTCGCCGAGGTCGATCGTCTCCTTGACTATTACTGCGATCGTGAGATCGCTGAGATTCTCAATCAGAACGGATGGCGCACATCGGAGGCAAAGCCGTTCAATCTGAAGAAGATCGCCTTCATTCGAGGTGCCTACAAACTGGCGAGTCGATACGATCGACTGCGCCACTGTGGCATGCTCACGACGCGCGAGGTCGCAGCGAGGTTTGGCATTGCCAAGACCACCGTGCAGGAGTGGGGCCGTCAGGGGCTCATCAAACAGTGCTACGCTGACAGCCTTAACCGTGGTCTCTGGGAGATCCCATCAAATACGATTATCCTTAAAGGCCGCGGCGGCCGCCGCTCCCGCAAACCGCGAACAACATCTATCACCGCGCAACTGTCAGGATGAGGTGCAATATGAAGCAATCGCCTTGTCCCGTGGCCGTCGCGGCCTGGCCGGCAGAATGGCGGTGCCGTAATGCGCCGCCATGTCGGCATAGCTGCGATTGATCCTGGGATCGTAGAGACAGGCTTTGATCACAGCGACTTTGGTGTTGTCCGGCACCAGCAGCGCCGGGACGCCGCCGATCGCCGCGAAGGCGCCAACATGGGCGCTGATCCAGTCGGCGAGTCCCTGCGTCCACGTCGCCTGCGCGTAGGTGAAGCTCGAGGCGCCGAGCACGGCGACGAAGATCTGCGCCGTCCTCCGCTCGCCGGTGAGGCGGTCGACCACCACCGGCACGCCGTCGCCCGCGTAGTCGACGAACAGCTTGTCGCCGGCCGCGTGCGCCTGGCGCATCGTCACCGACAGGCGTCCCTCCCAGGCGCGGTAAAGCTCGCAGAAGCGCGAGTACCGGTATCCGCCGGGCTCGGCGCCGATGTACTCCTCCCACAGGATCGACAGCGTCACATGCTTGCGCTTGAGCTCGCGGTGCACCGCCGCCCAGTCGGGCTCGGCGATGCGGCGATGACCCTGCCGGTTACCGTTGCCGGTCTTGGCGAACAGGCGGGCCTCCAGGGCCGCGTCCGTGAGTTCGTCGGGCAACGGCCAGCTCAGGCCTGCGGCCTCGAATCGCCGGATGGTCAGCCGCACTGTCGAGGGCGCCGCGCCCATCCGCCGAGCAATCTCGCGGCTCGGCAGCCCAGCCGCCTTCATCCTGATCACATCGCGCACACGGCGCATCGCAAGCCTCTCCGTCGGCATCCAGGGTCCCCCTTCGCAAAACCGAAAGGTTGACCCTATGGGAGCCAGAAGAGGTCTCGTCACCCGGGCGACATCATCCCGGAATGGTGGGCGAGATCATCTCGGAATCCTGGGCGACATCGATCGGAATCCGCAACCCTACAAGCACGCCACTCGAATCGGTTGGCTCCTCCGTGGGTCCTCTAGAAGCGCGCGTATGCGCGCCGCGATCTTCCGTGCCTCCTCGGGCCCGGGTTCGAGCTTCACGCAATCGAGGATGCTGAGCAGCGCCTGGGCCTCCTCAGCATTAAACGTCGCGACTTGTCGATCTGCCAGGCTCAAAGATTGATCGGCCGCCCGGGCCTGATTGGCTGCAAGCACCGCAAGCGCCTGCGAGCGTAGGGAGGTGGCGTGTCGCTCCAAGGTGTGCATTCCGTTTGGACCTGCAAGGTGGCGTCGCAAGCGATGGTGGCCAGCCCGTCCTCGAAGACTGAGGCTGACCACCTTTGCTCCCGAGAGGCTGAAATTCTCAAGATGCTACCAATTTGTATTCTGAGAACAGTTGGAGAGCACCTGCCAGCACGAGGGGGTTGCCGCATCCCCGCGTGCCTGTATAAAATGCTCGGCCTGTAACTGTTCGAGCTGGCTCCGCTCATAGGAGTAACGCCTTGCCCAGGACCGAAGTGGCAATCCGAGCATTCACGGACTACGTCCGTAGGCCAAGCCATACACCGGCAGAAGACACGTACGGCCCACAGCGAACTAAAGAACAGCTGGCCGATTGGCGATCCCGGGTTGAAGTTATCCGCTCAAAAATGGACGCGGTGGCGGATTGCCCGATTTCGACCTTATCCGAATTCGAGGCGCTCAGACGCGAGATGGGGACAGATTTTCCCGCAACGCCACCCGCTTTACTTAACCGTGTAGCGGACGCATTTTTACACCGTGGTTCGGCGGATGCCCGACCCTCAATCAGGACGGAGCCGGATGATGCCTAGCACATTCTCGCTGCACAAGATCGACGAAGCGATACGCGACCTCGAAGAAAAAGTTGCTCACGGTGCAGAAATCAGCCGCGAGGAGCTCGCGAGCAGCATTCTGCGGATTACGAAGCGTCTTCGAGATGAACTCGAAGCGGCGGTCACGGTAGTCGATAGCCTCAAGGATCACACCGGACTCACGGTGGCAGCCGCGCGACCTAAACAGCGGGAACGTTAGCGGCCACTTGACTCGACGCTTGGAAGTGGACCAATAAAGTGCTGTCCCTGCCACTCGCTAGTGACTTCTACGCAGCCAGCCTCAGCGACGAAAGAAGCTGACGGGGATACATCATCCCGACGAATGCCCTAGCGCAACTACCAGGATAGGGCGGTGACTTGGCGATCAGTCCCGGATCGTAGGCAGCACGGGCGCGGCGCGCTGGCGAAAGTCTCACAGGCATCCCACCCGAGAACCGGCTGGTACGGGGATGTCCCGGGTTCTGTTGAATTTCTGAAGAGGTCGGCGTTGCTCACCTTGAGCCGGTAGGCTCGGGGTGCTGATTCCACAAAGGAGAGCAACGCCATGACGAGAGATATCACACCGGCTGGTTCGCCGGCGACTGGGGCTGTGGACGAAGCGTTTGCGGAAGTGCGGGCGAGCTTTGATCGGTTCTGCCTTGCGGCGGGGATCGAGGCGCTCGGCACGATGATGGAGGCGGATGTGACGGCGGCCTGCGGGCCGCGCCACGGTCGCGATGCGGTGCGGCGGGCGCACCGTTGGGGCCGAACGCGCGGACGGATCGGTTTCCATGGCGGCAAGATCGAGGTCGAGCGCCCGCGGGTCCGGGGCGTGGACGGCCGCGAGGTCACGATCCCGAGCTGGGAAACGGCGGCGCAGGAGGACTGGCTCGGTCGCTGGGCGATGAACCTGATGCTGATCAATGTGTCGACGCGCCGGTTCGGCCGCGCTGTCCGGCTGCCCGAGGGTGACGTGCCGGCACCGCCCGGATCGGGGGTTTCGGAGTCGGCGGCCTCGCGGAGGTTCGTAGCGCTGTCGGCGGCGCGGCTGGCCGACTTCATGGCTGCCGATCTGTCCGCGCTCGACCTTCTGGTGGTCCAAATCGACGGGCTGCATCTCGGCGACGATCTCGTGCTGGTCGCCGCGATCGGGGTTGACGGCGAAGGCAACAAGCATCCGCTGGCGCTGGTGGAAGGGGCGACCGAGAATGCCGCAACGGTTCAGGCCCTGCTGGACAACCTGGTCTCGCGCGGGCTCGACCCGACGGTGCCAAGACTGTTCATCGCCGACGGCGCGAAGGCGTTGTCGAAGGCGATCCGCCGCACCTTCGGTTCGGCCGCTGCGATCCAGCGCTGCCAGATCCACAAGGCGCGCAACATCATGGAACGCCTGCCGAAAGAGCATCATGCGGCCACCCGTCGGGCGCTGCGCCAGGCCTGGGAGCTCGATGATGCCGACAAGGCCGAAAAATTGATCCGCAATCTCGCGCGTCGACTCGACCAGCAATGGCCCGGCGTAGCGGCCAGCATCCTCGAAGGCCTCGACGAAATCCTGACCGTCGTCCGGTTGAAGTTGCCGAAGGAGCTTCGTCGATCGCTCGCCTGTACCAACATCGCCGAGAACATGATGGGCACCATTCGCCGCGTCACGCGCAACGTCAAACGCTGGCGGGATGCCGGTATGGCCTTGCGATGGGTCGCGGCCGGCATGATCGAGGCCAACAAGGGCTTCCGACGATTGAAGGCGCATAAGCAATTGTCGGTTCTGCGTGCGGCTCTTCAAGCTCGCCACAATCGCATGACGATCAACCCCGTTGCCCACGTCACGAGGGCCGCGTAACATTCATTCCGGCAACGTCGATCCGACCTAGTTCAACAGCGATCGGGACATCCCCTTTGGAAGGGGGTCGAACGATCTGGCCCGACCCCGCCCTGTGAGCACACGTAGATGAAGCCTCATCGTGCGCAGAGGATTTGCGATTACCCCGCAACTTCAACCTCGAGATCCGTAGCGCGCAGGCTCGATAGTGGTACATGCTGCCACTTCTGAGCGACTGTGCCGTTCTCCGGATAGAGCCAAATTGGGTTGCCTTCTTGCTGTCTGCTATTATTGTTATCGATGCACAGGTTGCGATTGACTAAGCTGTAGATAGGACCTGGGTTCTCCCCAAATTCCCACTGCTGGTTAGGGTTGGCAGCGTCGTAGAACTGAAGGTAGAGCCTAGCTTCCCTGATGGCATTACCGCTTGGCGCGAGTGCAAGCCGATCGCTTGCGTGAAGCCTAATGGAGCCGGCGTCAAGGTCGATATCCCAGACAATATATCGAAGGGCGGCATGTCTTTTTCGAAGTACAATTGGAGCACCCACTGCCTGATCGTGCACGCCGATCACGTAGTCCTCATTCGCCTTGTATTTGATTATAAAGCTTCCCATTTGTATGTATCCTTGCTTTCCGAAAGCGCTGTCCACCGCGCGATGAAGGTCTTTGAGCCTCACCACCCTTTGCAGCAATATACGTGCCACCGGAAAATGTTCTGTGCATTTAGAGAAAGGCGCGAGATCGTGCGCTTCCCTGTGGGGGATGCTTACATCTCAATGTTGGCCTCCCGACGCACAATGTCTTCAGTCGGACATGGCTGAATAGTTAGACCGTATGCGCACCTCTTGCGGTGAGATGGCTCGCCCTACACTGCGCGTCCTAAGGTTGCACGGGCGTACCGAGCCGATCCTCATCACGAGGACGAGCCGTGGCAGATTATAGGAAGGCCTTTTGTCGGAATCGATGTGGCCAAGCTGAGAAATGCCGTCGGGATTGCGGATGTAGGCCGGGAGGGCGAGGTTCGGTTCTTGCGAGGTCGATGCCTTCATTGTCAACATGCGCCGCGTCATAGAGCGGATTGCCAACCGGTTTGACGCGTCCACTTCTGTTACGAGCCGGCCCAATTGGCTATGGTCTTTATCGCCTGATCCGGTCGCTCGGCCACGAATGCACTGTGATGGCGCCATCATTAATCCCGAGGAAGCCGGGCGATCGTGCGGAGACGAACCGCCGGGACGCCGTTTTCTCGCGCGGCTGCTACGCGCCGGCGAGTTAACGGCTTGTGGCTGCCTGATGAAGGTCACGAAGCGATGCGCGATCTCTTCGCGTCGCATGAGCAGCGGCTGAGATGCCGCGCGGCATAGAGCGGAGTGTGCAGGCCTGCATCTCCGCCATGATCCGCGCCTTCTCCTCGCCCATCCATCCTCGCCGCCGACGTTCCCCGGTGATCACCTCGACACGACGATAGGAATCACCTTCCAGCCTGCCATCAATATGGCACTTGCCATCGTTCCACCTCCACCGATCCGCTCATGTCAGGCTGTATCGTGCGCTAGCCGAGGGACAGCTAGATAGGGCCTCAGGCCGGTTACTGTCTTCAAGAGTAGTTCGATTAGGAACCAACGGCTCTAACGGTAGAACATCTGGTGAGCGACGTCAGGACCGAATGCGCGCGACCCACGTGACCGCGATGAATAGGCTGAGCTGACCCGCGACGTCGATCTTCGTGCAGAAGTTCGGACATCCGAGTCTTGAACCAGGCACAGCTGAAGACCCAAAACGCCTCGCCTCGACCACAGATTCCAACCAGCTGCTGTTACAGATCCAGGCACAGTTGAGTTTGAGCTGAGCATGAGCTTATCCTTTGCCTTATTGGACTGATCCGCCGTTCGACTTTCCGGCATCTCCGCCAGTGCTCGCGCGGTTCTCGCGCTTACGAATGAACGTCTCATATCCCTCGGGATTAACCTCCTTTAGGCGATCTAGCGCGCGCTCAGCTTCCAGATCGGCGGCCTTGCTATGACGCTGTTTGATCTCGTTTACTTTTGCTTCCATCCCTGTGAGCTGCCCCATTGCTGTTGTTGCATCCTCGGATGCGATCTTGAGCTTCGCGCCTGGTGTCTCCTCGATGCCTACGAGCATCGTCCTAAGCTCTTTAACGGCCTTGGAAAGAATGACCAGCTGTTCAGCTAAGCCAATCTCAGCACTTACGTCATTATCGACTTGCCGGTGAAAATTCGGTGCGATGTCCTGCACCACCGACCCGCTGAGTGGCGCGAAAAATGGAAAACTCAACCAAGAGAACCAATTAGGGTTTGACATTGATATCCTCTCGGCCATCTTGGTGTTCTTCCTCAGTATATTCCAGCAATTGGCGTGCCAATCGGCCTTGGTATCGACGACGGCGCAAAGTACAGATATCATTTCCACCGGGCATGCGAACCTAGCGCGGCCCGGATGCACAGCTCGGCTTGTGGCCGCAGGTTAGGCGGTACCGTCAAGTTAACGAAAGTGATCAGCTATGCCGTTTGGTTGTATTTCCGGTTTCCCTTAAGCTTGCGCATGGTCTGGAAATGCTGGCGGCGCGTGGCATCGGCGTGACCTATGAAACCGTGCGCCAGTGGGGGCGCAAATTCAGCAAGCCGTTCTCCGGCTTTCAATTACCCACATTTCCAGCCGCGGCGATTTCGGCGCCGAGTTCGATGTCTGCGAGTCGGGAGAGGCCGCGCCAGATGACAACGTTTCCGGGTGGCGGACCGCCCGCCCTGGCCAAGTAGCCACCTAGCAGGCTGTTGAAGAACTCAGCTGTGTTCGCAAACGAAGGCCGAATCGTCGCCATTGTGTATGTAGAAGTGGCCGACGAGCCTGCCGGCAGTGCCGATCATGGCCCATCCGCGACCGCAGGTGGGGTCATTCTCATCGTGCCCCTGCCATGAGAACTCCGCGCAGGCCGAACCGTCTCGCGTGCCGTAGCGGACGTCGAGGAAGCCCTTCAGCGCACCGAAGGCAACTTCACCGTCGGACTTGCCCTTGAAGGTGAGATGCGCCTGTTCGACGAGATCGAGGAAGTCGCCGTCCCAGGTGTCCATTTCGACGATGCGCCAGCGGCCGGCAAAGGCCTTGGCGAAGCCGGGCACCTTGGCCATCAGCCGGCCTCCGCGATCAGCTTGGGCAGCCGCACCAGATTGTAGGCGGCAGCAGCGAAGGTAAAGGCCCATCCGACGCGTTCACGGCCACGGAAGCTGGTCTTCTCTTGCCCGGCGACCGTCTTGATCCAGCCGAATGCCTCCTCGATCCGCTTGCGGATGCGCTGGCTGACGGCATAGCCGCCGTGCCGGGTCGTTCGCCCGTCGATCGCAGAGCTGCGGCCGCTGGTGTTCTGCGCAACATGCGGCGTCACGTTCATCGAGCGCAGCTCGTTGACGAAGTCTTCTGCGTCGTAGGCCTTGTCGGCGCCAAGCGTGGTCATCTCGTCGCGCCACCGAGTGTGCGGCCGCGCCTAGCGCAGGCGAAGCCTGCGGCGCCTGAGCCGTGTCTGGTGCCCCTTTCGCCATCGCCGGCTCCGCTGCCGTGGCCCCTCGCGCCATCGCCAAAGCCGGCCGACCTCACGCTCGATCCGTCGCACGACGACTTGTTGACGTCGTTCGGCAAGCTGACGCTGACCGACCGTTATCTGCTCGCCGGCGAAACTTACCAGGACATGTTCGGGCGGGTGTCTTGCGCTTTCGCGGACGATGTTGCGCATGCCCAACGTCTCTATGATGCGATGTCCCGGCTATGGTTCATGCCGGCCACACCGGTGCTCTCCAACGGCGGGACCACGCGCGGCCTGCCGATCTCCTGCTTCCTCAACTCGGTGGCGGACTCGCTCGAAGGCATCGTCGGTACCTGGAACGAGAACGTCTGGCTTGCTTCCAACGGCGGCGGCATCGGCACCTACTGGGGCAATGTTCGCTCGATCGGCGAGAAGGTGAAGGGCGGCGTCACTTCAGGCATCATCCCGTTCATCCACGTCATGGACGGCCTGACGCTGGCGATCAGCCAGGGCTCGTTGCGGCGCGGCTCGGCGGCGGTCTATCTCGATATCCACCATCCCGAGATCGAGGAGTTCCTCGAGATTCGCAAGGCGTCCGGCGACTTCAACCGAAAGAGCCTCAACCTGCATCACGGCGTCAACGTCACCGATGAGTTCATGCGTGCCGTGGGCGCCGGCACCGCGTTCGCTCTGCGGAGCCCGAAGACTAACGAGGTCGTCCGCCAGATCGATGCCCGCCAGCTGTGGCAACGCATCCTTGAGAACCGGCTCCAGACTGGCGAGCCTTATCTCTTGTTCATCGACACCGTAAACCGCGCGCTCCCCAAGCATCAGCGCGAGCTGGGCCTCAAGGTCTCGACCTCCAACCTGTGCAGCGAAATTACCCTGCCGACCGGCATTGATCATCGCGACGAGGAGCGCACCGCGGTCTGCTGTCTGTCGTCGCTCAACCTCGAGACCTGGGACCAGTGGAGTGAGGAGCCCACCTTCATCGAGGATGTCATGCGCTTCCTCGACAACGTGCTCAGCCACTTCATCACGGTGGCGCCGGACGGCATGAAGCGTGCCCGCTACGCTGCCCTGCGTGAGCGCTCCGTCGGCCTCGGCGTCATGGGCTTCCACTCCTTCCTGCAGGCCAAGGGCATTCCAATGGAAAGTGTCATGCAAGTCGTTCAATCTGAACATGTTCCGAAAAATCCGTCGCGACGCCGACGCGGCATCCGTGACGCTCGCGCGCGAGCGTGGTCCGTGCCCGGATGCCCTGGAACGCGGCGTGATGGCGCGCTTCAGCCATAAGATCGCAATCGCGCCGACCGCCTCGATCAGCATCATCTGCGGCGGCACCAGCGCCTGCGTCGAGCCAATCCCGGCCAACATCTACACCCATAAGACATTGTCCGGCGCCATCTCGGTGCGTAATCCGCATCTCGCCAAAGTGCTTGCGGCGAAGGGCGCCGACACTTCGGCGATGTGGCAGTCGATTATAGCACACGAAGGATCGGTGGCCCGTCTCGACATCTTGTCGGAGCACGAGAAAGCGATCTTTCGCACCGCTTTCGAGATCGACCAGCGCTGGATCGTCGAGCTTGCCGCCGACCGCGCCCCGTTCATCTGCCAAAGCCAGTCGATCAACCTCTATCTCCCAGCCGATGTCGATAAATGGGACCTTCACATGCTGCACTGGACGGCATGGCAGTGCGGATTGAAAAGCCTCTACTACTGCCGCTCAAAGTCTATCTCGCGCGCGTCGTTCGCCGGCAAGATCGGCGACAGCGACGAGGTGGCGGCGCCGCAGCCGCAGCGTACTGATTATGAGGAGTGCCTTGCATGTCAGTGATCGATCTTTCGGCCGTCGATCCGCGTACGCTGATCGGCAAGGGACGAGTGGGGCTGCTCGACTCGACCGGAACCTATGATGTCGATCGCTACGCCTGGGCTTACGAGCTCTGGAAGCGCCAGCAGCAGACCCATTGGATGGGCGAGGAGGTGCCGCTCGGCGCCGACCTCAAGGACTGGGCGTCGGACCGCGTCACCGCCAGCGAGCGCGCGCTGCTCACCCAAATCTTTCGTTTCTTCACTCAGTCGGACATCGAGGTCGGGGACAACTATCTCAAGCGCTACATCCCGATCTTCCAGCCGCTCACTGTTCAGATGATGATGTCGGCCTTCAGCAACATGGAGACGGTCCACATCGACGCCTATGCGCTGCTGCTCAAGACGCTCGGCATGCCCAAGACCGAGTTCGAGGCATTCCGCGGCTATGCCGAGATGCGCGCCAAGGCGGACTACATGCACGAGTTCGGCGTCGACAGCGTGGCCGATGTCGCTCGGACCTTGGCGATGTTCGGCGCCTTCACCGAAGGCATGGCGTTGTTCGCGAGCTTCGCCATGCTGCTCAACTTCCCGCGTCACAACAAAATGAACGGCATGGGACAGATCGTAAGCTGGTCAGTGCGCGACGAGAGTCTGCATTGTGAGGGTATCATCATGCTGTTTCACGAATGGCACCGCGAAACCGGCGCGGTGACGCGCGCTGTCCGTGACGACATCGTCGACGTCGCCAAGACCATGCTGAAGCTGGAGGAGAACTTCGTCGACCTCGCCTTCGGGCTCGGCAAGATCGAGGGCATGCGAGCTGAGCAGATCCACGCCTACGTCCGCTATGTCGCCGACTGGCGACTGACCCAGCTGCGGATTGCCCCGGACTTCGGCTTCTTCGAGGCCAAGGAGGGCGGATTCATCCAGCTCAAGCCGCATCCATTGCCGTGGCTTGTCGAGATTCTCAATGGTGTCGAGCACGCCAATTTCTTCGAGCAGCGCGCCACGGAGTACTCCAAGGCGGCGAGCCGCGGCAGCTGGGACGGCGAAAACGGGGTGTGGGCGGCTTTCGGCCGTATCTAGCCCATCTTTATTCATGAAGGGCCTGTGGGTGGCTGGCGAATGTGGTGTAAGCCGCCGATGGGACGTGGGATTCGGTTGCTGAGACCAATTCTGCGCTGACATCATCGAGGTAACCATACCGGCCATGGTCGATGATACGATTCTGCCCTTCCTGTTTCGAGCGGTCAGGCGCAAGACGATCACAGCCGCCTTTGATGGGGGGCGGCTGTTTTCAGCGGCTATGATGTGGAGGGCTCTACGACCCGAATCCGCTCGAATGCGACAGGGGACCAGAGGACTTCTCGTTCCGTGGATTCATAGCACCCGAAGGATCATTGAAATTCCTTGGCTGCGTCCAAAGGGCGCCATCAATGCGGGGCAGGGGCCCTTGCCGGCCCGGCTTAGATGCGTTCAGTCTAAGGCATGAGGCTTGGAGGTTTTGAGTGATGACGGTGCTGTCGATGAGCCGGGCTGAGATCGACCGGGTGCATGTGTTGCGGGATGTTGTGGCGGAACGGATTGCAGTGCGATGGCAGCGCAACTGCTTCGGGTCACATCGCGGCAGGCATTCCGGCTGCTGAAGGCCTATCGGATCGGAGGCCCTGCGGCACTGCTGTCGAAGAAGCGTGGCAAGCCGAGCAACCGAGCCTATCCGGCGGCGTCCCCACCATCGACCGCGCCTCCGCCGGGTCGAACATAGGGCCATCAGGCCAGCCTAGCTGTCCTCTCACCGATGACATTTCTAGTGAGCGGAACCTGCGACTTGTCTATCAGGCGCCGACACCGCGAATTTGGTGAGACCCTGCGCGGGACTGCCGAACTCGCCGTCGATCGTCGCGGACACTCCGCGGTGAGTAAGCGTCGTTCCGCTCCCACCTTCTCGCGGCGCATGGGATAGGCGAGCTTCACGATCTCTTTGAAGGGATCGGCTTGTGTCTATGCTTGACCATACGCTTAAGTCGGACGTGACGGCGCGCCGGCTGGAGGTGATCACGGAGACGGGACGCCGTCGTTGGTTCTCCAAGGACGACAAGACCCGGATCGTCGAGGAGACGCTGGCACCAGGGGCGGTCGTTTCCGAGATTGCCCGTCGACACGGGCTGAGCCCGCAGCAAGTCTTCACCTGGCGCCGGCAGGCGCGCCGGTCGCCGGCGCCGATGGCTGACGATCCGCCGTTTGTACCGGCGGTGGTAGACGCCACAGTGCCGGCGGTGGCTGTTGGCCATGAGCGCAAGACAGCACGACGCAAAGCCAAGCCGAATGTCCGGGCTCGCCGTTGCGACGCTGGGGACATCGAGATCGAAGCCGAAGGCGTTACGATCCGGGTCGGCCGAGGCGCGGACGTGGTGATGATTGCGGCCATCGTCCATGCGCTGAAGGCAGGCCGGTGATCGGCCCGTCCGGAACTGTCCGGGTGATGGTGGCAACCAAGCCGGTCGACTTCCGCAAAGGAATGGAGGGGCTTGCGATGCTGGTACGCGAGCACATGAAAGCCGATCCGTTCTCGGGAGCTGTTTATGTGTTCCGTGCCAAGCGGGCGGACCGGATCAAGCTGATCTTCTGGGATGGTACGGGTTTGTGCCTGTTCGCCAAGCGGCTCGAGGAAGGCCTCTTCCGCTGGCCGAAGATCGAGGATGGCGTGATGCGTTTGTCGGCGGCGGAATTGTCGGCGCTGCTCGAAGGGCTGGATTGGCGGCGTGTCCACGCGGCACGGGAGACGGTCGTCCCGACGCAAGCCGGATAATTGTGGGCCGCGCTGCGGCGAAGTGAATCAGAGGTATCGAGCACATCGTCAGGCGGGCGCGAATATGCTCTGATTTGCCTGTGAGCGATAACCTTCCTGATGATCTTCAGACGCTGAAGGCGATGCTGCTTGCCGAGCGGCACGAGAGCGAGCGGCTGCGCCAGATCATCAAGGAATTGCAGCGTCATCGCTTTGGCCGGAAGGCAGAGTCGCTTCCTGAGGAACAGATGCTGCTGGGCCTCGAGGACGTCGAGCAGGTCGCGGCCTCTACCGAGGCCTGTCAGGACGAGACCGCCCCGGAAGGCCGGGTGGAGCGCGCACGCAAGCGCCGCAACAATCGCGGCGCACTGCCGGCGCATCTGCCGCGGATCGAGGTCGTCGTCGATATTGACGACAAGACCTGCCCCTGCTGCCAGGGCGAGCTGCACCGGATCGGTGAAGACAAGAGCGAGCGGCTGGAGATGGTGCCGGCGCAGTTCCGCGTTGTTGTCACCCGGCGCCCCAAATACGCCTGTCGCGCCTGCGAGGACGGCGTCATGCAGGCCGAGGCTCCGGCCCGGCTGATCGAGGGCGGACTGCCGACGGAGGCAACCGTCGCCCAGGTTCTGGTTTCCAAATATGCCGATCATCTGCCGCTCTACCGGCAGGCCCAGATCTATGCCCGCCAAGGCATCGCTCTCGATCGATCGACGCTGGCGGACTGGGTTGGGCATGCCGCCTTCCATCTGCGCCCGCTGCATGAGCGCCTTCTCACGGTGCTTCGCGCGAGGTCCAAGCTGTTCGCCGACGAGACAACCGTGCCGGTGCTCGATCCCGGTCGAGGGCGCACCAAGACCGGCCAGCTCTGAGCCTATGCCGCCGACGACAGGCCCTGGGGCGGTCTCGATCCGCCAGGCATCGCCTATGTCTATGCACCCGACCGCAAGGCCGAGCGGCTGTTCAGCCATCTTGCCGGCTTCAAGGGCGTCCTGCAGGTCGATGGCTACATCGCATACCCAAAGCTTGCCGACCGCAGTGAGGTCGAGCTCGCCTTCTGCTGGGTGCACATGCGGCGCAACTTCTACGAACTCGCGACAGCCGGCCCCGCGCCGATCGCAAGCGAGGCGCTGAAGCACATTGCCGCATTCTATGCGATCGAGAAGGAGATCCGCGGCCGCAGCGCCGAGGAACGTCGCCTCGTGCGGCAGCAGAAGAGCCGGCCACTGGCTGATGCCTTCGAGGCCTGGCTGCGCGCCAAGCTGGCCCTCATCAGCCAGAAGATCAAGCTCGCCGAAGCCATCCGCTACGCCCTCTCGCGCTGGCAAGGCTTAACGCGCTTCATCGAAGACGGCCACATCGAGCTCGACAACAATACCGTCGAACGGTCAATCCGTGGTATCAAGCTCAGTCGCAAGAACGCGCTGTTTGCCGGATCCGACGGTGGTGCCGAACACTGGGCTGTCGTCGCGTCCTTGGTCGAGACTTGCAAGCTCAACGACGTCGATCCGCTCGCCTATCTCACCGACGTCCTGACCAAGATCGTCAAAAGTCATCCCAATCGCGACATCGACCAGCTACTGCCCTGGGCCTACCGCACTCAATCCCTCAAAGCCGTGGCCTGAAAACGACGCTTACCGCGGTGAGCTGCGTCATCCAACTACAACAGCGATTGTGAGAAACTTCACGATACAACCTCGGCCTGAGGCTTAGGTTAGGGTGCATCGAGTAGTGCTACGGATGTGCTGGCCCCTATTTGGTCACCACTTTGCATGTCCCGCAGCGATAAGCGATCGAGGCATCTTCGGGTTTCGCTTCCCTCGGAGTTTCAAAAGCGGGAGAAGCACATGGTGGGACGTCTTCCAGAACGTCGGATTGATCTAAAAGCGCGGCTCGAGAGTGGCGGGCCGCGCAAACATCTTGCCATAGACGGGAGCGGAATCCGAGGGGGCCTCTCGTTGAAAATTCTAGAGGAAATCGAGCGGTTGCTAACCAAGGCAAGCAACCGCGCCGACTATCGTCTGGCGGACTATTTCGACTATGTCGCCGGAACCAGCACCGGCGGCCGCGCCGGAGAGCGCCGCCAAGCCTGAACCAACGAACCACGCCGTCTTGCTGTCCACACCAGCGGGCTTGCGGGGGCGAGCATAGGCTTCGTAGTTCCCACTGCTGTACTACATCGCAACCTCAGATCTTGTTTTATGTGACAATTGATCAGCTGCTAGTCAGAAGATGCTTTCGGGCGCCTGACACTTGTACGGGACGCCGATCGTCAGACCGCCATCGACGACGATTTCGGAGCCCGTAAGATAAGAGGACTCGTCACTGAGCAGGAACAACACTACCTGTGACACTTCCGGCGGCTCGGCTGCCCGCCCAAGCGGAATGGGAAAACTGGAAGAATCGAAGTCCTTTGTCATCCAGGTGTTGATTAACCCCGGATGGACTGAGTTTATTCGAACCCCAGACGCAGCGGCCTCCAAAGCAGCGGACTTGGTAATGCCGCGCACGCCGAACTTGGAAGCAACGTAGGCGTGAAGCCCTGCACTACCCCTCAGCCCCTCGACCGACGAGATGTTGACGATCGAGCCTCCGCCCGCGCGGCGCATGGCCGGCAGGGCAGTCTGCATTCCCAAAAATACACCGGTGAGATTGACAGCAAGGGTCTTCGTCCACTGCTCAAGCGGAAACTGCTCGATAGGAGCAATACTGGCTATGCCGGCATTGTTGACGAGGCCATGCAGCGCGCCAAACTTGCTCTCCGCAGCCGCGATCGCTTGGCACCATTCCTCTGGCTGAGCGACGTCTTGACGCAGATAGATCGCGGATGTGCCAAGGCCGGCCGCGAAAACCTCGCCTTCTTTACGAAGAATATCGGTGATCACGACTTTAGCTCCCTCCGCTACCAGCAGGCGCGCATGAGCGGCCCCCATCCCTCGAGCCCCGCCGGTCACCAGAATGACTTTTTCGCTGACACGTCCCATAATTTCGCTTCCTCGACAGTGTGGTGGTGCAAGGTCTTTGCGACATCCACTATGCACTATGTCAATCGACCCCTGGTCGATCTGCTGTGTCCCGCTGCGATGCCCAAAGGCTGTGCGTAGTGCCGTGTAACTCGGCGTGAAAACCAACTCGATAACGATTCCACGTCGTGGACACGCGTCCGCCGTTCATACATTACCGTCGGAGTGTTGAATTGGCATCACGACATTGGGCCACCTTGTTGAGCCCGACGAATCACGACCGAGTTTCCTCCGGAAGATGCGCGTGGACTGCAGGCGACGCAACGCCGGTTCCGCACAGATGCACCGTACTGAGCTCTTCGTGGCTGGCCGCGGGAGTGGGGCGCAGAACGCATGAGGTTCTCCGAGTCTTGCGAAGTGGAGTATCCATCCTGTGCAATCGGCGCGCCGAGAATCTCGTACGAATGCAAACTCACGCAACTCTTGCAGAGTTGCTACAGCTGTTCCGATCTTCTTACGCGACCTGGGTATCCGCTAGCATGCGTTTCGGGCCATGCACAGCGATAGCGTTTCGACATTAAAGCTTAGTCGAGCCTCCCAAAACTGCGAGGCGTGCGAACTCGTCATGCGTTTACGTCCCAATTGATCATGTCGGACTTTCGACATTCCGCGTGGCCAATCAAACAAGGGGGAAGGCAACAGCAGAAGAGGCGACGGTTGTCGGCGGCCTTCTCGTACATCTTCATCCGAGCGAGTCCTCTAACACCGAATGAGGTGCTTGGCATCGACGTTGCATGCGACAGATAGAGAGGCCTATCGAGTTATCATCATCGTCGGTGAGCATACTTCACGGGAATGAACGCACGATCGTCAAGCTCATTCTGCACCACAGAATTGGGGTGCAGCGCGCAGAACTGTACGCGTCGTCGGCGAGACGATCATGATCAGCGCTCTATGAGCCGAGGGATCACCGAGCTGCATTGGAGGTTGCATCATCGAGGTTGCATCATCACAGTCTCTTCAGGATGCTTCAAAAACCGAGCACTGTTGCTGAGATGAGTTAGCTGAATCTACAGTTGCGTCCAAACACTCCAAGAGCGACGAGGAATGCGATGCCCGAGGTAAAAGGTATTCCTCTTGATGCGCCTCTCTACCGTGGGAGCAGAGACCGTGGCAGCGCGTTTCTCGGCTGCCAAGCCATAAACCTTGTATTCAGCGTGGGGAGCGAGGTGTCCTCTCTACTACCGAAGGGATTAGTACCCGTAGCAAACCCTGCAATCGCCGTTGTGGGGGTCGCGAGCTATCCCTCAAGCACTGTGGGGCCGTACTTGGAGTGCTATTCAGGAATTCAAGTTCGTGATCCCGGCGGTGAGACCGGCTTTTACATTCCTTACATTTACGTGACAACGAATGATGCAGCGCTTGCCTCCGGACGAGAGGTTCTTGGTGCTCCAAAAAAGCTGGCGCACATTACTCTGATTAGAGAAGGTGGCCTAATTCAGGGTACGCTCGAGCGTCCAGCTGGCAAGCGCCTGCTGACTCTTACCGCTCAACCGGACCAGCGCATGAGCTCGAGTTCGCAACAGATGTTTTCTGCGCGGACGTATTTCTACTCGGTTCGGCATTTGCCCCCCATCAATGAGCGCGGGAAGGGCGCAGTAACGCAGCTCGTCAAATGGTGCACCGCGCGAACGTTGCGACGCGACGAGCTTGGCGATCAAGTTCAATTTACTGGACCCATCTCCCTAACTTACGACTCACCCTCGATTGTCGATCCCGTGCACAATATTGCACTTGGCGAACCCATGCTTGGCACATACGAGGAGTATGACGCCAAGCTCGAGGTCATTGATATCCTTTCGGAAACCGCAACTCCAGGCAAATAGTGTCGATAAGCTTTAGGAGTTCATCCAATCCTGAGTTCAGCCGCGGGCTCTCGGCGTGCCCATTGATGGGCCATTACAGCGACGCAAGCTAGGGTCCTAACGTAGGCATACGATGAAGACCGCCCGATTGCCGCGTGCGCGTGGGCCCGGCGAGCTCTATGATGGCGTTGCGTGAAGGTCAGGCGGCCTGCTGACCGGCGGGCTTGCCGGCTTGGCCCAGCTTCCATT
>NZ_JADYVO010000042.1:0-16246 GCF_020193825.1 Bradyrhizobium sp. NBAIM18
GGGCCACGGCGGGCGCGGCTTGCTGCTCGACCGGCGCAGGGGCCGGAGGTGGTGCAGGCGGCGGCGCAACGGCCGTTTGGGCCGGCGTATTGGCCGCGGTCGCGGCCGTCGGCGGAGCAGGAGGCGGCGCGACGGCGGCCGCGGGCGCCTGCACGGCTGCGGGCGGCGCAGCAGGAGCGGGGGCTGGGGCCGGAGCAGCCGGCGCTTGCGGGTCGACCGTGGCCTGCTGCGGCGCTGTCTCGTTCTTCTTGGCCTTCTTGGGCTTATTCTGGCCTGTGTTGTCGTAGACGCCGGGGATCTGCACCGTGCCGCGGTCCGGATCGATGCGGATGGTGCGCCCGCCATATTCAAACGTGTACTGCGCCTGCGCGGCAGTGCTCGCCAAAAGGAATGCGGCCGTGGCCAACAGCTTCCTCATTTCCGTCTCCTGAACAGGTGGTCCCCGCACCGACGCTTACGTGCCGGCTCGCTTGCAAAAAGTGATCTAGATCACTGTCGTTGCTGTGAGTCGTCTTCCGGCGGTTCCGGGTTCAATAGGCCTGGAGCCGGTCCAAAGTTTGGCGGGGGAAAGCGACAGGAGGACGCGGCCCAGCGCAGGCCGGCAGGCTCGACTCTGTCCAACGACGGGTAATCGCAGATGAGGCGTGGGCCGTGGGCACGCTTGTCTCCACAGCGTCATGGCCGGGCTTGTCCGGCTTGTCCCGGCCATCCACGCCTGTGCTCGCAGCACAAAAAACGTGGATGCCCGGGACAAGCCCGGGCATGACGACGACTACTAGATGTTCAAATGCGAGAGCCTACGCTTCGCCCTTGCGTTCGTAATCGGCGAGCGAGCTGCGGCCGGCGATCTCGCTGCGCAGCAGCTCGAAGCGCCGCTGCGCCTCGTCTTGCTGGGTGTCGACGAAACGCACCGCGGCCTCGCTCGTCATGGGACCGCTGACCACGGGGGCGGATTGCTCGCCGATGGTCTCGTGGACATAGTACTGGCCGTCATCGCCGCGATGGACCGTCCATTTCAGACGGATCGCGACCATGGGTCCCGGACCAACCTTGCTGTAGCCGTCGGCATCGGTGTGCTCCGGAGCCAGCGGCTGCTCCTCGACCACGGGATGCTCTTCGACCAAGGGATGCTCGTCGATCACCGGATGCTCGTCCACGATCGGCGGCTCGTCAGACGCGACGTGCTCACGCTCTCCGGCGACCACGATTTCGGTCTCGGTCTTGCGAATGACGAGAACGGGCTCGGGGTTCTCCAGGATGCTGGCGATGGTCGCCAGCGTTTGGTCGGTCGGATCGATCTCTGACAAGGGGTCATCCTCCAGCTCGACACGGCGGCCAGTCTGTCCCGCTGCCGCCGTGCTTTCGCCTCCATTACGCGCGTTTGATTAAGGCTGAGTTGGGGCCCGATCTGCACCAAAATGGGACGCTTTCTGGCGTTCCGAAGGCGGGCGAGCGCGCCGCCGACCTTCCATAATCTCAGCCCAGCACGTCCTGGTTGATGACGTTCTGCCTGATGGGATCGCCGTCCAACACGCTCAAGATATTGCGCGCGGTCTGCTCGCTCATGCGGCTCACCGCCTCGACCGTGACGCCGGCCACATGCGGGGCCATGATGACGTTGGGCAGCGCGAACAGCGCGTTGCTGACCGGCGGCGGCTCCACCTCGAACACGTCGATGCCGGCGCCGGCGAGCTTTCCGGACGTCAGCGCGTCATAGAGCGCCGCTTCCTTCACGATGCCGCCGCGCGCGGTGTTGATGAGGTAGGATCTCAGCTTCATGCGGCCGATCCTGTCAGCATCGAACAGGCCGACGGTCTCCGGCGTCTTCGGGCAGTGGATGGTGACGAAGTCGGCTTGAGGCAGCGCGGCGTCGAGGTCGGTGACCGGCTCGCATCCGGCCGCCTTGATGTCGGCGGCGTCCTTGTAGGGATCGTAGACCTGCACCTTCATCTCGAATGCCAGGCAGCGCTTCGCTGTGCGGCTGCCGATGCGGCCGAAGCCGACGATCAGCACGGTCTTGCCGTAGAGATCGAACGGCAGTATGCCGAGCCGGTCGGCCCAGGTGCCCTCCTTGACGCAGGAATGCAGCTCCTGCGCGCGCTTGGCCAGCGTCAGCATCATGAACAGCGCCGCTTCCGCAACCGAGGGCGAGTTGGCGCTGCCGGCGACCATCAGCGGTACCTTGCGGCGGGAGAGGGCGGGCACGTCGACGGCGTCGTAGCCGACGCCGATGCGGGTCACCACCTTCATGTCACCGGCCGCCTCGAGCTCGGTCTCGCCGAAAGCGGTGGCGCCCAGCGCCACGCCATGGACGGGCGCATGGCTCTTCAACAAGGCCTCGAAATCCTTCGCCGAGATCAGGTTCGGAAACTCGACGAGCTCGATATCGTCCCGCTGGGTGAGGAGGGCGCGAGCCCCTTGCGACAAAGTTTGCGTAACGAAAATCTTCTTCTTGTTGGTCGCCATCGCTCCCCTACCTGCGCTTTTTTGAGGCGGCGTCACAACACGACGCCGGTCTCCTCATTTAGCAGGTGCATGTTGTTGAGGTCCATCGCCAGGCGCATGGGTGCCCCGTCCTTGGCGCCGGCATTGGGATCGACGCGACCGCAGACCGGCGCGCCGTCGAGCCCGAAATAGACCAGCGTCTCCATGCCCATCGGTTCGGTGACGTCGAGCACGGTGTCGAAGGTCTCGACGCCGGGCGCCAGATGCGCGTGCGACTCGGTGAGATGCTCGGGACGGATGCCGAGCAACAGCTTCTCGGTGCGAGGCAGCGCGTTGTAGCGCGCGGCGCGGGCCGGCGGCAGCGGGAAGGCGATGCGGTCGGTGAGGCGGATCTGGAGCGTGCCCCCGACATCCTCGAGCCGGCACGGGATGAAGTTCATTGCGGGCGAGCCGATGAAGCCCGCGACGAAGCGCGTCGCCGGCTTGTGATAGAGCTCGTTCGGCGTGCCGATCTGCTCGATGCGGCCCTTGTTCATCACCACCACGCGGTCGGCCAGCGTCATCGCCTCGACCTGGTCGTGGGTGACGTAGACCGTGGTGGTGCGCACCTTCTGGTGCACCTTCTTGATCTCGATCCGCATCTGCACGCGGAGCTTGGCGTCGAGATTGGACAGCGGCTCGTCGAACAGGAAGACCTTGGGATTGCGCACGATGGCCCGGCCCATGGCGACGCGCTGGCGCTGGCCGCCGGAGAGCTGCTTCGGCTTGCGGTCGATCAGATCGGTGATGTCGAGGAGGCGGGCGGCTTCGGTCACGCGCGCCTTGATCTCGGCCTTGGGATAGTGCTTCAGGCGCAGCCCGAACGACATGTTCTCGGCG
The DNA here is from genome assembly GCF_020193825.1 of Bradyrhizobium sp. NBAIM18. NCBI lineage: Bacteria > Pseudomonadati > Pseudomonadota > Alphaproteobacteria > Hyphomicrobiales > Nitrobacteraceae > Bradyrhizobium > Bradyrhizobium sp. NBAIM18. Next base: position 3,325 of record NZ_JADYVO010000042.1, read on the forward strand.
ACCGTCATGTGCGGGTAGAGCGCGTAGTTCTGGAACACCATGGCGATGTCGCGGTCCTTCGGCGGGACGTCGTTGACGATGTCGCCGCCGATCATGATGTCGCCGTCGCTGATGTCCTCGAGCCCTGCGATCATGCGCAGCGTGGTCGACTTGCCGCAGCCGGAGGGGCCGACCAGCACGATGAACTCATGGTCGGCGATGTCGAGGTCGATGCCGCGCACGGCTTCGACATCGTCGTAACGCTTGACAACCTTCCGCAAAGCAACGTCAGCCATCGAACTTCAGCTCCTCGCCATCAACCCTTTGTCGCGCCGGCGGTCAGGCCGGCAATGTAGTAGTCCATCAGGAATGCGTAGATGATCAGCGGCGGCGCGGCGCCGAGCAGCGCGCCGGTCATGATCTGCCCCCAATTAAAGACGTCGCCCTTGATCAGCGTTGTAATGATGCCGACGGGCAAAACGAGCTGGTCCGTTGAGGTCGTGAACACGAGCGGATAGAGGAATTGCGCCCAGGACACGGTGAAGGCGAAGATCGTCGCGGCAATCAGCCCGGGCAGCGCCACCGGAATGAAGATCCGGGTCAGAGTCTGGAACCAGGACGCTCCATCGATGATGGCGGCTTCGTCGAGCTCCTTGGGGATCGAGGCGAAGTAGCCGATCATGATCCAGGTGCAGAACGGTACCGTGAGCGTCGGATAGATGAGCAGCAGCACGTACCAGCGATTGATGAGCTGGATGCCGGTCCAGTCGCCGAACAGTGCAAACACCTTGAACAGCGGGATGAACAACAGGGTGTCCGGAATCAGGTAGGTCAGGAACACGCCGGTCGCCAGCGTGGCTGAACCCCAGAACCGCATCCGGGCGAGGGCAAATGCCGCGGGCACGCTGATCAGCATCGTGATGGTGACCACGAATATTGAAACCAGCGCGGAATTCCAGAAGAACCGCAGATATTGGTTCGAGGTCAGCAGGCCGACATAGTTCTCCAGCGTCGGGTTGAAAACCCACCATGGATTGGTCGCCGCCGAGATTTCGGCGCTGCTCTTGAGTGAGGTGATCAGCATGTAAATCGGCGGAAGCAGCGAGAAGATCGCAAACAGCGTCAGAAAGAAGTACGACCATCGCAGCGCCCATTTGCGGTCGCGGCTCATGCTTCCGTACTTGACGGTACGCGTCGGCGCAGCTTTGTCGATCGTGACTGAGCTCATCAGGCTTCATTCCCGCGCTTGTTGACATCCCGCAGGATGAAGATCGCTGCGACCGCCAGAATCGGCACCATGAACAGGGAAACGCTGGCACCGAGCGGAATATCGCTTCCTTCGATGCCGATCCGGAAGGCCCAGGTGGCAAAGATGTGGGTGTGGTCGAGAGGGCCACCGGCGGTCAGGATTCGGACGATGTCGAAATTGGCGAAGGTCACTATCAGCGAGAACAGCGTCGTGATCGCGATGATGTTGCGCATCATCGGCAGAGTCACGTACCAGATCCGTTGCCACCAATTGGCGCCATCGATCGCTGCCGCTTCATAGAGCTGGTCGGGCACCGATTTCAGAGCCGCCAGATACATGATCATGAAGAACGGCGCGCCATACCAGACGTTGACCAGAATGACGGAGAAGCGCGCCCAGGCGGCGTCGCCCGTCCACGGGATCGGTCCGATTCCGAAGAATGACAGCGTGTAGTTGAACGCACTGTAGGAGGGATCGAACAGCCACAGCCACGCCAGCGTGCTCATCGCGGGCGGGATCACCCATGGCACCAGCAGCATGCCGCGCCATTTGCGCTGCCCCTTGGCCGGAATGTTGTGGACGAAGTGCGCGACGATGAACCCAATCAGCGCCTTGAAGATCACGGCCGTGATCGCGAAGATGCACGATTGCTTGACCACCAGCCAAAAGGTGTCGCGCCTGAACAAGAACTCGAAATTCCCGAGGCCGATGAATTTCTGCATCGACTTGTTGAGTGTCGCCAGGTGAAGCGAATAGAACGCGGGATAGATCACCAGAAGTGCGATGAGAATGATCAGCGGCAGCGTCATCAGGAACGCCACAGTCGATTTGCGTTTGAGCGCCTTTTGCAGGCTGGAGCGTTTTCGCGCCGGTTGCGCTGCGCCAACCCTGTTCGGCTGCAATGCGACGTCCGCCATGGTGCATTTTCCTCGCGCGTTTGGTCGGTAAGCCCGACTTTTGGAAGGTTCGAGAGCCGACGCCGTCGGCTCTCGCGAGGTGAGTGAGACGGAGGACTTGCCGCGGCGGCGCAAGACCGTCGCGGCACGCCGTTTCGGCTCAGCTCCGCATGAAGCCTTCGCACTCGCCTTCGGCCCAGGCGAGAGTCTTCTCCATCGCTTCACCTTGATGATAGCGCAAACACATCTTGGTCAGCGTGGCCTGCGCGTAGATCTGCTGTGCAATCTTCGGCGGCGCGGGGGAGGCTGCAATCGACAGCGTCTGATGCTTGTAGGGGTTGGGATAGTGATAGAGCGTACCCTTCGGCGGCCCTTCTTCCTGCCACACCTTCAACGTCGTCAGCTTCTCGTAGGCCGGTAGATCGTAGCCGCCGCTTGCGACCACCATCTTTTCGATGGACGCCGGCTTCGAGAGTTGGACGAGGAGGCTCTTCGCCGCGTCCTTGTTCTTCGAGAAATTCCAGATGCTCCAGAAGTACGGCAGGTAGGGGGCGAAACGCCCCTTGGGTCCGGCCGGGAACCCGTGAGTCCAGCATTGCTCCGCAACCTGCGGCGCGTCGCGTCTGGCAACGGCCCAGGCGCTCGGCGGGTTCATGATCATCGCCCCCCTTCCGGAGACCAGCCATTTATTGTTGGATGCGTCATCCCAGGCTGCGGCGTCGGGCGGCAGGAAGCTAATCAGCTTCTTGTAGAATTCGAGTGCCTGACGAACCGCATCGGTCTTGACGGTGAGATTGCCCTTGGCGTCAACGAGCTGGGCGCCGAACGACAGGAAGATCGCGCCCGCCGTATCGACGTTGTCGGTGGTCTCGCCGAGGCCGATGCCGAACGGGACGCCAGCCTTGTGACAGGCTTCGGCAGCCTTCAGGAATGTCTCCAGCGTCCAGTTATCAGCTTTTGGTTCAGAACCGACCGGATACATCGCCTGCACGTCGATGCCAGCATGCTTCTTCATCAGATCGATGCGGGAGCAGGGACCCTTGATCTGGCTGCCGACGGAAGCCGGAACTCCAAGCCATTTGCTCCCGGCCGTGCCCAGATACTTGGCCGTGCCGTTCACGTCGCCATTCTCGGCGATGATCGGCCCCATGATGTCGCTGACATTCTCCAATTGGTCGGCATTGGCGTGGGCCCACCACGTCGGCATGGCAAAAATATCATGGCCCGACTTTGCCTGCGCTTCGGCAGCAATGGTGAGCAGGTTCTTGTTGCCCTGGCTGGGGATGTAGTCGATCGTGACTTCGACCTTCTCCTTCGCCGCCCATTCGTTGACGAGCTCGGTCGAGGCCTTGTTGGCGCCCGGCACCCAATGGTCCCAGAAGCCGATCGAGAGCTTGCCGGCGGCGTAAGCGCCCCGGACATAGGGCGCCGAGATCAGCGCCGCGGAGGACATTGCAGTGGCAGCCACAAATTGACGTCGCGTCAGTGTCTTGCGTGACATCTCGTTTCCTCGCTTGGGTGTTGTTGTTGGAGTTTCCTCTGAGACTTCTTTCTTGAGTTCTTGTTGTCGATTTTCTTGTTGGTGCCGTCGGCCTGCGTGGGCAATTCACGCCTGTCGCAGCAAATTGGTAGCGCGATCAGATCATGATTGATCGCGTCTGTCGAGAAAGCCGAACGGCTCCGCGTCCAAAACTCATGTTGTGCCCGGAAAGGTCGCAACGTCTGGCAAGGCGATAGGGCCGCAGGCGCAGCGCACGGTGTTTTTTTGCGACGCACACTTCGCGCCAAACGGCCTCGAACGCTGCCGTGCGCAATTGCGCCTCAGTTTCGCAAGAGGCTGGATAACCGCTTCGCGTGAAAGACCTTTCGGGCGTGGACAGCAATCGGCCGCGTCTGGACCTCGAAGCGGCGCAAACGATAGAGTTACGCTTGGCGGCTGATCCTCGCTGACAGGCCAGATCGATGATGGAGACGAGAATGATCAAACCGGCGGCACCAGCGCGGCTTCATCTGCGGCGATGCCTGGCGCTGGGGTCTATGCTCGCGCTGTTGCTCGGGGCCGGCGCGGTGGCGAATGCTCAAGGTCTGGTCAAGGGCGTTCAGGAAGGCGCCGCGGCCGGCAACAAGGCGGCAGGTCCGGTCGGTGGTGTGCTCGGTGGCGCCATCGGCGGCGTGGTCGGCGTCTTCACCGGCGTGCTCGGGGTCGGCAACACCAACACCGGCAATCAGGCGCCGCCGCCCCGGGAGGCCGGCAAGGACGCGGCGAAGGATTCCAAGCAGCAGGGCGGGGCCAAGGACAAGGATGCCAAGAGCGCCAAGGGCAAGAGCGCCAAGGCGACCAAGGAGGCGAAGAACGCGCCGCAGGACAACAAGGGTAAAGACAACAAGGAAGTCACGGTTCTGACCCAGCCCGGTGCGCCGCAGCTGACTGCCGAGCAGATCGTCGCCAACAGCGATTCCTACATCGAGCGGATCAAGAGCGAGCTGAATCTCACGCCGGATCAGGAGAAGCACTGGTACGGGTTCTCGAGCGCGATGCACTACCTCGGGCATAATGGCGCAGAGCGGCTCAACCTGCGGATTGCGCGCGCCAAGCGCGATCCGCCCGACGACATCATTGAGCAGATGCGCAACGAGGCCCAGTTCCTGATCGATCGCGCCGGCGATCAGCGTAACGTCGCCGATGCCGCCGAGCCGCTCTTTTCGAGCCTCGACGATAAGCAGAAGCAGGTGTTCATCCAGGCGATGGTGCGGCTCAGCCACGAGCGCGGACTGGATTGATCAAGTTGAATCGGTTCGGGCGCGTGTGAATTAACGGCGCCCGCCACGAATTCGTGTATCTACAGCGCAATTCGGTTATGCTTAGCTTCGCAAGGCTGATTGCGGGGTTGATATGGCGGACGGACTCTCCGTTTTCCTGGTCGAAGACGAGGCGTTGATCCGGATGATGATCGCCGACATGGTGGAGGAACTCGGCCACCACGTCGTTGCGGAAGCCGACAATGTGCGCGACGCCAGCGCCTTTGCCATGACCGCGCAGTACGATCTGGCCATCCTCGACATCAATCTGATGGGAGTCTATGTCGACCCCGTCGCCGATTTGATTGAACGTCGCGGAAAACCGTTTCTATTCGCCACAGGCTACGGTCCGGAACTGCTGCCGTCCTTGCTCCGGCGTAGGCCGATCCTGCGCAAGCCGATCGCGATGGATCAGCTCAAGGCCATGATCGACTCGATGTTTCCGGAGCCGTCAGCCACTATCCCGAGCTGACCGATCGCGCTTTTGCCGCCTGGCGGAAGGACTCAACCGGCAGGGTTGCGGCCGTTCCTCAGCACCCTGGCAATGGTGTGAGCCGTCATGGCCGCGCGATCCGAAGCGCGCTGGGCAGCCAGCTGGTCGCGGGCCTTTTCCTCGATCAGGAGCTCGATGAGCGCCAGCCGCTTGTCCTCGCTGTCCGCTTCGCGCAACAGGCGGTGATAGCGGTGATAGTCGAAACCCGAAGCCTGCTTACGCATGTCACGCCCCCGCAACTACGCCACACACGGGTGGATTGTTTCTCATCGGGAACACGCAGGCAAGCATGAACCTGCGTGGAACCGCAGGTGCGCCGCAATCAGCTGTGCATGACGGGAACTCGCCGCCTGAGACCGCTACTCAGCTGGAATTGTGCTCGGCAAACGTCGTCAGGCCGAGGAAGCTTGCATCGGGCTTGATCACGAGCCTGGTCGGGATGTTGCGCAGATAATCCTGGAACCGTCCCTTGGCTTCGAAGCGTGCCCGGAACGCAGAGGCGGCGAGGAACTCGCGGAAGCGCGGCACGATTCCACCGGCGACATAGACCCCGCCGCGGGCGCCGAAGGTCACCGCGAGATTGCCGGCGACCGAGCCGAGGATGGCGCAAAACATCTCCAGCGTCGCGCGGCTGACCGGACAGCTGTTCTCCAGGGCCGCCTTGGTGATCCCGGCGGCATCGCGATGCGGCACCTGGACCCCGTCGATCTCGGTCAACGCTTCATACAGGTTTTGCAGCCCCGAGCCCGAGAGGGCACCGCGCTCGATCGAGACATGGCCGAGGCGCTGCCGCAAGCAGGCGATCACGCGCTCCTCGCGCTCGTTCTCCGCCGGCAGGGTCGCATGTCCAGCCTCGGTAACGACGGCCAGGCGCGAACCATGGCGGTCGACCAGGCAGGACACACCAAATCCGGTTCCAGGCCCCACGACCAGCAACGGCTCGCCGGCCAGGCCGTCGCCGCCGCCGAGTGGGACCAGGTCGGAAGGCTCCAAGGCAGGCAGGGACCAGGCCACCACCTCGAAATCGTTCAGCACATGGACGCTGTCGAAGCCGAGCGCGGACTGCAGCTCGTTGCCGTCGATGACCCAGGGACTGTTGGTCATGACGCAGCGATTGTTGGTGACGGGACCCGCCACGGCCAGCACCGCGCGATGGGGCTGCTCGCCGTTGGACCGGCGCGCCAAAACGTCCGCGATGGCTTCGCGCACGGTCGGGAAGTCGGCGACCTTGACATAGTCGATCGGTCCGGTCTGACCGCTCGGGCTCAGCGCGAAGCGCGCATTGGTGCCGCCGATATCGGCGAGAAGAATTTTTCCGGTCTTGCCGATATTCATGGCCTCATCGCCGCCACGACCTTCAGGCCCTGGCAGCCCTGTCCTCCGCTGCTTCGACCCGATCCGCCTGGCGCGGGCGGTGCGAGAATCTGCCCGTGGGTGCGCCTAGTCAACACGGACGAGGTCAAACCGTTGCATCGTGGCGGCCACGGTGACCAATTCGCGCAGCTGCCGCGCGTGCCAGTGGTTGCGAAGCCGCGCGGGAAGGCCGACACTGAGGTGGTCGCCCGGCGCCGTCGCGCCCGGCAGATCGAAATGGGACGGCGATGAAGATTTCCGACAGCGACGTGTTGCTGGTGATCGACGTGCAGAACGACTTCTGCACCGGCGGGGCGCTCGCCGTTCCCGGTGGCGAGAAGGTCGTGCCCGCCATCAACAGGATCGCCCAAAAATTCGCCAATCTGGTGCTGACCCAGGACTGGCATCCGAGCGACCACGTCTCGTTCGCGCCGAACCATGCCGGCAAGCAGCCGTTCGAGACCATCGAGCTCGACTATGGCCGGCAGGTGCTGTGGCCGACGCATTGCGTGCAAGGCACGGCCGGCGCGGAATTTCATCGCGATCTCCACGTGACACGGGCGAGCCTCGTGGTGCGCAAGGGCTTTCGCCGCGGCATCGATTCCTACTCGGCGTTGTTCGAGAACGACCATCGGACACCGACCGGATTGCTTGGTTATTTGCGCGAACGCGAGCTGAAGACCGTCTTTGTCGCTGGTCTGGCGCTGGACTTCTGCGTCCGCTTCTCGGCGGAAGATGCGCGCAAGGCAGGGTTGGAGGTGGCCGTCATCGAGGATGCCTGTCGCGGCATCGATCTGGACGGCTCGGTCGCGGCGACCCATCGGAGTTTTCGGGACCTCGGCATTGCCGTCGTGAGCCTCGAGGCGTTTCTGTGAGGATGTCGAGGTAGCCATGGTGGACAAGACCGCCAAACCGCCACGTGGGCCAGCGCAGGCTCCTGATGATCCGCGGCTCTGGCCGTTTGCCGCAGCGCAGCTCGCCATGGATGCCTGCTTCTGGTGGCTGGAGCGGGCACCCGAGCAACAGGGTGACAGCAGCCTGCCATGGACGACGCCGAGCCGCGTTGCGCTGGAGCTCGCAACGATGCGCTTGCGCGATTGCTCGCAGACCCGGTCGGGCCAGCCGGCGCTGGTCTGCGCGCCCTATGCGCTGCACCGGGCCCTGATCGCCGATTTCGGCCCGGGACACAGCGTGGTGCAGTCGCTGCAGAATGGCGGCATCGACCGGGTCTATCTCACCGACTGGCGGTCGGCGACGCCGGACATGCGCTATCTCTCGATCGACAGCTATCTCGGCGATCTCAACGTCGCCATCGATGAGATCGGCGCGCCGGTCGATCTCGTCGGGCTGTGCCAGGGCGGGTGGCTGTCGCTGCTCTATGCCGCGCGCTTTCCAGCCAAGGTGCGGCGGCTGGTTCTGGTCGGTGCTCCCGTGGACCTGTCGATCGAGTCCTCGCTGTCCCGGCTTGCCCGCAACGCGCCCGAGCTGGTCTATGACCAGCTGGTCGCGCGCGGTGGCGGCAATGTCAGCGGCGAGGAGATGCTGCGCTTCTGGTCCAAAACCCCTGACAACGACGATATCAGGACGGCATTGCAGCGGGATCTCTCGGACGAGCAGGGGTCCGAGCTGCTGGCGCGGTTCGACCGCTGGAACGCCGAGACGCTCAACCTGCCGGGCACTTATTATCTCGAGATCGTCAACGCGATCTTCCGGGAGAACCGCATCGCCGAGGGCCGTTTCGTCGCGCTCGGGCGCCCGATCGATCTGAAGGACGTCAAGGCGCCGATCTTCCTGCTCGCCGGCCTCGACGACGATGTCGTGCCGGCGACGCAAGCGCTGGCCACCGCGGGGCTGGTCGGTACGCCACCTGCCTTCGTTGCAGCGGCATCCGAGCCCAGCAACCATCTCGGCCTGTTCATGGGCGCGCGCACCCATGCGCATGCCTGGCCCCGGATCGCCGGGTGGCTGCGCGGCGATCTGCCCGGCGTGCTGGCCCGCAGCGCCTGAGTCCGCCGGTACTGGACCGGACGGGGCGCAAACCCGTTATGCATGATGGCGGATGGCCTGCACGGGGCCGGACCGATGGGCTAAATATGACTGGAGCTGACGGCTGTGGCCGCCGGCGAGAGACTTGAGGGTACGGCGCTCGATGACTTTCCACTCGATTTACGCCCACGGATTTGCGCGCGTGGCGGCCTGCGTGACCGCCTCCCACGTCGCCGATCCCAGCGCCAACGTGAAGACCGTGCTGGCGGCGGCCAATGCCTGCCATGAGCAGTCGGTCGCGGTCGCGGTGTTTCCCGAGCTGTGCCTGTCCGGTTATGCGATCGAGGACCTGGTGAAGCAGGATCCGCTGCTCGATGCGGTCGAGCGCGGGCTCGCAAGCGTCGTTGCGGCCTCCGCGGGGCTTATGACGGTCCTGATCGTCGGGGCGCCGCTGCGCTTTGGCAATCGCATCTACAACTGCGCCGTCGTCATTCATCGCGGCAACGTCCTCGGCGTCGTGCCGAAATCTTACTTGCCGACCTATCGCGAGTTCTACGAGGGCCGGCATTTCGCCTCCGGTGCAGGCATGGCCGGCGAGACCATCACCTTTGGCGGTCTGCATGCGCCGTTCGGGGTGGACCTCCTGTTCGCGGCTGAGGACGTTCCGGGCCTCACTATCGGCGTCGAGATCTGCGAGGACATGTGGATCCCGGTGACGCCGGCCTCGGAGCTCGCGCTTGCGGGCGCGAGCGTGCTGATCAACCTCTCGGGCAGCCCGATCACGATCGGCCGGGCGCGCTCGCGCGCGTTGCTGTGCCAATCGACTTCGGCGCGCTGCCTCGCGGCTTACGTTTATTCCGCGGCCGGGGCCGGGGAATCCACCACCGATCTCGCCTGGGACGGTCAGACCTCCATCTACGAGAACGGCGTGCTGCTGGCCGAGGGTGAGCGGTTCCGCCAGGGCGGCCAGATCACGCTGGCTGACGTCGACCTCGACCTGCTTAGGCAGGAGCGCGCGCTGATGGGAACGTTCGACGACAACCGGCGGCAGCGCGAGGCGTTTTTCCGCAAGGTGACATTTGCCCTGAAGCCGCCGGCCGCCGATATCGGCTTCCTGCGCAAGGTCGAGCGCTTTCCATTCGTGCCGAGCGACGAGAGCCTGCTCGAGCAGGACTGCTACGAGGCCTACAACATCCAGGTCGCCGGGCTGGTGCAGCGCATGCGCGCCACCGGCACCAAGCGCGTGGTGATCGGCGTGTCGGGCGGCCTCGATTCCACCCACGCCCTGATCGTCGCCGCCAAGGCGGTCGACCTGCTCGGCCTGCCGCGCGAGAACATCCTGGCCTACACCATGCCGGGCTTTGCCACCGGCAGCGAGAGCAAGACCAACGCGCTCGCGCTGATGAAGGCGTTGCAGACGAGCTGGCAGGAGCTCGACATCCGCACCACGGCGACGCAGATGCTGAAGGATATCGGCCATCCCTTCGGCAAGGGTGAGAAGGTCTACGACGTCACCTTCGAGAACGTGCAGGCCGGCTTGCGCACGGATTATTTGTTTCGGCTAGCCAACCATCACGGCGGCATCGTGATTGGAACCGGCGATCTCTCCGAACTCGCGCTCGGCTGGTGCACCTATGGTGTCGGCGACCAGATGGCGCATTATAACGTCAACGCCGGCGTGCCGAAGACGCTGATCCAGCATCTGATCCGCTGGGTGATCTCCTCCAAACAGTTCAGCGACGACGTCAATCGGACGCTCGGCTCGATCCTTGTGGCCGAGATCTCGCCGGAACTCGTGCCGGTCGAGGCCGGCCAGAAGCCGCAGAGCACGGAAGCGTCCGTCGGACCTTACGAGCTGCAGGACTTCAACCTGTTCTATACGCTGCGCTTCGGCATGCGGCCGTCCAAGATCGCCTTCATGGCGCTTCAAGCGTGGAAGGACGTTGCCAAGGGCGAATGGCCGCCGGCCTTCCCGGGCGACCGGCGCAGGGCCTATGATCTGCCGGAGATCCGCCGCTGGCTCGAAGTGTTCCTGCGCCGCTTCTTCGCCTTCAGCCAGTTCAAGCGCTCGGCCATGCCGAACGGGCCGAAGGTCTCGGCCGGCGGTTCATTGTCGCCGCGCGGCGATTGGCGCGCGCCCTCGGATTCGAGTGCGGCGGCATGGCTCGAGGATCTCGAGCGGAACGTGCCGAACTGATCGGGACAGCGGATCGGTGGGGGATGATCGGATGTCAGCTGGCGATGAAGCGGAAGCGGGTGAGGAGGCCAGGGTCGTCAACGGCCTCTACATCTTCGACATCGAGATGCGGGACGGCAAGCGTGGGCAGGCCAGGGGCGTGGTCGTGCTCAGCGACGGCCGCATCATGGGCGGCGACAGCTACTTCTACTACACCGGCAGCTACACCTTCCGGAACGGCAAGTGGCGGGGCGACATGATCGTCAATCAGCACACCGAGGCGGTCGGCAGGACGCTCGCATTCGGCGGCAGGGAGGTCACCTGCGGCTTTTCGGGCGACTATTTCCCCGGCGGTGCGGAAGTCGAAGGCATGGCGCTGGTCGGCAAGACCAGCGTGACGTTCACGGCGCGACTGACGCTGAAGGATGCGATGTAGTGGCGACTTGATTGGCTCACTTCCACGACCGCGTTCCTGTTCAGGAACCTTCGCAGGAACAGAACGTTCGCGTCTGTGTTGCGATTGTCGAGGAGAGGGACCATGCGTCAACATTTGATGTTATCGACTGCGGCCGTCGGGCTCATGCTCGCATCCGGCCTTGCCTATGCCCAGGCGCCCGGTGAGCGTAGGGACGAGCCGAAACGGACCGAGGAGCCGGCCAAAGGCGCTTCTCCGCAGCGCGGTGGTGCGGCTCAAGACCGCGTTCAAGAGCGCGCGCAAGGCGCTCAGGAGCGGCTCCAGGGCGCGGGCCGCGAGGATCGAGGCGGCGCAGCCAAGAGCGAGGCCAGTGACGACAAGCGCCAGCCGGCGACGGCCTCGGAGCGCAATCAACCGAAGGCGAGGGACCAGGCACAAGACTCTCGCGAGCCTTCGCGCGATCGCAACCGGGAGGCCGAGAGCGCCAAGCCCGGACGCGATGCGGGCAAGAGCAGTGCGGAAACCAAGCAGGACAAGGCTGCGCAGGACAAGGCTGCGCCGCAGAAATCAACCGCCGAATCCGAGAGATCCAAGACTGGCCCGACGACTGGCCCGGCTGGCCAGCAGAACGAGCGCACGGGAGCTACGGCTAACCAGAACGAGCGCAACCAGGCCCAGCCGCCGCGCAGTGCCGCCGAGCAGCAGCCGCCGGCGCAACAGAGCAACCAGCCGGCCACTGCGACGGATACCAGCCGCGCGGCTCCGACCAACAACGCACAGACCGCGCCCGGCTCCACGGGCACGCAGACCAACCAGGCCAATCAGACCACGCAGACCAACACGCAGGTCAACCAGCAGGCCCAAGTGACCACCGAGAGGCAGGTGCGGATCTCCGAAACGGTGAGCCGCGCACGCCTGGCGCAGCCGGAGCGCAATCTGAACATCTCGATCCGGGTTGGCGAGACGATTCCCTCGCGCGTGCGTCTGCATCGGCTGCCGCCCGAGATCGTCTCGATCGAGCCTGCATATCGGGGCTACGAATATTTCACGACGGAAGACGAGGTCATTATCGTGGAGCCGCGCTCGCATCGCATCGTCACCCAGGTACCCCGCGATCCGTCGCGGGCCCGGGCCCAAATGGGTGGCAGCGCCTCCTCGTCGTCAAGCATGGCGGCGGCCGGCGGAAACAACATGGTGAACTGCCAGATCATGCGACGTGACGCCTCCGGCAACGTCGCCCAGGCCGAGCCGACCACCGTGGGTTCGACCGCGCGTCCCGATTCAATGAGCGTGATCGTCCAGATGCCTGGCGGCGGCTCGTCCACGCCGATCGCTCTCGGCGCTCCCGCGGGCAACATCGTGGTCGCGACGCAAGGGCAGGGCGATTGCTCGGTGACGCTGGAGCCGCAGACACGCTAAGCGCCGAAACAAAGAGGCTCTGAAACGACAACGCGCCGCCCGGATGCCCCACCGGACGGCGCGTTGCTGCGTTCAATCTAAAAAGTTTCGAGGTCCGGAGTGCCTAGGAGTCCGGACCTCGTCACCTTGCCCCAGCCTTCAATCCCCCGCCCCATGT
>NZ_JADYVO010000043.1:0-14857 GCF_020193825.1 Bradyrhizobium sp. NBAIM18
GGGCGGGTGGGCGTGTCACGGCCGGAATTGGCACTCCTGTTTTGCGACCTGGCGCTGCTCACGTGCCTCATCGTGATTCCCAATCCGTTCGGAGCCTCGTACTGGCCGGTCGCGATGCAGTTCCATTCCGGCAACTTCATCTATTTCTTCGTGCTGCTCGCGGGCGCCACATTGGCCTATACCTGGCGGACTGTGATTGCGGTCGGCATGTGGACGGCTGCGCTCTGGATCATCGGCATCGCCTGGGTGTGGTGGCAACCCGATCGCGATCCTGCGCTGACGGCCCGCATCGCGGCCGCAACAGGCAGCGATGAGCGCTTGTTTGCGATGATCTCGCCCAGCGAGATCGTGTTCCACGTTCGCATCCAGGAGATCGTCGTCTTCATGATCGTGGCCATGACCTTGGCGCTCGCGGTCCGCCGCAGCAACGACCTCTTGGTCCGGCATGCCGCGGTGGAGCGCGAGCGCGGCAACCTGGCGCGCTACTTCTCGCCCAATGTCGTGGCGGAATTGTCGAAACAGGACGAGCCGTTGAAGCAGGTGCGCACGCAACACGTCGCGGTGCTGTTCGTCGACATCGTCGGCTTCACGGCCTTTGCCGATGGACGCTCGCCGCAGGAGGTTGTGCGGACGTTGCGGGAATTCCACGGATTGATGGAGCAGGAGGTTTTCCGCCACAGCGGCACGCTCGACAAATATCTCGGGGACGGATTGATGGCGACGTTCGGCACGCCTTTCGCGGGCGAGCACGACGCCAGCAACGCGCTGCGATGTGCCCAGGCGATGATCGCGGCGGCGGAGAGTTGGAACGATCAGCGGGCAGCGTCAGGCGAGCCAAAGCTGCATGTGAGCTTTGGCTTGCATTATGGGCCGGTGGTGCTCGGCGACCTCGGGCAGACCTGTCTGGAATTTGCCGTGATCGGCGCGACCGTCAACGCGGCAAGCCGTCTCGAGGCCTTGACCCGCACCTTCGGCTGCGCGCTGGTGGCAAGTGACGACCTCGTCAGCCAGGCGAAGGCCGAGCTTGGCGGTGCAGCCACAACGTTTCAGTCATTGGAAGCGCGAGAGGCGCGGGCGGTCCGCGGCATTCAGCAGCCGATCGCGATCTGGACCCAGCCGCGCGGCGCGTAGAGCCGAACTCCCGCGGCCTCAGGAAACCAAACAAAAAGCCCGGCCAAACGGCCGGGCTTTTGATTGCTTGCGTTCGGGCCGGCTTACGCGGCCTCGTCGGCGACGGTGCTGTCGTCGCCATCGGTATCGTCGGTATCGCCCTCGGCATCCGTGTCAGCTTCGCCCTCGGCAGCTTCCGCCTTGGCATTGCGGCGCGGGCTCTTGGCGAGCTGCGCCTCGATCTCCTTGACCGCTTCGGTCTCGGTCGAGTGCTGCACCACCGCGATCTCGCGGGACAGCCGGTCGAGCGCCGCTTCATAGAGCTGGCGTTCCGAGTAGGACTGCTCGGGCTGCGATTCCGAGCGATAGAGGTCGCGCACGACTTCCGCGATCGCGACGATATCGCCCGAATTGATCTTCGCTTCGTATTCCTGGGCGCGGCGCGACCACATGGTGCGCTTGACGCGGGCGCGGCCCTTCAGGGTCTCAAGCGCCTTCTTGACCAGCGCCGGATCGGACAGCTTGCGCATGCCGACATTGGCGACCTTGGCGGTCGGCACGCGCAGCGTCATCTTGTCCTTGATGAAGTTGATGACGAACAGCTCGAGCTTCGCACCGGCGATCTCCTGCTCCTCGATGGCCAGGATCTGGCCGACGCCGTGAGCGGGATAGACCACGAACTCGTTGGCCTTGAAGCCCTGACGCTGGGTCACAACCTTCTTTTCCTCGACCTTCGGCGCAGCCGCGGGCTTGGCAGCCGGCTTGGCGGCGACGGGAGCCTTGGCGGGCGCAACGGCAACAGGGGCCTTCGTCGCGGCGGGCTTGGCAGCGGGGGCCTTGGCAGTCACAGGCTTGGCGGCAGCAGGCTTGGCGGAAGCAGGCTTGGAAGCGGTCGCTTTCGCGGCCGGTTTGGCAGTCTTGTTAGGCATTGCGCTTCTTTTGTTCTTCGAGGACTTTGCAGCCGGCGCCTTCGTCGCGGTCCGACCCTTGGATGCGCTACGGCTGGCCGCGGCGACTTTTTTGGCCTCCTTATGGGAAGCCCTCGCTGAAGTACTCTTTTTACGCGTTTTCTGTGACACAGCCTGCGCGCGGAAACTGCCACGCCCCTGTTTCGACATTTGGTTTCACGGGAACCCAGAGGGGCCAACGGGCTGACGGGGTTCGGCTTAATGTGCCCAATATAGCACATTTCCCGCAAAAATCAATGATTTAGGGGTCTTGAGGGCTGGTTTTCGGCGGCAGCGCCGCTATTAGGGTTAAGTTTGGGCGCGAATTAGTCCCCAGAGCCGGGGTTCGGAGAAAAATATTTCTCGAACTTGCCTTCCATGCCGTCGAATTCCTTGGCGTCGGCAGGTGATTCTTTCTTCTGGGTGATGTTCGGCCAGCTCTTGGCGTAGTCGGCGTTGACCTGGAGCCACTTTTCGAGGCCTGGTTCCGTGTCCGGCTTGATGGCGTCGGCGGGGCATTCCGGCTCGCACACGCCGCAATCGATGCACTCGTCGGGATGGATGACGAGCATGTTGTCGCCCTCGTAGAAGCAATCGACCGGGCAGACCTCGACGCAGTCGGTGTACTTGCACTTGATGCAGTTTTCAGTGACGACGTAAGTCATCCAACGCTCCGAAAAGCTCTTTTAGAAGTCGCGGCTTGCCTAGCGCGGATGGCCGGGCGCCGCAAGGTCGGGAAGGCCCGATCATGACGGCTTTGTGTGTTTGATCGATCAAGAAATGAATGCAAAGCGCAATTAGTTGCGCGTGCCGAGCTCCTCATAGAGCACGCGAGCCGAGGCGGCATCGCCACGGCGCTCGTTGAAGGCGGTGACCTTCAGCACGCGCACGGTGCGATCGAGCGCGATGGTGAGAACGTCGCCAAGCTTAATGGCATGGCCCGGCGATGTCTCGCGCACGCCGTTGACGCGGACATGGCCGGTGACGACGAGCTCGGCCGCGGAGGTGCGCGCCTTTACCACCCGCGCGTGCCACAGCCATTTGTCGATACGCTGCCGCTCGGTCGTCGTCGTCGTGGGATTACTCCTTCCGCCCCAGCTGCTCTTTCAGCGCGGCGAGCTTGGCGAAGGGCGAGTTCGGATCGATCGGACGATCGCGCTCGCGCGGGTTCGCGCTCGAGGCGTAGGGACGCAGCGAGGGACCCGACTCGCGATCACGGCGGTCGCGGCCCTTGTCGCGGTCGCGGCCGCGATTGTCGCGGCCCTTGTCGCGATCTCCGCCGAACTTCTTGTTGTCGCGGTTGCGATCGCGATCCTTGTCGCGGTCCCCCTTGCCCTGGAAGCTGCGATTGCGGTCGTCGCGACGCTCACCGCCCTCGCCGCCTTCACGCGGCTTGCGGAAGTCGCGGCCGCCATCGCGGCGATGGCCGCCGCCATGACGATGGCCCGGCTTCGCGCCGTCGGCGGCTTCGCCGGGCGCGGCGCTCGCAGCATCGGGTGCAGCGCCAGCCTCAGCGCCGGGCCGCGGACGCTGGTTGTGGTGACGCTGATGGCGATGGCGCTCATGGCGCGGCTTGCGATCCTCGTGACGGCCGGCGGGGCGCCAGACCTCGACCAGCTCGGGCTCGGCGGGTGCGACTGTTGCCTCAGGCGCGGCAGCATCGGGGGATGCAGCAGCTTCCGTCGCGGCGGTCTCGGCGGCAGCCGCTTCGAGGCCGGCAGCCTCGGCGGGCGTCGCAGCCTCTTCTGCGGGCGGCGCGATGCCAGGGGCGTCCTCGGGCGTGACGGGCGCTTCCGCAGACGCTTCCAGCGCCGGCTCCTCGTGAGCCTCCGCAGGAGCGGGCTCGTCGTGCGGCTCCATGCCGGGCGCGTCTTCCACGGTGACGGATTCGGCCGTAGCCTCAGCGGCCGGGGCCTCAGCCGGCAGGCCGGCAACGGCTTCCGCTGCAGCCTCGGTCGAGGTCTCCGCGTTGCCTTCAGCGGGCGGCGTCTCGGCCGCGACGGTCTCAGTGACGATCTGCTCGGTCACGACCTGCTCGGCGACCACAGGCTTTTGCGGCAGCGGCGGGCGCTTCTCCATGCGATAGCCGAGCGCGCGCAGCACGGAGGCAAAATCTTCGCCGGCAGATCCCGTGAGCGAGGTCATCGCCTGCGTGACCACGAAACTGCGGCCGTCGAACGCGCCGGCGGGCTTTTCGCCCGGCGAATTCTCGCGCCAGGCCAGCGCCGGGCGGATCAGGTCGGCGAGGCGCTCCAGGATATCGACGCGCACGGCGCGCTCGCCGGCCTGCTTGTAGCCGAGCACGCGATAGGCATCGCGCGGCAGCGCCTTGTCGACCGGGAACGAGGTGCGCCCTGAGGAGGCCAGATGCTGCGCGCCCGAGAGCGCGGAGAGATCGACATTGTCCTGCTTCAGCGCCCAGAGCAGCGCGGCGAGCGCACGCGCGGCGGGCTTGAGCAGGCCGGGGAAATAGATGTGATAGGCGCCGAAGCGGACGCCGTATTTGCGCAGCACGGCGCGCGAGGACTGGTCGAGATCCTTCAGCTCGCTGGCGATCTTCGGACGCTCAAGCACGCCGAGCGCCTCGACCAGCTGATAGGCGATGCCGCGGGCAATGCCGGTGACGTCCTCGGCCTTCGACAGCTCGAACATCGGCCCGAGCAGCTTTTCGATGTGCGTCTTGAGCCAGAGCTCGAGCCGCGCCTGCACCTTGTCGCGGGGCGCGCCGGTCAGGCGCTCGTCCGAGATGATGCGGATGCGCGGATGCAGCGCCTCGTCTGCGGCGGCAAGGCGCGCCACGGCATCGCCGGTCCAGCGGATGATGCCTTCGGAGGTGAGCACGAACTGCTCGTCCGGCGCATTTCCCAGCTTTTCGGCGCGCGCGTTGATCTCGCCGGCGAGCACTGCTTGCGCTGCAGCCTGCAAGGCTTTCGCATCGGAGCCGGCTTCCGCCGCATCCGGTGCAAAGGTGAAGCCATCGAGGCGGCCGATGACATGGCCTTCGACGATGACTTCGCCGGTCTTGCCGATTTCAGTATTCAAGCTCGTGTTCTCCCGCAGGCGGCGCATCAATACACTGGTCCGGCGATCAACGAAACGCTCAGTCAAGCGTTCATGGAGCGCATCCGATAATTTATTTTCGACCTCCCGCGCGATCCCCTGCCAGCGTTCCGGGTCTTTCAGCCAGTCCGGGCGGTTGGCGACGAAGGTCCAGGTGCGGATCTGGGCGATTCGGGCCGACAGCGTGTCGATGTCACCGTCGATGCGGTCAGCCTGGGTGACCTGGGACTCGAACCAGGCATCGGGAATGCAGCCCTTGCGCATCAGGAAGCCGTACAGCGTCGTCACCAGCTCGGCATGGGCGGCCGGCGACAGCTTTCTGTAGTCCGGGACCTGGCAGGCTTCCCAGAGCCGCTCCACGGCGGCCTTGCCATGCGCGATATCGCGCACCTCGCCGTCGCGGGCGGCGTGATCGAGCACGCGCATGTCCTCGGCGATCGGCGCGCGCGTCAGCGTCTCGTGGCCGGGAGCGAGGTTCAGCGAGACCTGGAGCGCGCCGAGCGAGGAGAAATCGAGCTTCGAATTGCGCCATTGCAGCACCTTCACGGCATCGAAGGTGTGGTTCTGCAGCGCGTTGACGAGCTCGGGCTCGAACGGCGCGCAGCGGCCGGTGGTGCCGAAGGTGCCGTTGCGGGTGGCGCGGCCGGCGCGGCCTGCTACTTGCGCGAATTCAGCCGGCGTCAGGCGGCGGAACTGGTAGCCGTCGAACTTGCGGTCGGAGGCGAAGGCGACGTGGTCGACGTCGAGATTGAGGCCCATGCCGACGGCATCGGTGGCGACGAGATAATCGACGTCGCCGTTCTGGAACATCGCCACTTGCGCGTTTCGTGTGCGGGGCGAGAGCGAGCCCAGCACCACGGCGGCGCCGCCGTGCTGGCGGCGGATCAGCTCGGCAATCGCATAGACTTCATCGGCCGAGAACGCGACGATGGCGGTGCGGCGCGGCTGGCGCGTGATCTTGCGGTCGCCGGCGAATTCGAGCTGCGACAATCTGGGCCGCGTGATCATGGACACGCCCGGCAACAGGCGCTCGATGATCGGGCGCATGGTGGCGGCGCCCAGCAGCAGCGTCTCGTCGCGGCCGCGGCGATTGAGAATGCGGTCGGTGAAGACGTGGCCGCGTTCGAGATCGGCGGCGATCTGGACCTCGTCGACGGCGAGGAAGGAGACGTCGATATCGCGCGGCATCGCCTCGACGGTCGAGACCCAAAAGCGCGGATTCTTCGGCTTGATCTTCTCCTCGCCGGTGACGAGCGCGACGCTGGCTTCACCGGCTCTGTCGGCAATCTTGTTGTAGACCTCGCGCGCGAGCAGGCGCAGCGGCAGGCCGATCATGCCCGAGGGATGCGCCAGCATCCGCTCGATGGCGAGATGGGTCTTGCCGGTGTTGGTCGGACCGAGCACCGCAGTGACGCCCGCGCCGGGGGCGCGCTCGGAAGCGAAGGGGGAGGAGGAGAAAGCCATGTCTATCGGATTAGGTAATGGCGATTTGGGCGAATGTCAGTGCTATCCGGGGCGGTGAGGCGACGCTGAGGTGTCGGCCATGTCCCCGAACGCTGGGGTGGGGGCCAAGCAATCCGCCGTCATGCCCCGGCTTGACCGGGGCATCCAGTACGCCGCGGCCCGTCCGCTCTGGCCGCGCCGCCTCGGGGTACTGGATCGCCCGGTCAAGCCGGGCGATGACACCGAGGGGGGTGTGAGAGCGCCCTCCCCAAATCCCGCGCAACTGTCTCACTTTGCGACGCTTTTCCCGTTCGCTTTAAGCTTCGGAACGACTCTAGAACGAATCGCGGCCGAATCGCTGACTCCCCTGTGAGTCCCGTTCCGTTCACGCAACATGTCGCGGGACTCGTCTTGGTTGCGCACTAGATGGAGTTTTGCTTGGGCGCACAAGCGACCGGGGTGGTTAAAGCTGGGGATGGGCTTGAGTCGAATCAGAATCGGGGAGGAGTCAAATGGATTCCCGTCTTCGTCATGCGCGGGCTTGACCCGCGCATCCATCGAAAGACGGGCTCTCGCGAAGGGATGGATGGCCGGGTCAAGCCCGGCCATGACGGCCTTCGGGACTTATGTTGCGAAAACAACCCCATGCACAGTAGGTAAGTGTTTGATTTTGCTTAGCCTGCTCCGAAGACTCGTCATTCCGGGGCGCGACGCAGTCGCGAGCTACGGTGCGCCGTTGCGCACCTGAGAATCCATCGTGAAACCGTCGCTGTAGCCTGATGGATTCCGGGTTCGCGCCAAGGGGCGCGCCCCGGAATGACGGCGGAGGGAGGAGGCGCGGCCGCGGCCAGCCTACTGCGTCTTGGCCACCCTTGGCGGCTGGGGGGCGGTGATGAAGCTGGTGGCTTCCAGCATGGCCGGGCCGAGCGGGGTCGGCACTTTCAGCCAGAACGGGACCAGGATGCGCGTGCCGGCGATGGGGGCGAACGCGATCTCCATGTTGCGCTGGGCGGCGAGGTATTTGATCACCGGGCGGTCCGGGATGTAGCCGGCGATGGGCACGAAATAGATCGCGCAGACCACGACCGGGCCCCTGTACCCCTTCTCCGCCTTCACGGTCTCCATGCGCTTGAAATCGAGCTTCAGCTCGTAGCGCATGCGGCCGTCGAACACCGGCGCGGAGCTGTGGCAGGCGTCCTGCGAGACGGGATCACCGGTGCCGGGCACGCGCAAGAGCGAAGCGGTCATGGGGTCCCAGACGCCGCGGCGGTGCGCCTCGGTGACGACGATACGATCAGGATCGACCGGTGGCTCCGGCAAAATGGCAAAATCCTTCACATTGCCCTTGTCGAGGGTGATGCGGATCTCTTCGGTCTTCTTCTGGGTGGTGGTCGAGGCCTGGTAGCCGGTCGCAACCAGCGCGCCACCAACGACGCGCCCCTGGCTGGCGCCGGTGCCGGACCCGCCCGTGAACGACTTCAAAAGCCCGGTGGTGCCGCCGGCGGCCGCCGCCGAGAACACGTCGTCCTGGATATCGATGTTCCAGGCGCCCTTGCCGACGGGAATGCCCGCCAGCGTCGCCTCATATTGCGCCTCGAGCTTGCCTTGCGCCGCCGCCGGCGCCACGCCGGACGCCAGGCCCAGCACCACCGCCAGGCCACAAAGCGCCATCAGCCGGCCGGCCGGAAGCAGACAGGCTGAGCGCAGGATTTGCGCGAAATGAAGCGTTGTCGGCACGAAATAATCCAATCAGAGCGCGATATGCTGTTACTTAAGCCAAAACCGGCGACAAACAATGTGTCGGGGCATGCAGCCCCGGGAACTCCACCGGACTCTTCGACGGCGAATACGCCCTTTATGTGATGGTAAGGCGCGACAATCATTGCCGTTTTGGTGATCGGCGGTAACGGGGGGCGTTCCGACCTCTCCCCACCTCCGCTGTCATGCCCCGCGAAGGCGAGGCATCCAGTACGCCGCAGCGCCTCTGGTCAGCCGCGCCGCCGCGGAGTACTGGATCGCCCGCCTTCGCGGGCGATGACACCGAGGCGGGGCACGAGATCCCGGGTTCGGGCTCTGCCCGCCCCGGGACGACGGGCCAAAAACGGCCCGTCGCCTTGACGCAAGGCCCCTTCCCCCCTATACGTCCGCCCGCTCCCGCAAGGACGAAAGAATTTGCCCCCGTGGCGCCGAAATGGCGGCCGCACTCGTTGGGGGTTCGAACTAAAGGATTTATGCCATGTCTCGCCGCTGCGAACTGACGGCCAAGGGCCCCCTCGTCGGCCACAAGGTCAGCCACTCCAACATCAAGACCAAGCGCCGCTTCCTGCCGAACCTCGTCAACGTGACGTTCATCTCGGAAGCCCTGGGCCGCAACGTGCGCCTGCGCGTCTCCACCAACGCGATCAAGAGCGTCGACCACAATGGCGGCCTCGATGCCTACCTGCTCAAGGCCAACGCCGACGCGCTCTCCCCGCGCGCGGTCGAGCTGAAGCGCGCCATCCAGAAGAAGGTCGGCGACACCCAGCCGGCCAAGCAGGCAAGCTGAGATTTTTCAGGATAGGGCGGGGGCTAAGTTGCGTCGCGTGGCGTAGGCTTAGCCGAGTAAGAGTTCGAGTAGCGGCCGGATCGGAAGATCCGGCCGTTTTTGTTTTTGCATCCCTCGATAACGCCCTCCCATTTTTCTGAGCGTATAGCCGGGAGCCCTCGCTCCTGATCTCAACAAAAGGCAATTCTTAAGCTACCATGCAACTTTTCGTTGTGTGGAGATTCAGAAATGGCCGTTGCTCCCCAATTGCTCGCAGATACCGTTTCCGCATTCAGCTGGTGTCAGGCCCGTCTCTTTTTTTAGTGGTATCCGGAAATGTAGTTTGGTAGTCCGTGCACTCATAAAGACCTAGAAGATCAGTACACAGCTGGGCGAGATCGGATGGCTGCACGTTAGAGCTAATTCTGAGATTGCTAGCACCGGTCGCGTGCTTAAAAAGGCTTTTGTATTCGGGTTTGACCTTGCCAGTCAGACGCCTGAGAATGGAGCTATCGCGATCAAATTCGAAAAGCGTAAGATCAGAGCCAATGGGAAGCTGGGTTCTCTGTCTTCGGCCAACACCAGGGTCTAGAGATTCAGTACCGCGGAGTTCTGCTGCGTCTACGCTGTTGAGCGTTACTTTCAGTCCAAAATCGTACTCATAACTGCTATCCTTGAGGTAGTGAGATACGTGACCAAATGACAGCACAAAGCAGCGTTTCTTGACTGCAAGAAAGACAAGAGCCCCTTTGCTCACCTGTGTAAGAGAACCATCTATTTCAAAATAGCTTTTCCACCACGGCGGATAAGGATCGCTGTCCAAAACGAACAGAGCTGCCCCATCTGGCAAAAGGCCCGCCGCAAAATCCTCGTCGAGCACATGATCTTCGACAAGGCTGTTAGTGGCATCGAATCCGGCCTTAAGAAGAAAAATTGAAAATGAGCGACTCTTCATCGCTTTCCTATGAGTTTCAAAAAAATAAGCAATATCTTAGGTCGCGCCGCGTCTCATCGGCAACCCGTAGTAATACGAGCAAGGACACGGCCTCGCTTGAATGACCGTGCTCGTGGGCCACAGACGGTGCCTCCACGTCGCGCCGTACTCATAATAAACTGGGCCAGTGAGAACTGGCTCCCCGAGTCTCTCCTCGCCGCCCCAAATTCCGCTATACTCGCCCCGGTAGCATCCCCCGGAGGCGCATCCCATGGAGACCGCGGCCACTTCCGACCATAAGCCCGCCGGCAAGCACCTCGTCATCTGCTGTGACGGCACCGGCAACGAGATCTCGGAGAACATCTCCAACGTCCTGAAGCTCTATCGCTGCCTGCGCAAGACGGACAAGACGTCGCCGCGACAGATGGCGCATTACGTCGCGGCGGCCGGCACCGCAGCGGCACCCGTAAACACCCCCCGCGCGCGTTAACCGTCCATTAACCAACGCACCCTAGCCTGCGGTAATCGTCCAGCCATCATTAGCTCGAAATGCCTTCCCGGTTCGCTCCAGGAGAAGCGCCGATGTGCGTTGAGTTGTTGACGTATGCCGATCTCGGTGCCCGCCTCAATGTCTCGCGCGAGGCCGCGCGGGCACTGGCGCGGCGTCGCCGCCTGCCGCGCTCGCGGTCGGGGGACGGCAAGGCGGTGGTGAGCGTCGATCTCGCCGCGCTCCGGTACACGCCCCGCCCGCGACGAGCCCGCCGGGAAGATCCCATCGGGGTCTCCCTGGCCAGGATCGAGGCGGTCAAGACCGAAGTGTTCAAGGCGGAGATCGCGCGGCTCGAATCCGTCGCAACCGCCTACAGGGTCGTGTTCGAGCGCGAGCGCGAACGTGCCGATCGCCTCGCCGTCGAGCTGACGCAGGCGACCGCCGAGACGACGGCCGCCAATGCATGGGCGGCACGACTGGAAGACGAAGTGGCGGCGCTGCGGAGCGATCGCCGCCCTGGCGGCTCGATCGCAGGACACGCGGCGCGCCGGTTGGGGCATCTGGCCGCCTTCATCGTGCAAGCAGACCGCGCGGCTAGAGCGCGATGAGATTGGGATGAATCGTCATCGCGCTCCAGGTTCTTGTTCGAGCATGATCTTTTCGGAAAACCGCTTCGCACTTTTCCGGATCATGCTTGCAGCTAGCACGCGAGACTTTCTTTAATCCCCGGCTTGCCGGAGCAATCGCGAGGGAAGAATGACTGGCAATACCGATATCCATGAAATGAAGGCTCGCATCGTCGTGTTCGGCGTCGGCGGCGCCGGCGGCAATGCCGTCAACAACATGATCACGGCCGGGCTGCAAGGGGTCGAGTTCGTGGTCGCCAATACCGACGCGCAGGCGCTGGCGATGTCGAAGGCGAAGCGCCTCATCCAGCTCGGCACGAAGGTGACCGCGGGCCTCGGCGCCGGCTCGCAGCCGGAGCTGGGACGCGCCGCAGCCGAAGAGGCGATCGACACGATCCGCGAGCAATTGACCGGCGCGCACATGGTGTTCGTGACTTCAGGCATGGGGGGCGGCACCGGCACCGGGGCTGCACCCATCGTCGCCAGAATCGCGCGCGAGCTCGGCATTCTCACCATCGGCGTGGTCACCAAGCCGTTCTACTTCGAGGGCCAGCGCCGCATGCGCTTTGCCGAAGCCGGCATCGAGGAGCTGCTGAAGACAGTCGACACCCTCCTGATCATCCCGAACCAGAACCTGTTCCGGGTGGCCAGCGAGAAGACCACGTTCGCCGACGCCTTCGCCCTTGCCGACCAGGTGCTTTACTCGGGTGTGGCCTGCATCAGCGACCTCATCGTCAAGGAAGGGCTGATCAATCTCGATTTTGCCGACGTCCTCTCCGTCATGAAGGAGAAGGGCAAGGCCATGATGGGACGGGGCGAGGCTTCCGGCGAGAAGCGCGTGCTCGCCGCCGCCGTGGCCGCGATCTCCAATCCGCTGATCGAGAATCCCTCGATCAAACGCGCCAGTGGCCTCATCATCTCCATCACCGGCGGGGCAAGGATCTCATGCTGTACGAGGTCGACGAAGCCGCGACGCGCATTCGCGACGAGGCCGACCCGGACGCCAATATCATCGTCGGCGCGTCGTTTGACGAAAGCCTAGAGGGCATCGTCCGCGTCTCGGTGGTGGCGACGGGTATCGATAATCTCGATCCGGCGCAGGCGCTACCAGTGGAAACCGCCCTCACCCAGCTCGCCGGCAGGCTGCGCAACGACGGCCGCCGCATCGCCGATCGCATCGAGCGCAGCGCCGTCCTGCCGCAAGCGGGAAGCCCGCCGCTCCGCCCGCAGCCGCACCACCCCGTGGGCCCACCGGCCAGGCCGGGCCTGGACCATGCGCGACAGGCGGCGCTTCAGCCGCTCGATGCTTACGGCCGCGCGCCTGCACGCAATGCGCCCGACGAGGCCGTTCTCGATATTCCGGCCTTCCTGCGCCGCGCGGCCAACTGAGCGGTCGGGGGAGCTACCTGCTCGGCAACCAGCGAGCCCAACAACGGCTCGTCAGCCCGGGGCGCGACGAAGTCGCGAGCCCGGGATCCATAACCACCATCGTGAGTATGGATTCTCAGGTGCACAATTGCGCACCGTAGCTCGCGCCAAGAGGCGCGCCCCGGAATGACAGGGTAGAGCGTGCGCAGCCTCCGAGGCTTCAGGCCGCCGTGCTGTGCGGCTTCTCCGCCGTTTCCTTCTTGTCCGTTTCCTTGTCGCGGGACAGCCAGGCCGGAAAGCGAAGCAGGCGTTCGTTGGTGTCCTTCGGCAGCTCGACGGGCGGCACTTCAACGGCAGAACTCGGCAAGTCCAGCGCCGCGTGGCCGGACCGCACCGCATCCGCGCGCTGATCCAGTTCACGCAACAGGGGATCGAGCACGCTGTCGACCTCGGTCGCCACCGACACCAGGAAACTATTGAGCTCGCGCGCCTCGGGCACAACGGCCGCAGCCGATTCGACCGCCCTGGAGAGACCGTCCACGACAGGTGCAAACGCTCCGGCGGCTTGCTTGATTCGCGTCTTGATCAGGTCGATCTCGCTCAGGACGCGCTCACGCTCCCGCCTTTTCTTCTCCTCCGAAAGGCGGGCTTCAATTTCGGCGATCTGGGCCGTCAGGGTCGTCGCTTCGGATGCGAGCGCATCGCGTCTGCCGCGCGCGCGATCGAGATCGCGGCTGAGATTGTCCACTAAGTCGTCCCTTGCGAACATGGCTTTGCTCCATAGGACAGGCGTTCTGCCCTGTAGGACGGCCTTGGCGCGAACCGCCAGCCTCGCGACCGACCGGATGGCCGGATCGACCGAAACAGGCATCAACTTCCGTCGCGTCACATGGGCCGACATGGTGATCCCCCATCGTCAACATTAGGCAACCGCATGGTTAACAAGAGGTTAATGTCAACAGGTCGTCTCCTCGCTGCCATCCGTTTCCGCTATACTCGCCCCGGTAGCATCACCCGGAGGCGCATCCCATGGAATCCGCAGCCACCACCGATCGCAAGCCCGAGCCGAAGCATCTCGTCATCTGCTGTGACGGCACCGGCAACGAGATCTCGGAGAACATCTCCAACGTCCTGAAGCTCTATCGCTGCCTGCGCAAGACGGACAAGACGCAGCCCAGGCAGATGGTGTTTTACGATCCCGGGGTCGGCACCATGACGGAGCCGTCGACCTGGGGGCGCTGGAAGGCCAACATCAAGCTGGTGTGGGGGCTCGCGACCGGCTACGGGCTCGATGACAACGTGCTGTCGTCCTATTGCTTCCTGGTTCAGCATTACGCGCCGGGCGACAAGATCTATTTGTTCGGCTTTTCGCGCGGGGCCTACACGGTGCGCGTGCTGGCGGGGCTGATCCACAAAATTGGTCTGATCTCGCCGGAGCAGGCGAACCTCGCAGGCAGCGGTCTCATCGCCTACAAGCAATATTCCGGCAGCGGGCGCGGCAACGACGTCGAGGATATCAAGAACATCGTGTTCGACGAGAGCGGGCCGCTGCCGAAGGACGAATTCGACCTCGCCGCGCAGTTCGCGCGCATCACCTCGACGCGCTGGCCGACCATCCATTTCGTCGGCGTCTGGGACACGGTGGCGAGCGTGATCGTGCCGCGCGCCGATCGCTTCTACTGGCCGAGCCTGGAGGAGCTCGCCTTCACACTGCGCGATCCCAGCATCAGGATCTTCCGGCAGGCGATCGCGATCGACGAGCGGCGGCGCATGTTCCGCCTGAAGCCCTACGCGGAGCCGCAGGAGTTCTGGAGCAACCGCTATGTGCCTGACGAGAAGAAGGTGCCGCAAGACATCATGCAGGTGTGGTTCGCCGGCGTGCATTGCGACGTCGGCGGCGGCTATCCGGAGGTCGAGAGCGGCGAGTCCAAATATCCACTGCTCTGGATGATCGACGAGGCCGAGAAGGCCGGGCTGAAGTTCAACCCGCGCACGGTGAACCAGCTCGCCTGGGGCATCCAGCGCAAGAACTCGCCGTTCACCTATGTCGAGCCGGCTTTTACCGGAAAGAGTGGCATGCTGCACGATTCCATGACGGCGGCCTGGCGCGTGCTGGAGTTCTTGCCGAAGCGCGCGAAGTACCGGGAATGGCCGGAGCGGAAAGTCTATTTCGGCTTCTACATCCCCGATGGCGAGCCGCGCCTGATCGCCGAAGGCGCGCATGTGCATGAGAGCGTGCTGAAGCGCATGGCGGTGGAGCCGGACTACCGGCCGGTGAACCTGCCGAAAGATTATGTGACGGTGCCGATGCCGGTGCCGCCGGGGGTGGATGTGGCGGCGGGGGCGGAGGTGGAG
>NZ_JADYVO010000044.1:0-14598 GCF_020193825.1 Bradyrhizobium sp. NBAIM18
GGGCGGGCGAAGCCGACGGGGCCGGCGAGGGACTTGCCGATGCGGCCGGCGCCGGGCTCGCGGTCTGCGCCAGAGCGCCTGACAGCCCATGCGACAAGGCCGCAGCCGGGATCAGCGCGGCCAAAGCGAGGCGACGAAAAGTGTTCATTCTATTCTCCCCGAGGCCCGCTTCGTCGGGGCCTCAATTCATCAAGGCCTTACCCACCAAGGCCCTAACCCGGCCGCGCGTCCCGGTTCGCGCGAACCGCGCCGTTCTAACACGCGAGCGCCGAATTCGTCCCATGACAGATGCGTCATGGCAGGCACCTTGCCCGATGTCCCGACCCGGGTGGCAAATCACTGGCCAAGCGGCCGAGGATCGCCATATAAGGCAGGCGAAATTCGGGAATTTTCATGAGCGCGCTGGCCAACCACGCATTTGCCAAGATGAACGGAATCGGCAACGAGATCGTCGTTGTCGACTTGCGCGATTCGGCGGCCAAGGTCACGCCGGACGATGCCCGCGCCGTCGCGTCCGCGAACGGCGGCGTGGCTTACGACCAGCTCATGGTGCTCTCGAAGCCGCGGCTCGACGGCACCGAGGCCTTCATCAGCATCTACAACAATGACGGCTCGGAGGCCGGTGCCTGCGGCAACGGCATGCGCTGCGTCGTGCGCCGCATCTTCGAGAAGACCGGGCAGACCAGTGCGACCTTCGAGACGGCCGCCGGCCTGCTCAATGCCTGGCAGGGTCCGGCGCCCGACCTCTACACAGTGGATATGGGCGCGCCGAAATTCGGCTGGCAGGACATTCCGCTGGCGGAAGAGTTTCGCGACACCCGCTACATCGAATTGCAGATCGGGCCGATCGACAATCCCATTCTGCATTCGCCCTCAGTGGTGAGCATGGGCAATCCGCACGCGGTGTTCTGGGTCGACGACGTCAATGCCTACGATCTCGGCCGCTTCGGTCCGCTCTTGGAAAACCATCCGATCTTCCCCGAGCGCGCCAACATCACGCTGGCCCATATCGTCGATCGCGAGCACATCACGATCCGCACCTGGGAGCGCGGCGCCGGCCTGACCAAGGCGTGCGGGTCGGCGGCCTGTGCCACGGCGGTCGCCGCCGCGCGGCTGAAGCGCGCCGAGCGCAAGGTTGAGATCACATTGCCCGGCGGCAAGCTCGGCATTGAATGGCGCGAGCGCGACGACCACGTGCTGATGACGGGCACCGCGACCTTCGAATATGAGGGCAGCTTCGATCCGGCGCTGTTCGCGCCGGTCGCCTGATGGCCGTCGACATCGTCACCTTCGGCTGCCGCCTCAACGCCTTCGAGGCCGAGGTGGTCCGCAGCAAAGCGGAGGCCGCAGGTCTTTCCGACACGATCGTCATTAACAGTTGCGCCGTCACCAACGAGGCGGTGGCGCAGGCGCGCCAGTCGATCCGCAAACTGAAGCGCGAGCGCCCCGAAGCGCGCATCGTCGTCACCGGCTGCGCGGCGCAGACGCAGGCTGCGATGTTTGCGGGCATGGCCGAGGTCGATCGCGTCGTCGGCAATGACGACAAGATGCGCGGCGCAGCGTGGCGGGAGACGCGCCACGCTTTCGATCTTGGCGCCAGCGAGAAGATCGCCGTCAGCGACATCATGGCGGTGAAGGAGATGGCGCCGCACCTCGTCGACGGCTATGCGAGCGGCCTGCCGCGCGTCTTCGTGCAGGTGCAGAACGGCTGCGATCATCGCTGCACCTTCTGCATCATCCCGTTCGGCCGCGGCAATTCGCGCTCGGTGCCGATGGGCGCGGTGGTCGATCAGGTGCGCACCCTGGTCGAGCGCGGCCATGCCGAGATCGTGCTGACCGGCGTCGATCTCACGAGCTACGGCGCAGACCTGCCCGGCGCGCCCAAGCTCGGCCTGCTGACCAAGCAGATCCTGCGCCATGTGCCCGAGCTCAAGCGCCTGCGTATCTCCTCGATCGATTCGATCGAGGCGGATGACGACCTGCTCGATGCCATCGCGGAGGATGCGCGCCTGATGCCGCACCTGCACCTGTCGCTGCAGTCGGGCGACGACATGATCCTGAAGCGCATGAAGCGGCGGCATTCGCGGCAGGATGCGATTGGCTTCTGCGAGCAGGTGCGCCGCCTGCGCCCCGATGTCGTCTTCGGCGCCGACATCATCGCGGGCTTCCCGACCGAGACCGAGGACATGTTCTCGCGCTCGCTCGACCTCGTCGAGCAATGCGGACTGACCTTCCTGCACGTCTTCCCTTATTCGCCGCGGCCCGGCACGCCCGCCGCGCGGATGCCGCAGGTGGCGGGGCCGGTCATTAAAGAGCGTGCGAAGCGGCTGCGCGCGGTAGGAGAGGCGGCGCTGCAGCAACGGCTGCAAGCCGAGATCGGCGCACGGCGCGATGTGCTGATCGAGAGCGAGGGGCAGGGCCGCACGGAGCACTATCTGCCGGTGACAGTGGTGGGCGAACAGGTCGGAAGCATCGTGCCACGCTTGATTGCCGGCGTTGATCGCGAGCGCCTCACCACATAGTTGGTGTCGTCGCCCGGCTTGACCGGGCGACCCAGTACGCCGCGGCTTCTCGGTTCAATCTCCGCCGTCTCTGGAATACTGGATTGCCCGCTTTCGCGGGCAATGACAGCGGAATGTGTGATGAGCAGCAAGCGCTCTACAGCGCCCTCACCTGCCAGAATCGCAGCGTGCGCTTGGCGTTCTCCGCCGTCATTCTCGCAAAATGCCCCTGCGCCCTGGCGATGTCCGCCGGCTTCATCGCGCCGGTGGCGAAGCGGCATTCGAGCAGGGCCTTGGTCGTTTCCCAGCTGAGCTGTGCGGCCTTGCACGGCACCAGCAGGCCGTCCTCGCGCAGACTCTGCATCAGCGGTCGGATCACCTCGACCGTCGATCCCGACAACGCCGCCAGCGCCGCCACCGTCTCCTCATAGCGCCGCTGTCTGGCGAAGCCGAGCAACGTCGCCTCGTCGAGCTGGCCGGTGGCCTTGAGGCCGGCGATGGCGCGCTTGGCACCTTCGAAATCGCGCACCGCCGACATTTCGCGTTCGGCGCCGATGGCGACGGCGGCGATCGCGCTCTGGATCTCCTCGAACAGATGCGGCGGGGCGCGCGACAACAGGCGGGTGCGCACCGCGTCCGTCGCCGAGCGCAGCAATTGGCGGCGCAGCTCCGAGGGCAAGTCGACGCGGACGCCGACACTGACTGCGAGCTCCGGGTCGCTTTCGGCCTGGCCGACGATGATGGCGAACCCTTTTCCGGAGACGCGCGCGCCGGGATTGGCCGCAAGCCGCCGGCTGACGCTGGGGTAGCGGCGCGCCAGCAGCGCGTCGGTGACGATCTCCTTCAGCCACCAGCGGCCGGCGACCGCGAGCAGATGCGGCTCGCCCTTAGCTGATGCGATCTTCACCAGCTCGCCGTCGTCGAGGCGCGCGGATTCCTGCAGCACGGGGCCGGCGATGCGGATCTCGTCATTGTTGGCGAGGCGGCGGATCACCGACGGCGGCGCCTGCGCGACCGGCGCCAGCTGCGCGCTGATTTCGGCCAGCGCCACGCGCGCTGCCACATCGGCGATGGCGCGCAGCTCGATGGTGCCGATCAGGCGCTCGAGCACGTCGTCGAACAGCGCGATCTGCTCGTCGTCGAAATTGCCGGCGGAGGAGAGGAACAGCTCGGTGACGCGCCTGGCCGTCTCCAGGCCCTTTTCCGGCGAGCCGATCCGCAGTGCGGATTCGACCTCGTCGATGATCGATAGCCCGTCCCTGGTCATCACGCGCGGCTCGTCCTGAGCGGTTACGGAAGCTTGTTCTAAGCAACCGTTATCATTAGAGGCGAGCGCTGAAGGTTTCGTAAACCATGGCACGGTAGCCGAGCACAGCCGCTTCTCGACCGACCACCGCTCCTCATCCTGAGGAGCCCCGCGAAGCGGGCGTCTCGAAGGATGGATACGGCCGCGATGCGCGGGGCCTCCATGGTTCGAGACGGCGCTGACGCGCGTCCTCACCATGAGGGTCTACGAGGCTACTCCCCGTTCCACCCGCAGGCCCGGAGCTTCTCATGCATATGCGGCGGGGCCGGCGCCACCACGCGGACCGGCTCCTTGTTCCGGGAGATCGGCACCACGATCTCGCGCGAATGCAGGTGCAGGCGCGGCTCGCCGAAGCGCGGACCGTTGCCGTAAATGTTATCGCCGAAGATCGGCCAGCCGCTCGCGGCCGCATGCACCCGCAATTGATGGGTCCGGCCGGTCACCGGTTCCATGGCAAGCCAGGTGAAACCGTCGCCCCGGCCCATCACCTTCCAGTTCGTGATCGCCTTCTGCCCTTCCGGATCCGGCTTCTGCCACCAGCCGCGTTCGGCATTGAGCCGGCCGAGCGGCATGTCGATGGTGCCTTCGTCCTCGGCAGGGCCGCCTTCGACCACGGTCCAGTAGGTTTTGCCGATCTTGCCGTGCTTGAACAAAAGGCCCAGCGATGCCGTCGCCTTGCGGTGGCGGCCGAGCACGAGGCAGCCCGAGGTGTCCTTGTCCAGCCGGTGGGCCAGCACCGGCGGTCGCGGCAGGCCGAAACGCAGCGCGTCGAAGCAATCCTCCAGATTGGGGCCACCCTTGGGGCCGCGATGCACCGGCAGGCCGGCCGGCTTGTCGATGACCAGCATCAGGCCGTCGCGATGGAGCACGCGGCCTAAGATCTCATCGGCGGTCAATTGGGGAACATCGAGCAATCGCAGGACTTTCGGTCAAGGCTTTCGTTTACGGGCCGGAACGGCTAACACGCCACCATGAACGATACCACCTCCGAGACCCCCAAGCTGAGCTGGTGGCGCCGCCTGTCCAACGGGCTGAAGCGCACCTCGTCCTCGCTCGGGACCGCGGTCGCCGACCTCGTCACCAAGCGCAAGCTCGACCGCGCCATGCTCGACGACATCGAGGACGTGCTGCTGCGCGCCGACCTCGGCACGTCAGTCGCGGTGCGCATTGCCGATGCCGTCGGCACCGGCCGCTACGACAAGGCGATCTCGGCGGACGAGGTCAAGGACGTCGTCGCCACCGAGGTCGAGAAGGTGCTGTCGCCGGTGGCAAAACCGCTCGTGATCGATGCGGCGAGGAAGCCGTTCGTCATTCTCGTGGTCGGCGTCAACGGCTCCGGCAAGACCACCACGATCGGCAAGCTGTCGCAGAAATTCGCCAGCGAAGGCCGCAAGGTGATGCTGGCCGCCGGCGACACGTTTCGCGCCGCCGCCATCGAGCAGCTCAAGGTCTGGGGCGAGCGGACGAAGACGCCCGTCATCGCAGGCGCGCAGGGTTCGGATTCCGCAAGCCTCGCCTTCAACGCGCTCACCGCGGCGAAGGAGCAGGCGATTGACGTGCTGCTGATCGACACCGCCGGCCGCTTGCAGAACAAGGCCGAGCTGATGAACGAGCTCGAGAAGGTCGTACGCGTGATCCGCAAGGTGGATGACACTGCGCCGCATGCCGTGCTGCTGGTGCTGGATGCGACCGTCGGCCAGAATGCGCTGTCGCAGGTCGAGGCCTTCCATCGCACCGCAGGGGTTACCGGCCTCGTGATGACCAAGCTCGACGGCACTGCGCGCGGCGGCATCCTGGTGGCGCTCGCGGAAAAGTTCAAGCTGCCGGTGCACTTCATCGGCGTCGGCGAAGGCGTCGACGATCTCGCGCCCTTCACCGCGCGCGACTTCGCCCGCGCCATCGCCGGAATCGAATAGCGTCAATCCTTCGAGACGCCGCTTGCGCGGCTCCTCAGGATGAGGTCGTGCCACACATGAGGTCCTCATCCTGAGGAGACCGCGAAGCGGTCGTCTCGAAGGATGCGAGATACGGAAGAGAGAATGGACAAGACCCAGCCGCATCCGCTGTTCAAGCTCGCGACCGAGCTCGGTCCGCTGCTCGTGTTCTTCTTCGTCAATGCGAAGTTCAATCTGTTCGCGGCGACCGGCGCCTTCATGGTGGCCATCGCGGTCGCGATGGCCGCCTCCTACATCGTGACGCGTCACATCCCGATCATGGCGATCGTCACGGGCGTGATCGTGCTGGTGTTCGGCACGCTGACCTTGGTCCTGCACGACGAGACCTTTATCAAGCTGAAGCCGACCATCATCTACGGCCTGTTCGCCGCGATCCTCGGCGGCGGCCTGTTGTTCGGCCGTTCCTTCATTGCGGTGCTGTTCGACCAGGTGTTCAACCTGACGCCCCAAGGCTGGCGCATCCTCACGCTGCGCTGGGCGTTGTTCTTCGCAGGCATGGCCGTGTTGAACGAGATCGTCTGGCGTACCCAGAGCACGGACTTCTGGGTGAACTTCAAGGTGTTCGGCGTGACCACGCTCACCATGATCTTCGCGATCGCCCAGCTGCCGCTGACCAAGCGCTACCATCTCGAGCCGGTCTCTCTGGAGAGAAGCGAGGCCGAGGCGGGGGATGTGAGTAAGGGGTGACGGTCTCTCCGCTCGTCATTGCGAACGAAGCGAAGCAATCCAGAATGCCCCTGCGGAGGGACTCCGGATTGCTTCGTCGCAAGAGCTCCTCGCAATGACGGTCTGGCTAAGACCCCGCTTTCAGCGCCTTCTCCAGCTCCGGCATCAGCACGGCCTTGAGATTTTGCGGCGTGATCGGCCCGACCAGCTTGTAGACGATGGTGCCCTCGCGCCCGACGACGAAGGTCTCCGGCACGCCATAGACGCCCCATTCGATCGAGGCGCGGCCGTTGGCATCCACGCCGACGTGGCCGAACGGGTTGCCGTAGCGGCCGAGGAAGCGCCGCGCATTGTCGGCGGCGTCCTTGTAGTTGATGCCGACCAGCTGGAAGCGCTTGTCTTTTGCCATTTCGGTCAAAAGCGGCGCCTCGTCATGGCACGGCACGCACCAGGACGCCCAGACGTTGACGAGGCTGACCTTGCCCTTGAAGGCGGCGGGATCGAGTCCCGGCACCTGCGCGCCATTCTCCTGCAATCCCTGGAGCGGCGGCAGCACGGTCTGCGGTGCGGGCCGGCCGATCAGCGCCGAGGGAATCCGCGAGGGATCGCCACTGCCGAGCCGGAACCAGAACAAAAGCGCGAGGCCGATGAAGACGATCAGCGGCAGCATCACCAGGAAGGCGCGGCGCTGCGGCGGAGCGGAGGCAGGTTGATCGCTCATCGCGGCTCCGTCGCGCTGCGGCCCGACCGGCGGGTGATGCCGCGCTGCTCCAGCTCGCGCAGGCGCTGCGTCTGGCTGCGATAATCGAGCATGACCCAGCCGATCAGGATCGCGACCACGAGGGCGACGGCTGCGTAAGACGCCACGATGAAAGAGGCATAAGGACCGAGCGACATCGTCATGCAGCCCCGGCTTCTTTTGATGCGTTGTCTTCACGCGAACCGGCGGCCATGTCGCTCGAAAACGCGATGCGACTCGCCTGCATCATCTGCAGCGAGCGGACACGGCGGCGCAAAATCTCGTTGCGCATCGCGGCCAGATGCAGCGTGACGAACAGCAGCGTGAAGGCGACCGCCATCACCAGCAGCGGAATCAGGAACGACTTGTCCAGCGCCGAGCCGCCCATGCGCATCACCGAGGCGGGCTGGTGCAGCGTGTTCCACCAATCGACCGAGAACTTGATGATCGGCAGGTTGATGGCGCCGACCAGGGTCAGCACCGCGGCGGCGCGCGCCGCACGCGAGGGATCGTCGACGGCACGCCACAGCGCCATCAGGCCGAGATACATCAGGAACAGGATCAGCACCGAGGTCAGCCGCGCGTCCCATTCCCAATAGGTGCCCCACATCGGCCGGCCCCAGAGCGAGCCCGTGAGCAGCGCGAGGAAGGTGAAGGCGGCGCCGATCGGAGCTGCGGCCTTGGCGGCGACGTCGGCGAGCGGATGCCGCCACACCAGCGTGCCCAACGATGCGATGCTCATCACGCCCCACACGAACATCGACAGCCAGGCATTGGGCACGTGGATGAACATGATCTTGACGGTCGCGCCCTGCTGATAGTCGTCGGGCGCGAGCGCAGCTTGATAGAGACCGATCGTGAGCAGGATGATTGTCGCGGCCGCCAGCCACGGCAACACCCGCGCTGTCAGCGCGAGGAACCGCGTGGGGTTGGCGAGGTCGATCAGCGTCATGGTATCCTGATAATCACCGGGGGCCGCTCAGGCAATCAGCACGAAAGCCCGTCGCGAAAGTTGATCGGGGTCAAGGTCCGTCGAGCCCATCTCAGTCGAGGCCATGCCGCAGGCTCGCTGCGGCCGCGAACGGGCCGATCACGAGGCTGACCAGCGACAGCGCGCACAGGATCGAGAACGGCGCGCCGAAGGTCATGGGACCGACGATCACCGCCTGCGAGGCCGCAACGCCGAAAATCAGCACGGGAATCGACAGCGGCAGCACCAGCACCGCCATCAGCAGCCCGCCGCGATGCAGCGTCACCGCCAGCGCCGCGCCGATCATGCCGGTGAAGGTCAGCGCCGGAGTGCCCGCCAGCAGCGTCAGCGCTACCGCAGCCGTGGCGATCATGTCGAGGTTGAGCAACAGGCCGAGCACGGGGGTTGCGACAATCAGCGGCAGGCCGGCGGCGAGCCAATGCGCCAGCGCCTTGGCAGCGCAGGCGAGTTCCAGCGGCGTCCGGCTCATCGTGATCAGGTCGAGCGAGCCGTCCTCATGGTCGGCCATGAACAGCCGGTCGAGGGTCAGCAAGCTCGCCAGCAGTGCCCCGAGCCAGAGGATCGCAGGTCCGAGCCGCGACAGCAGCGCCAGATCCGGCCCGACCGCGAACGGCATCAGCACCACCACGGTCAGGAAGAACAAGACCCCGATCAGCGCCCCGCCGCCGACGCGAAGCGCAATCCGGATGTCCCGGCGGATGAGGGCGGCGAGGGCGGTCATGCGGGGCTCCCCTCGCGCGTCGAAGGCGGTGCAAGCGGGAGAGGGTTCAGCCGCTCGGAAAGCTGAGGGTGCGTCGGAATCACGCCATACCCCCGATCCGCAGCTCCCGCGATTCGATGCCGAGCGGGGCATGCGTCGCGGCAACGATCATGCCGCCGGCGGCCAGATGCTCGCGCATCAGGCCGGCGAACATGTCTTGACCGGCAACATCAAGCGCATTGGTCGGCTCGTCCAGGAGCCAGACCGGGCGGCGGACGGTCAGCAGCCGGGCCAGCGAGAGCCGACGGCGCTGTCCCGCGGACAGGAATCCGGCGGGCAGATGGGTGGCGTGGTCGAGGCCGACCTCGGCGAGGCTCTCGGCCGCATCGAAACGCTCGCCGCCGAGAAAATCAGCCCAAAACGCCAGGTTTTCGGCCACGCTCAGCGCCGGCTTCAGGGCATCGCGATGGCCGAGATAGTGGCACTGCTCCGCCAGGGTCAGTTCGCCGTCGCCGCCCTCCAGCGCGATCGTCCCGCCGGCCGGCACGAGCAGGCCTGCGATCAGCCGCAGCAGCGAGGTCTTGCCCGATCCATTGCGGCCGACGACCGCGACGGCCTCGCCCGAGCCGGCCGCGAAATCGAGCCCGGCGAACACCTCGCGGCCGCCCCGCACGCATCTCAGCCCGTGACCGGACAGCCGCATGTCGCCTTGGTTCAGTCCGCTCACAGCCAGGCCTCAGGAAATCTTGGGGTAGCGCATGGGAATTTTTGGCTCGCGAATTGCTGCGGCACGATAGTGGCTGTGGCGGCGCGGTTAGAAAGCTTCTATAAGCCCGGAACTACTTGATGCAGCAACTCAACCTGCCCCTGCAAGCGGCCCAGCCTGATACGCTGACGGTGTTAAAATACCCTGCCGGGTATAACTAGCAATTGGGATCTCCTCCATGACCTCGCTCGACAGCTTCAAATGCAAAAAGACTCTCAAGGTCGGCGCCAAGACCTATGTCTATTACAGCCTGCCCACCGCCGAGAAGAATGGTCTGAAGGGAATTTCGAAACTTCCCTATTCGATGAAGGTCCTGCTCGAGAATTTGCTGCGCAACGAGGACGGCCGCTCGGTCAAGAAGGAAGACATCGTCGCGGTCTCGAAATGGCTGCGCAAGAAGTCGCTGGAGCATGAGATCGCCTTCCGCCCGGCGCGCGTGCTGATGCAGGACTTCACCGGCGTGCCCGCGGTGGTCGACCTCGCCGCGATGCGCAACGCGATGCAGAAGCTCGGCGGCGAGCCTGAGAAGATCAACCCCTTGGTGCCCGTCGACCTCGTCATCGACCATTCCGTGATCGTGAACTTCTTCGGTGACAACAAGGCCTTCGGCAAGAACGTCACCGAGGAATACAAGCAGAACCAGGAGCGCTACGAGTTCCTGAAGTGGGGCCAGAAGGCGTTCTCGAACTTCTCCGTCGTGCCGCCCGGCACCGGCATCTGCCACCAGGTCAATCTCGAATATCTGGCCCAGACGGTCTGGACCAAGAAGGAGAAGATGACGGTCGGCAAGAAGACCGGCACCTTCGAGGTGGCTTATCCCGACTCGCTGGTCGGCACCGATTCGCACACCACCATGGTCAACGGTCTTGCCGTGCTCGGCTGGGGCGTCGGCGGCATCGAGGCGGAAGCCTGCATGCTCGGCCAGCCGCTGTCGATGCTGCTGCCCAACGTCGTCGGCTTCAAGCTGAAAGGCGCGCTGAAGGAAGGCGTCACCGCGACCGACCTCGTGCTCACCGTGACGCAGATGCTGCGCAAGCTCGGCGTGGTCGGCAAGTTCGTCGAGTTCTTCGGCCCGGGCCTTGACCACCTCTCGGTCGCCGACAAGGCGACCATCGCCAACATGGCGCCCGAATACGGCGCGACCTGCGGCTTCTTCCCGGTCGATGCCGCCGCGCTCGATTATCTCAAGACCTCCGGCCGTGCCTCGGCCCGCGTCGCGCTGGTGCAGGCCTATGCCAAGGCCCAGGGCCTGTTCCGCACCGCCAAGTCGCCCGACCCCGTGTTCACGGAAACGCTGACCCTCGACCTCGGCGACGTCGTGCCGTCGATGGCCGGGCCCAAGCGTCCCGAAGGCCGCATCGCGCTGCCCACCGTCGCGGACGGCTTCTCGCTCGCGCTCGCCAGCGAGTACAAGAAGGCCGAGGAGCCGGCCAAGCGCTTCCCCGTCGAAGGCAAGAACTTCGACATCGGCCATGGCGACGTCGTGATCGCCGCGATCACCTCCTGCACCAACACCTCGAACCCGAGCGTGCTGATCGGCGCCGGCCTGCTCGCGCGCAATGCGGCTGCGAAGGGCCTCAAGGCCAAGCCGTGGGTGAAGACCTCGCTCGCCCCGGGCAGCCAGGTGGTCGCGGAATATCTCGCCAATTCCGGTCTGCAGCCCGATCTCGACAAGGTCGGATTCAACCTGGTCGGCTTCGGCTGCACCACCTGCATCGGCAATTCCGGTCCGCTGCCCGAGGAGATCTCGAAGTCGATCAACGACAACGGCGTCGTCGCGGCCGCCGTGCTCTCCGGCAACCGCAACTTCGAAGGCCGCGTCTCGCCGGACGTGCAGGCGAACTATCTGGCCTCGCCGCCGCTGGTGGTCGCCTACGCGCTCGCGGGCAGCGTCACCAAGAACCTCGCCACCGAGCCGCTCGGCGAGGGCAAGGACGGCAAGCCGGTGTACCTGAAGGATATCTGGCCGACCACCAAGGAGATCAACGCCTTCATGAAGAAGTTCGTGACCGCGTCGATCTTCAAGAAGAAGTATGCCGACGTGTTCAAGGGCGACACCAACTGGCGCAAGATCAAGACGGTCGAGAGCGAGACCTATCGCTGGAACATGTCTTCGACCTATGTGCAGAACCCGCCCTACTTCGAGGGCATGAAGAAGGAGCCGGAGCCGGTCACCGACATCGTCGAGGCGCGCATCCTCGCCATGTTCGGCGACAAGATCACCACCGACCACATCTCGCCGGCCGGCTCAATCAAGCTCACCTCGCCCGCCGGCAAATATCTCAGCGAGCACCAGGTGCGCCCCGCAGACTTCAACCAGTACGGCACGCGCCGCGGCAACCATGAAGTGATGATGCGCGGCACCTTCGCCAACATCCGCATCAAGAACTTCATGCTGAAGGGCGCGGACGGAAACATCCCCGAGGGCGGCCTGACCAAGCACTGGCCCGACGGCGAGCAGATGTCGATCTACGACGCCGCGATGAAGTACCAGGAAGAGAAGGTGCCGCTGGTGGTGTTCGCCGGTGCCGAGTACGGCAACGGCTCCTCGCGCGACTGGGCCGCCAAGGGCACGCGCCTGCTTGGCGTGCGCGCCGTGATCTGCCAGAGCTTCGAGCGCATCCACCGCTCCAACCTGGTCGGCATGGGCGTGCTGCCGCTGACCTTCGAGGAAGGCACCTCCTGGTCCTCGCTGGGGCTGAAGGGCGACGAGAAGGTGACCATCCGCGGCCTGGTCGGCGACCTCAAGCCGCGCCAGAAGCTGACCGCGGAGATCGTCTCCGGCGACGGTTCGCTGCAGCGCGTTTCGCTGCTCTGCCGCATCGATACGCTGGACGAGCTCGACTACTACCGCAACGGGGGCATCCTGCACTACGTGCTGCGCAAGCTCGCGGCGTAAACGCGGATTTGTGAATGATGGCTCACTGCGAAGTGAGTAGAAGCCTTAACGAAGGCGGCCTATCAAAGGCCGCCTTCGCGCGTCTGCGGTACGCTTCAGATGGGCCCGCCCGGCGGAATACCTCCCTTTGGAGGGTGGCCCGGATGGATGAATGTACCGCGCCCCGTAAGACTACGGTGACCATCCGGCGATAAGATTTCCCCCTGAGAGCAACGGTGTGCGGCGTTCGACATGACGACAATGACGGCTTCCCATCTGATTCCACGTTGGTCCGGCGCTCTCTGGTCGGGAGCTCTCGGCATATGTGCGATCATCGCCGTCATTCGTCCTGCCGAGGCTGAACCCCGCGCCGTCGTCGAATTGTTCACCTCGCAGGGCTGCTCCTCCTGCCCGCCCGCCGACCAGATCATCGGCGATCTCTCCAAGGATCCCTCCGTCATCGCGCTGAGCATGCCGATCGATTATTGGGACTATCTCGGCTGGAAGGACACGCTGGCGGATTCGCGCTTCTCTGCACGGCAGCGTGCCTATTCGCGCATGCGCGGCGACCGCGAGGTCTACACGCCGCAGGTCGTGGTCAACGGCTCCACCCATGTCATCGGCAGCGATCGCGCCGGCATCGAGAAAGCGATCGGCAAGACCGACAAGGGCACCGGCGTGATGAGCGTGCCGGTGACGATGTCGCTCTCGGGCAAGCAGATCAACGTGTCGGTAGCCGCGAGCAAGGAGCCCACGGTCTCGCGCGGCGAGGTCTGGATCTGCTCGATCGCGAAGTCAGTGCCGATCGCGATCGCCCGCGGCGAGAACAAGGGACAGCAGGTCACCTATCACAACGTGGTGCGCAGCCTGCTCAAGGTCGGCGACTGGACCGGTCGTCCGGAGAGCTGGACGGTGCCGATCGAGAACCTCACGCGCGACGGCGTCGACGGCGCGGTGGTCTACATCCAGGACGGCAGCCGCGAGAGACCAGGCCCGATGCTGGGTGCGGCGTACACGTCGCTGCATTGAAGCGCAGATCTTTTCGAAACACTCAGTCTCGTTATTCCGGGGCGCGCGAAGCGCGAGCTATGGTGCGCAATTGCGCACCTGAGAATCCATCTATCGATTATCGGAGCTGAGAAATGGATCCCGGGTTCGCGCCAGGAGGCGCGCCCCGGAATGACAGCGGCCTGAAACATCGCGGCAAAAACAAAAAAGGACCAACTCGCGTTGGCCCTCCTTGTCGTGCGTACAGACCCGATCCTGTTCGACCCCGGGGGGCTGGGGGCTGAGGAATCCGGAACCGAAAGGACCGGGTCAACGCACGTCACCCTTTTCGCAGTGCAGGGCGGCAGGCGGTTGGCGGAAAAGCGGCGATACTATGATTCCTGCTAACGATCCCGTGACGGTTTGCCGCGACAGAGTTCCACCCTTGCGTGTGCCCTGATGCGCTGTCGATTCGGTGGGGCGAGCCCCCTTGCGATGCGGAACGGTTGGCGCAATCATGCAATTGTCATGAACGCGGTTCCGGGACGGTCTTGGCGGGACGCGGGTCATAGCCGTGCGATGAGGAGGCGCTTCCCATGAGTCTGACGTCGGAGGATGCCGACCCGAGCGAGCAACGCGCGGCGGCGCGTCCTGCCGCGGCGCATGCGCAGCCGAACCGGGTGACGTTCAACCGGCTCGAGCTGCACCGGATTCTCAATCTCTACGGCCGCATGGTCGCCGACGGCGAATGGCGCGACTATGCCATCGACTTCCTGAAGGACCGCGCCGTGTTCTCGGTCTATCGCCGCGCCTCGGAGGTGCCGATCTATCGCATCGAGAAGGACCCGCGCCTCG
Organism: Bradyrhizobium sp. NBAIM18; assembly: GCF_020193825.1. NCBI lineage: Bacteria > Pseudomonadati > Pseudomonadota > Alphaproteobacteria > Hyphomicrobiales > Nitrobacteraceae > Bradyrhizobium > Bradyrhizobium sp. NBAIM18. Next base: position 14,345 of record NZ_JADYVO010000044.1, read on the forward strand.
CGCGCAAGCAGGGCATGTACAGCGTGATCTCGGCGACCGGCCTGATCCTGCGCCGCGGCCACGAGCTCGAGCGGGTGCTGCTGGTGATCGATCGGAAGCTGGCAGTGGTGTAGCGGCACGACCGGTGCCGTAGCAACCATTAAAGCGGGCGCCCGATTGCCTTGAGCATGACGCCGCGCTTGCGACCGTCAAGGCGTGGCCTGGCGGCAGCGGGTATGAGGCGAGAGCAGAGCGACGGCCAGCCTTGACGGCCG
>NZ_JADYVO010000045.1:0-10342 GCF_020193825.1 Bradyrhizobium sp. NBAIM18
CCCCCGCCCCCTGTTGACCCGCCGCTGGAGCTTCCCGGTCCCGATACGGACGACCGGTCGTTATCGAAGAACGACGATTGTCTTCCGTCCTTCTGCGTCACTCCACGCAGGCCCCCCGAGCTTGCAATGGCTCCTGAGGTCAGGGAAGTGGATAGAAGCAGAGTCATCACTGGGGGTGTGACGGCCGCAAATCTTCCGCAGGTTTTCAAGAACGCCCGCCGGTCGTCATCTTCGTTGCCGTCCCGGGTCACAACACGCTCTCCTCGGTTTAAAATATTAATTTATGGTATTATACATTAAATGTATTCTCAACCAATAATTTTCTTTATGTGAATGGCGTTGCTTGACGTGCGCCGTCAATTGATCGTGGGCAATTTCCGTGCTCGTTCTTGTGCTTTCTGGCCCTTTCGGGCGCAGCTTCGGAGTTGCGCTCGCCATTTAATATGATTAATTTGCGTTTTAACGGACGCGAGCGCAGGGCTCGATTGCAACGGGTGATGACCATGCCACTGCAATTCCACCGGTCTGTCCGGGACATGGAGATCTGGAGCGCAACCAGCGAGGGCTTCTCGTTCGTGATCAGCTTCGGAAGCCCGAGAGGCCCCGGCTTTCATGGCCGCGCCGGCTATTTGGCGAGTTGGCGCCCGCTCCACAAAAACCAAGCCGCAATCAAGATTGGCGGTTCGCCCTTTCGAACGTTAGCCGAGGCCGAAGGGGCCTGCAGCGACATGGCTGGGCTTCTGGCGCCACGATAACCCCCGCGCACGTTCGGACGAAGCCAGACACCCCATCATTTCACGCTCGCCGGATCCTGATGCAAAAGATCAGGGGGATCCATCTTACGTGACGCGGTATGCAGCTCGTTTCGCGAAATCGCCAATGCCGCGAGAATGGTGCGATTGCTGATGTCCAGCTTTTGGAAGATATGATGAAGGTGGACCTTGATCGTACCGTCGGCAAGGTTCAACCGACGTCCAATCTCCTTGTTCGATAGACCCTCCGATACGAGCCGCATGATTTGCCGCTCCCGGTCCGTCAGTTGTGCCAGGGGCTTGTCATCGGGGCGGGCCTCATCATTGGTTGGCCATGCGCTCCGCGAGGCCGCTGCTTGGCCCTGGGCGGCTTTCCGCAGGGTTGAGACTAGCATCTCGGCATCCGAATCCTTCGAGAGGACGATGCAGGCGCCCTCCAAGGCCAGCCTTTGCAACTCACAATCGGCCGCGACACCGGCGAAGAAGACTACCGCGGGACTTGGGCCTGAAGCGTTTGCGGGAGCGAGGATCTGCTGCCGGCTGACATCAGGCAGTGCAGCATCGACGAGCGCGACGTCCGGCACAAGAAATCGGATTGCCTCATTGCAGCTTGCGCCATCGCTGCAGGACGCAACGATCGTAAAATCACGCTGCGCTGCAAGAACGCTCCTGATCCCTTGCAAAACGATCGGATGTCGATCCGCGATGACAATTCTTGTGCGGTGCATGCTTCCCTGCCTATCGCTAACAACCCCCCGTGCAGCCGTTTAATCCAACAATTTCTTCGAAACGCGAGGATGACGGGTCCGCTCGGCGACAACGTCACACAGTCTCAAATCCTAGACAGCCGAACGTTCGACGACTGCGCCACGGTAACTTGACCGGCAAGTATGCGCAGCACCGTAAGAATGCGGTGCTCAACTTCGAGGCCGCAAGCTTGTAGACGAAAGCAGCGTTGTTTCGACAACGCATGATAGATTCGATCAGCAAATTCCCCCATAGAATGTCTAGGCGCACGGATCGGCTGCTGTATTATGATGGTCAACATCAATTAACTTCGTTGGCACCGTTATTACCAACGATATATTGGGTCATTCACGATTCAAATCTAACATTTGACGAAATTTCGACGAACGCGAGATCGTTCACAAAGCCGCGCTTTTGAAGGGAGGAAAAGTAATACTATTCATCAAGGCGAAGCTGATTAGTTAAAGCAAGAAAACGGCTGCGTCGCGCAGCCAGTGTAGCAACGACGAAATCCGGTCACCCAAATTGGAGCTGCATATTCGTCAATTCAGCAACTTCAATGAGCGGTCATGGAGGGCATCGTTGGCAATGAGTAGGTGGTCACATGTATTCTTCAGCAGTTTTGCGTCAAACTCATCAGGCTCTCATCGTTCAATTCACTGAATTGCAGAACTTGCGTAGCCGCGTGTCGAAGGCCGAGCAGCGATTGCTTGCGCCGAGGCGACGAGCCCGGGGGCGGAGGGCGAAGCGACCGCTGGTTCGGAGGCACGGGCCCAACCGGTAACTCCGACCACCACGTTGCACACTGGCGCAGCGGCACGGGTGATCGTGCTTGCCGGACCCCGGTTTGACCTGATAAGCCCCCCTCCTGTTTCGGTTCGGAGGTAGTGGGGACGGCTTCCATGGAGAACGATGACTGGGCATCCATGACCACAGCTGAGCTGTGGCGACTCTACGATGAGGTCACTGCTGTTCTTAGTCGCAGGATGACCGCGGAAAAAGCCAAGCTCGAAGAGCGCCTTCGCAAGATCGAAGGTAAGACCGGGGGGCAGACCGAGGGACGTGCACGCCGCCCCTACCCTCCCGTGCTGCCGAAGTATCAGAACCCTAAGAACCCGACCGAAACCTGGTCAGGCCGTGGTAAGCAGCCTCGATGGCTGAAGGCGCAACTTCGCGCCGGCAAGAAGCTGAACGACCTCCTGATCGACCGTTCGTCCGCACAACGGCGCCGCCGGGCCGGCTGAACCTCTAACCCGTCCCCGCGACGGTGGTGTCAGGACTGGACCGCAGGCGCCGCTCTAGCGAGTGCTATCTTCTTTCCCGTTGGGACTGCCGTCCCCACCACCGTTGCCCTTGCCATTATTGCCCTGCACAACGTTTCCGCCAGAACTAGCGATGGCGGATGAGGTCAGAGACGTCGAAAGCAGCAGCGTCATCACGGGAGGAGTGACGGCGGCAAATTTTCCACAGCTTCTCAAGAACTCACGGCGGTCTTCACTATTGGAGTCGGTCGGGTTCATCGGCACTCTCCCTGCGATGGCCATATAAAATAAGCGGATTTGGATGCGTCGCAAGTTAAATATGTTAATCTCGCGTTTTAAATTGTCTCCGCGCAAACAACACACCTTGAGTACTATCGCATGCCGACGCTCCCATCGCGGCGCATCGGTGAACTCCTGCGCAAAGCGAGGCCCAGAGGCAGATTATACCAAACGACCTATATGCACAGGGCGCGTTTAGAAATATTCTTATTTTAACTGCATTAAATGGCGCGGTACATCGCTCTTCAGCGCCGCTTCGGCGCAGAACGGGGCTGGAGCAGTCGCCGCACATGCGCCCAAGCGACCGCTTTCCCACCTGACGAAACCGAGAGGCGATTTCATGATCGGGACCGAGTCCGGTGTGGCGTTCGGGCAATTGCGGTCTCGCTTCGACACCACCTTACGACCAGGCTTCTCATTGCCACGTCTGGGCGCCCTGATGAGCCGCGCCCTCACCGAAACTCTCTTAGACCTTTCGGAACTAACGGTTCTCACCGAGGCTGCGACCGGGGCGTATGCCGTGACGGCCGTTCTCGCAGCGATGGCCGGAGCCAGGCACGTCTATGCCTTTACGAAAACTACGCGGCACGGCACCTCGGCTGAAGCCATGGACCAGACCCTCAAGCTCGCAGATTCGGTCGGCGTGGCCAATCGCATAGACATCCTGGAGCAGATCACCCCCGATATCATCCATCAGACGGATATCGTAACCAACAGCGGCCATCTTCGACCTCTGACCGCTGCGCTTATTGATGAGCTACCAAAGGAAGCCGTCATCGCCTTGATGTTCGAGGCCTGGGAATTTCGCTCCGAGGACCTCGACATGGACGCATGCTTGCGGCGCGGAATTCCAATCGTCGGCGTGAACGAACGTCACCCTTCAGTCGATGTCTTCTCGTTTCTCGGTCCACTGTGCGTGAAGCAACTGCACGATAGCGGCTTATCCGCTTACAAGAATCGCATTGCCCTGCTGTGCGACAACGACTTCATTGGCTCGCTTCGCTCCGGTCTCGTGAGCTCCGGAGCGAGCGTGGACGTCTTCGAGGACGTCCAGACCTTGTATCACGACCAATGGGACGCAATCATCGTTGCGCTGCGACCGGCGGCTAAGCCTCGCATCGGCGCGCCGGAAACCGCTCACCTCGTTGCGTGCGCGCCCCCTGGCGCCATTGTCGTGCAGTTTTGGGGCGACATCGATCGAACCGTATTGTCAGAAAATGGGTTGGGCGTTTGGCCAACAACGCCTCCGGGATCAGGGCACATGGGCATTCTGCTGTCCGAGCTTGGCCCCGAGCCGGTCGTGAGACTACAGGCCGGCGGCCTGCGCGCTGCTGAATGGGTTCGGCGCAGCGGAGCTATGTCGTCTGACGGGCTCGCGCAAATCGTTACCTGGCATCCGGATCAATCGCCAACTCGCGCTAGGCCCTCGCCTCGATGAGCTCAACGAGCGTGAGCGTCGCGGAGGCAAGAAACACTATGCGGCGCATGTCGAACGCGACCGCCGGCGCGGGTGACGATACAGGAAGATATTGCTCCGACCTAAAGCGCGCGATCGCGTCGTCGAAGCGAGCTGCTTCGTAAGCAAGATGATAGAACTTGCTGCCGCGCTTCAAGATACCTGCCACAGGCGATTGTGCGCCGATCGGCTCAATGAGCTCCAGGCGCGGACCGCCGCCTGATACAAACTGAATCCGAACCTGCTGGATGGGATCCTCGAACATGGGGCCTTCAGGACTGTAGCCAACGACCGCGAGCTCGGACAGCTCCGCCGCGATCTTTCGACACGCCATTCCCACGTGATGAAAGTGCAAATCCATGCGCTGCTCCTCCCTTCCCTGGCAGCCTAAGGAGATGGGCGGCGTCGAGCGGAATCTGGCTGGTTGCTCGAACAGTTTAACCCTCTCGTGCATCGAGGAGCAGCGCCGACCAGGCCTGTTTTAGCCGTGGATAGTCTGCGCGCGACATCCGAAACGTAATCACGTCGTCGCCGTTCCACCAAGCTTTCGGCGCAACCTTTTCAATTTGGAAGCCGAGGCGAATATGAAAGTTCTTCGCGGCTTTGTTCCGGCTTTGAACGTTGGCCACGACGGCCGAAAGCCCCAGCTGCTCGAATGCGAATTCGAGTAAAAGGTCGAACATCTCTGCCAGGAAAAGGCGCGCGGCAGGATCGACGATCAACCGCGCAACTTCGCCCTGTCCCGCCGCGAAATCCAGGTTCGCCAGCGCGATGCTGCCAGCCGGCTTCTTCGAGCGCTTGAATTCGGCAATGAAATAGTAATCGTCGACCCTCGCTTGATATTTCCGGAAAAACTCTTCCTGCTGAGCCAAGGTCAGCTTCTCGCGGGTCAGGAACTTACCGAGAATGGGATCATTCCGCCAAGCGATGACTTGCGCGGAGTCCTCCAGCCGGAGCTCTCGGAGAAGCAGGTTATTTCCGCCGGGAAGCCGTTTGAGATTCTCGGTTTTCGTGGAAAGCGTGCTTGGGCTCGCCGGCTCCGGCCTGATATGCACCATCATCTATTTATTGTACCTTAATTAGTTATTTAAATACGTTTAATTGACCCGAGCCATATCATCATTTAATGTGGGAGACAATCACATCATGTCGCTGTCCTGACGGAGGCTCGCCATTCTCGCTGCAGTACCCGTCTTGCCGGACCGGCCCGTAAACGACGCCGAACTGAAGTCCCTGGCGCTGTCAGGCGATGCCGCTTTCTGGGGACATCTCGCCGCCCGTTCGCGGCAAGCGGCGAGTTTTTCCGAGCTGTTCTTTCTGTCGACGCTTCGAAAAAAGGCGAAGCTGCAGACGGGCGAAAGTCTTCAGCCAAGACTCCGGCTCGCCCTGATTGGCGGCTACAACCTCTATCCGTTGCACGAATTGGTTGAACATCTCCTGGCCATTCGTGGGATCGAGTGCGAACGTTTCCTCGGCGAGTACGATAATTTCGTCCCGGAGATCCTCGACGGCTCGAGCCCACTATACGCCTTCAAGCCGGATCTCGCCTTCATTCTTCCGAACGCGAGAAACTGCCGGTTTTCCGGCTCGCTCCTCGATGCCGTGGAATATCAGCGGGAAGCTGCAGTTCGCGCCGCGGAGCACCTCCTCAACCTCGCGCAGATTTTCATCGCGCGCACAGGTGCGGCCGTGATTCTCGCCAATCTTGCGCTGCCCGGCGATCTCGATCTCGGCTCGTTTCGTTCACGCACGCTTGGCGCCGATTGGAGCTTCCGCAAGGCGGTAAACCTCGAGCTCGGGCTCCGGGCCCCGGCGGAGGTGCAGATCTGTGACGTCGAGTTCCTCTCGGCACGCCATGGGATCACTGCCGCGCATGATGCGCGAGCGTGGTATGAATCGAAGCAGCTCGGCTCACCTGATTTTCTGGTGGACGTCGCTCAGGAGCTGAGCTTTCTGGTCGCCTCCCGTAAGCAAGCCCCAAAGAAGGTGCTGGCAGTCGACCTCGATAACACGCTATGGGGCGGCGTGATCGCGGAGGATGGTGTCGAGGGAATCGAGCTTGGCGACTCGTCCCCCCGCGGCGAAGCCTTCAAGGCTTTCCAGAACTACCTCCTGGCGCTTTCCGAACGCGGCGTCCTACTTGCGGTATGCAGCAAGAACGACCATGCGCGTGCGGTCGAGGTATTCGAGAAGCATCCCGAGATGGTTCTTCGGCTGGAGAACTTCGCGGCCTTCAAGGCCAATTGGGAGCCGAAGTCCGACAACCTGCAGCAGATCGCCGATGAACTCCGCCTCGGCCTCGACAGCTTCGTCTTCGCCGACGACAACCCGGCGGAGATCGAGATCGTGCACCAGTTTCAGCCCCAAGTCGAAGGCGTGCTGCTCGGACCGGATCCCGCCGAATTCATCAGTCGCCTCCAGGCCGGGCGCCATTTCGACCCACGGAACGTTACCGAGGAGGATCTCAGGCGAACGGCGCAGTATAGGCAGGAACGACGACGGACCGAGCTTGCGGCGAGCGTAACCGACATGCCGGCCTACCTCGCCTCGCTTGAAATGCGAGGCACGATCAAGGAGTTCGATTCGCTCGACCTGCCTCGCATTGCCCAGCTGATCGCGCGCAGTAACCAGTTCAACCTGACGACGGTCCGTCGGTCCGAGACCGAGATCCAGGGACTCTTAGGACGGCCGGACTACCGGTGCTTCACGATGCGGCTCGAGGATAGGTTCGGTGATTCCGGGCTCATCTCCGTAGTCATTGCGAAGATCGATGGCGAAGTCCTTGTCCTTGATACCTGGCTGATGAGCTGCCGCGTGCTGAAGCGCCAGGTCGAGGACGAGATCATGAATGAGATTTTCCGGCTCGCAGCGGCTGCCGGCTGCACGAAAGTGCGCGGCATCTATCTCCCAACGGCCAAAAACGGGATCGTCGCCGGAATCTACGAGGAGTTTGGTTTCGTTCGTACGGAAGACTGCGTCACTCGAAAGGAATTCGAGCTCAAGCTTGAGACGTATCAGATGCGCTTGACAAAGATCCTAGTAACCCGGAGGGCTTATGAAGCAAGCTGAGATACTGGAGAAGATGCAGGAAGTATTCGACGGCGTCTTCCTCGAGAAGGTCGCGGCCAAGCCCGACTTGTCTGCAGCCGACGTCGAGGAATGGGACTCGCTCATGCAGATCTCGCTGGTTATCGCCATTGAGCAGAAGTTTCGCGTTCGATTCCGCGTTGGCGAAGTCGAGGCAGCCCGGAACCTTGGTGAGTTTGCTGATCTGATTGCGAAACGGATGGAGCCTTAATCATCGCAAGCATGTTGGAGGCGGGGCAGACCCGCGCTGCTCGCCCCATTCGAGTGTTGCAACCTCATTTCTCGAAAGATCCATGCACATCTTTGCGTGAATATCACAGGAATTTCGCCATCTTCCAGTTCAAGCGAAATTGACGGACAGTGTCCTCTCTAACGGAAACAAAAATACTTTTATTTAATTGTTTTTTGTGGTATTTAATTTATTAATAAAAGGCAGTTTTGCCGATCCTCAGTCTCTCGGTCGGCCGACAAGTTTGTCACGTAGCCGATTATGCTGACTAGTCCAGGAGTGCCATCACCGTGCCGGCCACCCTGTTCACCACCGAGACCCCGACCAATAGCAATGCCACCGACGGGGCTGGGGCGGACTATGAGCTGGGGATGCGCTTCACCGCTGACGCTTCCGGCATGATCGAGGCGATCCGGTACTACAAGGCCGCGAACGAGACCGGCACCCATGTCGGCCACATCTGGTCGGCGACGGGCCAGGAGCTGGCGACCGTCACGTTCATCAACGAAGGTGCCTCGGGCTGGCAGCAGGCCACCCTCGCCACACCGCTCACCATCGCCGCCGGCGCCACCTACGTGGTCTCGGTCAACATCAACAGCTACTATGTCTCCACCACCCAGGGCTTCGCCTCCGGTATCAGCAATGGCGGCCTGAACGCTCCGGTCGGCGCCGGCGTCTTCGACTACACCGCAGGCGTCTTCCCGACCGCCGTCTATCAGAATGCGAATTATTTCCGCGACGTCGTGTACGCTGCGGGCTCGAAAAAGCCCAATAACCACTCCGGTACGGTGAGCGTCAGCGGCACCCCGACGCAAAACCAGACCTTGACCGCGACAGTGAGCGATGCGGATGGCGTGCCGGCCACCGTCACTTATCAATGGCAGCAAAGCACGAACGGCAGCTCATGGAGCAACATCACGGGCGCGACCGCGAGCACGCTCACGCTCGGGCAGGCCCAGGTCGGCAGATTCATACGTGTCACCGCCTTCTACACGGATCAGCTGGGCAGCAGCGAGACCCCGGTGAGCGCCGCAACCGCAACGAAAGTGGCCAATGTCAACGACGTTGGCGTCGTCACGATCAACGGCACGGCGACCCAGAACCAGACGCTGACGGCCAGCGTCACGGATCCTGACGGCGTTCCTGCGAACATCACCTATCGCTGGCAGAGCAGCCCGGACGGCACCACCTGGACCAATCTGTCCGCCACGACCGCGAGCCTCACCCTCGACAGCAGCCTGGTCGGCAAGCGGATCCGGGTGAACGCCACCTACACCGACCTGCTCGGTGCCAGCGAGAACGCGACCAGCACGGCCACGGCGACGGTCGGCGCTGCGAGTGGCACCACCCTGTTCGCCACCCAGACCCCGACCAATACCAATGCCACCGACGGGGTTGGGGCGGATTATGAGCTGGGAATGCGCTTCACCGCCGACACGTCCGGCGTGATCCAGGCGATCCGGTACTACAAGGCCTCGAACGAGACCGGAACCCATGTCGGCCACATCTGGTCGGCAACGGGCCAGGAGCTGGCAACCGTCACGTTCACCAACGAAAGCACATCGGGCTGGCAGCAGCAGACGCTGGCCACTCCGCTCACCATCGCGGCCGGCACGACCTACGTGGTCTCGGTCAACATCAACAGCTACTACGCCTCCACGACGCAGGGCTTCGCGTCGGGCATCAGCAATGGTGGCCTGAACGCGCCCGTCGGCGCCGGCGTCTTCGACTACAGCGCGGGCGTCTTCCCCACCAACGTCTATCAGAATGCAAACTATTTCCGCGACGTCGTGTTCGCTGCGAGCTCCTCGACGCCCGACAATCACCCTGGCGCGGTGAGCATCAGCGGGACACCGACACAGAATCAGACCTTGACCGCGACAGTGAGCGATACGGATGGCGTGCCGGCCACCGTCACCTATCAATGGCAGCAGAGCACGAACGGCAGCTCATGGAGCAACATCTCCGGCGCGACCGCGAGCACGCTTACGCTCGGGCAGGCCCAGGTTGGCAGCTTCATACGTGTCACCGCCTTCTACACGGATCAGCTGGGCAGCAGCGAGACCCCGGTGAGCGCCGCAACCGCAACGAAAGTGGCCAATGTCAACGACGTTGGCGTCGTCACGATCAACGGCACGGCGACCCAGAACCAGACGCTGACGGCCAGCGTCACGGATCCTGACGGCGTTCCTGCGAACATCACCTATCGCTGGCAGAGCAGCCCGGACGGCACCACCTGGACCAATCTGTCCGCCACGACCGCGAGCCTCACCCTCGACAGCAGCCTGGTCGGCAAGCGGATCCGGGTGAACGCCACCTACACCGACCTGCTCGGTGCCAGCGAGAACGCGACCAGCACGGCCACGGCGACGGTCGGCGCTGCGAGTGGCACCACCCTGTTCACCACCCAGACCCCGACCAATACCAATGCCACCGACGGGGTTGGGGCGGATTATGAGCTGGGAATGCGCTTCACCGCCGACACGTCCGGCGTGATCCAGGCGATCCGGTACTACAAGGCCTCGAACGA
>NZ_JADYVO010000046.1:0-9191 GCF_020193825.1 Bradyrhizobium sp. NBAIM18
ACCGATGGCCAGATGAACCTTCCTCTCTCAAGTCTTTTGGTAAACAGGCATGCTCCCTGGCCATCGTGCCAGATCATCTTCACAAGATCGCTGCGGCGACCACGGAAGACGAACAGATGACCGTTGACCGGGTCTTTGTGCAGCACCTCCTGCACCTGGAGTGCCAACGACGGAAAGCCTCTGCGCATATCGGTGTAGCCTGTCGCGAGCCACACTCGCGCGCCGGTCGGAACCGGGATCATCGGCGCACCAGGGCATCGACAACGCGACGCAGCGCGTCTCCATCAACCTCGCCATCGACCCGGATGCGGTGTCCGCTACCGAGATCAATCTCGATGATGCCTTGGCTCCTCCGTCGACGCGCCGGCGCCGTCGTCAACGGCACTTCGGTCAAGTCCCGCGGCGGCACAGACGGTCCGATCTCGACTGGCACGAACGGAGCTATACTCGTCTCACCGCGCTTGCAAAACTCTTTGCGCCACCTGAACAGCTGGCTCACATGAAGGCCGGCCATGCGAGCCACCTCGGAAACAGTGGCTCCGGGCTCGAGCGATGCTGCAACTAGTCGTTCCTTCTCATCTCGCGACCACCGCCGCCGCCGCTCGACCGATGTGATCACCTCTGCCCGCGAAATCGTCATAGCGCTTCTCCTAGGATTACCCCTAGGACCTGCAGCGCTCGCCTCCGTCAAACAAGGCGGCCGTCAACGGAGGCGTACGCTCTAAGCGAGTGAAGACAACGAGCTTGAAGGCCGCGCGAAACGTCGGCTCCGTTCGACGCGTTCGCGCGCCCAGAAGCGGCATGATCAACGACATCTTGCGTGAAGCGGCAACGCGCGCTTGGTACTCTTCGAGATCCACTTCGCGCGTCACATGTGCGAACGAATCTTCGAAGCTGGCTTGAAGTTCGCCTTGTTCGATCCACGCCTGACCGCCGCCCGCACTGATGCGAGGGCCGACAAATACCTCACGTCGGCGCGCCTTGCGGTAAAACATGCGCTCGATCGTCCAACTCGTCAGGGTCCCTCACGGTAGCAGCACGATTTGAGCCGAACCGCGTTGCCGCGCCCTCTCTATTGCTCCCCTGCACGCCCTGGGGAACGTCATTGGGATCTCCGTTCTTACTTCATAGTCTTTGACTGCAATACTGGGCGATATGATCCGGAAGCGCCAATAGCGGCGCCCGCTTGGCTTCTTCCCGTACTCGCGCTCCCACCGCGAAGTGTCAATCCGCACATCCGTCATGCTCGCTGATCGCCTCAAAGATTACAACCTTGCCCTAGCGACAGTGCTTCAGAGCGTCAATTCCTTCAGGCTGGTAGGCCTTGGGCTCGTCCTTGATGTTCCAACGGATATCGCAAGCCGCCGAATCTTCTCCAATCGAACAAGCGCCTCTTGGAGTAACGAGGCTCGGAATTTGCAAGTCGTCTGGGCGGGGTAGCGCTGCTCAGCCGCCCTTCGGAAATCCCTCCGTTCAATGCAGAAACACCATAGCGACGGCACTCCTGACAGCTCTTGATTTCCGTTACCTACAAATTCTTGTAGTTGACCCGCGCAGTATTCTCCGGGCCGAATCGCGATCAACCCCACAGGAGAACAAAGCTATGTCCCCACTAGAAGCAATCACCCGTTGGCTGGACTCACAAGATTTGGTCATGCAACTTGAGATCGCCGGTTTCGCGACATTCTTGGTTTTCGGGGATGATGACACTTTCACGCTCGGCGACTCGGAGCGGCTCGAGTCTCTTTACCGATGGTTGAACGAGCCAAGCTTGGCATCGGACATCGCCGCCGAACGTGCCCTGACCTTTCGAGTGTACTTCGCTTCCTTGGCCGAGGATAGAGCGACGGGCGCCGGATGGAAGCGAACCGAAGTGTTGGTGCGGAAAATTCTGAAAGACGCTACGCGCGACGGGAGGTTTGCCGCTGCCCGCAAGGCGCAAAGGATGCTTGAGCTCTTGCCCGCCCGAAAAGAGAGCTGGAATCAGGTCTTGAGATCCTGGAATGAATTGACCGCGACGTATCTAACACATGAGGCTCTCAGTAGTTGGAGCGCCGCCGAGAAGCTCCGAGGCCTGAGGGCCATTTCAAGCACCAGCGTTCCTGTTGCTGGGCTTGGGTCGCCTCATCGAGGCGCTGCTTAATTCTGATAAAGCCGCAATTCCCCTGTGCTGCGGGGCGTGCGTCTGCATGCACCTGTCGGATCCATAGAGGCCAGCTAACCGCTTAAAAGCATGACACAGGGGCCACCGGAGGATATCTCCACCCGACCGGTGGCCCACTTGCGACGCTGTAGCGCAAAAGCCGAAACCGGCATCTCAACGGCAGGCACGGCTTCGCGCTTTTCTTCGAACATACGCCAATGCCAGCGGGCCTAACACATCGAGATGAACGAAAGTCTCCGGATAGGCTATATCGTTTCGGTAGCTTCTTTGCTCGAGAGCCGCTCAGGCCGATGTTCAGGGCCGTAAAAGGTGGCGCCTGCCTTCGGCGCAGACGCGGTTGCTGCTCGACATGATGTCGCGGCGGCATCAGTGCCGCTGCGAACGAAAACCGACAAATATCGGACAAAATCCGCAATTGGTGACGAAAAGTCCGGATTGGCTATATAATATGAGATCGTTGGATGGGGGAGCCCGATGGCGATCTATAACCCTTTGAGAGACAAGCTGGTCGCAAACAGCTCTGCCTCGCTCAAGATGACATTTGCCGACATCGAGATGCTTATCGGTCGGTCCCTCCCGAAATCAGCGTATGAATATGATGCGTGGTGGGCCAACGAAGACCCCGTCAAAACTAATCACAGTCACAGCCTTGCGTGGACAGTTCCGGGGTATCAAGCCGAACCAAATCGATTGCAGCCGACAGTAACATTTTCGGCGCAGGGGGTAGCATTTTCCGCAAAAGCGAATGCCTATGAACCCGGCTCTAATTCGAGAACCGAGGATGCGTCGTGAATGAAATGAAAATGATCGTGCGATACGACTAAGCCCGTATCGACAAGATATCATTATTTCTTATCGCATTAGCCTCTCCCTCCGTTGGCAGCAAGCAAGGGGCGGCCGGCCGCCGATACGCGTGCCGAGCTCGGTCTTGGCGTCCCTCATCTCCGCCAGCAGGGCCACGGGATCGAGCGTGCGATAGCTCTCGAAGGCGCCGTTCGTTTGACGCCTTTGCTCAGCTACGGATGCGCGAGAGCGCGCTCAGGGATCATCGCCGCTTCGAGTTTGGGACGGAGCTGATCGGCGACCTTGCCAAACTGCGCCGTTGCAGCTTCTGCATCGAACTCGGTGACGATGAAGGCGAAGACGACACGGCGCCCGGTCTTCCAGCATGCGGATTCCGCTCGATGTCGCCCAGCATTGAACGAACCCGCTACGCGGGAGTGGGAGCAAGCCTGGTGAACTGAGGTGTCCTGTCTGAGAGGATGTTGGTCTTCGCACCACCCCTCTCAAGACAGGAGATCCAGATGGCTACGATGAGCCCTCTTCGGCAGCGCATGATGGAGGACATGACGGTCCGCAATCTGTCGCCGTCGACTCAACAATCCTATATCTATGCGATCGCAAAGCTTAGCCGCCATTTCGGCTACGCCCCGGACCGGTTGAGTTTCGAGCAGGTCCGCGCCTACCAACTGCATCTCATCGGTCAAAAGCGTTCGTGGTCCCACATCAATCAGGTGGCCTGCGCGCTGCGGTTCTTCTACGGTGTCACACTCGGGCAGACGGAGGCATTCGAGTGGATCATCGGTGGCCAGAAGCCCGACAAGCTCCCGCTCGTGCTTAGTGCCGAAGAGATCGAGCGCTTCCTGGACGCGGTTACAGGGGTGCGCAATCGCATCGTGCTGGCGACGGCTTATGCGGCTGGCTTACGGGCCAGTGAAGTCGTCCGCCTGAAGGTGAGCTCGATCGACAGCAAACGAATGTTGATCCACATCGAGAACGGCAAGGGCGGCAGGGATCGTTACGCGATGCTTTCTCCGCGACTGTTGGAGATTCTGCGTACATACTGGATACGAGCCCGACCGGGGCTGTGGCTATTTCCAGGCCAAGACCCAAGTGAACATGTCAGCGTCCGCTGCGTCCAGGCGGCCTGCCGCGCCGCCCGCCGCCGCGCTCGGCTTGCCAAGCCGCAACACGTGGAAGCACACGGAATTGCCGCCATGTCGACGTGTGGTACTTTTCGTCTGGAATTAAGCCGAGCTTCTTTCCATAGAACGCCACGCTGGCATCCAAGTCTGATACATCTACCTTGGATACAAAAGCATATTCGCCAATAACATCTTTCAGTGCCATTATTTGCTCCCTATGCTGTGGCAACGCAGATTGCAAGAATTTGTGCTACACGCAAAGCATGCTGTCGCCTCCTCGTCCTGGTAGGGGGTCCGGGGGTGCCGTCAAGTTCGACGAACTGGAGCGGCGCAAGGGGTATACGAGCGACGTGCGGACTGCCAAGGATCCTCCTTATTACCGCCATCGCTTCCCGCCGGAAGTGATCAGCTATGCCGTTTGGTAGAATTTCCGGTTTCCCTTAAGCTTGCGCATGGTCGAGGAAGTGCTGGCGGCGCATGGCATTGGCGTGACCTTATGAAGCCGTGCGCCAGTGGGGACGGGAATTCGGCAAGCCGTTCTCCGATCGGATCCGCCAGCGCGCTCCCGCCCGCGGTGACAAATGGCATCTGGACGAAGTCGTTATCTCGATCGCGGGCGAACAACATTGGCTCTGGCGCGCTGTCGACCAGAATGGCTTCGTTCTCGACGTCTTGGTCCAGCGCCGAAGAGACTCGCGCGCTGAGCAGCGGCTCATGAAGAAGCTCTTGAAATCCGCCGGCACGCCGCCGCGCGTGATGATCACGGACAAGCTCCGTTCGTACGGCGCTGCGAGGGCGAAGATGGGCTTTTATGTCGAACATCGCCAGCACAAAGCTCTCAACAATCGGGCCGAGAATTCTCATCAGCCGACGCGGCGACGCGAGCGGATCATGAAGCGTTTCAAATCGTCCCGTCAGGCTCAACGGTTTCTGTCAGTTCACGATCAGGTCGCGAACCTTTTCCAGATCCCCTATCCCGGAGCCGTCACCGCCGACTTCCGTCGTGCTTCGCGCGAGCGCGCCTTTGCGACTTGGCGCGAGATCTCCATGACAAGCGCTATCGCCGACTCTCGACCTCTGAGAATCGTCTCCTTCGGCTCGGCGGTCGATTAAGTTGACGATGCCGCGCAAGGTTGTGTTGAGTGCAAGCTCGGTGGGTTTGGGCCGACGGGCCGATCGCTCGGCGTGCCATTGGGCTGTCGATGCACGATACTCCAAGCCGCCGCTGCGCGTCGCGGCGTTGCGTCGTAACTCACGCGAGATGGTCGAGGCAGATCGACCAAGACGGCGCCCGATCTCACCCCTCGAGAGGCCCTGAACGCGAAGAGTACGATCTCCTCGCGTTCTGCAAAAGACAGATACCGCCCGGACGGCGGCTTGGCTGAAGATCTGAACGTCGCCGGTGGCATTCCGCCTGCCTTTCGGAACAATCTGGTTCCCACAGGCTGCGACATACCAGCTGTTAGCGCAGCATCCTCGCTGGTCGTTCCCTGTGCAATCCCCAACCAGAATCGTTGAAGTTCAAATCGCCCCGCAATTGACGGCCGTCCCGGGGACGGTAACGGCGCCCGTCCAGATCGCAGTGATCGTCGCTTTCGAATGGCCGAGCGTGAACTCGCGTCCGGAAAACGCGACCGGCACCTACGCATATAAGTAGGTGTAGGGCTTGGATTGCTGTGTCAGGTTTCAGAGCTTGGTCGCTTTTGAACGACCCTCCTGAGCACCAAGCCTCGTCCTATGGGACCGTGCGGGCGGTCCGTCAGCGGCGGCAGTCGCCCGCACGTTTCGATGTCCTTTAGGAGGCTTGGAGCTGGGTAATGCGCAGCGACCTAGCGTACGTTGTATGCGTCATTTTGATGGGACTAGGCTTCCTCGCGATCATAGCGATCGCCATGCTTATGCAATAAGGCCCGGGGCCGATGTAGCGTTCAGCCCGTTCAAAGGGCAAGGACGCCCTTACGAGATTCACATGCAGGCTTTCCGACCTAGCGCGGGATCAGGCCCTTCAAGATGGCTTCCGCGCGGATAGAGACGGCCGTGTAGTGCTGTGCGGCCTTGATGGACTATACCGCCCCGGATAGGTTTCCGCGATGTAGGGATCAGATAGAAGGCGCTGGAGCCCGCTTCCGGCGCCATGCCTGCACCCGGCGAAGCCGCGACAGCACAGAAGGCCGTCCTTCGACCCTGATCCTCTTCTCACTCGTCACACGTCCGCTCCTCATGAGGTTGGGAGCCTAGCTCAATGTGCGGCGCGGAGGGAAGGGCTCCCGGAATGCTACGGACGCCAGCTGACCTCAAGATCGTTCGATGGGTCCGGATTTGCAAGGCTCAGCAGCTCATAGCTGACAACTTACGGGAGCACAGCAAGATGGATGGTTGGTTGGTGACGGTCGCTGTCTTCAAGGAAGACGGCGACGATGACGAAGAATTCAGGCACATAACTTACGTCGTTGCTGCCGCTGACCCGGCGGAAGCAGTGAAGCTGACCGTAAAAGACAGCGGCGCGAAGGCCGCAATCCTCAGCTGCCCCATCGAGGAGGAGCAATTGCTAAGACTTGGCGTGAAGCCCGGCGAGCTTCTCGTTATACACGATGGGGAGTTCGATCCGATCATCTCGCGCCATCGTCGTCACTAAGCGCTCCACGTCCGATCTTGATCAGTTGCGTCGAGTTCATGACATTGTCGTTCGGAAGCCGCCGCTCGCACGAGCAGTCAATCTGCACAAGCTATGAAAGCGCGCCGTTTGCTTGTCTCCGCAATATGGCCGCCTGGCACGCTGATTGCTGAACCATGATTGCTTGGTCGCTTATTGATTGAGTGAGGGCCAAGTCTACGCATCGTAACTCGTGCGGGCGGTCGTCAGCAGCCGCCCGCACGCTTTTTCATAGCGCTACGCGCTGCTTTGTGAATGGCACCCGAGTTGCTGAGAGACGCTTCGGCTTGGCTCCTCATACTTCACGCAACCCCCATGAGATAGCCAAGCCTCTTTGTTGGCGCAACTCGCGCGGGTGGTTCCTCCAGCCGCCCGCGCGTTTTTCGCGCGAAAAGCCGTAAGGTCATACCATGACCCGTGAAGAGGCGGAAGCTGTTGCAATGAACAGGCTCAAATTCGTCCCCGCATTCGAGGCCGCTATTCGCTCTGCCGATCCAGACAAGCTCGCCGCACTTCGCGAGACGATCCGTGAGCGCGGAGGCCCTGACGAGTTCGTACTGACGAGCACAGAACTCATCCGCAAACATCCGCCTACGCTCTTTAGACTGCTTAGGATCATCTCCGACGCGGCACATGAGGACAAGCGCTAATGAGCATCCACCCAGCCTCCGGAAGTCACACCATTCTCATTGCAGAGGCAGCCGTATCGCTCGTTAAGGTGGCTTGCGCAGCATGGCGGCTGTACGTGCGATCCGACAGAGAAGACCCAAGTGGTTGGACTGGGATGAAGGCAAAGAGATCGGCCAGAAACGCAAGGCCAGCGCGATGGCCGGCCCCATCAATCTCCGATCGCTTGATGGTTTCAACGGAATTACGAGGTCAGCCGACATGTCACCGCTCATCCTCATTGTCGCTTCGACGCACCTCAGCATTTTAGCCACCGTCAACATCGCTGCTCGGCCATCAAAGACTTTAGATGAGTGTCGAAGGATTGGTGAGCTAGCGATAGAAGCCGCGACCGCGAAGCCCAGCCGCTCCGCGTCCTATGTCTGCCACGATACTACGCGCGAACAGGGTTTAACGGGCGCACTAGGTGTGATTGCCTACGTTTCGCAAGAGGACGGTAAAATAACGATCCTTGAGGGCTACATGGCGACGATGTCTGACTGCAAAGTTGCCGGAATGGCGGCAGCCGCGAGCAAGGCTGTTCCCGGCGTTAGAACCCGGGCTTGGGCTTGCTACGATCTCGGCATCTTTGAACAATGATGCGATAAGCGTTTCTAATCTTCGCGCGTGTAGCGTACGCGCTGCATCACCTTCAGGAGTTGTCGGAACGTCGCGACCAGCGCGAGCACGCTATCGGCAATCCGTATCCCGTGCGACTTTCCGGATGTGCGGAGCACGTCCGGCTTTCCGCAGGCCCGTAGGGCCTGCGGCTTGCCCGTGGTACGTGGTGTGTTCCGGCTCATTATGCGGCCCCTCGCCTTTCTTGGACGTTTCGCATCCCGAGTAAGTTTGAGCCCGAGCAATTCGAACACCCGGCGCGAGATGGATTCTTGCGCCTCGCGTAGCTCCACCGACCGCAGCACGGCCAATTCGCCGATGTAGCGCCCGCTGATGCCGGGCACGGCGTGGCCTAGCAAAATGCTGGACAGAATTTCGGGCACGCCCAGCGCGGTCGCCAGCGATTTGTAAGAATGCCGAGGGCTCCGCGCCAGCTCCCGTCGCTACCACCGCCCAACCGGGCAAATCAAACAGCCGGGGCGAACTCAGGACCGGATAAAACTTGGGGCAAGGTCATCGGTAGCGAGACTATGTCGGAAGATATGGGTGCCGCGGTGGGCGCAACCTTCGATTCCAACTCGATCGAGAGCGGCCTCGGCGATCATGGTGATCGCGCATCCGGAAGCAAAGCCGACGTGTGGCGCGAGTGTGCGGACGAACAGCCGTCGGCACGACGACTTTGGGCGGCCATTGCGCAGATATGCAACGATAGCCGCGCCAATGTCTGGCGGTATCGGCATTCGTGCACGCTGTCGGCCCTTGGCGCGAACGAGTATCTCGCTGGCGCGCCAGTCGATATCGTCGACGGTGAGCGTCGCAACCTCGTCGGCTCGCAGGCCGAGCTTGGCCAGCAACAACAGAATGGCGTAGTCGCGCCGTCCCATCACCGTCTCTCGGTCGCAACCGTCGAGAGCCTTCCGCACCTGAGCAGCAGGCAGATAGGTCGGCAGAGTTGCGAGCTTCCATCGGCGCATCGATGGAACGCAATCCGCCAACGAGCGCGCGTTCAGCCCCCGATGGTGGAGGTAACGGAGAAAGGCCCGACCATATGGAGGCAGAGTACGACGAACAGCGCCGCGACGCTTGCGGCAAGCAACAGAATCGGGAAGTCGAATAGTCCAGTCCAAAGCGTAGCGGCGGCGAGGAACTTGACGTCACCAAGGCC
>NZ_JADYVO010000047.1:0-8377 GCF_020193825.1 Bradyrhizobium sp. NBAIM18
GTCAAGGCTGGCCGTCGCTCTGCTCTCGCCTCATACCCGCTGCCGCCAGGCCACGCCTTGACGGTCGCAAGCGCGGCGTCATGCTCAAGGCAATCGGGCGCCCGCTTTAATGGTTGCTACGGCACCGATGTTGGTGCTTACGTATTAAACCTGAAATGCATCACGTCGCCGTCGGCGACGACGTAGTCCTTGCCTTCGAGGCGGAGCTTGCCGGCATCGCGGGCACCGGCTTCGCCGCCGAGCGCGACGTAATCGTCATACGCGATGGTCTCGGCGCGGATAAAACCCTTCTCGAAATCGGTGTGGATCACGCCGGCCGCGGCCGGCGCCTTGGTGCCGCGATGGATGGTCCAGGCGCGCGCTTCCTTCGGGCCCACGGTGAAGTAGGTGATGAGGTCGAGCAGGGTGTAGCCGGCGCGGATCAGGCGATCGAGACCCGCTTCTTGGAGTCCCAAGGTCTCCAGGAAGTCTGCGCGCTCGTCGCGCGAGATGGTGGCGATCTCGGACTCGATCTTGGCGGAGATGACGACGGCGACCGCGCCCTCCTTCGCCGCCTGCTCCTCGACCGCCTTGGAAAAGGCGTTGCCGGTGGCAGCCGAGCCTTCCTCGACGTTGCAGACATAGAGCACGGGCTTTGACGACAACAGGCCGAGCATCGCGAACGCCCGCTCCTCCTCCGCCTTGCGCTCGACGAGGCGCGCAGGCTTGCCCTCGCGCAGCAGCACCAGGGTGCGGTTGACCAGATCGAGCTGTTCCTTGGCGTCCTTGTCGTTGCCCTTGGCCTTCTTGGTGAGGTTGTCGACGCGCTTCTCGAGGCTGTCGAGGTCGGCGAGCATCAGCTCGGTCTCGATGGTCTCGATGTCCGCGAGCGGGGCGATCTTGCCTTCGACATGGGTGATGTCGGAGTCCTCGAAGCAGCGCACCACATGCGCGATGGCGTCGACCTCGCGGATGTTGGCCAGGAACTGGTTGCCGAGGCCTTCGCCCTTGGAGGCGCCGCGCACGAGGCCGGCGATGTCGACGAACGTCAGCCGGGTCGGGATGATCTGGCCCGACTTGGCGATGGCCGCGAGCTTGTCGAGCCTGGGATCGGGCACGGCAACCTCGCCGACATTCGGCTCGATGGTGCAGAACGGATAGTTCGCGGCCTGCGCCGCGGCCGTCTCGGTCAGCGCATTGAACAAGGTCGACTTGCCGACATTGGGCAATCCGACGATCCCGCATTTGAATCCCATGGTGGTCCTGGCCTCCGCGCTTCGCGCGTCAATGTATTCCGAAAGTCGTCATGCGCTGGCTTGACCCGCGCATCCATCGTCTTCGAAGGATGGATCGCCGGATCAAGTCCGGCGATGACAGGCGTTATTCCTTGCCGTTCTCGTCCTTGGTCAAAAACCCCTTCGCCTGCATGGCCAGATGCACCCTGTTGGCGAAGGTCGCGTCCGTGCCCTTGGCAAGCAGCGCGGCGTGCTCGGCCACGGCGTCGCAGAGCGTCGTCACCCATTCGTTGTCGGCCTTGGCGAAGTCCGACAGCACATGGCCGTGCACCAGTTCCTTGACGCCGGGATGACCGATGCCGAGCCGGACGCGGCGATAATCGTTGCCGATATGCGCCGAGATCGAGCGCAGACCGTTATGGCCGGCGATGCCGCCACCGATCTTCACCCGCACCTTGCCCGGCGGCAGCTCGAGTTCGTCGTGGAACACCGTGGTGTCGCCCGCGGCGATCTTGAAGAAGCTCGCCGCGTCCTGAACGCTGCGGCCGGACTCGTTCATGTAGGTCGTGGGCTTGAGCAGGATCACGCGCTCGATGCCGAGCGCACCTTCCGAGGTCTCGCCCTGAAAGCGGCGACGCCACGGCGCAAAGCCATGACGCCGCGCGATCTCGTCGACGGCCATGAAGCCGATATTGTGCCGGTTACGTGCGTATTTCGCGCCGGGATTGCCGAGCCCAACAAAGAGTCGCATGACGCGGCGCGCCCCCCGCTCGGCGCGCGGTCAAGGACCGCGCGCCAGCTTCGAGAGATTACTTCTTCTTGTCGCCGCCGGCGGGAGCCTTGGCAGCAGCGGCAGGAGCAGCAGCCGGAGCCGCGGCACCAGCGGCCGGAGCAGCCGCAGCGCCCGGGGCCGCACCAGCAGCGGCGGCCGCAGCAGCGGCCTTCTGCTCTTCGGCGTAGCCGGACGGCGGCACGATGGTGACGAGGGTCGCGTCCTCGCGGGTCAGCGCCTTGACGCCGGCCGGCAGCTTGACGTCGGCCAGATGCAGGGAGTGACCGATCTCGAGCGAGCCGACATCGGCCTCGATGTACTGCGGGATGCTCTCGACTCCGCATTCGAGCTCGATCGCGTGGGCGACGATGTTGACCGTGCCGCCGCGCTTCACGCCCGGGGAGGTTTCGGCCTTCACCACGTGCAGGGGAACGCTGATGCGGATGGTGGCGCCTTCGCCCAGCCGCATGAAGTCGACATGGATCGGGAAGTCCTTGACCGGGTCGAGATGGTAGTCGCGCGGAATGACGCGGTGCTTCTTGCCCTCGAGGTCGATGTCGACCAGCGTGGTCAGGAACCGGCCGGCAAGGATGCGCTGGCGCAGTTCACGATCCTCGATCGAGATCGTCAGCGGGGGCTGGTTGTTGCCGTAGATCACTCCGGGCACTCGCCCGGCGCGACGCTCAGCCCGGGCGGCCCCCTTGCCGCTCTTCGGACGTGCGGTCGCCTTCAATTCCTTGACGGTCGTCGCCATGTCGTTAAGTCCTTGTTTTTGCAAAAGTTAATGGGCCGCAAGGCGGCCCATGGCATAGTCCACAGCAAGCCTCCAGGGGTGCGGGGGCCGCGGACGTGGCGGGCTTTTACCCGGAAGCTGCGGAAATGACAAGGAGAATGGGCTGGTAGGCCCGGGTTCGCACCCGGGCTCTTACCCTCCCCTGGAGGGGGAGGGTCGGCTCGCATGGAGCGTAGCGAAATGTGAGACGGGGTGGGGTGATCTCTCCCCTCGGGCAGTCCCCGTGTGGAGGGATCACCCCACCCCGCTCGCGCTTACGCGCGATCGACCCTCCCCCTCCAGGGGAGGGTAAGAGAGACCGCGCCTTACGACGTCGTCGGGGTTCCCCCGAGCTTGGCCTCCAGCGCTGCGATCCGCGTCTTCAAGGCTTCGTTCTCCTCGCGCGCCAGGCGCGCCATGTCCTTGACCGCCTCGAACTCCTCGCGCTTGACGAGGTCCATGTCGCGCAGGAATTTTTCGGCCTGGTTGCGCATCACGGAGTCGAACTCGCGCTTGACGCCCTGGGCAGCACCGGCGGCGTCGTTCATCAGGCGGCCGATCTCGTCGAAAAACCGGTTGTTGGTCTGGGTCATTGTGGGCCTCCGATAAACTTTGCGCGAACACGCAAGATGACAATGGCAATCCGACGGGGCCGGTTCAAGAGCGAAGCGGCGGTATCCTTGTCATGTGCGGGTTTCCTTGCAATCGTATTCAACGTCCCTGCATAAGAGGAATCACGGGGCGTCGGCCGGCGCCCGCCGCGATCCCGCTTGCACACAGAAGGCGCGATGCCCTTTCTGCTGATCGACTTCCCCGCCTTCAACCCGATCGCGCTCGAGATCGGTCCGTTCGCGATCAAATGGTATGCCCTGGCCTATATCTGCGGCATCGTGTTCGGCTGGCTTTATGCCCGCGCGCTGCTGAAGAGCGAACGCCTGTGGGGCGGACCCGCGCCGATCTCGCTGCTTCAGATCGACGACTTCATCTTGTGGGTCACGCTCGGCATCATCATCGGCGGCCGCGCCGGCTACGTGCTGTTCTACAACCTGCCCTTCTTCATCGACCATCCCGCCGCGATCTTCAAATTGTGGGAGGGCGGGATGTCGTTCCACGGCGGCTTCCTCGGCTGCGTCGTCGCGGTGATGTGGTTCGCCTGGCGCAATGGCATCTCGATCCTGTCGCTCGGCGACATCACCACCGCGGTTGCCCCGGTCGGGCTCTTGCTCGGACGCATCGCCAATTTCATCAATGGCGAATTGTGGGGCCGCGCCACCGACCCGAGCCTGCCCTGGGCGATCATCTTCCCCAACGATCCGACGCAGCTGCCGCGCCATCCGAGCCAGCTCTACCAGGCGGGCATGGAGGGCATCCTGCTGTTCACGGTGCTGGCAATCATGATCCGGTTCGGTGCCTTAAGGCGCCCCGGCATGATCCTCGGCGCCTTCATCCTGGTCTATGGCCTGGCCCGCATCGCCGGCGAGCATTTCCGTGAGCCGGACGCGCAGCTCGGTTTTCTCTGGGGCGGATTAACCATGGGCATGCTGCTGTCGATCCCGATGCTTATCGTCGGCCTCATTCTTATTGTATTGGCAGCGAGGCGCAGTGCGCCGACGGCCGTCCAGGCCATTCGTTAATTCATTTCGAGAAGATCGCCGTGACCGACCAGCCGCTGCTCAACGAGATCAAGGCGCTGATCAAATCCTCCGGGCCCATGCCGGTCTGGCGGTACATGGAATTGTGCCTGATGCATCCGCGCTACGGCTATTACGTCTCGCGCGATCCGCTCGGGCGCGAGGGCGACTTCACGACGGCGCCCGAAGTCAGCCAGATGTTCGGCGAGTTGTTGGGGTTGTGGACCGCCTCGGTCTGGAAGCAGATGGGCTCGCCGCAATTCCTGCGGCTGATCGAGCTCGGCCCCGGCCGCGGCACCATGATGGCGGATGCGCTGCGGGCGCTCCGCGTGCTGCCGCCGCTCTACCAGGCGCTCCACATCCACATGGTCGAAGTCAATCCCGTGTTGCGGGACCGGCAGAGCGCGACGCTGGCGAACGTGCGCAACATCGCCTGGCACGACAGCATCGACCAGGTGCCGGAGGGCCCCAGCATCATCCTCGCCAACGAATATTTCGACGTGCTGCCGGTCCACCAGATGGTCCGGCTCGAAAACGGCTGGCACGAGCGCGTGATCGAGATCGATCCCAACGGCAAGCTGCAGTTCGGCGCGGCGCCGGAGCCGACGCCGCGGTTCGACGTGCTGCTGCCGCCCCTGGTGCGCGCCGCCCCGATCGGCGCCGTGTTCGAGTGGCGGCCGGACGGCGAGATCATGAAGCTCGCCGCGCGCGTGCGCGACCAGGACG
Source organism: Bradyrhizobium sp. NBAIM18 (assembly GCF_020193825.1). Taxonomy (NCBI): domain Bacteria; kingdom Pseudomonadati; phylum Pseudomonadota; class Alphaproteobacteria; order Hyphomicrobiales; family Nitrobacteraceae; genus Bradyrhizobium; species Bradyrhizobium sp. NBAIM18. Next base: position 5,116 of record NZ_JADYVO010000047.1, read on the forward strand.
GCGCGGCGCTGATCATCGATTACGGCCATCTGCGCAGCGATGCCGGCGACACCTTCCAGGCCATCGCGCGCCACACCTTCGCCGATCCCCTGAAGGCGCCGGGCCAGGCCGACGTCACCGCCCATGTCGATTTCCAGGCACTGGCGCGCGCAGCCGAGGCTGTCGGCGCGCGCGTGCATGGGCCGGTGACACAAGGCGACTTCCTCAAGCGGATCGGCATCGACACCCGTGCCGCGGCCCTGATGCAGAAAGCAGCGCCCGAAATCGCCACCGACATCTCGGTGGCGCTCAAGCGCCTGACCGATACCGGGCGTGGCGGCATGGGCTCGATGTTCAAGGTGCTCGGCATCTCCGAGCCGCGGCTGACCAGCCTTGCCGGCCTCAGCGATCTCGAACAGGCAGGAGAGGCCTCATGACGATTGCTTCGTCGGTGCTGTCGGCCGTGCCCGGCCTGCGCCATGCCTTCTTCACCCGCGAAGGCGGCGTCTCCGGCGGCATCTATTCGGCGCTGAACGGCGGGCTCGGCTCCAACGACGATCAGGCCCTGGTCGCGGAGAACCGGCGCCGCATGGCCGAGCATGTCGGCGTTGCGCCCGAGCGCTTCCTCAGCCTGCACCAGATCCATTCGCCCGACGTGCTGGTTGCCGAGGCACCATGGCCGAGCGGGCCGCGACCCAAGGGCGATGCGCTGGTGACGAAGACGCCGGGCATCGCGCTCGGCGTCTCCACCGCCGATTGCGGGCCGGTGCTGTTCGTCGATCCGAAGGCGCGCGTGATCGGCGGCGCGCACGCGGGGTGGAAGGGCGCACTGACGGGCGTGCTGGAATCCACCATCGCGGCGATGGAGCAGCTCGGCGCCACGCGCGGCGGCATCATCGCCGCGATCGGTCCCTTGATCCGCCAGGACAGCTACGAGGTCGGCAACGAGTTCGTCGCGCGCTTCATCGAACAGGATGCGGAGAACGCTGTGTTCTTCATCCCATCGGTGCGCGAGGGCCACGCGATGTTCGACCTCGCCGGCTTCATCCGCAAGCGGCTCGAGGCCGCCGGCATCCTGATGATCGACGACCTCGGTCTCGACACCTATTCCGACGAGCGCTTCTTCAGCTATCGCCGTTCGGTGCATCGCAAGGAGCCGGATTACGGCCGCCACGTTCACGCCATCGCGCTTGAAGCGTGAACACAGGGGCACCCCGTGCCATTCCGGGGCTCGATGACAGTGGCTTGTGTCGCGCCTGCCCTAGACCTTAATCGATTTTAACGATATCGCTGCCTCCATAATGAGGGACGCGTCATTCATCTTCCGCCGCGCGGGTTCGCGCGTGCTGGCGGTCATGCTGCTGGCGGCGGCGGCCGCGCTGGGCGGCTGCGCCGGCGGCGGCACTGCGGCCAATTCCTATGCGATGGCGCCGAGCGCCGGCAGTGGGGCCACTATCGCCTTCGAATCGATCGACGGGCCACCTCCGCAAGTGTTCGACCGCATGGTCGGCGTGCTCGACAGCGAATCCAAGCTGCGCAGCCTGTCCGTGGTCTCCCGCGAAGGTACGGCTGCCTATCGCGTGCGCAGCTACCTCTCCGCCCAGGTGGTGCGCGGCAAGACCGTGATCGCCTGGGTCTGGGACGTCTACGACGCCAACCAGCAGCGCGCGCTGCGTCTCTCCGGCGAGGAACCGACCTCGGCCAAGGGCGGGCGCGACGCGTGGTTGGCTGCCGACGACCTCGTGCTGCGGAAGATCGCCCAGGCCGGATTCAGCGGACTTTCCAACATGATCAACGGAACGCCGGATGCACCCAATGCAGCTCCGGCATTGCGGGGACCGGCGGTGGCCAGCGTCGTCAAGGACGCTCCCGCGCCGGACATGCCGGCATCAGCGCTCGGCTATGCCGAGCAATAACCCCCGCTAAACCACGGCCTCAACTTGCGGCCAAGCCGTTGGCCCGACTCAGGATTTTCAAAGGGAAAACGTAGCATCCCGGGTTGCCATTGCGCCCTTCCGCCTGATATTTCCTCGCCCGTCGTAACCGTGCTGCCAGCGGGTATTTTCTGATGTTGAAGGTCGTATCCAGCAAAGCGCGGGAGGAAGCGTCCATGTCGGCCAAAAACGGCTCCATCAAGCTCGTCGCCGGCAACTCCAATCCGGCCCTCGCCCAGGCGATCGCGCAAGGGCTCGACCTGCCGCTGACCAAGGCGGTGGTACGGCGCTTCGCCGACATGGAGATCTTCGTCGAGATCCAGGAGAACGTCCGCGGCTCGGATGCCTTCGTCATCCAGTCGACCTCGTTCCCCGCCAACGATCATCTGATGGAATTGCTGATCATCACCGACGCGCTGCGCCGCTCCTCGGCGCGCCGCATCACCGCGGTGCTGCCCTATTTCGGCTACGCAAGGCAGGACCGTAAGTCCGGCTCGCGCACGCCGATCTCGGCCAAGCTCGTCGCCAACATGATCACGCAGGCCGGCGTCGACCGCGTCATGACGCTCGACCTGCATGCCGGCCAGATCCAGGGCTTCTTCGACATCCCGACCGACAACCTGTTCGCCGCGCCGCTGATGGTGCGCGACATCAAGGACAAGTTCGACCTGACCAAGACGATGGTGGTCTCGCCCGACGTCGGCGGCGTCGCCCGCGCACGCGGCCTCGCCAAGCGCATCAACACCCCGCTCGCCATCGTCGACAAGCGCCGCGAACGGCCGGGCGAGTCCGAGGTCATGAACGTGATCGGCGACGTCTCCGGCCACACCTGCATCCTCGTCGACGACATCGTCGATTCCGGCGGCACGCTGGTGAATGCGGCCGATGCGCTGCTCGCCAAGGGCGCCAAAGACGTCTACGCCTACATCACCCACGGTGTGCTCTCCGGCGGCGCCGCCGCCCGCATCGCCGGCTCCAGGCTGAAGGAGCTGGTGATCACCGATTCGATCCTGCCGACCGAGGCGGTGACCAAGGCGCCGAACATCCGCACCCTACCGATCGCCAGCCTGATCTCGGATGCGATCGCGCGCACGGCGGCGGAAGAATCGGTGTCGAGCCTGTTCGACTGATCGTTATCCTCACCTGTCAGTCTCGTAGGGTGGGCAAAGGCGCAAAGCGCCGTGCCCATTTCTTTTTGTAATGAAGGTGGTGGGCACGCTTGCGCTTTGCCCACCCTTGTATTAGCGCGCCGGGTTAGGATGGCCATGTTCCATGAGGAATGGCCCAGCCCGGGTGGCCACCCGAACTGGGCCGCCGATCGATCGGATCGATGCCCACCGAAGCCTTGA
>NZ_JADYVO010000048.1:0-7857 GCF_020193825.1 Bradyrhizobium sp. NBAIM18
CCACCCAGACCCCGACCAATACCAATGCCACCGACGGGGTTGGGGCGGATTATGAGCTGGGAATGCGCTTCACCGCCGACACGTCCGGCGTGATCCAGGCGATCCGGTACTACAAGGCCTCGAACGAGACCGGAACCCATGTCGGCCACATCTGGTCGGCAACGGGCCAGGAGCTGGCAACCGTCACGTTCACCAACGAAAGCACATCGGGCTGGCAGCAGGCCACCCTCGCCACGCCGCTCACCATTGCGGCTGGCACCACCTACGTGGTTTCCGTCAACATCAACAGCTACTACGTCTCCACCACCCAGGGCTTTGCCTTCGGCGCCAGCAACGGCAGCCTGAGCGCTCCGGTCGGCGCCGGCGTCTTCGACTACAACGCAGGCGTCTTTCCCACTGCCGTCTATCAGAATGCAAACTATTTTCGCGACGTCGTGTTCGCCCCGTCTAACGTCATCGCACTCGTCAACACTTCTACGATCTATGTCAGTGAAACGGCCGGCACCGTCACCGTTACCGTCACACGCTCCGGTGACCTCTCCTCTCAAAATACCATTGAATACACGACGAATGAAATCGGCACCGGCGGCACTGCGACGGCGGGATCCGATTTCATCCAGCCCACCTTCAATGGTCGGACGAACACCGGTCAGGTCGTCTTCGGACCGGGAGAGAGCACCAAGAGCTTCACCATCCAGATCGGCAACGATCAACTCACCGAAAGCAACGAGACGTTCGCCATCGGGCTTCAAAATCCCGGCTCCGGATCCCTCGGAGCTCCACGCACCGTGCTCGTCACCATTGTCGACGACGACTCGCCCGCCACAATCGCAATGGCGGACGTCGTGCTGAGCGTTGCAGAGAGTAGCCCCACCGCGACGATCACGCTGCTCCGCAGCGGGCCCGTCAATCAAGCGGCCACAGTGAGCTTCACGACGAGCAGCGGCAGCGCACTCGCGGGATCCGACTACACGACCACATCAGGTACGGTGACCTTTGCCGCCGGACAGGCGAGCCAGACCGTCTCTGTGCCGATCGTTAATGATACGACTCCGGAGAACGACGAGACCTTCACCGTCACCTTGAGCAACCCGACGGGCGCCACTCTCGGTTCCCAGGTGACGACGACGGTGAAGATCCTGGATAACGACAACCCTGCTCTCGGCAACTTGGTGCGGGAGACAGCGGTAACGGGTCTGAATCAGCCTGCGGCAATGGACTGGACGCCCGACGGCCGCTACATGCTTATCGCGCAGAAGAACGGCGTGGTGCGCGTGGTGGACAACGGCACATTGCGATCGACCCCGCTCATCGACCTTTCGACCAAAGTGAACGATTTCGGCGATCGCGGGCTGCTGGGGATCGCGGTGAACCCGAATTTCGCAACCAACCACTATGTCTACCTGCTTTACACTTACGATCCGCCAGAGACGGAGACTCAAAGCGGACTCGCAGCGGCCGATGGGGGTGGCAACCGACCTAGCCGTCTGGTGAGGGTCACTGTCGACCCCGTCACGATGATTGCCGATCCGTCCAGCGAAGTGGTGCTGGTCGGCAAGAACAGCATCTGGGCCTATACTAGCCGTCCCGACGCGAACAGCGGCGGTGATCCCAGCATCGTTCCTTCCGGGATCGTCAACGGCACTACAATCACCGCTCCTGCGAGCCAGATCGAGACAGGAGCGCAGGACAACGATCCCGACAGGGCCGGCATCCAGAACCAGAACATCCGTGACTATCTTGCGACCGACAGCGATTCGCATTCCATAGGTGCCGTCCATTTCGGACCCGACGGTTATCTCTATCTCACCGTCGGTGATGGCACATCGTACAACTTCGTCGATCCTCGAGCCGTGCGGGTCCAAGACATCCACAATCTCTCCGGCAAGCTCTTGCGGATCGACCCTGTTACAGGTGAGGGAGCGCCGGGCAATCCGTATTATCAGGCCAGCGATCCGAACAGCAATCAGTCAAAAGTGTTCTACTACGGTATCCGCAACGCGTACCGCTTCAGCTTCGATCCCGTTACGAATCTGCCGGTGCTTGGAGATGTAGGCTGGAACAATTGGGATGAAATCAACACGGGTCAAGCCGGTTCGAATTTCGGATGGCCCTATCTCGAAGGCCCGGACAGAACCGCCAGCTACCAGAACCTTGCCCAGGCGATCACCTTCTACAATAACGGCAACCGCAACTTTACAACCGACCCGGCTGCCGTATTCCCGATCTTACCTCTGAGCCACGGCGCTCCGGACAATTTCCACGTGATTACCGCGGGAGATTTCTACAATCAGAACACGATGTTCTTCGACGACGTCTACAACGGAACGATCTTCGCAGCGACGTTGGATGCGAGCCGGCAGATAGCAAGCGTCCAGTTGGTGGACAACGTACCAGGCATTGTGGACCTGCAGAAGGGGCCCGACGGCTGGCTCTACGGTGCCGACATATACGAAGGCACGATCCGACGTTGGGTGGACCCCTCGGCCGCCCCCAGCGGGCTGGGCCTCGCGGCGTCATGACGGCGGGCGCGGCTTGGCTCAGGCGTCCCGCCGGCGCAGCCCAGGCATGACTCCGGCCACTCAGTCAGGCGCCCGGGCGGCCAATCGTCGCCCACAGCCGGTTGTCGCTCGGCATCTGCATGCGGACCCAGCCGTATGGCACTTGCGACCAAGACTTGATCTCGGGCGTCAGATTATCGAGGACCAGATCGCCGCTTCTGGCGCGCACCACCAGCACAAGGTGATGATCTCCAGAACTGGTGACCACCTCGCTCAATAACAGGACCCGCGCGGGCCAACCGCGTTGCAGCAGTTCGTGCCGCTTGCTCACGGCGTAGTCGTTGCAATCACCGCGATCCGGGTTAACGATCCACGCCTCGCCTGCAAGGCCGAGTTCATTGGGCTGCGGAGCAATGGCACGGTTCACGGCGCGATTGACTGCCTTCAGCTCAGCCCATCGCCCCTTTGTCAACCGGACCGGCCCGCCACGGAAGAAGCGCCGCGGGCGACATTCGGTCTCATAGCGCAGGCAAAACACCGTGTAAGTGAGGGGCGGAAGGGTCGGGCGTCCCAGTTCGATGTGCACAAGGTCAGCTTGGGGTGCTGCTCGCGGCACGGTCGACAATGACGCACGCGCCCATTGAACGCCTCCAATCATGGCAGCTACGGCTGCCGCGATAACTGGGCCCGAGGTTCGCTGCATCTGCCGATCCCGCTCCGAACGCCAAACGTCGGGTCCGCCGCCAGCGTGGCCACGCGAGACCACGATTTTAATGTCACATTTCAATATTAACTTGATTTAATTCAATTGCAATATATAGATATTAAATCGCGCGACGATCGCCATCACAAAGCACTGCGGCTAACATGCAGAGCAGAATAAGCATGGGAGGGGCGCGAGGAGCTTCGCCCGGGTCTGGCTACTCTCGATGCAAAGCGCGAAAGGCGCAGCACGAACGAACGTGCTCCGTGCCCAGCGTCAGACGACGATTTACCGTTCCCATGTGATTTTATTGTTGAAATTTGGGACCGGAGCCAAACCGCCTACCAGAGCTTCCTCGGGCAGGACCGATTTCATATGCCAGTTGAGCTACTCGTCATTCTGGGAGCTGAAGCTTCAATACTTGGCTACGTGGCCGCGATGACCTTGCACACCAAGCGAATGGACGTGCTCAACGGACGATCGTTCGAGCAACCCATAGTCTCACCCGAGCGCAACAAGCACCTTCCATGGTCGCTCCCTCGAAAGGCCCGCGATCTATTGCGGTTGAGCAGGAGGTGGCGCGATCTCATCGCGTACGTCCCACCGGATCTCTTGCGGCACGTCGATATCACCAGAATGCGTCGGCGGATTCTTCGAGCCAGACTGCGGACGCCGTTCCGTTTCGAGACGAGCTTCCGCCGTCCCCGCAAGCCCGCGGCCGATGGTTCCGGCCCGCCCGTGCTTTCAGAGGCTAGTCGCAAAACCGGCGCCCAAGGGCGCCGGTTCTGACTCCATGCAGTCGAGCACCGCAATCTAGCGCCTGGTCAGCGCTCCTTGAACGCACGCTCCGCCTGATCGTGTAGCGGCTTGAGCAGGTAGGACAACGCGGTCCGCCCTGCCGTCTTGATGAAGACCTCGACAGGCATGCCGGGCAGCAGCTTGGCCGAGCCGAGCTTCGCCAGCTCTTCCGACTTCAGCAAGACGCGGCCCGTGTAGTAACTCGTGCCGGCACGCTGATCCTGCGTGATGTCTGCCGAGACCATGCTGACCTCGCCGTCGATTTCGGGCGTGGTCTTCTGGTTGAACGCTGCGAAGCGCATTGTCGCGGTCTGCCCCACGTAGACCTGATCGATATCCTTCGGTGCGATCTTGACTTCGACCGCGAGCGAGTCCGCGTCAGGAACGATCAGCATGATTTGCTCGCCCGGAGAGATCACCCCCCCGACCGTGTGGACGCTGAGCTCGTGGACGCGACCGGATTGTGGCGCCCGGATATCGACCCGATTCAACTGATCCACCGCCGCAGTCTTGCGCTCGCCCAGCTCGGAGAGTTTCGAGCGGGTTTCGATCAGGTCCTTGCCGACCTCGGTACGGAGGTCCTGGTCGATCTGAATGATCTGGAGTCCGATTTCGGAGATCTTGCCCTTCGACTGAGCGATCATTCCTGCGAGCTGGCTGCGCTCGCCCTCGATGCGGGCGGAGTCGCGCTCGAGGGAATTGAGCCGGGTGATCGGCACCAGGTTCTTCTGCCAGAGGCTGCGCACGCCCTCCAGCTCCTGTCGGATGAACTCCACCTCCTTCTGCTTGGCCTCCGTCTGCCCCATATAGCCCTTGATTTCGTTCTCCAACTGCGCGCTCTTCTCCTGCAACTGCGCTTTTTGGCCGCTCCTCGCCTGACGACGCAGGTCGAACAGCTTCCGCTCCGCGGCAATTGCACGGCTCGCCTCGGAGTTGCTCTCTTTGGCCCGGTCGAGCAGTACCTTTGGAAACACGACCTGCTCGGCACTATCGCGCTCGGCCTCGAGACGGGCCTGCCGCGCAAGCAATTCGTCGATGCTATTGGTGACGATCGTCGCATTCGCGAGCGTCTGCGTCTCGTCGAGGCGGATCAGAATGTCGCCTGCATTCACCCGATCGCCCTGGCGCACGCGCAACTCTCCGACGATTCCACCCGTGGCGTGCTGGACCTTCTTGACGCTCGAATCCACCACGACCACGCCCTGCGCGATCACCGCGCCCGACAACTGGGAAGTCGTCGCCCAGCCGCCGACCCCAAAAGTCACCAAAGCGAACATGATCATTCCGACGATCATGTAACGTTGGATGGACTGCAACGCCGGCGCTATCTGATCGTTCATCGGCCGCCTCCTTGAGCTTCTGCGACGACCTTCAGCGGCACCGGAGTCCGCAGCACTCTCTTGAGTACCTCCTCTCGCTTGCCGAAGGACTGAACTCTGCCTTCGCCGAGGCACAATACATGGTCCACACCTTCCAGCGCCTTCGGCCGATGAGCGACAACGGCCACAATCCCTCCGCGGCGTCGCACGTTCAGGATCGCCTCTGTCAGAGCCTCCTCGCCCTCCGCATCGAGATTGGAAGAGGGTTCGTCAAGCACGACCAGGAAGGGCTTGCCGTAAAAAGCGCGCGCAAGCGCGATACGCTGCCGCTGCCCCGCCGACAGCGCCAGCCCTCCCTCGCCGATCTTCGTGCTGTACCCGTCGGGCAGTGAGAGGACGAGGTCATGCGCGCCCGCGGCGCGGGCGGCTTCCAGAACAGCGGCGGCGGTTGCGTTCGGGTCGAACCGTGCAATGTTCATCGCAATGCTGCCGTCGAACAATTCTACGTCTTGGGGCAGATAACCGATGTGCTTGCCGAGGTCGTCCGAAGACCAGTGATCGAGGGCGGCGTTGTCGAGCCGGATCCTGCCTCGAATGCACGGCCACACGCCAACCAGCGCACGCGCCAGCGTCGACTTGCCGGATCCGCTCGGACCGATGATTCCGACCGCCTGCCCACTCCGCAGCTGGAATGACACTTCGCTCAGAGTGGGTCTCTCGGAGTTCGGAGCACTGATATAGAGGTTCTCGGCGCTAAGGGTTTCCACAGGCGCAGGCAATGCCAACCGCTCCTCCTCCTGAGGAAGAAGTTTCAGCAAGTAATCGAGCCGTTGTCCCGATTGGCGCGCCGCGACGAACCCCTTCCAGTTCGCAATTGCCATTTCGACAGGCGCAAGGGCCCTCGCGGTGAGGATCGATCCGGCAATGATGATGCCGGCCGTCGATTCCTGGTTGATGACGAGGACGGCGCCAACGGCAAGAACCAGCGATTGCAAGATCGCGCGGAAAATCTTCGAGGCACCACCGAGTCCGTTTGCGACATCGCTGGCCCGTTCATGGGCTGCGAGGTACTTTGCGTTGGCATCCTGCCAACGCAAAGCCGCTTGTTGCCGCATACCCATGGCCTGCAGAACTTCGGCATTGCGCCGTCCCTCGAGCGCGAGGGCAGTTCGCGAAATCGCAAGACGCGAGCTCGCCTTTGCCGGACCTCGGGTACGCGTTTCCGTGAGCATCGTAATGCCGACCAGCACCAACGCACCAGCCAGCGCAGCGAGGCCAATCCAGAAGTGAAAGAGGAAGCAGACGCCGAGATAGATCGGCATCCAGGGCAGATCGAAGAGCGCCGTCGGCCCTCCGCTCGACAGGAAGCTGCGGACCTGATCGAGGTCCCGCACCGGCTGCAGGCCGTCGCCATCCGCTCTGGTCTTCAAAGGCAGGCGAACAAGAGCGTCGAAGATGCGAACCCCGAGACTTTCATCGAAATACCGTCCGACCCGGGCGCTGATCCGGCTCCTGACCAGATCAAGCCCGCCCTGGAACAGGTAAAGCACCGTCGCCAGAGTCAACAGGGCGACCAGAGTCGGTATGCTGCGTCCAGGCAGCACCCGATCATAGACTTGCAGCATGAAGAACGAGCCGGTGAGCATGAGTAGATTGCTCATGCCGCTGAAGGCCGCGAGTGCCCAGAAAATCCGGCGGCAAGACCGCAGGAAAACCGACAACTCTGACTGCGACTCGTCATAGTGATCCACTGGCCGGGGTCGACCAGCGAATATCCGCTGCCGCAGTGCTTCGATCAGACGCTTTGCCCAGCCGATCAGTTGCGACGTCTGCAGCCGAGTGTTTTCCGCAGACTGCCGCCCGGCCGTCCAGAGCCCTGATAGTTGAAGAAGTGGAGTTCGATAGAGATTCGCGGGCGGGGGGAATCCCCCCCGCCGTCCAAAGTCGATCATGGCTTTCTGCCCTTGAACCATGCATTGGAAGATCCCCCAGGAGATCCCCAAGGCAGTTGTTGAAGACTGGTCTGTGTGGATTCCGTCCCCTACGCGAAATGGAAGTCGTTACTGGTCAACGCGCCGAGCTTGGTGTTCTTCAGCGTGAGGGTATCGCTCCCCGTCGCGATCACGACATCGGTGCCCGATTGGGTCGCGTGGGAAAGAACGCTGGCAAAACTGTCGAACACACTCTTGCTGAACTCGATCGTGTCGTGAGCAGGTCCGCGGGCAACGAAGCCCTTGATGACGTCGTTGCCGAAGTTCGCGCCAAACACGAAAGTATCGGCCTGGCTGCTGCCAACGAAGGTGTCATCGCCGGACGTGCTGGTCAGGGTCGTGTTGCCCGGCGAAGCGATGAACGTACTGCCCGCAATAGCCGCGTTGCTACCGGTTGCAGTGGATGACGTAGCTACGCTGGACGTACCGATCTGCCCGTCACTGTTCAGGTCCTGATAGAAGCTGGTCTCCAGAGTCTTGAGGCCAGAGTCCGTACCCGACACCGAGCCACCCCACGTGGAGCCGGTCAGGGAGCTGACATGGGA
>NZ_JADYVO010000049.1:0-6325 GCF_020193825.1 Bradyrhizobium sp. NBAIM18
GGCGGCCGTCAAGGCTGGCCGTCGCTCTGCTCTCGCCTCATACCCGCTGCCGCCAGGCCACGCCTTGACGGTCGCAAGCGCGGCGTCATGCTCAAGGCAATCGGGCGCCCGCTTTAATGGTTGCTACAATAACACCTCGCGGCCAAGCCTAGCCCTCCTTACCACTCCTTCACGATCACGCATTCCTGATGACTGACGATTATTGACTTTTATCAGTGAACAGTCGACATTCCTCTCAATCGAGATGCAGGAGTGTCCTTCGATGTTCGTCCGGTCGATTTTGTCGAGCTATTCCAAGCTTTTCGCAGGAGCCGCGCTCGCCCTGATGGCCGTTTCGCTGGCAGGGTGCAACGATACCGTCGCCGAGAAGGCCGAGCCGCCGCGGCCGGTTCTGGTGGCAACCGCCCGTTACGCTGCCGAGACCCCGGAGCGCAGCTTCGTTGGCACTATCCGTCCCAGGATCGAGAGCGATCTCGGCTTCCGCGTCGCCGGCAAGGTGGCCAAACGCCTCGTCGAAGTCGGCCAGACAGTCGAAGTCGGCCAGCCGCTCGCCACCCTCGACGAGGTCGACCTGAAGCTCCAGGCCGAGCAGGCCGTTGCCGAGCAGACCGCCGCAACCGGCGTGCTGGCCCAGGCCGCCGCCGCCGAGCAGCGCGCCAAGGACCTCAAGGCCAAGGGCTGGACCACGGACGCCCAGCTCGACCAGAGCCGCGCCGCCGCCGATGAAGCCCGTGCGCGCTTGAACCGGGCCGAGCGCTCGGTCGAGTTGACCAAGAATTCCCTTTCCTACGCGACGCTCAACGCCGACGCCCGCGGCGTCGTCACCGCAACGCTGATCGAGCCCGGCCAGGTGGTTGCCGCGGGCCAGGCTTCGATCCGTGTCGCCCGCTTTGCCGAGAAGGAAGCGGTCGTCGCGATCCCTGAAACGCTGGTTGGACGTGCCAAGTCGGGCGTCGCCAGCGTCACTCTTTGGTCCGAGCCGAACAAGAAATACACGGCCAAGCTGCGCGAGATCGCGCCGGCAGCCGATCCCGCCACGCGCACCTATCTGGCAAAGTTCTCGCTGCCCGAGGCCGACGACAAGGTCGCGCTCGGCATGACGGCGACGCTGACGCTGTCGGATGCCGCGACCGAGCGCGTCGCGCGGTTGCCGCTGTCGGCGCTCTTCAACGAAGGCGGCAAGCCCTCCTTCTACGTCGTCGACGACAACGGTGGCGTCACCCTCAAGCCGGTCACGGTGAAGTCCTACGAGAGCAAGGACGTCGTCATCACCGGCGGCGTGGAGGAGGGTGCCAAGATCGTCGCCCTCGGCGTGCAGAAGCTCGATCCCGGCCAGCGGGTGCGGATCGTGTCGTCACTGAGTTTCTAGTCCTGACATTTTCCGGGTTCGCCCTGCGGTCGCCCCGGAACGGCAAGACAAAAGAAGTGAGTTACGTCGTGTGAGGTGAGTTTCGGCCTTTGTCCCTAAGCAAAGGCTGAAGCGGCGAAGCGATCCAGAACCTGCCCAGCCCCCTGGATTGCTTCGCTGCCTCGCGACGACGGTTTGAACAGAGCGGCTGTCGTTGTTTGCAACTGGATCGTCTTTCGGAGAGTGCGATGAAGCGCTTCAACCTTTCGGCCTGGGCCGTCAGCCATCCGACGCTGGTGCTCTTCCTGATGATCATCCTCGGCGTCGCCGGCTTCTTCTCCTATGAGAAGCTCGGCCGTGCCGAGGATCCGTTCTTCACGGTGAAGGTGGTCAACGTCTCCGTGATCTGGCCCGGCGCGACCGCGCAGGAAATGCAGACCCAGGTTGCCGATCCCATCGAGAAGAAGATCCAGGAGCTGCCCTATTTCGAGAAGGTGCAGACCTATTCCAAGCCCGCCTTCACCGCGCTCCAGGTCACCTTCCGCGACAACACGCCGCCGAAGGACGTGCCCTATCTCTTCTATCTCCTGCGCAAGAAGCTGGTCGACGTGCAGGGCCAGCTGCCGTCCGGCATTCTCGGGCCCGTCGTCAACGACGAGTTCTCCGACGTCGATTCCATCCTCTACATGATGACCGGCGACGGCGCCGATTATGCCCAGCTCAAGAAGGTCTCCGAAGGTTTTCGCCAGCGCCTGCTCAAGGTGCCCGGCGTGACCAAGGTCGACGTCTACGGCAACCAGGATGAGCGCATTTTCGTCGAGTTCAGCCACGCCAAGCTCGCCACGCTGGGCATCACGCCGCAGGCGCTGTTCGATTCGCTCGCCAAGCAGAACAACGTGACGCCGGCCGGCACGGTCGAGACCTCCTCGCAGCGCGTGCCGCTGCGCGTCACCGGCGCGCTCGACGGTGCCAAGGCCGTCGCCGAAACGCCGGTCGAGAGCAACGGCCGCGTGTTCCGTCTCGGCGATATCGCCACCGTCACTCACGGCTATGTCGATCCGCCGAGCTTCGTCGTGCGCCAGGAAGGCAAGCCCGCCATCGGCATCGGCGTCGTCACCGCCAAGGGCGCCAACATCCTCCAGCTCGGCAAGGAGGTCGAGAAGGCGACGGCCGACTTCATGAAGGCGGTGCCGCAGGGCGTCGACGTCAAGCTGATTGCCGACCAGCCCAAGGTGGTCGAGCACGCCGTCGGCGAGTTCGTGCACTCCTTCATGGAAGCGCTCGTCATCGTGCTGTTCGTCTCGTTCCTGGCGCTCGGCTGGCGCACCGGCATCGTGGTCGCACTGTCGGTGCCCCTGGTGCTCGGCATCGTCTTCATCGTCATGAACACGATGTCGCTCGACCTGCACCGCATCACGCTCGGCGCGCTGATCATCGCGCTCGGCCTGCTCGTCGACGACGCCATCATCGCGGTCGAGATGATGGTGGTGAAGATGGAGCAGGGCTGGGACCGCATGCGTGCGGCGTCCTTTGCCTGGGAATCAACTGCGTTTCCGATGCTCACGGGAACGCTGGTCACGGCCGCTGGCTTCCTCCCCATCGGCTTTGCCAATTCCGCGGTCGGCGAATATGCCGGCAGCATATTCTGGATCGTGGCAATCGCGCTGGTCGCCTCCTGGTTCGTGGCGGTGATCTTCACGCCCTATATCGGCGTCATGCTGCTGCCCGAGATGAAGGCGCACCACAACCATGATCCGCATGCGGTCTACGAGACCCGCATGTACCGCGGCCTGCGCGCCATCGTGAAGTGGTGCGTCAACCACCGCATCACCGTGGTGGTCGCGACCGTCGGCGTCTTCGCCGCCTCGATCGTCGGCTTCGGCCAGGTCCAGCAGCAGTTCTTCCCACTCTCGGAGCGCCCCGAGCTGTTCCTGCAGCTGCGCCTTCCGGAAGGCACCGCCTTCAACGTCACCGAGAAGGCGGTGAAGAAGGCCGAGACGCTGCTCAAGGACGACAAGGACATCGAGACCTATACCGCCTATGTCGGCCAGGGCTCGCCGCGCTTCTGGCTCGGCCTCAACCCGCAGCTTCCGAACGAGGCCTTTGCCGAGATCGTCATCGTTGCCAAGGGGGTCGAGGCGCGCGAGCGCATCAAGGCCAAGATCGAGACCGCGGCCGCCGAGGGCTTCCTGACCGAGGCACGCGTGCGCGTCGACCGCTTCAATTTCGGTCCGCCTGTCGGCTTCCCCGTGCAGTTCCGCGTGATCGGCCCCGACGCGAACAAGGTCCGCGAGATCGCCTACCAGGTCCGCGACGTCATGCGGGAGAACAAGAGCGTCAAGGACGTCCAGCTCGACTGGAACGAGCAGTCGCCCTACCTCAAGCTCGTCGTCGACCAGGACCGCGCCCGCGCCATGGGCCTGACCCCGCAGGACGTCTCGCAGGCGCTGGCGATGCTGATCTCGGGCTCGCAGGTCACGACCGTGCGCGATGGCATCGAGAAGGTCGGCGTAGTCGCCCGCGCGATCCCGTCCGAGCGCCTCGACCTCGGCGGCGTCGGCGATCTCACCATCACCTCGCGCAACGGCGTCGCCGTGCCGCTGCAGCAGATCGCTCGAATTGAATATGCCCATGAGGAGCCGATCATGTGGCGGCGCAACCGCGACATGGCGATCACCGTGCGCTCCGACGTCGTCGACGGCGTGCAAGCCCCTGATGTCACCAACCAGATCACGCCGAAGCTGAAGGCGATCAAGGATCACCTCGAGCCGGCCTACCGGATCGAGCCGGGCGGCGCGTTCGAGGAATCCGCCAAGGGCAACGCCTCGATCTTCATCCTCTTCCCGGTGATGGTCATGGTGATGCTGACGCTGCTGATGATCCAGCTGCAGAGCTTCTCACGCCTGATCCTGGTGTTCCTGACCGCGCCGCTCGGCATCGTCGGTGCCTCGCTTGGCCTGAACGTCGCCAATGCCCCGTTCGGCTTCGTGGCGCTGCTCGGCCTGATCGCGCTCGCCGGCATGATCATGCGCAACACGGTCATCCTGGTCGACCAGATCGAGACCGACGTCAGCCACGGCCTGACCCGGCGCGAGGCGATCGTCGAGGCGACCGTCCGCCGTGCCCGGCCGGTGGTGCTGACGGCGCTCGCCGCCATTCTCGCCATGATCCCGCTGACGCGCTCGGCCTTCTGGGGCCCGATGGCGATCACCATCATGGGCGGCCTGTTCGTCGCGACCTTCCTGACGCTGCTGTACCTGCCGGGCCTCTACGCCCTGTGGTTCCGCAAGAGCCTGGACGAGGCCGGAACGCCCGAGCAGCCGGCCGCGCCGCAGCATGGGAGCGATGACCCGCACGCAATTCCGCTTGCCGAAGCGGCTGAATAGATGAGAAGACTGCTGACCAGCGAGTCCTGACTGATGGCCCTTGTTTCGGAACATATCGAAGTCGACACCCGGGATCGCATCCTCGAGGTGGCCGAGCGGCTGTTCCGCCAGATCGGCTACCAGAAGACGACCGTCGGCGACATCGCCAAGGAGCTCAGGATGAGCCCCGCCAACGTGTATCGCTTCTTCGAATCGAAGAAGGCGATCCATCAGGCGGTGGCCCGCTCGCTGATGGGCGAGGTCGAGCTGGAGGCGCAGCGGATCGTGGCAAGGCCCGGTCCGGTGCTGCCGCGCTTCCGCGAACTGCTCATCACCATCAATCGCATGAATACCGAGCGCTATGTCGGCGACAACAAGCTGCACGAGATGGTCGAGATCGCGATGCAGGAGGATTGGGCGGTCTGCGTCACTCATATGGAGTGCATTGCCGGAATGATCGGCCAGATGATCGCGCAAGGCGTCGTCTCCGGAGAGTTCGAGGCGCCCGACCTGCAGCTGGCTGCGCTCTGTTCATGCACAGCGATGATGCGCTTCTTCCACCCCCAAATGATCGCCCAGTGCGCCACCAAGCCCGGCCCGACCATCGACCAGATGATCGATTTCGTCATCGCGGGTCTGTCGCCGCGCCACTGACGGGCGGGGCGTTTTCTCCTATAAGCAGACTGATCGCCCCGGCACGACCGCCGGAGGCGGACCGGGACGGACCCACAAACTCCGTCATTGCGAGCGCAGCGAAGCAATCCAGACCGTCTCCGCGGAGGGATTCTGGATGCTTCGCTGCGCTCGCAATGACGAAAGGAAGCAGCGCGTGACCGACAAAGACCTGTACTTCTACGAGCCCTCCAAGGGCCATGGACTCAAGCACGACCCCTTCAACGCCATCATCGCGCCGCGGCCGATCGGCTGGATCTCCTCGCGCGACGCCAGGGGCCACGTCAACCTCGCGCCCTACAGCTTCTTCAACGCGTTCTGCTACGTGCCGCCGATCATCGGCTTCTCCTCGACCAACTGGAAGGACACGGTCGAGAACATGCAGCAGACCGGCGAGTTCGTCTGGAATCTGACGACGATGGATCTCGCCAGGCACATGAACGCGACCGCGGCGCATGTCGCCCCCGAGGTCGACGAGTTCGAGGTCGCGGGCCTCACCGCCGTGCCCGGCAAGCTCGTCAATGTCCCGCGCGTCGGCGAGAGCCCCGTCGCCTTCGAGTGCAAGGTGTCCGACATCGTCCGCCTCAAGGGCGCCAATGGCAAGGAGGCCGACGCCTGGCTGACGCTCGGCGAAGTCGTCGCCGTCCACATCGACAAGGCCCTGATCAAGGACGGCGTCTACCAGACCGCCGCCGCCCGCCCCATCGTCCGCGCCGGCCGGCGCGGCGATTATTTCGAGATCAAGCCGGAGAACATGTTCGAGATGGTTCGGCCGGATTAGGTCACTTCCGTCATTCCGGGGCGACGCGCAGCGTCGAGCCCGGAAGCCATTCATCGACCAACGCTGTGGCACGATGGATTCCGGGCTCACGCTTCGCGTGCCCCGGAATGACAGTGGAGAGACATTCAGCCCCCACCCCCTCCCGGAACTGCACCCCCG